>NZ_JBDGJQ010000003.1:0-713426 GCF_057656815.1 Variovorax sp. Soil_C_39
CATGCCCTTGCGCCTCAACTCCTGGTGCACGCGGCCATAGTCGGGCAGCACGTAGTGCGAGGGGCGGTCCAGCCGGCTTGCACGACGCGACGCTCCAGTGCCGTGTCGCTCAGCGTTTGAATGGTGGGCCAGTCCAGGCCCGCGACGCTGGCAAGGCCGACGTACTTGGCCACGACGCCCTTGGAGATGCCGAGTGAAGCCGCGATCCGTTCATGGGAGAGGCGGGCTTCGAGTTTGAGACGAAGGACGTCTCTGATCTTGCGCATGTTGATCCTTGGTGCGGGCAAGCCTGTCTCCGGCAAAAGCCGGGCAGGCTACCCGCATGGGGTGGATGAAATGCGCAACACCAACACGCTGACGTACGGCAGCGTTCCGCTGCCGTGACCGGTGATTCCGCCATCGTGACCGGTGATTCCGGACCAGCCAGAAATCGGTCACGTTGAGCCCGGAATCACCGGTCACGTTCGTGCGGAATGCTCGGTCACGTTCGTCCGGAATTGACGGTCACGATGCTCCGGAATACCCATCTTCATAGAACGGCGCGATCAGCGCCTTGAAGGTCAGCCGCTCGTGCCAGGAGCTGATGATGATGCGCACATGCGGAAACTCGCGTAGCAGCGCTTCGAGATTCGGCAGGAAACAGAAGTCCGTGCCGTCGCTGGGAAGGTAGCCTTCGCCTTTCAGGTGCAGCACGCCGTCGAAATCGAGGAATAGGCTCATTTCAGCCTCTGGCGACCGTCGCACACCTTGGCAGAGAGGCATCTCGGGCACTGTTCGACGGTCAAACACCCCCTTCGATCTGGTCGATCCCCGGGGCTGTGCGACTGTCGCTCGCCCTTCGTAAAGGGCGATCTCGGGGCCGCACTCGACGGTCGAAGCCCTTGGACACGGCAGATCTCGGGTACTGTGCGACGGTCTCACCCCTCGAAGACCTGGGCGCTGTTCGACCGTCGAACAGCGCTTCGGATGTCGCTGTCATCACAATCGTTGATCAACTTGGGATAACCGCTCGCTTCATCGCTCACGACCAATTCTACGGACCAGCCGACGTTGGGTTGGCCGCGATGCCGATCTGGCGGCGGCTATTCGGCCAGCACAGACTGCGGCGGCTCTGCGGCTAGGCTGATGTGCTCCAGCCTCCAGCGCTTCAGTTGCTTGAATTGCTGGTAGGTCAGGACCGATTCCGACACCACCTCACAGAAGCGCAGTTCGATGTGCTGCCACGTCTTGGTGGGATCGAACAGCTTTTCCCTGAATGCCTTCTCGATCGCCTTGGCCACCGTTTGTGCCCCCTTCTCGGCCGCTTCGAAGTCAGGGTCAGCCGAGTGCAGGATGAGGATGTCGAGGGTGTAGGTGTCGTCGGAGCCTTCGCGAGTGACTTCGGCACCTTCGTCCACATCGAAGAAGACGCCAACAATCAACTCCCCATGAGGCTTCACGGCCTTGGCAATTTTCTCGTGCAGCTTGAATTCCTTCGCAACCAGGCGGCGCTCGAATTCGTCGGGAAATGCCGAGCGGCGATAGCGACTGGCCAGCCACATCTGAAAGATTGCATGGTTTTCCTGGGACAGGTTCGCATCGGCGCGAGGGAGAAATGCGTTCAGTGCGAGCTTGTCGACATAGATCTTGGCGGTCGCCTCGAACTCGGTCCAGAAAACGGCAGCGCCCGCAAACTCGACATGGAGCTTGCGGGCGTTCTTGGCATGGGTGCAGTTGCCATCTCTGTCTGCCACCAGACGGCCAACGACCACCTCGACGACAGGCTCCCCTTCGGGCGCTTGTGCGAGGTCGCAGTCGTGGCTGGCGACGATGGCGAGCGTCTGGTCGAGTGCCGCCGCGTGAGGAAGCCCTAACGCTTCAATTGCGTCTTTGCCCAGTAGATGCCCTTGGCGCCATGGGGTGTCACGATTCCACTCCGCCACGTCCTACCTTCACGAGTAGTCGTTGGGGGCAGGAAGGTCGAAGTCGGCGCTGGCGGGCGTCTTCGCCCGATTCGCGAACCGAGCATCCATGCGTTCGCGTTGCGCCGCCTCGCGTCTATGAATCTGGATCAGCATCAGGGCAGCTTCCCTGGCGGACTCACCTGCCTGAGCAACCTGCATCAGCGTCCGACCATTGGCGAACTTGCGCTTCAGGAGGGCCGAATCGATGCTCACGCCTTCATGCGCCAGCACGTCAGCGGCTCGGGCAAGGTCCTGCAACTTCGCAGCGTTCTCGTTTGCAACGGGCGCGCCATTGAGCCAGTTGTAGACAGATTGCCGCGACACGCCGAACGTGGTCGCGAGGTCGGAGATGGCCGGGTTCAGCACCGCGCGGATGCGCGACAGGTCTTCGCTAGGCGTGCGAAACTGATCGACCTCCGCAATTTCGAACGCGGACACTCTGTGCTGTGCCGGCTGAGCGCTCCGTTGCAGGTGTTCCAGAGAAAGCTCGCCTCCAGTGCCAATGCCGGTCAATGCGGCACCTGCAGCAGTCATCCACCCTGCCCAGCGAACAAGGGTGGAAGTGACGCCTGTTGCGGCTGGTCGGTCGGTAACCCAGCCGCCATAGGTCATTGCTGTGCTCATGATGTTCCCTCCTCTAGGCCCAAGAGGCCCGGGCATGGTCGGTAACCGTAGCATTGAAGGACTTGACGATTTCATCATGGAGCGCCGTCAGTCGTGCCCCCACCTTGGACAGGTCGAACACTTCTCGCTGGCCGATGGATGCATCTGTATCAACAATGGCGTGCAGGCTTTCGCGTTGGGTAAAACGAGGATCGATGGTTGGGGCAAAGCCGCTCAGTTCCAGGGGCAGGCCAATGTGTCCATGGCGGATGAGGACACGCGACACAAGTTGCCCAGCGGCAGTCGAAACGATGGTCTCGCTGACCGATTGCTCAAGCTGACCTTCGCCTCGCAGCGCAAGACCCAGCACTTCCGGCACGAGGAAGTCCCGCAGCGTTTCGCCGTCTTTCGACGGTTGAACAGCGTCCAAGTACCGCAGCCCGATGCGCTCCACGAAATCGAGACGCAGGGCGTCGTGCAGCATGCTGAGTCCCTTTAGAAGGATCTCGGAAAAGATTTCGAAGGTCTCGTAGTTCGTGGTCTGAAACGACAGGGCATTCGTCTCCAGCAAGAACAGCGTGCGCCCAGCAATGTCGCCGAATTGATAGCGCGCCTGCGGCGTAACGGTCGGTGCGGCCATCTGCCCTTGTTCCCCTCCGCCGAAGGGCAGCACAAGTTGCTGAAAGACTTCCTTCTTGTAGTCGGGAAACTGCGCCTCCCGCATCTTGGACTGGATGGCGGGAATGTACCCATCCAAATCCAGCACCGGGTTGAACCGGACTTGGGCAACGGTGTAGTAGACCGGCGCGCTGGTCAGCTTCTTCCCCATATTACTTTTCCTCGACTATGTGCTTGACAGGCAAGTTGACACTTTACATCACAGTTGACAACCCTTCATTGGCTGGGGTGTGTAAAGTTGCGCGAATCCGTGCGGCGGCCGGCAATTGGCGGCTCCGGATGCCGGCTATGCCGCCAGCCTGTGCTGCTCGTAGTACGACCGCTCGCGGTCATCAAGGATCGCGTACGAGACCTTTAGGTTCGCACCGTCAGGCTTTCAGCCCAAGGGTCGACGTTCTCCCGCTCGATCGGAATGATGCAGCGGTCGTGATGCACTGCCGCGATCTCCTCCGGCGGTTCGCCGGCAATGGCAGCGAACGAGAGGTCGGGCTCGCCGGTGGCCGATCACTCGACCAGAGGCATGCAACAAGCATGTTCTGTTGCAGCCGCGGCCCGAACTCGAGCAGCCACACATCGTTGCCATCCGGTTGATGTGCTCTAGAAAGTCGCTCGGAGGCGGCGAGCGGGCGTCTGGGGAGCCGGTTCGGTCTGCCTGTCCGGCATACTTAAGTCGCCCGCTATAGTTTCTGTTGTCGAGAGCGTCCGTGACGAATCCTTCCCAAGGCTCAGCGAACGAACCGTCTCCCCCGGTGCACGATTCGCGCTTGCCTCGCGCCTGAAGCCGGGTCATCCGATGTGTGCCGACATTGTCAGCCCCGCAGTGCGCAGTTCAATGATGTCCCGCATTCGGGGCAAGAACAGCCGCCCCGAACTCGCTCTGCGCAGGCAGCTGTTCGCTGCCGGATACCGTTTCAGGCTCCATCGCCGAGACCTGCCCGGTTCGCCAGACATCGTCCTGTCCAAGCATCGGACGGTCGTATTCGTACATGGGTGCTTCTGGCATCGCCATGAGGGATGTTCGAAATCGACGACCCCGTCCAGCAATGCGACCTTCTGGGCGACGAAGTTCGCTTCCAACGTGCGGCGCGACGAGGCTGCGATCGATCGGCTCATCGCGCTCGGTTGGCGCGTTGCAGTTGTCTGGGAGTGTGCCCTTGGTGCTAATGGCCTTGATTCACCGCACTTCTCCCTGCTATGCGGGTGGATTGGTCAGACGCCCGATCAGGCAGGTGCTGACGCGCGGCGAAATCGGCTGGTAGTGCCTTGAGCTGATCGAGGAACGAGCATCTTCGACACGATCGCCGCGATGCGGTTGGCAAGCAGCGGCGGGACGGCGTTGCCGACCTGCGTGTATTGCTCCGTCCGGGTACCTTCGAAGAAGTAGTCGTCGGGAAAGGTCTGCAGGCGCGCGGCCTCTCGCACGGTGAGACTGCGGCACTGGACCGGGTCGTAGTGGATGTAATAGTGGCCGTCCTTCGCGATGTGCGAGACGATGGTGGACGAGGGCTCGTGTCCGCACTGGACGCGGAAGCGGTCCGGAAACGGGATCGCTGCGCCATCGCTGCTCGACGCGTTGCGGTGCTCGGGAAGCAACAGAGGCGGAAATTCGGGCAGCTTGGGAGAGCGATGGTATTCCCGTGCGAAGGTCGCGGCGAAGAGGTATCTCGCAAGGTCCGCCTCCATGTGCGATCGCGCCTCGTGCTGCAGGATGCCACCGACCTTAGGCCGTAGCACCCACGACCTGTATGCGGCCGCTTCGGCTGTGAGATTGCCTCCAGCCTCGATCAGAGGGGCTGCGAGGAAGGCCTGTCCGGTCCCATACAGGGACGCGGAGGACGCCGCTGACGCCCGCATCCGCTCCGAGATCTTGGTCACCGAGCCGCCCGACCAGCCCTTTACGAGCTTGCTTGCCTTGGATACGGCCCGATGCCAGTCGGCCGGCGAGTCCCCGCCGCGGGAGATGCGGCTGCGTAGCGCCGGGAGGTCCCAAATGGCCTCTCGCACGCCGATCGAGCGCATTGGCTGGAGCAGCTCATACGGAACGGGGTTGCCGGACTTGCGCACGCCGAGCAGGATCACGCGGTGGCGAGCCTGCGGGATTCCGTACTTTTCTGCCTCGATCAGATAGTCCCCGGGTGCGAGGCCCTGGCCCTGGTCGTCGCACACGACTGAGCGGATCTCGTACTCGACTCCGTCATGCGGCCGCGCAAGGTCGTCGATGATCCGGGAGAACATCGAGGCGCCTGAATGCTTGGAAGAGAGCAGGCCTTTGACGTTCTCCATGACGAAGATTGCCGGTCGGTGCGCGCGAATGATCCGCAGGTACTCCCGATAAAGGAAGTGCTTCACGTCCTCTGAAAAGGAGGCATCGTTGGTTCGGCGCGCTCTTCCTGCCAGCGAGTAGGCCTGACAGGGAGGCCCGCCTATCAGAACCCAGGAAGTGCTGCCTCCGAGCGCGCGTCGGATCTCTTGGTCAATTTGCGCCTCCTTTGTCTTTCCGAGCTCGAACTGGCGCGCCTCGGTTTCGGCCTCTCGGAATGCGCGTGCAACCGCGGGAACAGCGAGAAACTGGTCGCGAGAGAGGGAGCCGCGGACGTAGTCGTAGTAGTGGCGCTCGTCGGGCGTTCCGTCCAGCAGCCGATAGACGGCGCGCAGCAGCAGAGTTCGGTGAGCGCTGGATTCCTTCTCGATGGAGATGCCAAGGCGGAATACGGCGCGGCCGCGTTCGTCGCGCAGCGCGGCGAATCCTTCGCCGAGACCGCCGGGCCCGGCAAAGAGATCAATGATGGGAATCGACATTCTGGAGAGGGGTGAGTGGCTGCGATGTTACCAGGCGCGGCATGGCCAAAGGTTCAGATTCGGGCTGCATGGCGTAATGACCGCAGGCTCGCGCTGAGTCGCCGCTGGGAAAACCCTGGGCTACCCGCGTGCCGCTCGGAGGCTCAGTAGCTGATCTCTAGCCGGTCGAGAAGTAGCTTTAGCGCGTTCTTCTCTGCCTTCTGAAGATTCAGTCGTCCCCCAGCCAGCTTGTCTAAGGCGCGTGAGCTGTTTTCGGAGAGCAGCTGCTTGCCCCGCGCCAGATCGCGGATGGAGACGATCCGAGGTATCAGGTTGACAAGCGCGATGTCAAAGTCGAGTTCCCGATTTTTTTTGGACTCCTTCTTTCCCGACGCCGCCTCTGCCGCGAACTCCTGCAGCGGCACGCCAAACTCCCGGATGTCCGGCTTTAGGCCATCCATCTTCGGCTGGACGTGCAAGGTCCAGCAGAACTCCTTCTTGCAGAACTCTGAAGGGTTGCGTACCGCCCCGGGCGGGTTGCTGAGGATGGGGTGGATGCGCTCAGCGAGTGCCATCATCCAGTCGAGCAGTCTCGATGGCACCGACTGATCCCGCCAGACGCGCATCAGATCGAGCTGCATGCCGGCCGATCTGAATGCATGGGCCGCCGCTGCCAGCGTATAGGCGATGGTCTGGGCCTTCAGACCCTTCGCATCGCGGTACCAGGCGGACCGAGCGATTTCCGTGTCCACTTTGCGGAAAATGATGGCCTTGGCCACCGCACACTTGAACCAGAACTCGTTGATTGCCAACCCGTCGCCAAAGGTCTCAGTGGTGGTTGCGATGAAACGCTGGAAGCACTTCTGCTCCCCTTCGGACACATGATGCGGTCGTGATTCGAAGGCCAACTCGTATTTGGCAAGATCGGTCTTCGTGATCACCTGGTTCTTCGGATACTCGGCCTCGAGCCGCTTGCGCTGAGCGGCCGACTGGTAGGAGAACAGATTCGTGAATTGGCCTCTGGCGCGCTCGTAGAACCATTTCGTCGCGTACAGGGCCCCTTCGAGTTGAGGCGCGGGTATCTCGCGTGAAAGCCGCTGAATCTGCACCTGCATGGGACTGTTGGAAGCGAGATCGGCCAGTGAGACCTTGTTTTGCGTGTTTGCATACGCCGAAATCTTCGGAACGACCTCGCCGAGCTTTTCCTCTCCCACGACCGACAGCTTGACCTGGATATGGACGTTCGCGAGGTCTGACCGTTGTCCATCGCGCGCATAGAGGATCGATGCCGTCGTCTGGCCGCCGTTGACGATCTGCAGGTCCGTGATCCGGGCGATCCCGAGTGATCCGTCGGGAAGCTGATCGGTTTTGACCGACGAGGCGGTGACGGTCAGGCCGTTGTTGTAGGCGAAGAACATCGACGGCTCCTCGGCAATGGTCTTGAGGATGCCGCGATTGACGCTCGTCTTGGCCTGCAGGTAGGTCCTGACGTTCTGTTCAAGTAAACGATTGCCATGTCGCGCGAAGACTTGTGCAAGCACGGGCGCGTGGATCGCGAGCAGGTAGCTGCTGAAGCCTGTGTCGCCCATGGATGCGGGAAGGCATCGGATCGCTCCGCCGAAATCCTCCGCAAAATCGATCTCGACCGGATCTGCTCCGCTGCTGGAGATGCGGGCATACCTTTCGATGTCGAACACGTTGATGTGTACGGCAAGGTCCCCGAATGCACGCGATTCGAATGCCTTGCGCTTCGTTCGCAGCTGGGCGTTGGTGAAGATCAGCAGGCGCACGCGTGCCAATCTGGGAAAGACGTGGCGTATCTGCATCGCCACCCTGTAGTCGTGACTCGATTGCTCCATCAGCTCCACCGCACTACTCGAAAGAGCTGCGCGCAGGAAGCGTATCGCCTGCGCTACTGCAGCGTCGACGTCACGGGCGATGATCACCGGCAATTCGGGGTCCTGACGGAAGAGACAGACCGCGAGATGGAGGTCGCCGGCGCGGTCCTCCGCACCTTCCGGAATGTCGAGAGCAAAACCGTCAATCCTGTAGCCCAGACCGCTCTCGCTGAGCGCCGGGGAATAGTCCAAATCCGGCGAATCCGCGTTCTCCGCGGCAAGCAGCGCATAGATGTTGAAGAATTCGGTAACCTTCAGTTCGCCGGACGCGGTACTCGCAATGGCTATCTCGCCGGCAAGATCGGCGTACGTCTGTGCGGGGTCAGCCATCGATCGCCTCCAGCAGGTCCGACCAATCGACCTGGCAGCGGTCAACTGGGGGGCCTCCGACCTCGTACTGCACTGCGAGGACCCCTGAATCCACCTTTGCGGGCGTGAGCCGCGGGAACGCATCGTTCACGGCGTACGTCAGTGTTTCGTCAACGACCCACGGCTGACGTGAAACGGCAGCATCCGGATCCATGCAGGAAAGGGTAATGGTTCGTTCGAATGCGTGCAGGGCAACCGGCAGACCCGCGAGCATTTCCCGCACGGCGCCGCAGACTTGAGCAAGCGATCGCCCTGACGCTGCCGGCGAGAGCCGCACGGCAACAAGAAACACGTTCTGTCCACGATCGTCGAGCTGCGCGAGCGACGAGATCCGCAGCCGGTTGGCACTGGTCGCGCGCTGGGCCTTCACTTCGATTCGGGTGGTCCCGATTCCGATGTCCCGTGCATCGCCTTCTGGTCCGCGCCAGCCACCAACAATCGCGGCGGCACCTGCCGGGCTCTCCAACAGCAGCGATTCCACGACGACGAGCTCGCCCATCAGCCCCAGCGCCTCGTTTTCCGTGAGTCCGTCACCTTCTCGGCGTCTGAAAAGTTCCGCCCAGCTGTCTAGGGCGGCTAGGAGCATGCCGGTTGCTGCGCGCGGTGTCGGCGCCGCCTTGGTGCGCTCGGCAAGGTCGTGGCACATGACGGAGAAGTTGCGCGCCAAGCCTTCTCTCGTGAGCGTGAGACCGACACGCATTCCGCCGGACAACGGGACCTTCACGATCGTGATGTTCCTGAAAGCAGGCAGTTCGAACTCGTCAGCTTCGAAACCTCGAATCTCGATCGCCAGCTCGCGCTCGCCGCTGATCGAGTACTGCACATAGAAGTCCAGGACGTGGTCCGGGCTCACGCGGTATCGGCCGGCCGCGTGGCCGGCGGCGGCGATTGACAACCAGCGGGACTCGAATTCATTCATCGTCGGCATCCTCGTCTGCTTCGGCCTGCTCGCGGATCTCCGCAAGGAGCTGGATCAGCCGTGGGGACGCATAGTACTTGCGGGCCCTGCAGGCTATGGAGGTCTCGGGAAAGACGATGCTGATGGTCACGACTGGTTGCGCCCGGTCAGACGAAAGGCTAAGGCTGGAACCCGAAGCCGCGGACAGCTGCAGGAAGTGCACCAACAGAAGCGGCCGCGTGCGCGACATTGCAAGCCGACTGCCCTCCGAGGGCGCTTTGTCGCCGGCTGCTTCCGCCTCGATCCGGATCGCTTCCGCGCGATCCTCCAGCGCTTGGCGGTCCGCTTCGCCCAGCTTGAGGTCGTCCACGCCGAACGCGACGGCGTTCTTGGCCGAGATCTTGACGAGGGCTCCATCCTCTACCGCACTTGCGCGCGACCTGCATAGCAGGTCTCCTTCCCCAGCGGACGCGGAATAGGGGAACGCAACCACGTGACTGTCGGATCCGGCCTTGCGTCGGACGAAGGGAATCGCGACATCCCAATTCTTCAGCTCGCCGGCCGCGCGGTCTTCGATGTAGGCGCCAACAAGGCTGCTGGCTCCGTCGATTTCGAGCGCGTTGAATTCCGTCTGCGGCAACTCCATCGTTCGCAGAAGGCCCAGGATGGTCGCGACGGGTACGCCGCTCCAGACTAGGGCGTTTCGATCCTTTGCCGGCGGCACGGCAGCGATAGCCGGAAGGCCAGCAACGAAGGTGTCGATGGCCGCTCGGTTGGCTCGGTTGACCGCGTCGGTCGGATAGATCGCGTAAGCCTGAAGGTGTCGGGTGCTGAAATCCTCGGCAAGCGAGAGCGGTGCGGCGCTGCGCATCTTGTTCTTGGCCGTGATGGCGATGCCGGTCGGGCTCTGGCGGACCTTGAGTCCGAACTCGAAAGGCTTCTTGCCAAGCAGCGCCATGCGCCGGAAGTCTGCACGCAGTTCTTCGACGGACTCGCTGACCTCTCGGAAGTCGCCGACCAGTCCGGGGGTGACATGGATACGGCAGAGATTCTCGAAGCCCGGGCGGTATCCGAACCACCGGCCCATTTGCAGGAGGGTGTCGGCGGCACCGACGTTCCGAAGCACGTAAGAGACGAGAAGGCCTTCGAGCGTGAGCCCGCGGGCGAGTGCAAGGCCACCGATGCCGATCACGTGAAGCCCGGTCGAAGGCGACCGTTCATACTCGATGGTCCCGCCGCGCATGTTCACCAAGAGGCTTGAGATTGAAGAGATCGAGTGGTTCAAATGAGGCCGGATCTCGTCCCAAGTCATGCCTGCGACGTCCGCGTATTCGGTGTCCCATACCCTTTTGAGCTGCAGGAGCGTCGGGGACTTCTCCCAGCTGGCCATGGCCCATGTCTCGATGCCCGAGCGCAGGTCGGTCAGTTCGCTCTCGACGAGATCACGAACTTGCGACTGCACCGCGTTGAAGCGGCTCACGTTGACCAGCATGGCCGAATGTCGGGCGCCGTCACCCTTGGCGATGCGCAGCGCCCGTGCCAAAACATATTCACGGATTGCGTCGATCAGGCTCGCCGGGAGCGCGGACACCTTCCATCCGGCCTTGTGCGCGACGGGCAGCAGGTCGACATAGTCGGCAGGGATTTCGCGGACGCACGAGGATGCAAGGTCGCCGTCGTCGCCGAAGAGACGTTGCGAGCCCACGTAGTTGTCCGGTGGATCCAGAGACTTGATGAAATCGGCGGGAAAGAGATCTTCGCGGTCCCAATCGTCGGTCGTGTCGGGGTCGATGAAGATGTTGGCGAACGGTGTTGCCGTGTATCCGACGTAGGTCGACTGCTTGCATGTGTGCAGCAGCGAACGGATTCGCTGGTTGATGATGGTGGCCCGGTCCGGGTTGGTGCTGGTGTTGACGCTCGCGTTGTCCGCCTCGTCATCGATCAGCAGCATCGGTCCATCCAGCTTCTCGTCATGCCGCAGGCCCTTGAGCCAGTCCGCCAGCCGCTCGAGGACCTTGGGATTCTTCTTGGTCACGAAAAGGATCGGGTCGGCGAAATTCCCCTCGTGTGCACCCGTCGTGTTGGCCGTGGAAGCGTTGAAGTCGGACAGCTGCGAGGTGCCGCAGTAAGGGTGGCGCGCCACGTAGCCTTCCTGCCCGGCGAACGACCGTGCAACGTCGTAGATCTTCGAGTGCGCGGCGTCGCTGATCGACGATTTGCCCACGAATGTCTGGTCGAGCCTCACCTGGGTCTGGTATCGCAGGGAGTTCGTAATGCCGGCGAGGATGATGATGATCCTGTAGCCTGCATCTGCTGCCTTGGAGACCAGCGCCGAATAATTGGTCGTCTTGCCCATCTGGACATGCCCCATCACAAGGCCCCGCCGGCGGTTCCAGCCGGTGCGATCCTTGGGATTTCCCAAGAACCCCATGATCTCGTCGGTCACTAGGTCGACCGATCGGATGACGTCAACCGGAAGGATCGAGCGATCCTTCCAGTACTTCTCGAGCCGACGCCAGTAATGGAACTCGATGGACGCCTTCTCCTTGGGATACCACTCCGCGAAGTCCGCACGCAGAAGATGGCCATCGTCCTGTCGAGTACCAAATATCGTCTCGAGGTGCTTGACAGCACGTTCGTGCTCGAGCGTCGACAGTTTGAACATGCCGCCGTGCTCGGACACCGCCTTGTCCAGCTGGCCCGGGGCCACGGTGGTCCTTCCCTGCAGTTCGGATTCGATCGTCATCTGCAGGTAGACGAGCATCGCCTTGAAACGATCTTCACTCACGATTCAGACTCCATTCCTTTTCCACCTTCTCTTTGATGTAACTCTCCGCGTACTTCCAGTGTCCCGAGATTGGCTCGGTGCGCTTGGCAAATGCAAGGAAATCCTTCGCGGACGGCGAGCCGCTCTTCTGGCCTAGGTAGGCAATCCAGCACGCCAGAATCAGAGAATCGAACTCGGCCGGGTCTGTGATGGTCTGGACCAAGCCGGCATCGACCTGATGCGCGTCCTGCGCAATGTTGTTCACCGGCACGCATGCTTCGATCACCTTGAGCGCTTCGATCGCGACAAACGGATCGCTTGCCTGCGAGAGCATCTGGCGGATGACGGGATGCTGCTTGTTGATCTGGTATCTGATGCGTCCCGAGTGAACGTTGCGCTTCCAGACCTGTGCCTTCTCGCCGTGCTCCAGATCGACGCCCCTGTGCCGGTGGACGCCAACAGACCGCTTGGAAAACCTCTGGACGACCTCCCGCAGGCGCCTGCGCAGGTTGACCGGCAACTGGGCATCGGACTTGTCCAGCGTGATCTTCCAGTCGGTATCGAGGGTGTTCGGAAGGTCCACCCGAATGCGCGTGAGCTGCGACAGTTCCCCGTGCGGGACCAGCCTGAACCAAGTACCGTAGATGATCAGTCTTCTGTTCCGGTACACGTAGAACCCCTGGTTGCGCACCAGACCTTCCGGGCCGCCTAGCAGGTTGCGCTGTTCGATGGTCAACTTGGAAAAGTGGGGAATCACGTACGGTCTCACCCGGATGCTCTCGCTGCCCCTGACCGGCAGGACTTCCTCGTCGAGAGACTGTGTCGCGGGATGAGAGCTGAGGAAGGGATCGGCAGGCTCTAGGGGAATGCCCTGGACCGTGATTGCAAGCCTGCTGCCTCCGTCGCCCGCGAGGAAGCGGTGAAAGACCAGAGCCAGTTGCTTCCTCGCCTGTGAGATCTTGTCGTTCAGCCTCTCGTCGACAGTGGCATTGAGCCCGATGTCGTAGAGCCTGTCGCAGCGTGTCCATATCACCTCGGCGCCGCTGTTGGAAGCACGATGGCTTCCCAAGAGCGCCTCGGCCTCCGGACCTTGGAAAACGTGCATGCTCCAGCCATCCAGGTCGTCAATATCCCACCGGCCCGCGTTAACTTCGTCGCCCTGCCATGACACGACGCTCAGGACGCGAGCCTGGGAAAGCGATGCCGATTTCAGACCCCAGCCGAAGCGGCCCAGGTCGCCAACGTCGCGCTGTTCGTCTGGGTTCCTGCTCGCAGGGCGGAGCGCCGCAACGAGATCCGTGTATGACATCCCACGTCCGTCGTCCCGTATTCGGACCGTAACGTCGTCGTCGACTGGGTCGAAGCCGACCCACACGTTCGCGGCGCCCGCTTGGATACTGTTGTCCACGATATCCGCGAGCGCGGCCGCGAGGTCGTAGTTGCCGAAGCTGCGCGCCGTCGTCATCAGCGAAGCCGCATTCGGCGCGTTGGTGATTCGCAAAACTTCTCCTTGTTTCGGCATCCGTGCGAGCAGGTTCAGATCGACAAGGGTGTCACTCCTCCGCGCCATCACTTCGATGCGTCTCCTCGGCGCTCTGCGTTATCACCCTTGGCGCCGATCGGCGTGCGGCGCCTCGCGGTGAGCGCATACATTCAAAATGTATCAGAATGTATGGCATTCGTACGGATTGGAGAGGGATATGTAGCAGTCCCACGACGATATATTTCGCAGGGAGCGGATTTTTCTTCGCGGCAGATGCACACGAATCCGCACGACGGCGTTGCGATTGCGCCATGTCATACCACCCCAGTCTCGCGCTGGCGGCAAAACTCTGCCCGCTACGAGCCTGCGCATTTAAAAGAAGCGCAGTGCCCGGAGCTGAGTTCGCTCGTCAGGGCGATCGGTCCACTGCGGCGAACAGCTGCTCGCCCGACTTGTGAGTCTGGGGGCAGCCGCCGGACTTCGGCAGCTTGGTGCTCACGCGCATGTGCAGCGCGTATGGCGCTTTGAGCCCAAAGCGGACAAGAACGGCGCTGTCGGTCAGATCGCTCGGTTCCCTGGGTGCTACCAGAAATTGGATGGAAGGTGGCTGCTGGGCATGCCCATCACAGCAGAGTTCGCAGAGCCGATCCGCAATGCCGCCACACCGACTCTGGGCCCCCAACTGGTCTCCTCAAGGTCCAGTTCGCCTTTACACCAGAGATCCGTAGGCTAGGGCCTGTTAACACAAACGCAAGCCATCAGCGATGAGAGCGAAGCTGATGAAGGCGGTGAACATGACGTCGAGCTTCTCGAATCGGGAGAAGATGCGCCGATAGCCCTTGAGCCGACGGAACAAGCGCTCGACTTCATTGCGGCGCTTGTACATGGCGCGGTCGTATTCCCACGGCTCGACGCGAGTGCGCAATGGCGGGACGACCGGAATAAAGCCCAAGTCGAGCGCAAGCTGCCGAGTCTCGTTGCCCTCATAGGCGCGATCCATGAGCAGATGCAGCGGCCGATTCGGCGCGCCCAAGCGCCTGAGCAACTCGCGACCTTCGGGTGCATCGTGCGCTTGACCCGGCGACAACGAGAACGTTACGGCCGTGCGCGCGTCCGCGGCGAGAAGGTGGATCTTGGTGTTCCATCCGCCGCGGGACTTGCCGATAGCTTGCGGACCGTTTTTTTTAGAGCGCCTGTGCCATCGGGATGCACCTTGACGCTGGTGCTGTCCAACGACACGGCTTCGATCTTGATCTGCACCACCTGCGCGAGCTGTAGCTGCGCGAAGGCTCTGTCCAAGACGCCAGACTTGGCCCAGCGATTCATGCGCGTGTAGATGGTGTGCCAGTTGCCGAACCGCTTGGGCAGGCCTCGCCACTTGCACCCATGCTCGGCGACGTACAAGATGGCATTGAGTACCTGCAAGTTCGACAAGCTGACATTGCCTCGCTGAGTCGGCAAGCAGTCCTCGATCTGCTCAAACTGAGCTCGTGTGATCTCCATGCCGCCAATGTCGCCTGAACACGCGATGCGCGCAATTAGTGTTAACAGGCCCTAGGCGCCGTTCATCGAGGGCCCTGATGATCGGATGAGAAGCGCCAGAGGCGACAGAATGCGCTTTCGAAGGCCCGCCGGCATTCCTCTCGGGATAGCGGTTTACTGAGGATGGGGAAATAGACTGTCGGCAATGATGGTGCAGTTCATCAAGGCAGCGGGAGTTCCGCCGTTGCTCATGGTGCAACTTGAGATGTTGGCCGCACGCGCGTAGCCCCAGGCGGAATCAGCCCAGCTGACCCCTTGGTTGGCGGTGTTCTGGGCGTTTTGGGCAACTTGGCCTGCCCAGTTCGCTGAGCTTTGGGCGTTGTCCGCCGCCTGCCGCGCGTTTGTTGCGCGCCACTGTGCATCGTTAGCTGTGCCCTGGGCGGCGTGGGCCGTGCCTTGCGCGGTGGCGATGCGGTTGTAAATGTCGGCTTGATTGATCGGGGCGGCCGCGATCTGTTGGCCGCCAACCGAACTTGCGACGTCAAAGGTCTGCGCTTGCGCGCTGAGAGCGAGGGTGACGGCCAATGCGCCGCCGGCCCATGAATTCATCTTCATCTAGAGGTTCCTTTCGAGTTGGTGACCGCCCGCAGGCCCGAAAGGAGGTTGTGTTGCGCCGAGTAGATGAGTCGGCTGAGCCTGAAGGCGGTCGACTCTGAGTCTGGGCGATGCCCAAAAAAAATGTGCCACTGAAACACGCAAACGTTGGCGCTTCGAACTGCAATTTGACGCGTACTCGTATGCGGGGGGCGATCGCTCGGGCACACCTTCCCCGAGCTCGTCAGCGCTACGCTAGCTTTTGCGCCAGCTTTGAGGCTTCAACGTGCGTATATCGCTTGAGCATTTGCATCGAGCGGTGGCCCGTCATTGACGCCACCTCAAATGGATTGAGACCCATGTTGAAGAGCCGTGAGGTGGCTTCGTGGCGGAACGTGTGAAAGCGGACCCCGACAAGGAAACTGGCGTCAGGCTCGACCTTGCGCTCTTCGCACTCGCGCAGATAGAGGTCGCGCGCCTTCGCGCGGCAACGCGCCCATGTCTTCTCGAAGCTGTCCGACCTTGCCCAATGAAATACGCGTCCCAGCTTGTCGCGTTCCTTGAGCGCTTGGCGTAGAGCGTAGCTACCGCTGGCCGGATCAGCCTCGGCAACGGCATCATCTGCCTGTGTTGTCACCACGGCTAAATGGGCGGCATTCGCCTTCTTCTTCGGTTTCAACTCCTGCAGAGCCTCGACGGCTTTCGAGGATAAGGCAACGGTGCGGCTGTATCCGTTCTTTGTTTCGACCAGGTGCGCGGTGCGCTGCTGCAGATCGATGTTTTTCCACTCCAGGCCCAGCAACTCGCCAAGGCGCATTGAGGTTTCCACGGCCAAGGTGATGATCTGCGGCACGCCGTAGCTTGCGGCCGAAGCGCGCAGCAGCCAGTCGAGCTCTAGGTCACTCACTCTGCGCTCTAGCGGCTTTGAACGTGACGGCATGCGGACATTGCGCACGGGATTCACATCTAAGGGAACGGACCACTCCTTCATGCAGTGCGCAAGGATCGCGCTCAGCGTATTGAGCTCGTGAAGCACGGTTTGTTGTGTGACAGTCCGGACGGGCGCAGCGCCGTCAGTATGCCGACGCTTGAGGCGAGCCTTGTCTCCATCTCCCTCGTTGTCTCGCGCCTTTGGTGCGGCAGCGGTTCTGCCCGGCACCTTTGCCGGCTCTTTCAGCCGGCGATCGCGAAACGCCGCAATATCGACAGACCGAATCTGACCGACTGGCTTGCGCAGTTCGGGCGCGGCTAGGAGTGTGGCGATGCGATATGACTCGTTCACGCCCGATCGCTTGGTAGGAGTGACTTCCTTCAGGTATTTCCCGGCGTAGTGAGCGAAAGATTCATCGGCGAGTTTGGCGTCTCGCCAGGTGCCGCGCTCCATTCCGACTTCGACCTCGCGTGCCCATCGTTCGGCATCCGCCTTGAGCATGAAGGTCTTCGACTGGCCGGGGTAGCCCTTCTTCCGAACTCTCGCGCGCCACTGAAGTTCGCCGCGCTTCTCGATGATCGCCATGCCTATTTCCGTTGTTCATGATCTGTGCTGGGTGGAATTGTCCCAAAACTGTCCCAAGAAATCAAAGAAGAATACGAGTGCTAGGATTCATGCGGCCTGCAGCGCGATCGTCTAGGTGGCTTGTAAGCGGAAGGTCGTCAGTTCGATTCCGACAAGCGGCACCATCTTCAAAGCCCGGTAGCGCCCCACAAGGCGCCTCGGGCTTTTTCTTGTTGCGCTGATGCCCATCCACAAAAACAGGCCATCCGCTCGCTGCCGTTTCGCATCTGAAAAAGCTGCCCGTTGCCGCCGCGTCGCGTTGCCCGATGCGGCGCAAGGCATGACCGCCAGGTAACGATCATGAGGCATCGCGGCCGTAGCCCGTGGCTCTGCGTGGTTTAGGTCACGAATTCGGAAAGAAACGGCGGTCGCGTCCTGCGCGTGTGCAGAACCATCATGCGGCCTAGTGACGGCAAATGGGAATCGTCACCCGCTTTGCCGCTATTTGAGAGCGTGGAAATAGCGACCGTCCGGAAGAGCAAATGGCGGATCAGTCCATCGATATGGCATTGGATGAATAAAGAACATCCAAGCCTTTGCGCAATTGCAGTCCGGAGCGTTCACCCTCAACAACAAGAAGGTCCAATGAAAGATCGGTGGGTGGCCGATCCGCAGCGCGTCGATTACCGGGATCAAGGTGCCGATGGTCGACGCTCTGGTCACGGCGTTGAGCGTGCTCGACGCCATGACGTCGCACACTCTGCGCCGGCCGCCGCGACCGCCGGCTCACACCGCGCCGACGCTGCCCGTCACCGGCAGCACGATGCCGGTGATGTAGCCCGCGCAGCTCGGCGCGGCCAGGAACACGTAGGCCGGCGAGAGTTCCTCGGGCTGCGCCGGGCGTTGCATGTCGGTGGCCTTGCCGAAGTCCTTGATTTTTTCGGGCGGGCTGTCGGCCGGGTTCAGCGGTGTCCACACCGGCCCCGGCGCCACCGCGTTCACGCGGATGCCCTTGGGCAGCAGGTTGCTCGCGAGCGACTTGGTGAAGGCGTGGATCGCGCCCTTGGTGGTCGAATAGTCGAGCAGGTGGGCGCTGCCCTCGAGGCCCGTGACCGAGCCGGTGTTGATGATCGATGCGCCCTGGCCGAGGTGCGGCACTGCGGCGCGCACCATCTGGAAGTAGCCGAAGACGTTGGTGCGCAGCGTCATCTCGAAGCGCTCGTCGGTGATGTCCTCGATCGACTCGGCATGCAGCTGGAAGGCCGCGTTGTTCACCAGGATGTCGAGCTTGCCGAAGGCATCGACCGTCTGCGCGACCGCCTCGCGGCAGAACGCCGGGTCGCAGACATCGCCCCGAATGAGGGTGCAGCGCGTGCCTTCGGCTTCGACATGGCGCCGCGTTTCCTCGGCGTCCTCGTCCTCGTCGAGGTAGGCGATCGCCACGTCGGCACCCTCGCGGGCATAGAGCACCGCAACCGCCCGCCCGATGCCCGAGTCGCCGCCGGTGATCAGCGCGGCCATGCCCTCGAGCTTGCCGCTGCCCTTGTAGTCGGGCGCCTCGAAGCGCGGCTGCAGCGCAAGGTCCGCCTCGTTGCCGGGCTTCTTCAGGTGCTGCGCCGGCATCGGGTTGGCCGGCTGGGCGCGTTCGCCCATCTGGGCCGGCCGACTCGGCTTCTTGGCCGTGGGCTTGGCCTTGTCCTTGGCGTCTTGTGCCTGCTGGACCGCACGTTGCCGGGCGGCGGTGGAGCCGGCAGATTTCGCGGCGGATCTCCTGGCGGGGGCGGTGGTCGTCTTCATGGTGCGGGAACTCCTGCTTCGGAGATGCCACGCTAGTGCCGCGGCGGGGCGCCCGCGTAGGAATGCGTCTCGAATGCGCGCCCGTCGTGTCGCGCGACTGCACTTCGCCTGCATCGAACGACGACGCGCGCCTACGCCGGTGGACGCGCGGTTTGCGCATCTTGCAAGCTCTCGACTCCGGAGCACGGGCGATGGCGCCTGACAAGAACGACACGAACCCGCACACCACCGCACACCGCAAGAACGGTCGCCACGGGCATCCAACGATCCAGGACCTGACGCATCGCAACATCGAGGCGATCCTGGCGCTCGAAGAAGACAGCCGCCGGTCCAAGCCGCCGCTCTACCGGCTGGTCTCCCGCGTGGCGCGCTTCTGCGGCACGGTGGCCTTCCTGTGGTGGAA
This sequence comes from Variovorax sp. Soil_C_39, assembly GCF_057656815.1. Taxonomy (NCBI): domain Bacteria; kingdom Pseudomonadati; phylum Pseudomonadota; class Betaproteobacteria; order Burkholderiales; family Comamonadaceae; genus Variovorax; species Variovorax sp. Soil_C_39. The sequence continues at coordinate 19,189 of NZ_JBDGJQ010000003.1, forward strand.
CCTGGCATTCTTCGCCGTCTGGATCGCGCTCAACCAATGGGTCTGGCCTGTCGACCCGTATCCGTTCACCTTCCTGCTTTTCATGGTTTCGATCGAGGCGATCGTGCTTGCGATCCTGATCCTCATCAGCCAGAACATGTCGGCCGAAGAAAGCGAGCGGCGGCACCACCTCGACCTGCAGATCGACCTGCTGAACGAGCGCGAGATGACCGCGCTGCTGCGCCTCGTCACCCGCATGGCCGAGAAGATGGAACTGCCACCCGAAAGCCACGGCGAGGTCCGAGCGCTGACGGAGCGCATCGACCCCGGCAAGGTGCTGCACCAGATCGTCGAAGCCGAATCAATTCATCGCAACCGCGGTTGAGCGCGGCTCAAGGGAGTTCGGCAGCTTCGACGAGAAATCGCACGCGACGCACGCCCTGCCATTCGTCGGCATCGAGCCGGAACGCGAGCGTCACGCGCGGCGGCAGCGGCTCGGTGCGGCCGAACCAGATGCCGTCGACGGGCTGGCCCTGGTGGCGCAGCTTGAGCGCGAGGTGCTTCTCGCCGACGAGCCGCTGCGACACCACCTCGACCTCTTCGCTGAACGTGGGCGGCGCAAAGCCCTGGCCCCACACCTCGCGGTGCAGCGTGTCGACGAGGTCGATGCGCATGTACTCGCGCGCCAGCGGGCCGTCGGTGTCGATGCGGCGGGTCAGCGTGGCGGCATCGAGCCATTCGTGCGCCACTTCGGCCAGCGCGCGCTCGAACACCTCGAACCGGTCGCGCGCCACCGTGCAGCCGGCCGCCATCGCATGCCCGCCGAACCGCAGCAGCACGCCCGGGTGGCGCTTGGCCACGAGGTCGAGCGCATCGCGCAGGTGAAAGCCCGGGATCGAGCGCCCCGAGCCCTTGAGCTCGTGTTCCTTGCCGGGCGCGCCGCTCGCCGCGAAGACGAAGGTCGGCCGGTGGAAGCGGTCCTTGATGCGTGAAGCCACGATGCCGACCACGCCCTCGTGGAAGTCGGCGCCGAACACGCTGATCGCGGCGGGCGTGGTCTCGGCGCCTTCGACGTCGGCACCGAACAGCGATTCGGCGAGCAGCAGCGCCTGCTCGCGCATGCCGCCCTCGATGTCGCGGCGCTCGCGGTTGATGCCGTCGAGCAGCCGCGCGAGCTCGTCGGCGCGGGCTGCATCGTCGGTCAGCAGGCATTCGATGCCGAGCGTCATGTCCGCGAGCCGTCCGGCCGCGTTGATGCGCGGGCCCAGCGCGAAGCCGAAGTCGAAGGTGGTGGCCGCCGGCGCGTTGCGCCCCGCCGCCCTGAACAGCGCCGCGATGCCCGCGGGCATCGCGCCGGCCCGGATGCGCCGCAGCCCCTGCGCCACCAGGCGCCGGTTGTTGGCATCGAGCTTGACCACGTCGGCCACGGTGCCGAGCGCGACCAGCGGCAGCAGCACGTCGAGCTTGGGCTGCGTGGCCGCCGTGAAGATGCCGCGCGCGCGCAGCTCGGAGCGCAGCGCGAGCAGCACGTAGAACATCACGCCGACACCGGCGATGCTCTTGCTCTCGAAGGCGCAGGCGGGTTGGTTCGGGTTCACCAGCACGTCGGCCGCCGGCAGTTCGGGGCCGGGCAGGTGGTGGTCGGTCACCAGCACCTGCAGGCCGCGCGCCTTGGCCGCGGCCACGCCTTCGACGCTCGCGATGCCGTTGTCGACCGTGATGAGCACGTCGGCGCCGCTCGCGGCCACGCGTTCGGCGATGGGAGGCGTGAGGCCGTAGCCGTCGACCACGCGGTCGGGAACGAGGTAGCCCACGTGCTGCGCGCCGAGCAGTCGCAGGCCGCGCACCGCCACGGCGCAGGCGGTGGCGCCGTCGCAGTCGTAATCGGCCACGATGCAAAGGCGCTTGCCCTGGTTCATCGCATCGGCGAGCAGCACCGCCGCCTCTCGCGTGCCGTGCAGCGTGTCGGGCGGCAGAAGGCGCGCCAGGCCGTCGTCGAGCTCGTCGCCCGCCAGCACGCCGCGCGCGGCAAAGAGGCGCGCCAGCAGCGGGTGCACGCCGGCCTGTTCGAGCGCCCAGGCGCTGCGCGGTGGAATGTCCCTGGCGATGATCTTCATAGGGCCTCGAGCACCGTGGCGGCCTGGGCACGTTCGAACAGGCGCCGGGCCCAGCCGAGCAGGCCGCGCTGCTGCTGCACGCCGTAGCGCTGCGCTGCGCGGTCGCCGCACAGCGTGAGCGTGACGTTCGTGCCCGCGGTGTACGCCGTCAGCAGGTCGGCCACGGCGCCGGCGTCGAGCGCCTGCCAGGCCTCGGCCCAGCCGGGCCCGTCGTCGCGCAACGCGGGCACGCGCAGCGCCTCGCTGACCTCGGGCGGCGGCGAGGCGACCGTGGTGTCCGGCGGCAGCGCCCCGGTGCCGCTGAGCCAGAAGGAGTTGATCGCGGGCACGCCGCGCGCGGCGCGCTCGTCGTTCACGCGTTGGGTGTAGAGCAGCATCTGCATTTCGTTCTGCAGCCGGCGCAGCGGCCGGGCCGCGTCGGCGAGCGGCGACCATTGAGAGATCGGATGGCCCACCGCGCGGTCGATCGAGGCCGTGGGCAGCTCGTCGAAGATGCGCCCGCGCGCCAGCCAGCGGCCCGGCGTGTGCGACGCATGCAGCGCAATGCCGTCCTCCTCGAAGAAGGGGCGGGCGGCCTCGAGCAGCGCCGCCGACTCGGCCGCGTCGATCTCGATGGCGGCCGGGTCGCCGAGCACCACGTCGTCGATGCCGACTTGCCAATGGCACAGCGACAGCCGCGCCCAGGCTTCGCGGTCGTGCGGCTCGGCAATGCCGGCCTGCCGCGCTTCGAGCGCCGCCCAGGGAATGCAGCCGTCGTCGGACGCGATGCCCAGCGCCCGCGCCAGCGCCCTTTCGTGGGGCGGGGAGCGCGTGCTTTCGTCCTGCGGGTCGGTGTCGACCAGCGTGAGGCGTGACAGCAGCGATTCGAGGTTCGGCAGCCTCAGCGCGGGCAGGGCCGCGCGGCATGCGGGGGAACCGCGGCCGGCGAAGGGGATCAACAGGTGTCGTGGGGGGGCTTCGGCCATCCGGCTATTGTCCGGGATGCCACAATCTCGGCGCGCGCAACGCGCCTTGGACCACTGAACTTATGCGACTTCCCTATGAACTGCAGCTCGGCTGGCGCTACACGCGCGCAGGCCGGGCCACGCGGCGCAACGGCTTCATCTCCTTCATCTCGGGCGTGTCGATGCTCGGCATTGCGCTCGGCGTGGCGGCGCTGATCATCGTGCTCAGCGTGATGAACGGCTTCCAGAAAGAGGTGCGCGACCGCATGCTCGGCGTGGTCTCGCACATCGAGATCCTGTCGCGCGACGGCCAGGCCCTGCCCGACCTCGACGCGATCATGGCCGCGGCGCGCCAGAACCCCGAGGTGATCGGTGCCGCGCCCTTCATCGCCACGCAGGCGCTCATCGCGCGCGGCGAGGACATGAAGGGCACGCTGGTGCGCGGCATCGTGCCGGCGCTCGAGCCCGAGGTGACCGACATCGCCACCACCGCGCAGAAGGGCACGCTCGACAAACTGGTGCCGGGCGAGTTCGGCATCGTGCTCGGCGGCGAGCTCGCACGCGCGCTGTTCGTGCAACCCGGCGACCAGGTCACGCTGGTGGCACCGGGCGGGCAGGTCACGCCGGCCGGCGTGGTGCCGCGGCTCAAGCAGTTCACCGTGGTCGGTACCTTCGATTCGGGTCACTACGAATACGACTCGGCGCTCGCCATGATCCACGCGGAGGACGCGCAGCGCGTGTTCCGGCTCGAGGGCCCGAGCGGCATCCGCATCAAGCTCAAGGACCTGAACGAAGCGCGCGACGTGGCCGACCAGATGGCAGTCACGCTGCCGGGCCAGTTCCTCATCCGCGACTGGACGCGGCAGAACAAGACCTGGTTCGCGGCCGTGCAGGTCGAGAAACGCATGATGTTCATCATCCTCACGCTGATCGTGGCAGTGGCCGCGTTCAACCTGGTCTCCACGCTGGTGATGACGGTGACCGACAAGCGCGCCGACATCGCGATCCTGCGCACGCTCGGCAGCTCGCCGCGCAGCATCATGGGCATCTTCGTGGTGCAGGGGGCCATGGTCGGCGTGATCGGCACCGTGGCCGGGCTCGCGCTTGGCCTCGGCATTGCCTACAACATCGACGTGATCGTGCCCTTTCTCGAACAGTTGTTCCAGGCCAGCTTCCTGCCGAAGGACATCTACCTGATCAGCAAGATGCCGAGCGATCCGCAGCGCAGCGACATCATGCCGATCGCCATCATCTCGCTGGTGCTGGCGTTTCTTGCCACGCTGTACCCCAGCTACCGCGCGAGCCGCGTGAATCCCGCCGAGGCCCTGCGCTATGAGTGAACTCGCCCCTACCGCCGCCGGCAATGACGTGGTGCTCAAGGCCCGCGGCCTCACCAAGCGCTTCCACGAAGGCCGCATCGACCTGACCGTGCTGCACGGCGTCGACCTCGACGTGCACGCGGGCGAGACGCTCGCGATCGTCGGCGCTTCCGGATCGGGCAAGAGCACGCTGCTGCACCTGATGGGCGGCCTGGACGAACCCACCAGCGGCAAGGTCGAGCTGCTCGGCAAGGACATCGCCCATGCCGATGCGGCCGAGCAGGGGCGCCTGCGCAACCGGCACCTGGGCTTCGTCTATCAGTTCCATCATCTGCTGCCCGAGTTCAGCGCGCTCGACAACGTGGCGATGCCGCTCAAGATCCGGCGCGCCGAATCGTCGGAGGCCGCCGCTGCGGCCGCGAAGATCCTCGACAGCGTGGGCCTGGGCCAGCGCCTGCACCACCGTCCGGCCGAGCTGTCGGGCGGCGAGCGCCAGCGCGTCGCGATCGCGCGCGCACTGGTCACGCAGCCCGCCTGCGTGCTGGCCGACGAGCCCACCGGCAACCTCGACCGCAGCACCGCCGACACGGTGTTCGCGCTGATGCTCGAGCTCGCGCACAAGCACCGGACCGCCTTCGTCATGGTCACGCACGACCAGGATCTCGCGCGCCGCTGCGACCGCGTGCTGCAACTCGTGGCGGGGCGCCTGGCCGGCTGATTCTTTCGTGCAGGGACATCGGCGGCGCTGATGCACGTCATCAATGCGCCGCGCACCAGGATGGGCTCATCGATCCGGCAAAATGCACGGTCCGCACAGGGTTGTGCACCGTTTTGGAATTGGATTGATTGGAATGAAGCACGCATCCGTCGAGGACTTTCTCGCCCACGTCGCCCAGCGCAACCCCGGGGAGCCCGAGTACCTGCAGGCCGTGACCGAGGTCATGGAGAGCCTCTGGCCCTACATCGCGCAGCACCCGAAGTACACGGCGCACGGCCTGCTCGAGCGGCTGGTCGAGCCCGAGCGCGTGATCGTGTTCCGCGTGTGCTGGGTCGATGACCATGGCGAGGTCCGCGTGAACCGGGGCTTTCGCATCCAGCACAGCCTCGCGATCGGCCCCTACAAGGGGGGCTTGCGCTTCCATCCGTCGGTCAACCTGTCGATCCTCAAGTTTCTCGCTTTCGAGCAGACCTTGAAGAACGCGCTCACGACGCTGCCCATGGGCGGCGGCAAGGGTGGCGCCGACTTCGACCCCAAGGGCAAGAGCCAGGGCGAGGTGATGCGCTTCTGCCAGGCCTTTGCCGCCGAACTGTTCCGCCACGTCGGCGCCGACACCGACGTGCCGGCCGGCGACGTGGGCGTGGGCGGCCGCGAGATCGGCTTCATGGCCGGCATGGTCAAGAAGCTGACCAACCGCGCCGACTGCGTCTTCACCGGCAAGGGCCTGAGCTACGGCGGATCGCTGGTCCGGCCCGAAGCCACCGGCTACGGCAACGTCTACTTCGCCCAGGAGATGCTCAAGCGCAAGGGCCGTTCGTTCGACGGCCTGCGCGTCAGCGTCTCGGGCGCGGGCAACGTGGCCCAGTACACCATCGAGAAGGCCATGGCGCTCGGCGCCAAGGTCGTCACCGTGTCCGACTCGAGCGGCACCGTGGTCGACGAGGACGGCTTCACACCCGAGAAGCTCGCCGTGCTGATGGAGGTGAAGAACCACCTCTACGGCCGCGTCAGCGACTACGCCGAACGCACCGGCACCCGCTTCATCGCTGGTGCGACGCCGTGGCATGTGCCGGTCGACGTGGCGCTGCCGAGCGCGACCCAGAACGAGCTCAACGCCGACGATGCGGCGCTGCTGGTGAAGAACGGAGTGGTCTGCGTGGCCGAGGGTGCCAACATGCCCTCGACCATGGCGGCGGTGAAGGTGTTCGAGGCCAACGACGTGCTCTATGCACCCGGCAAGGCGAGCAATGCGGGCGGCGTGGCCACCTCGGGCCTGGAGATGAGCCAGAACGCCTCGCGCCTGGCGTGGACGCGCGACGAGGTCGATGCACGGCTGCTGCAGATCATGCAGGGCATCCATGCGTCGTGCCTGCAGTACGGCGAGCGCGCCGACGGCCGTGTGAGCTATGTCGACGGCGCCAATGTTGCGGGCTTTGTGCGCGTGGCCGACGCGATGCTGGCGCAGGGCGTAATCTAAGGCCGACGCCATTCATCTCACCGGAGCGAAAGCCATGTTTTCACTGGACACCGACGACGACACCACGCCTGCGGCCACGGCCGAGCCGCGCAATTCCTACCTCGAGGAAAAAGCCTTCAAATCGCGCACGCTGCTGATCTTCGGCGGCATCACCGATTCGGTGGCCGCCGACGTCACGCGCAGGCTCATCGCGCTCGATGCCGACAGCACCGACAAGCCCATCGACATCCTCGTGAGCTCGCCCGGCGGGCACCTCGAATCGGGCGATGCGATCCACGACATCGTGCGCTTCATCAGTGCGCCGGTGAACATGATCGGCACCGGCTGGGTCGGCAGCGCCGCCACGCACCTGTTCCTTGCCGCCCCACGCGAGCGCCGCGTGTGCCTGCCCAACACCCGCTTCCTGATCCACCAGCCGAGCGGCGGCGCGGGCGGGCAGGCGACCGACATCGCGATCCAGGCGCAGGAGATCATCAAGGCCCGGCATCGCATCGCGCACGAGATCGCGCGCGAGACCGGCAAGCCGATCGAGGTCGTGATGACCGACATCGAACGCGACCGCTGGCTGTCGGCCGAGGAAGCGGTCGAGTACGGGCTGGTGTCGCGCATCATCCAGCGCAAGACCGAGCTGCACGGCTGAAAGAAGCCGGCGGTCTTCTTCAGCCCTTCGGCTTGTACGCCACCACGTCGATCTCGACCTTCGCATCGATCATCAGCCGCGCCTCGGTGGTCGAGCGCGCGGGCTTGTTCTCGCCGAAGTAGCTCATGTAGACGCGGTTGAAGGCACCGAAGTCGCGCGCGTCGTGCAGCCAGACGGTGCTCTTGCACACGTCGTCGAGCGTGGCGCCGGCCAGCGCCAGCACCTTCTTGAGGTTTTCCATCACCTGGCGCGTCTGCGCCTCGATGCCGCCCGCGACGATCTCGCCGTCGGCGTTGGCGGGCACCTGGCCCGAGACATAGATGAAGTCGCCGGCGCGCACGGCCGGGGAAAAAGGGCGGGCCTGGCGGTCGGAGGCGACGGGCGGGGCGCCGAGGTATTCGAGGGGCATGCGTGAACTCCTGCAGGGGTCGGTGGAAAGAAAAATCGCAGGCCGCAGTATCCAACCAATCTGAAAATCTATTTCATCAAACGTGAAAAGAAAGGGTTTTCACGGATGAATAGGCATGAACACTGCTTCAAAGTGCGGGAAAGAAAGAAAATTTCTTTCAAAACCTGTCCGTCCACGAAGGAGTTTCCATGCCCCACGCCGGTCTTTCCGCAGCCCGCCTGCCGCGCCCGATGCCGTCCCGGCGCAGCCTGCTCGGCGCTTCACTGCTGCTTGCGCTGCTCTGCGCGCTGCCCCACACGCCGGCCAACGCGCAAGGGCCGCGCAACCACGCCACGCTGGCGATGGTGGCCGAGCCGCAGACGCTCGATCCGATGGCGTCGACCGCGGACCTGGTCGGAACCATCATGCAGCACGTCTACGAGACGCTCTACACCTTCGACGGCAAGTGGAACGTGGTGCCGATGCTCGCCGAGGCCATGCCGAAGATCTCGGCCGACGGCAAGACCTACGCCATTACCTTGCGCAAAGGGGTGATGCTGCACAGCGGCCGCGAGCTCAACGCCGACGACGTGGTGGCGAGCCTGCAGCGCTGGATGGACCAGTCGCCGCGCGGCAAGGCCGTCGGCAAGGAGATCGAGAGCCTCAAGGCCAAGGGCCCGCTCAATGTCGAGATCGTGCTCAAGGCGCCGTATGCGCCGCTGCTGTCGCAATTCGCGCTGCCGAGCGGCATGGCGGCGATCATGGCCAAGGACTCGATCACCTCGCCGCTCAAGGACTTCGTCGGCACCGGCCCCTTCCGGTTCAAGGAGCGCCGGCCCGACCAGTTCGTGCTGCTCACGCGCTTCGACAAGTACAGCGCGCGCAAGGAGCCCGCGAGCGGCTACGGTGGCAAGCGCGAGGCCGCGATCGAGGAGCTGCGCTTCGTGCCCGTGCCCAATGCCAGCACGCGCGTCGAGGGTGCGCTGGCGGGCCAGTACGACTATGCCGACCTGCTGCCGGTCGAGGCGCTGCCGCGGCTCGAGAAGTCGGGCGGCAAGACCGTGCCGATCATGACGCCCGCGTTCGGCTTTCCGTACCTGGTGCTCAACACCAAGGAGGGCGTGGCCGCCAACCAGGCGGTGCGCCAGGCGATCCAGTCGGCGCTCGGCGAAGGCGAGATGCTCGCGGCCGGCTTCGGCGACACGCGCTTCTTCGTGGCGGAAGGCAATCACTTCCCGAAGGGCTCGCCGTTCTATTCGACGGAAGGCACCGCACGCTACAACGAGCGCAACGCACCCAAGGCCAAGGAGGCCGCGGCCAAGGCCGGCTACAAGGGCGAGCCGATCCGCGTGCTCACGAGCCGCCAGTACGACTTCCACTACAACATGTCGCTCCTGATGGCCGAGCAGCTCAAGCGCGCGGGCTTCAAGGTCGACCTCAACGTGGTCGACTGGGCCACGCTGGTGCAGCGCCGCAACGACCCCAAGCTCTGGGACATCTACGTCACGCATTCGGGCCAGTTCCCCGAGCCAATGCTCTCGCCCCCGCAACTCGGCGACGGCGCACCCGGCTGGTGGGACACGCCCGCCAAGAAGGCCGCGCTCACCGCCTTCAACACCGAGAGCGACCCGGCCAAGCGTGCCGCGCTGTGGGGCAAGGTGCAGCAGGTGGTCTACGAAGAAGTGCCGTACATCAACGTCGGCAAGTTCAACGGCCTCTCCGCGAAGAGCCCGGCGCTCGACAACTACCAGCCCGCGACCTGGCCGTTCTTCTGGAACGCCCGGATCAAGTAGGCGCCCTCGGCATCCGACGCGACCCTCCCTCCAATGATCCGCTACATCGCCTCCCGCGCCGCCGGCATGCTGGTCGTGCTTGCCATCGTCGCGGTGCTCGTCTTCGTGCTCACGCGCGCCGCCTCGGGCGACCCGGTCTCGGTGCTGCTGGGCGACCAGGCCACCGCGGCGGACATCGCGCGCGTGCAGAAGGACTACGGCCTCGACAAGCCCCTGCCGGTGCAGTTCGGCTACTGGCTGCGCGAAGTGCTGCAGGGCAACCTCGGCACCTCGATCTTCCTGCAACGCCCGGTGGCACAGGCGCTCTGGGAGCGGGCCGAGCCGACCACGCTGCTCGCGCTGATGGCGGTGGCGATCGCGGCGTCGATCGGCGTGCCCTGCGGCATCGTCTCGGCGGTGTTCCGCGGCCGCATGGTCGACCAGCTCTTCACCGGCATCGCGATGCTCGGCGCGAGCATCCCGAGCTTCTGGCTCGGCATCGTGATGATCCAGGTGTTCGCGGTCTCGTTCGGCTGGTTCCCGGTCTCGGGCTACGGCGCGCCCGATGCGCCGCTCGCCGAACGCCTGCATGCGCTGGTGCTGCCGGCAGCGGTGCTGGGCCTGCTGAACTCGGCGCTCATCATCCGCTTCACGCGCGCCTCGATGCTCGACGTGCTCGGCGAGGACTACGTGCGCACCGCGCGCTCCAAGGGGCTCAGCGAAAGCGTGGTCGTGCTCAAGCATGCGCTGCGCAACGCGCTGGTGCCGATCGTCACGGTGATCGGCCTCACGGTCGCGCTGATGATCGGCGGCGCCGTCGTCACCGAAACCGTGTTCGGCCTGCCGGGCGTGGGCAACCTGGTGGTGAACGCCGTGCTGCGGCGCGACTACCCGGTGATCCAGGGTGCGCTGCTCGTGATTGCCGCGATCTACGTGCTCATCAATTTCTCGATCGACCTGCTGTATGCAGTGGTCGATCCGCGCGTGAAGGTCTGAACGATGCGCATGCCCCGAATGCTCCGCCAGCTGATGCACCGCCGCATCGTGATGCTGTCCGCGCTCGTGCTGCTGGCGATCGCGGTGCTCGCGGTCGGCGCGCCGCTGTTCGCTTCCATCGATCCCAACGACACCGCCGTGCTGCAGCGGCTGAAGGCGCCGGGCGCCGAACACCTGCTCGGCACCGACGAGCTCGGCCGCGACATGTATTCGCGCATCCTCCACGGCGCGCGCTATTCGCTCGCCATCGCGGCGCTCACGGCGATCGGCGCGGTGGTCGCGGGCACGGCGCTGGGCCTCGCGGCCGGCTTCTTCCGCCGGCTCGACGCGCCGCTGATGCGCGTGGTCGACGCGATGATGTCCTTCCCCGACATCCTGCTGGCGATCGCGCTGGTGGCGATCCTCGGGCCCTCGCTGCTCAACACCGTGCTCGCGCTGGTGCTGGTCTACACGCCGCGCGTGGCACGTGTGGTGCGCGCCTCGACGCTGGTGGTGCGCGAGCTGCTGTTCGTCGAGGCGGTGCGCGCGCTCGGCGTGCGCACCTCGCGCATCCTGTGGCGCCACATCCTGCCCAACCTGATGTCGCCGATCCTGGTGCAGGTCTCGTTCATCTTCGCCTACGCCATCCTGGCCGAGGCGGGGCTGTCGTTCCTCGGCGTCGGCGTGCCGCCCGAGATACCGACCTGGGGCACCATGGTCGCGGGCAGCCAGCAGTACGCGCACCAGGCCTTCTGGGTGGTGCTGTTCCCGGGGCTGGCGATCATCCTCACGGCGCTCTCGCTGCAGCTGCTCGGCGACGGCGTGCGCGACCTGCTCGACCCCAAGCTCAAGAAAACCTCGTGATGACGAACGCGAACGACATCCCCCGTCTCACGGTCAGCAACCTGAGCACCAGCTTTCCCACCGAGGACGGCCTGGTGCGTTCCGTGGCCGAGGTGAGCTTCTCGATCCGGCCCGGCCGGACCACCGCGCTGGTCGGCGAATCGGGCTCGGGCAAGTCGGTCACCAGCCTCACGCTGATGCGCCTGCTGCCGAAGACCGCCAACGCGCAGGTCAGCGGCAGCGCATCGTTCGTGACGCGCGAAGGCCAGACGCGCGACCTGCTGCAGATCGACGAGCGCGAGATGCGCTCGCTGCGCGGCAACCAGCTGGCGATGATCTTCCAGGAGCCGATGACCAGCCTCAACCCGGTGTTCACCATCGGCGAGCAGATCGCCGAGAGCGTGCGGCTGCACAAAGGGCTCGACCGCAAGGCCGCGCTCGCGCATGCGCTGCGCATGCTCGAACTGGTGGAGATCCCGGCCGCGGCGCAGCGACTGCACGAGTACCCGCACCAGCTCTCGGGCGGCATGCGCCAGCGCGTGATGATCGCGCTCGCGATGGCCTGCGACCCGACGCTGCTGATCGCCGACGAGCCCACCACCGCGCTCGACGTGACGATCCAGGCGCAGATCCTCGCGCTCATGCGCCGGCTCCAGGCCGAGACCGGCATGAGCATCCTGTTCATCACGCACAACCTCGGCGTGGTTGCGCACCATGCCGACGACGTGGCCGTGATGTACGCGGGCCGCGTGGTCGAGAGCGCGCCCGTGCGGCCGCTGTTCGCGCAGCCGGGCCATCCCTACACGCAGGGGCTCCTCGCCTGCCTGCCGGGCAAGGCGCGCGCGGCGGGCCAGCCCCGGCCGAAGCGGCTGTACGCGATACGCGGGCAGGTTTCGAGCCCGCTCGCGCCGCCGCCGGGCTGCGCCTTCGAGCCGCGCTGCGACCATGCGGAGGCGGCCTGCCGGTCGGCCGTGCCGCCGCTGATCGACATCCGGCCGGCGCGCCAGGCACGCTGCATTCGCGTGCAGCCCGACGTACGGCTCGCGAGGCTCGCATGACCACCGCACTCTCCGCTTCCCCCCTCATCGAAGTCCGCGGGCTCAAGAAGTACTTCGGCAGCGGCGACCGCCCCGTGCGCGCAGTCGACGACGTGTCGTTCGCGATCCAGCCCGGTGAGACGCTGGGCCTGGTCGGCGAATCGGGATCGGGCAAGAGCACCATCGGCCGCACCGTGCTGCGGCTGGTCGAGCGCACCGCGGGCCAGGTTCTCTACCGCGGCGACGACATCGGCACGCTCTCGGGCGAGCGCATGCGCCGGCTGCGCAGCAAGCTGCAGATCATTTTTCAAGACCCGTATGCAAGCCTCAATCCGAAGATGCGCATCGGCGCCATCCTCGGCGAGGCGCTCGCCACGCACGGCCTGCACAAGGGCAAAGAGGCCCGCGAGCGGCGCATTGCCGAACTGCTCGAGACCGTGGGCCTGCGCGCCGAGCATGCGAGCCGCTTTCCGCACGAGTTCTCGGGCGGGCAGCGCCAGCGCATCGGCGTGGCGCGCGCGCTCGCGGTCGAGCCCGAGTTCATCGTGGCCGACGAGCCGCTGTCGGCGCTCGACGTGTCGATCCAGTCGCAGGTGATCAACCTGCTGGCCGACCTGCGCGAACGGCTCGGCCTCACGATGCTCTTCATCTCGCACGACCTCGACGTGGTCGAGTACCTGTGCGACCGCGTGGTGGTGCTGTACCTCGGCAAGGTGATGGAAGTGGCCACCACCGACGAGCTCTTCGCCCGGCCGGCACATCCCTACACGCAGGCGCTGCTGGCCGCGAGCCCGCGGCCCGACCCCGACACGCCGACCCTGCACGTCGCGCTCAAGGGCGACATCCCGAGCCCGATCGCACCGCCGTCGGGCTGCGTGTTCCGCACCCGCTGCCCGCATGCGATCGACGCCTGCGCCCGCACCGTGCCGCCGCTCGAAGAGGTTTCCAACGGACACTACAGCGCCTGCATCCGCCGGGAGCTGCTTTCCAACATCGCTGCATGACCATGACCTCCGCCGCCACCGCCGCCCCTGCCGACGATTTCGACGATCCGCTGCTCGGCAGCGGCTTCAAGGGCTATCCGCGCACCCAGCCGCCGCGCCGCCGCAGCGAAGTCGGCGCGGCCGGATGGAACGTGCTCGCGGGCGACCTGCCGCTGCCGCTGGCCGTGCTGCGGCGCGAAGCGCTCGAACACAACCTGGCATGGATGCAGGCCCGCGTGCGCGAATGGGGCATCGACCTCGCGCCGCACGGCAAGACCACCATGTCGCCGCAGCTGTTCCGGCGCCAGCTCGATGCCGGCGCCTGGGGCCTGACCTTCGCCACCGTCACGCAGCTTGCCGTGGGCGTGGCCGCGGGCGCACGCCGCACGCTGATCGCGAACCAGGTGGTCGGCGACGAAGACCTCGCCGGCATCCAGCTGCTGCTTGCCGCCCACGCCGACCTGCGCGTGGTGTTCCTGGTCGATTCGCTCGCGCAGCTGGCACTCGTCGAAGACTGGTCGACGCGCCACACCGAGAGCGTGCCGTTCGAGGTGATGCTCGAGATCGGCGTCGAGGGTGCGCGCACCGGCTGCCGCACGCACGACGAAGCGGTCGCGCTCGCCACGCGGCTGCGCGCCAGCGATGCCGTCAAGCTCGTGGGCATCGAGACCTACGAAGGGCAGGGCGCCACCGGTGCCAGCGAACCCGATGCCGCCTACGCCAACGCGCTGATGGACCGCGTTGAAGCCATTGCGCGCCACTGCGACACGCAGGGCCTGTTCGAGGCCGACGAGGTGCTGGTGTCGGCCGGCGGCTCGGCCATCTTCGATCTCGTGGCGGGGCGGCTCAAGCCGGCGCTCGGCGCACCGGTGCGCGGCCTGCTGCGCTCGGGCTGCTACGTGACGCACGACCATGGCTTCTACAAGCGCATGGTGAGCGCGGTCGACGAGCGCCTGGGCTGCGGCTGCGACGAGAGCCTGGTGCCCGCGATGGAAGTCTGGGCCACGGTGCAGTCGCGGCCCGAGGCGGGCCTCGCGATTCTTGCCGTCGGCAAGCGCGACATTTCCTTCGACCTCTCGATGCCGGTGCCGATCGCGCGCGCGGCGCGCGGCGCGCGGGTCGCCGAGCCGGTGCCCACCGGATGGAAGATCACCGCCCTGAACGACCAGCACGCCTACCTGCGCTGGGACGCCGCCGAGGAGGCGCTGGCGCCGGCCGTCGGCGACCGCGTCGGCCTCGGCATCTCGCACCCGTGCACCACCTTCGATAAATGGCACTGGATGCCCATCGTCGAGAACGACTACCGCGTCAGCGACGCGGTGGCGATGCACTTTTGAAGCGCGCACCGATGACGCCCTCGCTGCTCCAGAAGATCGCGCAGACCCGCACCGGCGCGCCGGCCACGCGCCGCGCGATCCTCGACCTGATCCTCGAGGACCCCGATCGGGTGCTCGAGGAAAGCTTCGAATCGCTGGCCGCGCGCTCGGGCAGCTCGGTGCCGACCATCATGCGCACCTGCCGCGACCTCGGCTTTGCCGGCCTGCGCGAATTCAAGCTCGCGCTGGCGCAGGACCTCGCGCTCGGCGGTTCGCCGCTGCATCGGCGCGTGAACATCGAGGACGCGGCCGACGAGGTGGTCTCCAAGATCGCGCGCAGCGCCGCGGCCTCGGTCTCGGGCGTGCGCAGCCAGCTCGACATGCAGGTGCTCGACGGCGCCGTGGCCGCCATCGCCGCCGCACCGCACGTCGACCTGTATGGCGCGGGCGCCACCTCGTGGTTCATGGCCAACGACCTGCAGGCGCGGCTGTTCCGCCTCGGCCTCTCGGCCAACGCCTGGGCCGACTACCACCTGCAGCAGGTGGCCGGCGCGGCGCAGCGTCCCGGCGGCGTGGTGATCGCGATCTCGCACGTGGGCGGCATGCCCTCGCTGCTCGACGCGGTCGACATCGCACGCGGGCAGGGCGCCAAAGTGGTCGCGCTCACGCGGCCGGGCACCGCGCTCGCCGCCAGGGCCGACTTCCTGCTCGGCCTCTCGGTGCCCGACGACGCGGTGATGCACGTCGGCATCGACGCCTACCTGACGCACCTCACCGCGATCGAGATCCTCACGGTGCTGGTGGCGCAGCGCCGCGGCGAGCCGGCCGTGCAGCGGCTGCAGCGCGCGCGCGAGGCCTTCCAGCGCCACGGCATCGATGCCAGCACCCATCCGCTGCAGAGCTGGGACGGCGGCGGCATCCATCCGAAGGACGCCGCGGCATGACGACGGGCACCGCGCAGAGGCCCGTGCTGCTCGAGGCCGGCCTGGTGGTCGACGGCGCGGGCGGCCCCGCATGGACCGGCGACGTGCTGCTCTCGGCCGACCGCATCGTCGCACTCGGCGAAGGCCTGCGCGAGCGGCTCCCGATGGGCCTTTCGCTCTGCGACCTCGACGTGGTCGACTGCCGCGCCAGGGTGATCGCGCCGGGCTTCATCGATGCGCACACGCACGACGATGCGATCGTGCTGCGCGATCCGCTGTGCCTGCCCAAGCTCTCGCAGGGCATCACTACGGTGGTCACCGGCAATTGCGGCATCTCGCTCGCGCCCTACCGCACGCCGCAGTCGTTGCCGCCCCTCACGCTGCTCGGCGCCGACTCGTTCCGGCATGCGAGCATGGCCGCCTACCGCGCTGCGGTCGATGCGGCGCAACCCGCGCTCAACGTGGCGGCGCTCGTGGGTCACACGACCTTGCGCTTCGCGGCCATGGCCGCGCTCGACCGGGCCGCGACGGACGACGAACTCGCGCGCATGGCGGCGCTGCTCGACGACTGCATGGCCGAAGGGGCGCACGGGATGTCGTCGGGGCTCTTCTACGAAGAGGCCTTTGCCGCACCGGCCGAGGAAGTGACCGCGCTCGCACGTGTCGTCGCACGCCACGGCGGCGTGTACGCCACGCACCTGCGCAGCGAGATGCAGCAGATCATCGAGGCGTTGCACGAAGCTGGCGACACGGCCTTCGACGCCGGCGTGCCGCTGGTCATCTCGCACCACAAGTGCGCCGGTCCCGCCAACTGGGGCCGCACCAAGGAAACGCTGCCGCTGATCGAAGCGCTGGCCCAGCGGCAGCAGATCGCGATGGACGCCTATCCCTACGTTGCGGGCTCCACCGTGCTG
The DNA here is from genome assembly GCF_057656815.1 of Variovorax sp. Soil_C_39. Taxonomy (NCBI): domain Bacteria; kingdom Pseudomonadati; phylum Pseudomonadota; class Betaproteobacteria; order Burkholderiales; family Comamonadaceae; genus Variovorax; species Variovorax sp. Soil_C_39. The sequence goes on from NZ_JBDGJQ010000003.1 coordinate 35,534, forward strand.
CGCGAGGACCTCGTCGACGGCGTCATCGACGTGCTGCTCACCTGGTCCGACCCGCACCCCGAGATGACCGGCCGGCTCGTGGCCGACATCGCGCGCGAGTGGGGCGTGAGCGAGCAGGAAGCCGCCGTGCGCCTGAAGCCCGGTGGCGCCTGCTATTTCCAGATGCAGGAAGAAGACGTGGAGCGCGTGATCGCGCATCCGCTCACCATGATCGGCAGCGACGGCCTGCCGCACGACCGCCATCCGCATCCGCGGTTGTGGGGCGCGTTCCCGCGCGTGTTCGCGCGCTACTGGCGCGAGCGGCGCCTCTTCACGCTCGAGCAGGCGGTGCACAAGATGACCGGCATGACCGCGCGCAACCTGCGCATCGCCGACCGCGGCCTGCTGCGGGCGGGCGCGATGGCCGACGTGGTGGTGTTCGACCCCGAGACCATCGCCGACACCGCGACCTACGACAAGCCGCACGGCGTGAGCCTGGGGATCGAGCGGGTGTATGTGAACGGCGTTCTTGCCTACCGCGGCGATGCGGGCGAGGCGCGCGTGATCGCGCGCGCGGGGCGCATGCTGACGCGCGCCGCTAAACCACGAACGGAATGAACCGCCGCGTGCGCCCCATGTAGTCGCGGTACGCCTCGCCGAAATGCGCGAGGCATTCCTTCTCGTCGCTGAGCGCCGTCAGTACCAGCAGCACCGTGGCGGCCAGCACCAGCGCGAGCGTGAGCCAGGTGAACTGCTTGAGGAACGCGCCCCAGGCCAGCAGCATCAGCGCGGTGTACATCGGGTGGCGGATGTAGCGGAAGGCGCCGGTGCTGACGATCGACGAGGTCTTCTCGAAGGCGTACAAGGCGGGGTCGTCGCCGCGCGCCTCGGTCGGCTTGCCATCGGCCTTGAGCCGCCGGACGGCGTGGATCGGCAGCCAGATCGACACGACGAACATCAGGCTCGACACGATCTGCACTGGCGATGACGGGTTGGCATGCCAGACCGGCAGGTTCACGATGATGAGAACCAGCATGCATTCCCACGCGAAGAAGCGGTAGAACCCGTGCGAGCCCGGCTGGCGCAGCGGCCCGCGCGAGACGTACACCAGCGCGGCGGAGCCGGCGACGAAGAGAAGGATCTGGAACCAGAAGAGCATGGCGGCCGAATCTACACGGACCGCCGCCCTTCAGCCAGATATGGAGAACCCGCCGTCGACCGGAATGGCCGTGCCCGTGACGTAGTTGGAGGCTTGGCTCGCGAGGAACACGGCGGTGCCGGCGATGTCGGCCGGCTGGCCCCAGCGGCCGGCGGCGGTGCGGGCCACCACGCGGTCGTAGAGCGTGGGGATCAGCGTTCGCGCACCGTCGGTCAGTTCGGTCTCGAACCAGCCCGGCAGGATGGCGTTGACCTGGATGTTGTCGGCTGCCCACGAGAGCGCGGTCGACTTGGTGAGCTGCACGATGCCGGCCTTGCTGGCCGCATAGGCCGGCGCGTAGGGTGCGCCGAAGATCGACATCATCGAGCCGATGTTGATGACCTTGCCGCCGCCGGCGCGCTGAAGGTGCGGGTGCGCGGCGCGGCTGCAGAGGAACGCGCTCGTGAGGTTGGTGTCGAGCACCTGGTTCCATTCGGCCAGCGAGAGCTGGTCGACGGGCTTGCGCACCGTGGTGCCCGCGTTGTTGAGCAGGATGTCGAGCCGCCCGCAGCGTGCCGCGGCTTCATCGATGGCCTGCTGCACCGAGGCCTCGTCGCGCACGTCGACTTCGAGGGCGAAGCTGTCGCTGCCGAGTGCCCGCAGCCTTTCGACCGCGGCGGCCGACTTGGCGGCATTGCGCGCCGCGACGACGACGCGCGCGCCGGCCTTGGCCAGGCCTTCGGCCATGCCGAGGCCGATGCCGCCGTTGCCGCCGGTGACGAGCGCTGTTTTTCCGGTGAGATCGAACATCAGGGGGCTTCCGCTTTCTTGGAGACGAGGGTCAGGATATCGTAGCTCGCGACCAGCTCGCCGTCCTGGTTGGTCACCTCCACGTCCCACGCCACCACGCCATGGCCTTGGCCGCTGGCGTCTTTCTTCCGGCGGTCGATCTTGCGCTTGCAGGTCAGGCGCGCCTGGATGGTGTCGCCGATGCCCACCGGCTTGACGAAGCGCAGCGTGTCGAGGCCGTAGTTGGCGAGCACCGGGCCCGGCGACGGAGAGACGAACAGCCCGGCCGCGGCCGACAGCACGAAGTAGCCATGCGCGATGCGCTTGCCGAACGGCGACTGCCGCGCCGCGACCTCGTCGAAGTGCATGTAGAAGTAGTCGCCCGAGATGCCGCCGAACGCCACGATGTCGGCTTCGCCCACGGTGCGGCGGTGGGTGAGCAGCGAGTCGCCGATCTGCAGTTCCTCGAAGTGGCGCCGGAACGGATGCACCTCGCTCTCGCGCACGGCGGCGCCGCGCACATGCTCGCCGGTCACGGCCGAGAGCATGGTGGGCGAGCCCTGCACCGCGGCGCGCTGCAGGTAGTGCTTGACGGCGCGCAGGCCGCCGAGCTCCTCGCCGCCGCCCGCGCGGCCCGGTCCGCCATGCTTGAGCTGCGGCAGCGGCGAGCCGTGGCCGGTCGATTCTGCCGCGGCTTCGCGGTCGAGCACGAGCAGCCGGCCGTGCCATGCGGCGGCCACCGGAATCGCGCGGGCGGCCATGGCGGGGTCGCGCGTGACCAGCGTGCCCACGAGGCTGCCGCGTCCGCGCGCGGCCAGCGCCAGTGCCTCGTCGATGCCGTCATAGGGCATCAGTGTGCTGACCGGGCCGAAGGCCTCGACCTCGTGCGCCGCGTCGTGTTCGAGCGGCTTGCGGCTCAGCAGCAGGGTGGGCGCGAAGAAGGCGCCTTCGGCCACGCCGTCGCCGAGCGGCGCGAAGCCGTCGCGTTCGCCGTAGACCAGCTCGGCGCCTTCCAGCAGCATGGCCACGCGCGCGGCCACGTCGGCCTGCTGCGCATGCGAGGCCAGCGCGCCCATGCGCACCTCTTCACGCGCGGGGTCGCCGATGACCGTCTTGGCGAGCCGCGCGCGCAGGCGCTCGGCCACCGCGTCGAGGTGTTGGCGCGGCACGATCGCGCGGCGGATCGCGGTGCACTTCTGGCCGGCCTTGATGGTCATCTCGCGCGCCACCTCCTTCACGAAGAGATCGAACTCCTCGTCGTCGGGCGTCACGTCGGGCGCGAGGATCGCGCAGTTGAGCGAATCGGCCTCGGCGGTGAAGGGGATCGAACGGGCGACGAGGTTCGGATGCACGCGCAGCTTCGCGGCGGTGTCGGCCGAGCCGGTGAAGGTGACCACGTCGGGCTCCAGCAGCCGGTCGAGCAGGTCGCCGGTGCTGCCGACCACGAGCTGCAGGCTGCCCTCGGGCAGGATGCCCGACTGCACGATCAGCCGCATCAGCGCCTCGGTGACGAAGCTGGTGGCGGTGGCCGGCTTGCCGATGCAGGGCATGCCCGCGAGGAAGCTCGGCGCGAATTTCTCGAGCAGGCCCCAAACCGGGAAGTTGAAGGCGTTGATGTGCACTGCGACGCCGCCGCGCGGCACCAGGATGTGCGTGCCGGCAAAGCCACCCTTCTTGCCGAGCGGAAACGCCGGGCCCTCGTGCACGAGGTTGCCCGAGGGCAGCTCGTTGGTGCCGATGCCGGCGTACGCGCTCAGCGTGCCGGCACCGCCTTCGATGTCGATCCAGCTGTCGGTGCGCGTGGCACCCGTGTGGGCCGAGATCGCGTAGAGCGTTTCCTTGTTCGCGGCGAGGTACTTGGCCAGGGCCTTGAGGCGCTCGGCGCGCTGTTGGAAGTCGAGCTTCATGAGCGCGGGGAGGCCGGTGCGCCGCGCGTGCTGCAGCGCCTCGGCGAAGTCGATCGCCTCGGCGTGCGTGCTCGCCACGGGGCGGCCGTTGACGGCGCTGCGCAGCAACTGCGCGCTCTGGTTGCCGATCCAGCGGCCGGCGATGTAGCTTTGGAGTGTGGTCATGTCGATGTCCTTTCGAGGTCTGGCTCCTTCCCCCTCCGGGGGAAGGTTGGGATGGGGGCTGGCGGCGCTTGTTCCGAACTCAGCGCTTCGTCGAACGCCGTCGTGCCCCCACCCCAACCCTCCCCCAGCGGGGGAGGGAGAAAAAACGGTCAGTGCTTCTTTCCGATGCCCAGGTACGTCTCGATGATCCGCGGGTCGTGCAGCAGCTCGCGGGCATCGCCTTCGAGCGCCACGGCGCCCATCTCGAGCACGTAGGCGCGGTCGGCCACCTGCAGCGCGGCACGTGCGTTCTGTTCCACCAGCAGCACCGAGACGCCGTGGCTGCGCAGTTGCGACACCACGCGCAGCACCTCGCGCACCACCAGCGGCGCGAGGCCGAGCGAGGGCTCGTCGAGCATCAGGAGCCGCGGCCGCGCCATCAGCGCGCGGCCGATGGCGAGCATCTGGCGCTCGCCGCCCGACAGCGTCGAGGCCATCTGCGGGCGCCGCTCGCGCAGGCGCGGGAAGATCTCGAACACTTCCTCCATGCGCGCGCGCTGGTCGCGCTGGCCCTTGCGCCAGCGGTAGAAGCCGCCGAGCAGCAGGTTGTCCTCGACCGACATCTCGCCGAACAGCTCGCGCTTCTCGGGCACCAGCGCGACGCCGCGCGCCACCATCGCCTCGACGCTCGGGCGTGCGATGGTTTCGCCGCTCAGGCGCAGCGTGCCGGTGGAAGGCAGCATGCCCATGGCCGCGCACAGCAGCGTGGTCTTGCCGGCGCCGTTGGGCCCGATCACGGTGACGATCTCGCCTTCGTTGACCTGCAGCCGCACGCCGTGCACCGCCTCGACGGTGCGGTAGGCGACACAGAAGCCGTCGAGTTGGAGAATCGGGGCGCTCATCGCACGGCCTCCTGCAGGTCGTCGTCGGCACTGCCGAGGTAGGCCTCGAGCACGCGCGGATCGGCCTGCACCTCGGCGGGCGTGCCGGTCGCGATCACGGTGCCGAATTCGAGCACCGTCACGCGGTCGGCCAGGTTCATGACGAATTCCATGTCGTGTTCCACCACCAGGATGCCGAGGCCTTCAGCGCGCAATTGGCCGAGCAGGTCGGAGAGCGCGCGCTTCTCGAGATGGCGCAGGCCCGCGGCTGGCTCGTCGAGCAGCAGCACCGAGGGCTGGCCCGCGAGCGCTCGCGCGATCTCGACCACGCGCTGCTGCCCCAGCGAGAGCGAGGCGGCCGGCGCATCCGCATGGCCGCCGAGGCCGCAGCGTTCGATCTGGCGGCGGGCCTCGGCGAGCAGCGCAGCTTCTTCGGTGCGGTCCAGCCGCACCATGGCGGAGAGCCAGCCGCGGCGCGCGCGCAAGTGGGCGCCGAGCGCCACGTTCTCCACCACGCTGCGCTGCCCCAGCAGCCGCACATGCTGGAAGGTGCGGCCCAGGCCCAGCGCGGCAAAGGCGCGCGAAGGCTTCCCGGTCATCGGCTGGCCCGCGAGCCGCACGCCGCCCGCGCTCGGGTCGTCGACGCCGGAGACCATGTTGAAGAACGTGCTCTTGCCGGCGCCGTTCGGGCCGATGAGCGCATGGATCTCGCCGGCCTTCAGCGTCATGGAGATCGCGTCGTTCGCCACCAGGCCGCCGAAGCGCTTGCTGACCTCGTTGGCCTCCAGCAGCACGGTACCGGCGGCGGGCAGCGTGCGTTGCGCGAGCTGCTGCGCGGCAACCACCGTCGGCTGCGCGCCGCCCCTGCGGGGCTTCTCGCGCACCCAGCGGTGCGACAGGCGCGCCAGCGTGGGCCAGAGCCCGTCGGCGAAGCGCTGCAGCACGAACAGCATCAGCAGGCCGAACACGATCACCTCGAAGTTGCCGCTGGTGCCGAGCAGCGAAGGCAGAACGTCCTGCAGCTTCTCCTTCAGCAGCGTGATGAGCGCGGCGCCGAGCACCGCGCCCCACAGGTGGCCCGCGCCGCCCACCACCGCCATGAACAGCAGCTCGATGCCGATGTTGAGGTTGAACGGCGTCGGGTTGACGAAGCGCTGCAGGTGCGCATAGAGCCAGCCCGACACGGCGGCCAGCAGCGCCGCGAGCACGAAGAGCTTGATGCGGTGCCGCGCGGTGTCGACGCCCATCGACTCGGCCATCAGCCGCCCGCCCTTGAGCGCGCGGATGGCGCGCCCTTCGCGCGAATCGAGCAGGTTGTGCATGGCCCAGAGCGCGAGCAGCAGCACGGCCCAGATCACCACGCCGAGCGCGCGCGGCGAGGCGAACGAGAAGCCCGCGACGACCAGCGGCGGCACGCCCGTGATGCCGGTCTGGCCACCGAGGAACCCCATGTTGCCGAACAGGTAATAGAGGCTCAGGCCCCAGGCGATGGTGCCGAGCGGCAGGTAGTGGCCCTGCAGCTTGAGCGTGACCGCGCCGAGCGCCCAGGCGAGCGCGAAGGTCAGCACCAGGCCCAGCAGCAGCCCGGCCCAGGGCAGCAGCGCGGAGTCGGCGAAGCCGCCCAGCCATGCGGCGACCATCGGCGAGGTGCAGATCCAGGCGGTGGCATACGCGCCCATGCCGACGAAGGCGGCCTGCCCGAACGAGGTCATGCCGCCCACGCCGGTCAGCAGCACCAGGCCGGTCGCGACCAGCGCATAGAGCCCTATGTTGCTGAGCACCGAGACCGTGAAGTCCGGCAGGAAGCCCCAGGCCAGCGCGAGCGCCACCACGAAGGCGAGCGTGAGCTGGCGCGGCGTGACCAGCGGCGGGCGCACGGGTGCCGCCGCAGCGTCGGCAGTGGCGTTGGAAGATGCGGTGCGGTTCATTCCTCGTCCTCCACATGGTGGCTGTGCAGTGAGCGCCACCACAGCACGGGGATGATCAGCGTGAAGACGAGTACCTCCTTGTACGGGCTGGCCCAGAACGAGGCGAAGGCTTCGAGCTGGCCGACCAGCAGTGCGCCCGCAAGCGCCAGCGGATAGCTCGCAAGCCCGCCCACGATGGCCGCGACGAAGCCCTTCAGGCCGATCAGGAAGCCGGTGTCGTAGTACACCGTGGTGAGCGGCGCGATCAAGAGGCCCGACACCGCGCCGATGAGCGCTGCGAGCGCGAAGCTCAGGTCACCCGAGAGCCCCGTGGGAATGCCCGACAGGCGCGCGCCGACGCGGTTGATCGCGGTCGCGCGCAGTGCCTTGCCGACCATCGAGCGGCCGAAGAAGAGGAACATGGCGATCACCAGCAGCAGCGTGATGCCGACCACGACAAGCGACTGGCCGCTGACCGGAATGCCGCCGATGTCGAAGCGCGCGTCAGAGAAGGCGGTGGTGCGGTAGCCCTCGGCGCCGAAGAACAGCAGGCCCAGGCCCACCAGCACCCCGTGCAGCGCGACCGAGACGATCAGCAGCATCAGCACGCTGGCGTCGGCCAGCGGCCGGTAGGCCAGCCGGTAGAGCAGCGGTCCGAGCGGCGCGATCAGCACCAGCGTGGTCAGAGCCTGTGCGGCCATCGAGGTCGGGCGCAGCCCGAGCACGAGCGCGCAGGCCGCGGCCGGCAGCACCACGCACCAGGCCAGCGTGGAGCCCCACTCGACCAGCGCGCCGCGCTTCCAGCGCCAGGCTTCCACCACCAGCACCATGGCCGCGAGCGCGACCAGCAGCCACAGCGTGGCCGGCACACTGCCCGCCTGCAGCATCGCCATCGACAAGGCGCCGAAGGCGACGAACTCGCCCTGCGGGATGAAGATCACGCGCGTGACCGAGAACACCAGCACCAACGCGAGCGCCATCAATCCGTAGACGGCGCCGTTCACGATGCCGTCCTGCCCGAGCAGCAGGGCGATCTGAAAATCCATGGAAGAAAACCTTCGGAAATCGGTGTGTTGCTCCTTCCCCCTTTGGGGGAAGGCGGGGATGGGGGCAGGCGCGGCACTTGCGGTTGCGCGGCGTTCAATGCCGCCGTGCCCCCACCCCAGCCCTCCCCCAGCGGGGGAGGGAGCAAATCATCAGGGCTGGAATTTCCAGGCGCCGTTCTCGATCTTGACCATCACGCGCGCGCGCTGGTCGAGGCCCAGGTGGTCCTTCTCGGTCATGCTGAACACGCCATGCGCGCCCGACACTTCCTTGACCTGCTCGAGCGCATCGCGCAGCGCCGCGCGGAACTCCGGCGTGCCGGGTTGCGCCTTCTTGAGCGCGACCGGCACGGCTGCCGTCATCAGGAGGCCCGCGTCCCAGGCATGCGCGCCGAAGGTCGAGACCGAGTTCTTGCCGTTCGCGGCCTCGTAGGCGCTCACATAGGCGAGCGCCGACTTCTTCACCGGGTGGCTGGCCGGCAGCTGCTCGGCCACCAGCACCGGGCCCGCGGGCAGGAAGGTGCCTTCGACGTCCTTGCCGCCCACGCGCAGGAAGTCGGCGTTGGCCACGCCGTGCGTCTGGTACATCTTGCCGGTGTAGCCGCGCTCCTTGAGCGTCTTCTGCGGCAGCGCGGCCGGCGTGCCCGAGCCGGCGACGAGCACCGCATCGGCCTTCGTCGCCATGATCTTCAGCGCCTGACCGGTGACCGAGGTGTCGGTGCGCGCGTAGCGCTCGTTGGCGACGACCTTGAGCTTCTTCAGCTCGGCGGCCTTCGCGAACTCCTGTGACCAGCCTTCGCCGTAGGCGTCGGAGAAGCCGATGAAGGCCACGGTCTTCACGCCGCTGGCCGCCATGTGCTCGGCGATCGCAAGCGACATCATGATGTCGTTCTGCGGCGTCTTGAAGACCCACTTCTTCTTGTCGTCCATCGGCTCGACGATGCGCGCCGAGGCGGCGATGGAGATCATCGGCGTCTTCGCCTCGGCGACCACGTCGATCATCGCGAGCGAGTTGGGCGTGGTGGTGGAGCCGAGCACGATGTCGACCTTGTTCTCGGCGATGAGCTTGCGGGTGTTGGCCACGGCCGCCGTGGTGTCCGACGCATCGTCGAGCACGATGTAGTTGATCTTTTGGCCCCCGATGGTCTTGGGCATCAGTGCGATGGTGTTCTTCTCGGGAATGCCGAGGGACGCGGCCGGGCCGGTGGCCGAAAGCGTGACGCCGACGTTGACGTCGGCCCAGGCGGCAGCGGCGGTGGCGCAGAGCGCGGCGATCAGCAGGGGTTTGAAGAAGAATTTCATGGGTGGTTGTCTCCGGTGTTGTCGATGGGTGAGGGGTGATGGTTTTTCTTATCGTTCGTCGAACGACAGCGTGACGCGCTCGGTCAGCGGATGGGCCTGGCAGGTCAGCACGAAGCCTGCGGCGACTTCATTCTTGTCGAGCGCGAAGTTCCTTTCCATGCGGACTTCCCCCTCCACGCACTTGGCGCGGCAGGTCCCGCACACGCCCGAGGTGCACGAGAAGGGCACCTCGAGCCCGGCGGCCGATGCCGCATCGAGGATGCTCGGTTGTCCTTCGGTGAAGGTGATCTCGCGTTGCAGGCCGTCGCGCACGATCGTCACGCGCGCCTGCCTCGCGTCGCCCGGCAGCGCTTCGTGCACCACGGCACCGACCTGTGCGCCCGCGCCCGCCGAGGGCATCGCGACGCCGAATCGCTCGATGTGGATGCGGTCCTCGGGCACGCCGGCCGCCAGCAGCGCCGCCTCGGCCTCGTCGTTCATCTGGAACGGGCCGCAGACATACGCATGGTCGATGCCGTGCGCCGGCACCACGGTGCGCAGGAAGTCGCCGATCTTCGCGCGGTCCATCACACCGCTGCCGAGCGGTGAATCGGTCTGCTCGTCGGAAAACACATGGTGCAGCACGAGCCGCGTCATCCATCGGTTCTTCAGGTCCTCGATCTCTTCCTTGAACATCGTGGACTGCAGCTGCCGGTTGCCGTAGACCAGCGTGAAGCGGCTTCGGGGCTCGCGCGCCAGCACGGTCTTCATGATCGACAGGATCGGCGTGATGCCGCTGCCGCCCGCGATGCCGACGTGGTGCCGTGCGGCGCCGGGTTCGATCGGCACGAAGAAGCGGCCCTGCGGCGCCATCACCTGCACCGTGTCGCCGGGCTGCAGGTGCGCGTTGATCCAGTTCGAGAACACGCCGCCGCGCACCTTGCGCACGCCCACGCGAAGTTCGCCGTCGTCGAGGCCGGCACAGATCGAGTACGAGCGACGCAGGTCCTGGCCGTCGATCTCGCGGCGCAGCGTGAGGTACTGCCCCTGCGTGAAGCCGAAGACCTCGCGCAGCGCGGGCGGCACGTCGAACGAGACGATCACGGCCTCGGCGGTGTCGGGTTCGACCGCCTTCACGCGCAAGGGGTGGAAAAGGGTGCTCATCTAGATCGGCTTGAAGTGTTCGAAGGGTTCTTGGCAGGCGAGGCAGCGGTACAGCGCCTTGCAGGCGGTCGAGCCGAAGGCCGAGAGACGTTCGGTACGCTCGCTCTCGCAGCGTGGGCAGGCGATGCGTTCGCCCGCGATGCGGCCGAAGAGGCGGATCGGTACCGCGGTGCCGGCGGCGGCTTCGGCCGAGAGGTGCGCAGGCGGTGCGATGCCGTAGGCCTTGAGCTTCGTTCGCCCTTCGTCGCTGATCCAGTCGCTCGACCATGCGGGTGCGCGGCGCAATGTGGCGCGCGCCGGGCCGAGCCCGGCCCCGGCGATGGCGGCCAGCACGTCGTGTTCGATGGCCTCGGTGGCGGGGCAGCCGGAGTAGGTCGGCGTCAGCACGATCTCGAGGCCGTCGTCATGCTCGATGACCTCGCGCACGATGCCGAGGTCGCAGACCGAGACCGCCGGCACCTCCGGATCGGGCACGCCGTGCAGCACGGCCCAGGCCGCGTCCACGCGCGAGGCGGCCAGTGCGTTCGCCGTCACCACACGCCTCCGGGATAGGCGCGCTGCAGGTGCTGCATCTCGGCCAGAAGGTAGCCCATGTGCTCGCTGTGCACCCCCCGCTTGCCGGTGCTGCGGAAGGCGGCTTCGGCCGGCATCGCGAGGCCTGCGCCGTCGAGCACCTGCTGCATCTCCGCGAGCCAGGGCGCGCGCAGTTCGCTCCATGCGGGGCCGAGGCCGCTCGCGCTGGCTGCGGCATCGACCTCGTCGCTTTCGAACAGTTCGGGCATGTAGAGCCAGAGCTGCTTCAAGGCCTTTTCGGTGCGGCGGCGCGATTCGTCGGTGCCGCCGCCGAGGCGGACCACCCAGTCGGCCGAGTGCTGCTGGTGGTAGCGCGCCTCTTTCAGCGCCTTGCCGGCGATGGCGGCCACCTCGGCATCGTTCGATGTTGCGAGGCGCTGCCACAGCAGCTTGAGCAAGGTGGCGACCATGGTGTTGCGCACCACGGTGAAGGCGAAGTCGCCGCGCGGCAGCTCGACGAGCGTGAGGTTGAAGTAGTCGCGCTCGTCGCGAAGGTAGGCGAGCTGGTCCTCGTCATGCGCGCGGCCCTCTTCTCCACCGGAAGCCTCGAGGGTGCCCGCGTGCGTGAGCAGCGCGCGCGCCTGGCCCACGAGGTCGAGCGCGATGTTGGCCATCGCGATGTCTTCCTCCAGCACGGGCGCGTGGCCGCACCATTCGCCGAGCCGCTGCGCGAGCACAAGGCAGGTGTCGCCGATGCGCAGCAGGTACTGCACGGCGGGTGTCCGGTTCAGTTCGATCGATGCTTGCATGGCGGCGCTCACATGTGGTCGACCGACTTGGGCAGCGCGTAGAAGGTCGGATGCCGGTACACCTTGTCTTCGGCGGGGTCGAAGTACATGTCCTTCTCGCCCGGATCGCTCGCCACGATCTGGTCGGAGCGCACCACCCAGATGCTGCTGCCTTCCTGGCGGCGCGTGTAGACATCGCGCGCCATCTGGATCGCCATCTTCGGGTCGGCGGCGTGCAGGCTGCCGCAGTGCTTGTGGTCGAGGCCGGCCTTGCTGCGCACGAAGACTTCCCACAGCGGCCACTCTTGCTTGGCGTCGGCGTTCATGCGGCTTCCTTCATCGGTTGCTTGGCGGCGTGGGCCAGCGCGGCTTCGCGCACCCATGCGCCGTCTTCCCAGGCGTCGACGCGGGCCTGCAGGCGCTCGCGGTTGCACGGGCCGTCGCCGCCCACCACGCGCCAGAACTCGCTCCAGTCGATGGCGCCGAAGTCGTGCGCCTGGCGTTCTTCGTTCCACTTCAGGTCGGGGTCGGGCAGCGTCACGCCGAGGATGCGCGCTTGCTCGACCGCGGCGTCGATGAACTTCTGGCGCAGCTCGTCGTTGCTGACGCGCTTGATGCCCCAGCGCATCGACTGCGCGCTGTTGGGCGACTGGTCGTCGGGCGGACCGAACATCATGATCGAGGGCCACCACCAGCGGTTGACGGCGTCCTGCACCATCGCCTTCTGCGCGTCGGTGCCGTGCGTCATCATCGTCAGCAGCGACTCGAAGCCCTGGCGCTGGTGGAAGCTCTCCTCTCGGCAGATGCGGACCATGGCGCGCGCATAGGGCGCATAGGAGCAGCGGCAGATCGGCACCTGGTTCATGATGGCCGCGCCATCGACCAGCCAGCCGATGGTGCCCATGTCGGCCCAGCTCAGCGTGGGGTAGTTGAAGATCGAGCTGTACTTGGCGCGGCCGCTGTGCAGCGCGTCGAACATCTGGTCGCGCGAGGTGCCGAGCGTCTCGGCCGCGGCATACAGGTAAAGGCCATGACCGCCTTCGTCCTGCACCTTGGCGAGCAGGATGGCCTTGCGCTTGAGCGTGGGCGCGCGGCTGATCCAGTTGCCTTCGGGCAGCATGCCGACGATCTCGGAGTGGGCATGCTGGCTGATCTGGCGCACCAACGTCTTGCGGTAATGCTCGGGCATCCAGTCTTTCGCCTCGATGAATTCGCCGGCATCGATGCGCGCCTCGAAGCCTTCTTCGCGCTGCATCTCCTGGGCGGAACGCACGGCTTTCTTCTTGCCGTCTGCCGCGTCCTTGCCCATGGTGTCCATGGCCTGGGTGTACATGTGCGTGTCCTTTGAAACGGTGTGGTGGAAATCAGCCCCGGGGACGGGTGTCGACCACCCGCCGGGCCTTGCCGGTCTGCGTGCGTTCGATCGAATCGGGGTCGAAGACGCGCACCGTCGTCGAGATGCCGACCAGCGTCTTCACGCGGTCCTGCACCCAGCTGGCGATGGCGTCGCGTTCGGCTTGCGCCACGCTCGCGTTGCGGTGCTCGAGCTCGCAGTGCACCTCGACCTCGTCGAGCAGCCCCTCGCGGCGCACGTGCACCTGGTAGAGGCCGGAGAGCCGGCCTTGCGCCAGCACGATCTCCTCCACCTGCGTGGGAAAGACGTTGACGCCGCGGATGATCATCATGTCGTCGCTGCGCCCGACGATCTTGCCCATGCGGCGGAAGGCGCGCGAGGTGGGCGGCAAAAGGCGCGTGAGGTCGCGCGTGCGGTAGCGCACGATCGGCATCGCCTCCTTGCTGAGCGAGGTGAAGACCAGCTCGCCTTCCTCGCCGTCGGCCTTGAGTTCGCCGGTGTCGGGGTCGATGATCTCGGGGTAGAAGTGGTCTTCCCAGATCACCGGGCCGTCCTTGCTTTCGACGCATTCGCTCGCCACGCCGGGGCCCATCACCTCCGAGAGTCCGTAGATGTCGACCGCGTCGATGCCGGCCTTGGCCTCGATGTCGCGGCGCATCGCCTCGGTCCATGGCTCGGCACCGAAGATGCCGATGCGCAGCGAACTGTCCTTCGCGTCCAGGCCCTGGCGCTCGAACTGCTCGATGATCACCTGCATGTAGCTCGGGGTGACCATGATGATGTCGGGTTTGAAGTCCTGGATCAGCTGCACCTGCTTCTCGGTCTGGCCGCCCGACATCGGGATGACGGTGCAGCCCGCGCGCTCGGCGCCGTAGTGCGCGCCGAGGCCGCCGGTGAAGAGGCCGTAGCCGTAGGCCACGTGGACCATGTCGCCGGCCCGCCCGCCCGCGGCGCGGATCGAGCGCGCCACCAGGTCGGCCCAGGTCTCGATGTCGTTCTTCGTGTAGCCGACCACCGTCGGCTTGCCGGTGGTGCCCGACGAGGCATGGATGCGCGCGACCTGCTCGCGCGGCACTGCGAACATGCCGAAGGGGTAGTTGTCGCGCAGGTCGCTCTTCACCGTGAACGGGAACTTCGACAGGTCGGCGAGCGTTTTCAGGTCATCGGGGTGCACGCCCTTGGCATCGAAGGCGCGGCGGTAGTGCGGCACGTGGTCGTAGGCGCGCTGCAGCGTGGCGCGCAGGCGCTGCACCTGCAACGCGGTGATCTCGTCGCGGCTCGCGGTCTCGATCGGTTCGAGTTCGCCGGGGGCGGGGTGTCTGGCGGTCATGGCGGGCGTCTCTCCTCAGGCTGCGGCGGGCACGGCGGGGCGGCCCTTGGCCGTGTACGAACGGCCGCGGAACATCGCGATGCGCTCGCCGCGCTGGTTGGTGATCTCGGTGTCGTAGACGCCGGTGCGGCCGGCCTTCGAGACTTCGAAGCAGCGCGCGGTCAGCAGGTCGCCTTCGCGTGCCGGTGCGATGAAGTCGATCGAGAAGCCCGAGGCGACGGTCAGTTCGTTGTACGAGTTGCAGGCGAAGGCAAAGGTCGAATCGGCCAGCGTGGCCATGAAGCCGCCGTGGCAGATGGCGTGGCCGTTGAGCATGTCGGCGCGCACGCGCATCTCGATCGTGGCCTGGCCGGGGCCGACCTCGACGATGCGCATGCCCAGGCCCTTGCTCGCGTTGTCGTTGGCGAACATGCCGTCGCGCACATGCTCGGCGGTCTGCTGCGGGGTGCGTGTGGGTTCACTCATGGCTCAGCGGTCCTTGAAGACAGGGAGGCGCTTGGCACGGAAGGCTTCGACGCCTTCGCGGTAGTCGCCGGCATGGCCGAGGTCGCGCTGGATGCGGGCTTCCTCGGTGAGCGCTTCGTCGAGGCGCAGGCCGTCGGCGGCGGCCATGGCCTCGCGCGTGGCGACGAGCGCGCGCGTCGGCATGGCCGCGAGCCGGGCGGCGAGGGCGGCGGCCGTCTCGGCGAGCACCGCGTCGTCCACGCATTGCCAGATCAGCCCGATGCGCGCCGCTTCTTCCGCGGGGAGCTTGTCGCCGAGCATCGCGAGGCCCAGCGCGCGCGCCGGACCGACGAGCCGCGGCAACAGCCAGGTGCCGCCCGTGTCGGGCACGAGGCCGATCTTCGCGAAGGCCTGGATGAAGCTCGCCGAACGGCCGGCCACCACGAGGTCGCAGCACAGCGCGAGGTTCGCGCCCGCGCCCGCGGCCACGCCGTTGACCGCGGCGACCACCGGCACCGGCATCGAGCGGAGGCGCGAGACCAGCGGGGCATAGAAGGTGGCGATGACATGGCCCAGGTCCTTGGGCGCGGCACCGGGGGCGGGGTCGGGCGCCACCGAGGAATCGGCGAGGTCCTGGCCGGCGCAGAAGGCGCGGCCCGCGCCCGTGAGCACGAGGCAGCGCACCGTCGTGTCCTCGGCCGCCTCTTCGAGTGCGGCCATCAGCGCGGCATGCAGTTCGGTCGTGAAGCTGTTGAGCGCCGCGGGCCGGTTGAGGCGCAGCGTGCGGACGGCGCCGGCATCGTCGATGAGAACCAAAGGTTCTGCCATGGGCTTTGTCTCCCGTTGTTCAAGAAGGGCGGCCAGCAGCGCAAACACTATTGACCGACCGTTCGGTTGATTTTAGGATCGTCCCCGGTATCCGCACAAGCGCCGGGGCCTCGGGCAAACCCTGAGCCGGCCGTTCCACCCCGAGGAGACGTTCCGAATGCCCAGCTATTCCATCGACGGCGTGATTCCCGTGGTCGACCCCACCGCCTACGTGCATCCGAGCGCCGTGTTGATCGGCGATGTGATCGTCGGCCCGCGCTGCTACGTGGGCCCGTGCGCGAGCCTGCGCGGCGACTTCGGCCGCATCGTGCTCGAGGAGGGCTCGAACGTGCAGGACCACTGCTGCGTGCACGGCTTTCCCGACCAGGACACGGTGGTGGAGGTCAACGGCCACATCGGCCACGGCGCGATCCTGCACAGCTGCGTGGTGCGCCGCGATGCGCTGGTCGGCATGAACGCGGTAGTGATGGACGAGGCCGAGATCGGCGAGCAGGCGATCGTGGCCGCCTGCGCCTTCGTGCCGGCCGGCATGAAGGTGCCCCCGCGCACACTGGTGGCGGGCATTCCGGCCAAGGTGAAGAAGGTGCTCAGCGACGAGGAGATCGCCTGGAAGCTGGAAGGCACGCACACCTACCACGCGCTGACCGATCGCAGCCTCGCGAGCCTGCGCGAAGTGGCACCGCTCGCGCGCCCCGAGGCTGACCGGCCGCGGCTGCCCGACTTCGACGTGCAATCGCTGATCGCGATGCGGCGCGGCTAGGGCGCCGCGTTCGATCGTGCAAGATCGCGGGTTGTCCGCAGCCACTTGCCCCCAGGAAGAAAGAAGACCCGATGCCGCGTGGAAGATCCGCCACCTACGACGACCAGCGCGAACTCATCCTCGCGCGCGCGGCCGAGCTGTTCGCGCGCCGCGGCTATCCCGCGACCTCGATGAACCAGGTGGCAGAAGCCTGCAAGCTCTCGAAGGCCACGCTCTATCACTACTACAAGGACAAGAGCAGCCTGCTGATCAGCATCGCCGAGACGCATGTCTCGCGCCTGGCCGCGCTGGTGGCCGAGGAAGAGGCCTCCACGCACACCGACGAGGAGCGGCTGCGCCGCTTCATCTACCGCATCGTCGAGGAATATGCGGGCGCGCAGAACGCGCACCGCGTGCTGACCGACGACGTGCGCTTTCTCGAGCAAGAAGACCGCGAGCGCGTGCTCGACCAGGAGCGCGAGGTGGTGGCCGCCTTCGCGCGGGCAGTGTCGGCGCTGCGCCCGGGCGCGCCGAGCGACGACCTTGCCAAGCCGCTCACGATGCTGCTGTTCGGCATGATCAACTGGATGTTCACCTGGATGAAGCCCGATGGCCGGCTCGACCACGCATCGATCGCGCCGATCGTGGCCGACCTGTTCCTCGGCGGCATCGGCGCGGTGAAGGCGCCGCCGCCGCGCGCGCTGGCGGCGGCTGAAGCTAAAGAATCCGGTTGAACCAGAGCAGCGACAGCCCGGCCGACAGCAGCGTGAGGATCGCCGCGCCGAGCGCGAAGAGCGCCGAGATCTCGGTCTCCTTCTTCTCGACCGTGAGCCGCGAGCTCAGGGTCTCGTAGACCTTCTTGAGGTCGGTGGCCGTGCCGGCGTAGAAGTAGTCGGCCTGGGTCTTGTTGGCCACGGCCTTGAGCGTTTCCTCGTCGAGCCGCACCCGCATCGACCAGCCCTCGAAACCGATGGTCTCGCCGTCGACCGTGCCCACGCCCACGGTGTAGATGCGAACGCCGCGGTCGGCCGCCGCCTTGGCGGCATCGAGCGGGTCGACGCCGGTGGTGCGCTGGCCATCGGTGAGCATGATGATCGCGGCCGAGGTGTACGAGCCCGGCGCCACCGGCGTGAACTCCTTGGCCTGCTTCTCGGGCTGGTCGATCGGCGTGCCGCGCTGCCGGCTCGGCGTGCTGAACTGCGACACGTCGATGCCCGCGTCGGGGAACAGCGTGGCGAGCGAGACCACGATGGCATTGCCGGTGGCCGTGGCGCGCTGCAGCTGGAAACTGTCGATCGCGGTCATCAGGTCGTCGTGGCTCGTGGTGGGCAGCTGCGCCACCTGCGCGCTGCCCGCGAAGGCCACGATGCCGACCTTCACATGGCGCGGCAGGTCCTTGATGAAGCTCTTGGCGGCCTCCTGCGCCGCCACGAGCCGGTTGGGTTGCACGTCGGCGGCGCGCATGCTGCCCGACACGTCCATCGCGAGGATGATCGTCTGCTGGTTCGACGGCAGCATCACCACGGCCATGGGCCGTGCCGCCGCCACGAGCATGGCGGCCATGGCGAGCAGGAAGAGCAGGGGCGGGATGTGCCGCCGCAGGCTCTGGCCCGTGCCCATCGCCTCGCGCACGATCGACAGGCTCGCATAGCGCACCGCCATCTTCTTCTTGCGCCGGATCAGCCAGATGTAGAGCAGCACCAAGAGCGGCAGCGCCGCCAGCAACCAGAGGAATTGAGGCCAGAGAAACGTCATGCTGCCACCGCCTTCATGCTGCCCGGGCCGATGCGCGTGCGGCGCTTGCGCAGGTCGGCGAAACGAACGATGGCTTCCACCAGGTCGTCGCTGGTCGAAAGCTCGAGCGCGTCGACGCCCGCCTTGGCGAGCGCCGCGCGCAGTGCGTTCTCGCGCTCGGCGGCGAGCCGCGCGAAGCGCTTGCGGAAACCGGCGTCGTGCGTGTCGACCCAGAGCTGCTCGCCGGTCTCGGCGTCGCGCAGCGGCACCAGTCCGAGGTCGGGCAGCTCGAGTTCGAGCGGGTCGAACAGTCGCACCGCCACCACCTCGTGCCGCTGCACCAGCTGGCCGAGCGGGCGCTCCCAGCCCGGTTCGCTGAGGAAGTCGGACACCACGAACACCATGGAGCGGCGCGGCATCAGCATGGCGGCCGACTTGAGCAGGTCGTCCAGCCGTGTCATGCCTTTCTGGGTGGGCGCGGCCTCGGCCTTGTCGGCGCGGCGCTCCATGGCGTGCAGCAGGTGCAGCACATGGCGGCGGCCGCTGCGTGGCGGGATCACTGCCTCCAGGTCGCTGCCGTAGACCAGCGCGCCGACACGGTTGCCGTGGCGCGTGAGCAGGCGCGCGAGCACGCTGACGAAGCCGGCCGAGATCTCGCGCTTGGCCTTCAGGCCCGAACCGAAATCGACCGAGCGGCTCAGGTCGAGCACGAACCAGGCCGCCATCTCTCGGTCTTCGGTGAACACGCGCACGTAGGGCGTCTGCAGGCGCGCCGTGACGTTCCAGTCGATATGGCGCACGTCGTCGTGGTGCTGGTATTCGCGCAGGTCGGCCAGGTCGAGGCCGGCGCCGCGCATCAGCGTGCGGTAGTCGCCCTGCAGCAGCCCGTCGAGCCGGCGGATCACCGTCCATTCGAGCCGGCGCAGCACCCGCTCCGCCCCGCCAGCCTGCGCGATGAGGCGTTCGTCGTTGACGGCCGCGGGGGCCTTACGCCACCAGCTTTTCATGTTCGAGGGGCTTTGGGGGAGCAGGGACGGCCTTCATGATCTTCTCGATCAGGCTGTCGGGTGTGAGGCCTTCCGACAATCCTTCGTAGGAAAGCGTCACGCGGTGGCGCAGTACGTCGGGCACCAGCGCGGTCATGTCCTCGGGCAGCGCATAGCTTCGGCCGCGCAGCAGCGCGAGCGCGCGGGCGCCTTCGGTGAGGCTGATGCTCGCGCGCGGGCTGGCGCCGAAGGTGATGAAGCGGCGCATGTCCTTGAGGCCGTGCTTG
Organism: Variovorax sp. Soil_C_39; assembly: GCF_057656815.1. Taxonomy (NCBI): domain Bacteria; kingdom Pseudomonadati; phylum Pseudomonadota; class Betaproteobacteria; order Burkholderiales; family Comamonadaceae; genus Variovorax; species Variovorax sp. Soil_C_39. The sequence goes on from NZ_JBDGJQ010000003.1 coordinate 54,770, forward strand.
TCGGGCGTGCGCGTGGCCGAGACCAGCTTCACCGCGTACTGGATGAGCGAAGGGTCGACGTAGACCCGCCGCGCCTCGGCCTGCAGCGCCGCGAGCTGCTCGGTGGTGGCGACCGGGTTGGCCTCGAGCGGTGCGCCGATCACGCGCTGGACGATGACGAACTCTTCCTCGTCGGTGGGGTAGTCGACCAGCACCTTCATCATGAAGCGGTCGACCTGCGCTTCGGGCAGCGGATAGGTGCCTTCGGTCTCGATCGGATTCTGCGTGGCCATGACCAGGAACGGGCGCGGCACGCGGTGCGTCTCGCCCGCGATCGTGACCTGGCGCTCCTGCATCACCTCGAGCAGCGCGCTCTGCACCTTGGCGGGCGCGCGGTTGATCTCGTCGGCCAGCAGCAGGTTGGCGAACACCGGGCCGAGCGAGGTGCTGAACTCGCCGGTCTTCTGGTTGTAGATGCGGGTGCCGACGAGGTCGGCCGGCACGAGGTCGGGCGTGAACTGGATGCGCTTGAACTGGCCGCGCACCGTGTCGGACAGCGTCTTGATGGTGAGTGTCTTCGCGAGGCCCGGAACGCCCTCGACCAGCAGGTGCCCGCCCGCAAGCATCGCGACCATCACGCGCTCGAGAAAGCGGTCCTGGCCCACCACCACGCGCTTGACCTCGTAGAGGATCTGCTCCATCAGCTCGGCCGTGCCGGTGGACGTGGAATAAGGGGTCTCGGTGCTCATGCGGTGGCCTCTTGCTGGATGGACGGTCGAAAGTTCGAAGGGGCGGATGGGCTTCGGGCCGGCTAGAACGGCGGCGAGCCCGCGGCCGAAGCGGCGTTCTCGATCGGCACGGCAAAACCGATGCCGATGAAGGTGCGCTGCTGTGTCGGGTTGAGGATGGCGGTGACGATGCCGAGCACCTCGCCTTCCATGTTGACGAGCGGGCCGCCCGAGTTGCCGGGGTTGGCGGCGGCATCGAACTGGATCAGGTTGCCGAGTTCCTGCTTGCCCTCGGGCGAGCGGAACGAGCGCTTCAGGCCCGAGACCACGCCGGCCGATACCGAGGGGCCGATGCCGAACGGAAAGCCCACCGCGGCCACCTGATCGCCGGGCTGCAGGTCGGCGGTCGAGCGCATCACGGCGGGAATCAGGTCGTCGGGAATCTTCTGCGCCTGCAGCACAGCGAGGTCGTTCTCGGGCTGCACGCCGGTGATGGTGGCCGTGGCTTCGAAGCCATCGGCGAAGGTGACCTTGATCGTCTCGGAGCCTGCGACCACATGCAGGTTGGTGAGGATCACGCCCTTGTCGACGATCACCACGCCGGTGCCCACACCGCGCTCGACCTCGCCCGGAGGCGGGTCGGCCTCGGGCGGCTTGCCCTTTGCGAGATTGCGGCCGCGCTTCTGCGTCTTGGCTTCGGGCGTAGCTTTTTCGGGGCCGTAGCCGACCACGCGCACCACCGAAGGCCGCACGATCTCGGCGGCTTTGGCGGCGGGAGACGGAAGGGGCTGGGTCTGCAGCGTGCGCAGCACGGCCGAATCGATGTCTTTCTGCGTGAGCGCCCTGGCGCCCTGGCGCGGCCACCAGGCGGTGCCGGCAACAAGCGCGGCGCTCAGCAGCACGACCAGTGCGAAGCTGCGTCGGCCGGGCTGCCAACCGGCCTTGCCCGGAGGGACGGCCGGGGAAGGGGTGCCGCCGGATGCGCCGCCGGCGGCTTCTGGCAAAGGCGAGGCGGCCTCGTCGGCCGCACCAGGCAGCGTGCGGGGCGAACGGCTGTAGAAGGCGGGCCTGCGCATCGAAGCACCTCCGGCAAAGGAACGACGGGAGAGGGGTTCACAGTAGCACGCTTTCCGCGGCCTTGCATCCCTTCGGGCATCATCGGGCGATGGCTGTCTTGATCGATACCCACTGCCATCTCGACGCGCCCGAATTCGGTGCGGAAATGCCCGTCGTCCGGGCGCGCGCGGCCGAGCGCGGCGTCGCGCTGTGCGTCATTCCGGCCGTGGGCGTCTTCAACTTCGCCACCGTGCGTGAGCTTGCGCGGGTGCAGGGCGACGCTTATGCGCTCGGCATTCATCCGCTGTGCACCGGCGATGCCGAGGAGGCCGACCTCGAGACCCTCGACGCCGAGCTGTCGGCACGCCATGACGATCCGCGGCTCGTTGCCGTCGGCGAGATCGGCCTCGACTATTTCGTCGAGGGGCTCGACAGCGACAAGCAGCAGCACTTCTTTCACACTCAGTTGCAACTTGCGCGCAAGCACGATCTGCCGGTGCTCATCCATGTGCGCCGCTCGGTCGACAAGGTGCTCAAGCACCTGCGGCAGACGGCGGGCGGGCGGCCGTGGCGCGGCATTGCCCACGCCTTCAACGGCAGCGAGCAGCAGGCCCGGGCCTGCATCGAACTCGGGCTCAAGCTGGGTTTCGGCGGCGCCGTAACCTTCGAGCGCGCGTTGCAGCTGCGGCGCCTGGCGGCATCGTTGCCGCTCGAATCGATGGTGATGGAAACCGACGCGCCCGACATCCAGCCGCACTGGATCTACCGCACGCAGGCGCAGCGCGCGGCCGGCGAGGCGCAGGGCCGCAACGAGCCCGGCGAGCTGCCGCGCATTGCCGAAGTGGTGGCGCAGCTGCGCGGCATCGGGGTCGACGAACTGGCCGAAGCCACGACGCGAAATGCGCTCGACGCCATGCCGCGGCTCCACGGCCTACTCGCACTGTCGGAAGGCGGGCCGCCCAGCCCGTAGGCCGGTGCCCCGACTTGGGGCCACGCCGGTGAAAGCCATTTTTTTGCTGTCATCCTCCGGGTTCGAAGTGGCGTTGCCGATGAGTGGCAACTCCGCCACTCCAACACCTGATTCAAAAAAGGAGTCTTCACATGACCACATCTTCGATTCGCACCCTGCCCGCCGTGCTCGCACTGGCGCTCGCCTCGATCGGCATCTCGGCCGTGGCGCAGACCACCGCCCCGGCCACGACCACCGCCGAGCCCACCGTGACCGAAAGGGCGAAGGAGGCCGGCAGCGATGCGGTGGACGCCACCAAGCGCACCACCAAGAAGGCGGTGAATGCCACCGAGAACGGTGCCGAGAAGGCGTGGGACGCCACCAAGCGCACCTCCAAGAAGGCGGCCAACGCCACCGAGAACGGCGCCGAGAAGGCCTGGGACGCGACCAAGCGAACCACCAAGAAGGCCGTGAACGCCACCGAAAGCGGCACCGAAAAGGCGTGGGACGCCACCAAGAACACGACCAAGAAGGCCACCAGCGCAACGAAGAACGTCGCTGCGAAGACCGGCGATGCCGTCGAGAATGCTGGCCACAAGACGGCCGACGGCATGCGCAGCGCCGGCAGCGCCATCGGCGAGAAGGTGCCCGGCACCGCCGAGCACGACGCCGCCAAGAAATAAGCGCCGGCCCGCTTCGCGACAAGACCCGCTTCGGCGGGTTTTTTCGTTGGGCTCCGGCAATGCCAAGATCGCGCACATGACTCCATCCGCCCGAACCGGCCGCGCCAGCGGCAAACCCGGCCCGGTGCTCACCGGCCTGGCCCCGGTGGTCTCGTCGGCCACCGTCGTAATGATCCTCGGCAGCTTCCCCGGCGTGCGCTCGCTCGAGCTCCAGCAGTACTATGCGCATCCCCAAAACCAGTTCTGGAAGATCTTGCAAGCCATCTGGCCCGACCACCCGCTCCCGATGGGCGTGGACAGCTACCTGCAGAAGAAGGCCTGGCTGCTCGAACGCGGGCTGGGCGTGTGGGACGTCTATGGCGCCTGCGAGCGCGAGGGCAGCCTCGACACCGCGATCCGCGCGCCCGTGGTGAACGACATTGCGGCGCTGCACCTGCCGAAGCTCGCCGCCATCGCCCACAACGGCGGCGAGAGCTTCAAGCATGCGCGCCACACGCGCACCCTGGGCGTGCCGGTCTACCCGCTGCCTTCCACCAGTCCCGCCAACGCGTCCTGGCGCTTCGAGCGCAAGCTCGCTGCCTGGCGCGAGGTCTTCGCCGCCCACCACCTTCTTTGATGGCCACCAGCAAGAAAAGCAAAACCCCCGTGCTTCCCGAAGTCAATTTCTCGGACTGGGGCGACATCCGCTACCTGCACCTGGGCACCGAATGGGTCCAGGGATCGATGAAGATCGACGCGCCGTTCGAGATCGAGCTCGAGTACGTGCAGCGCATGATGGCCTGGCTGCTGTTCGCCGAGCCGAAGGAGGTGGCGAACCTGCACGCCATGCAGCTCGGCCTGGGTGCGGCCACGCTCACCAAGTTCAGCCGCAAGACGCTGCGCATGCGCACCACGGCCATCGAGCTGAACCCGCAGGTGGTGTCGGCCTGCCGCGGCTGGTTCAAGCTGCCGGCCGACGATGCGAAGCTGCGCGTGGTGGTGGCCGATGCCGCGGCCGAGATCCGCAAGGCCGAGTGGCAGGGCACGGTCGATGCGCTGCAGGTCGACCTGTACGACCACGAGGCGGCGGCGCCAGTGCTCGACAGCGAAGACTTTTATGCCGACTGCCGCGCGCTACTCACCGACACCGGCTGCATGACGGTGAACCTGTTCGGCCGGTCGTCGAGCTACGAGCGCAGCCTCGAGAAGATCGCGGCTGCCTTCGGCGCGGACGCGGTGTGGGCCTTCAAGCCGACGCGCGAAGGCAACACGGTGGTGCTGGCACAGCGCGCGCCCGCCCGGCCGAAGCGCGAGGCGCTTGCCGAGCGCGCACAAACGATCCAGACTCGCTGGGACCTGCCTGCGCCGAAGTGGCTGCGGGTGTTCAAGCCGCTCCATCCCACCCTCACGCGTTCTTCCGGTTCATGAGTGCTGTCCCTGCCGTTCCCGCTGCCGTTTCCGTGCGCCACGAAGGCCCGCTCGACCTGCGCCGCCTGATCGAGTGGCTGGCCGCCGATGGCGTGATCTCGGCCGTGGAGGCCAAGCGCACCATCGCGCGCTGCGCACAGGCCGAAAGCCGGCAAGCGCCGCTGGTGCGGCTCGCCAACGTGGCCATGACGCGCGAGAGCGACGGCAAGCCGCTCGACCTGGAAATGCTCACGCAGTGGCTCGCGGGCCGCGCGGGCCTGGCCTACCTGCGCATCGATCCGCTCAAGGTCGACGTCGGCAAGGTCGCCGACACCATGAGCGCCGCCTACGCCGAGCGCCACAAGGTGCTGCCGGTGCAGGTGCTGCCCAACGAGGTGGTCGTGGCCACGGCCGAGCCTTTCCTGACCGACTGGATCGCCGAGGTCGAGCGCCAGGCACGCCGTTCGGTGCGCCGCGTGGTGGCCAACCCGGCCGACATCCAGCGTTACACGGCCGAGTTCTTCGCGCTCGCCAAGTCGGTGCGCGCCGCGCAGAAGGCCGGCGGCAACACGGGCGGTGCGAGCTTCGAGCAGTTGGTGGAGCTCGGCAAGAGCACCCGGCAGCTCGACGCCAACGACCAGAGCGTGGTGCAGGTGGTCGACTGGCTCTGGCAGTACGCCTTCGACCAGCGCGCCAGCGACATCCACCTGGAGCCGCGCCGCGAGCAGGGCGTGATCCGCTTCCGCATCGACGGCATCCTGCATCCGGCCTACCAGATGCCGATGGGCGTGATGAACGCGATGGTGGCGCGCATCAAGCTGCTGGGCCGCATGGACGTGGTCGAGAAGCGCCGGCCGCTCGACGGCCGCATCAAGACGCGCAACATGCGCGGCGACGAGGTCGAGATGCGGCTGTCGACCCTGCCGACCGCCTTCGGCGAGAAGATGGTGATGCGGATCTTCGACCCCGACACGGCGGTCAAGGACCTCGACGCGCTCGGCTTCTCGCAGCATGACGCGCACCGCTGGGAGCAGCTCGTCACGCGGCCCAACGGCATCGTCCTCGTGACGGGGCCGACCGGCTCGGGCAAGACCACCACGCTCTACTCGACGCTCAAGCGGGTGGCGACCGAAGAGGTGAACGTGAGCACGGTCGAGGACCCGATCGAGATGATCGAGCCCGCGTTCAACCAGACGCAGGTGCAACCCCAGCTCGACTTCGGCTTTACCGAGGGCCTGCGCGCGCTGATGCGGCAGGACCCGGACATCATCATGGTGGGCGAGATCCGCGACCTTGCCACGGCCGAGATGGCGGTGCAGGCCGCGCTCACCGGGCACCTCGTCTTCAGCACGCTGCACACCAACGATGCGCCGAGCGCGATCACGCGGCTGATGGAGCTCGGCGTGCCCTCGTACCTCATCAATGCCGTGATGCTCGGCGTGCTGGCCCAGCGGCTCGTGCGCACGTTGTGCCCCCATTGCAAGCAGCCCGACGAAGGCATCACGCGCGAGAAGCTCGAAGCCATCGTGAAGCCGTGGCAGATCACCGGCTCGGTGCGCGCCTACAAGCCCGTGGGCTGCGTCGACTGCCGCATGACCGGCTACATGGGGCGCATGGGGCTGTACGAACTGCTGAGCGTCAGCGAAGAGTTCAAGGGCCTGGTCACCAAGGAGCCCAACCTCTCGGGCCTGCGCCGCCAGGCCGTCGTCGACGGCATGCGCCCGCTGCGCCTCGCGGGCGCGCTGCGCGTGGCCGAAGGCGTCACCACCATCGAGGAAGTGCTGAGCGCGACGCCACCGCTGGAGTAGGCCCACCCCCGTCCCTCGCTCACTTCGTGTAGCTCGACTCCCCCCTCGAGGGGGCAACACCAGCGGCCCGGAAAAGCCGGTTCCGCGGTGTTTCCCGCGAGGGAGCCCGCATTGGTGATCTCGGGTTATCCCTAGCACTTTCGTTAGTGGAATCCACATCGAGCCGGTCTCCGGCGGACTCGACAATCCCGCATCGAAATCTGTTCGAGGAGACTGTTCGTGAAAATCAAGAGTCAGAAAGACTTTTTCTCGGGTGTGATGTTTACGGTCGTGGGTCTGGCGTTCGCATGGGGCGCCACCACCTACAGCGTAGGCACCGGCGCCCGCATGGGACCCGGCTACTTCCCGCTGATGCTGGGCATCCTGATGGCCGTCATCGGCCTGGGGATCATGTTCAGCGGCATGACCGTCGAAACCACCGACGGCGAGCCGATCGGCAAGTGGGCCTGGAAGCAGGTGGTGTTCATCCTGGGCGCCAACCTCGCCTTCGGCGTGCTGCTCGGCGGCCTGCCGACCTTCGGCGTTCCGGCCATGGGCATGATCATCGCGATCTACGCGCTCGTGCTCATCGCGAGCCTCGCGGGCCACGAGTACAAGCTGCCCACCGTGCTGATCCTGGCCACCGTGCTGGCTGTCGGCAGTTACGTGGCCTTCATCTGGGCGCTGAAGCTCCAGATCCAGGTCTGGCCGACCTTCATCACCGGTTGAGACGAAAGCTGCGCTCATGGAATTGTTTGACCACCTCTCGATGGGTTTTGGCGTTGCCTTTACCTTCACCAACCTGCTGTACTGCCTCGGCGGCTGTATTCTCGGCACGCTGATCGGCGTGCTGCCGGGCATCGGGCCCGTCGCGACCATCGCGATGCTGCTGCCCGCCACCTATGCGCTGCCGCCCGTGTCGGCGCTCATCATGCTGGCCGGCATCTACTACGGTGCACAGTACGGCGGCTCGACCACCGCGATTCTCGTGAACCTGCCGGGCGAATCGTCCTCGGTGGTGACCGTGATCGACGGCTACCAGATGGCGCGCAAGGGCCGCGCCGGTCCGGCGCTCGCCGCCGCCGGCCTGGGCTCGTTCTTCGCAGGCTGCGTGGGCACGCTGATCCTCGCGGCCTTCGCGCCCCCGCTGACCGAGCTGGCCTTCAAGTTCGGCCCGGCCGAGTACTTCTCGCTGATGGTGCTGGGCCTGATCGGTGCTGTGGTGCTGGCTTCGGGTTCGCTGCTCAAGGCCATCGGCATGATCGTGCTGGGCCTGCTGCTCGGCCTCGTCGGCACCGACGTCAACTCGGGCGTCGCGCGCTTCAGCTTCGACATCCCCGAACTCACCGACGGCATCGGCTTCGTGGCGATCGCCATGGGCGTGTTCGGCTACGGCGAAATCATCGCCAACCTCTCGCGCCCCGACGAGGACCGCGAGGTGTTCACCGCCAAGGTCTCGGGCCTGTTCCCGACCAAGGAAGACTTCAAGCGCATGGTTCCCGCAATCCTGCGTGGCACGGCGCTCGGTTCCTCGCTCGGCATCCTGCCGGGTGGCGGCGCGCTGCTGTCGGCCTTTGCGGCCTACACGATCGAGAAGAAGACCAAGCTGAAGCCGGGCGAAGTGCCTTTCGGCAAGGGCAACATCCGCGGCGTGGCAGCCCCCGAGGCAGCCAACAACGCCGGTGCGCAGACCTCCTTCATCCCGCTCTTGACGCTGGGCATTCCGCCCAACGCCGTGATGGCGCTGATGGTGGGCGCGATGACGATCCACAACATCCAGCCGGGCCCGCAGGTGATGACCAGCAACCCCGAGCTGTTCTGGGGCCTGATCGCCTCGATGTGGATCGGCAACGCGATGCTCGTGATCCTGAACCTGCCGCTGATCGGCCTGTGGATCAAGCTGCTCACGGTGCCGTACAAGTTCCTGTTCCCGGCGATCGTGCTGTTCTGCGCCATCGGCGTGTACTCCACGAACAACAACACCTGGGACATCTGGATGGTCGGCATCTTCGGCTTCGTGGGCTACACCTTCTTCAAGCTGGGTTGCGAGCCTGCGCCGCTGCTGCTGGGCTTCATCCTGGGGCCGATGATGGAAGAGAACCTGCGCCGCTCGCTGCTGCTGTCGCGCGGCGACTGGAGCGTGTTCGTCACGCGCCCGATCTCGCTCGGCCTGCTGCTCGCTGCGCTGCTGCTGCTGGTGATCGTGCTGCTGCCGGCCGTGAAGGCGAAACGCGAAGAAGCTTTCGTCGAGGATTGACCCACCTCCGAAGCGGCGCACTTCGTGTCGCCGCCTCCCCCTCGAGGGGGGCAACACCTGCGGCCCGGTAAAGCCGGTTCCGCGGTGTTCGCGAACATGCAACGGCGCCTTCGGGCGCCGTTGCCATTTCAGGGCTTGTTCGCCCTCGGGGGCTTCATGTGCTGCCTTGCCATCGCCAGGAAGGCCATCGCCGCAGGCGTGAGCGGATGCTTGGCGAGCCGGATCGCGACGACCGGGTATTCGAGCACCGGCCGTGTGACGGCGACGGCGCGCAGGTTGCCGGGCATCAGCACCTCGACATAGCGCGGCAGCAGGGCGACGCCTGCACCGGCCTGCACCAGGCCGAAGGCGGTCGAGAGCATCGAGACGTGGTGCACCACGCGCGGGTACACGTTGGCCATGCTCGAGAGCTGGCTGCTCACGGCGCGCCATACGTTGGCGTCGGGGTTCACGTGGATGAACGGCAGCGACTCCAGGTGCCGCGCATCGACCACCACGCGCTGCGCGAGCGGATGGTCGTCGCGCACGAAGAGCGCCATGCGCTCGGTGAACAGGGGCTCGGTTGCGAGCTCCGAATGCTTCTGCCCAATGTCGGAGCCGAAGCCGAGGTCGGCCTCCTGCGAGAGGATGCGCGAGATCATCTGCTCTGCCGTGCTGTCGAGCAGCGTGGCCGCCAGCGTCGGGTGCGCGCGCGAGAAGCGCTCGAGCAGCGGCGGCAGCAACGCGCCCGCGGTCAGGTGGCCGACCGCCAGCACCACGCGGCCTTCGCGCAGTTGCGATTGCGAACGGCAGGCCTCGACCGATTCGTCGACCAGCCGCAGCGCGCGCACCGCGGTCTCGGCCATGAGCTGGCCTGCGCCCGTGAGCTGCAGCCGCCGCCCGCGCACCACCAGCGGCTGCCCGAGTTCTTCCTCGATGCGCTTCACCAGGTGGCTGATCGCGGGCTGCGTGAGCTGCAGGCGCTCGGCCGCGCGCGTGAAGCTGCCCGATTCGGCCACGGCCGCGAGCGCCCGCAGCTGCTGCAGCGAAACGGCTTCGGTGGCGGATCGTGTCATTAGTTCAGCTCATAGTCGAATAACCAGGATTATCTGGCTTGATGCGTGGCGGCTGCATAGCATGGGAGGTTTTCCTCAACGCGCCAGAATCCGCCCATGAAAAGAATCCAGTTCCTCCAAGCCCTTGCTGCAACTGCTGCGTTCTGCATGGCCGCTCCGACGGCGGCCCTGGCACAGGCTTACCCGGCCAAGCCGGTGCGGCTGATCGTGCCGTTCCCCGCGGCCGGTGCCACCGACCTCTTCGCGCGCACGCTCGGCCAGAAGCTGGGCGAAAAGCTCGGCACCACGCTGGTCGTCGACAACAAGCCCGGCGCCGGCGGCGCCATTGGCTCCGACCTGGCCGCGAAGGCGCCGGCCGACGGCTACACGCTGCTGCTGGCCACCACCAGCACGCACGCGATCGGCCCCGCCATCACCCGCAAGCTGCCCTACGACACGGTGCGCGACTTCACGCCCATTGCGCACGTGGGCGACGCGCCGAGCATCATGCTGGTGCCGGTCGACTCGCCCGCGAAGAACGTGCGCGAGTGGATCGACCATGCCAAGAAGAACCCCGGCCAGCTCAACTATGCATCGAGCGGCAACGGCACGATCGTCCAGCTGACCGCGGAACTCTTCAAGTCGCAGGCCGGCGTGTTCGTGACGCACATCCCCTACAAGGGCACGGCGCTCGCCATTCCCGACCTGATCACCGGCAGTGTCGACGTGCTCTTCGATTCGCTGCCCACGGGCATGCCGCACGTGCGCGACGGACGGCTCCGCGCGCTCGGCGTAACTTCGCTCCAGCGAAGCCCGCTCGCCCCCGAGCTGCCCCCCATCGCGGACACGCTGCCGGGCTTCGAGTCGAACACCTGGTTCGGCTTGTACGGGCCGAAGGGGCTGCCGGCCGACCTGGTGGCGCGCATCAACAAGGCGGCCAACGAGGCCCTCGCCGATCCCGAACTGAAAGAGAAGCTCTCGCGCCTGGGCATTTCGCCCGCCGCGCCCGGCACGCCCGAGCAGTTCTCGAAGCTGGTCGCGGGCGATGCGGCCAAGTGGAAGAAGATCGTCGTCGATCGCAAGATTTCCAACGACTGACAGCCTCGCTCCCCAACCGTTCGTCCCCCCAGAAGGCACATCATGCAATTCGATTACGCGAACCCCTACCTCACCACCCGCATCCCCGTCTTCGCGCGCAACGTGGTGTCGACCTCGCATCCGCTCGCGTCGCAGGCCGGCCTGCGCATGCTGCAGCAGGGTGGCAACGCGGTCGATGCGGCCATCGCCACGGCGGCGGTCATGACGCTGGTCGAGCCGGTGAGCAACGGCCTCGGCAGCGATGCCTTCTGCATCCTCTGGGATGGCAAGGAACTGCACGGCCTCAATGCATCGGGGCCCGCGCCCAAGGCCTGGACGCCCGAGTACTTCAAGGCCAAGTACGGCGCCGACGCCACCACGCCGCCGATGCGCGGCATCGACTCGGTCAGCGTGCCCGGCGCGGTGCGCGGCTGGGTGGCGCTCTCCGAGCGCTTCGGCAAGCTGCCGTTCGCCGACCTGCTGGCGCCAGCCATCGACATTGCCGAGCGGGGCTACCTCGTGCCGCCGGTGGTGCAGCAGAAGTGGGCGGCCGCCACGCCGGTGCTGGAAGGCCAGGCGGGTTTCGCGCAGGCCTTCATGCCGCGCGGCCGTGCGCCCGAGGTGGGCGAGCTGTTCCGCTTCGCGGCCGCGGCACGCGCGCTCAAGGCCATTGCACGCACCAAGGGCGAGGCCTACTACAACGGCGAGATCGCCGAGGCGCTCGCCAAGTTCTCGAAGGCGCAGGGCGGCGCGCTCACCGTGGCCGACCTTGCGGCCTACCAGCCCGAATGGGTCAAGCCGATCTCGCGCGACTATCGCGGCCACACGCTGCACGAGATCCCGCCGAACGGGCAGGGCATCGCGGCGCTGATCGCGCTCGGCATCCTCGAGAAGTTCGACATCGCCTCGCTACCCGTCGATTCGGTGGCCTCGCAGCATCTGCAGATCGAGGCCATGAAGCTGGCCTTCGCCGACGTGTACCGCTATGTCTCCGAGCCATCGTCGATGACGGTGACCCCCGAGCAAATGCTCGATGACGCGTACCTCGCCTCGCGTGCGAGACTCATCGACGTGAAGAAGGCACAGGATTTCAAGGCCGGCAACCCCGTAAAGGGCGGCACCATCTATCTCACGGCCGCCGATGAGCGCGGCATGATGGTGAGCTTCATCCAGAGCAACTTCATGGGCTTCGGCTCCGGCTGCGTCGAGCCCGAATTCGGCATCAGCCTGCAGAACCGCGGCCACGGCTTCAGCCTGAATGCCGAGAGCCCCAACGTGGTGGCGCCCGGCAAGCGGCCGTTCCACACCATCATCCCGGCCTTCCTCACGAAGGACGGCCAGCCCGTGATGAGCTTCGGCGTGATGGGCGGCAACATGCAGCCCCAAGGCCACATGCAGACGCTGGTGCGCATGCTCGACTACCGCCAGAGCCCCCAGGCGGCCTGCGACGCGCCGCGCTGGCGCTTCAACGCCGGGCTCGAGATCAACGTCGAGGCGGCAATGAACGCGGACACCGTGCAGGGCCTGCGCGGCCTCGGGCACCAGCTCGACGTGATCAACGACTCCTACCAGGACTTCGGCGCCGGCCAGTTCATCTGGCGTGCGGGTGACCCGTCCGTGGAGGGTTACGTGGCCGCGAGTGACGCGCGCCGCGACGGCGTGGCTGCCGGGTATTAGCCCACCCCCGATGCGTCTCACTTCGTGTAGCCGCCTCCCCCTCAAGGGGGCAACACCAGCGGCCCGGCAAAGCCGGTTCCGCGGTGTTTCCCGCACGAACCATTGAACACCACCACTCAAAAGAGCCTCGTTCCGGGCCTCATCCTCGCGTCGCTCGGCGCGATCGCGTTCAGCGGCAAGGCCATCATCGTCAAGCTCGCGTACCGCTACGGCGTCGACGCGGTCACGCTGATCATGCTGCGCATGCTGTTCGCGCTGCCGCTCTTCGCGGTGATGGCGTGGTGGGCCGGACGTGGCAAGCCCGCGCTCACGCTGCGAGATTGGCTCGGCGTGATCGGGCTTGGCTTCTCGGGCTACTACCTCGCGAGTTTTCTCGACTTCGCGGGGCTCGCCTACATCTCCGCCAGCTTCGAGCGGTTGATCCTGTACCTCAACCCGACGCTGGTGCTGCTGTTCGGCTGGCTCTTGTACCGCCGGCGCGCGACGCGGCCGCAGGTGCTCGGCATGGTCGTGAGCTATGCGGGCGTGCTGCTGGTGTTCGGCCACGAACTCTGGAGCGGCGGCGACGGCAAGGGCGGCGGCGCGGCGGCATGGGGCGCGTTCCTGGTGTTCCTGAGCGCGGTGAGCTATGCGGGCTACCTCGTCTACAGCGGCGAATTCGTCAAGCGGCTCGGATCGCTGCGGCTCGTGGGCCTGGCCACCACCGTGGCGTGCGTGTTGTGCATCGTGCAGTTCGTGCTCATGCGGCCAGTCAGCGTGGCGATGCAACTGGCGCCCGAGGTCATCTGGCTGTCGGTGCTCAATGCCACGCTGTGCACCGCGGTGCCGGTGCTGATGGTGATGATGGCCATCGAGCGCATCGGCCCCGCCATGGCCGCGCAAACGGGCATGATCGGGCCCTTGTCCACCATCCTCATGGGCGTGGTCATACTCGACGAGCCGTTCACCGCGTGGATCGCGGCCGGCACGGTGCTCGTGATCGCGGGCATCTTCGTTTTCACACGCAAGGGGCGCTAGGTTCGGCGTCCCTGCAGTTCAGGAGCAACGACATGGATCTGGGTATTGCAGGCAAGACCGCACTGGTGTGCGGCGCGAGCAAGGGATTGGGCTACGGCTGCGCCGAGGCGCTGGTGCGCGAAGGCGTCAACGTGGTGATCGTGGCGCGCGGCGCCGAGGCGCTGGAAGCGGCCGCGAAGAAGCTCGATGCGGCCAAGGGCGCGGGTGGCGCGTTCGTCAAGCAGGTGGCGGCCGACATCACCACCGAGGCCGGCCGCGCCGCGGTGTTCGCGCTCGGCCACGACTTCGACATCGTGGTGACCAACGCCGGCGGACCGCCGCCCGGCGACTTCCGCAACTGGGACCGCGAGGCCTGGATCAAGGCGGTCGATGCCAACATGCTCACGCCGATCGAACTCATCAAGGCCACGGTGGACGGCATGGCCAGCCGCGGGTTCGGGCGCATCGTCAACATCACCTCGAGCTCGGTGAAGTCGCCGATCGACATCCTCGGCCTGTCGAACGGCGCACGCAGCGGCCTGACCGGCTTTGTGGCGGGCGTGGCGCGCACCGCCATCGCGGCCAAGGGCGTGACGATCAACAACCTGCTGCCGGGCTCGTTCGACACCGATCGCCTCAAGGGCACCATGGCCGGCACGGCGCAAAAGACCGGCCAGGACTTCGACACCGTCTGGGAAGCCCGCAAGAAGAACATTCCGGCGAAGCGCTTCGGCACACCCGCCGAGTTCGGCGCGATCTGCGCGTTCCTCTGCAGCATGCAGGCAGGCTACGTCACCGGACAGAACGTGCTCGCGGACGGCGGCGCGTACCCCGGAACCTACTGACGCGACGGCGTCGCGCTACTTGACCTGCTGCTTGCCGAGCTTGCGCGCGAGCGTGCGCCGGTGCATGCCGAGCCGCCGCGCGGTCTCGGAGATGTTGAAGCCGGTCTCGGCGAGCGTCTCGTGGATGCGTTCCCACTCGAGCGTCTTGATCGAGGTCGAGCGGTTCGTCAGCTCGACCTCCGTGGTGCCGGCGGCGCGACCGAACGCGGCCTCGATGTCGTCGGTGTTCGAGGGTTTGGCGAGGTAGTGGCAGGCGCCGAGCTTGATCGCCTCGACGGCGGTGGCGATGCTCGCGAAGCCCGTGAGCACGACGATGAGCATCTCGGGAGCGTGCCGGTGCAGCCGCTCCACGCACGCCAGGCCCGAGGCTTCGCCGTTGAGCTTGAGGTCGACCACCGCATAGCCGTAGCCCGATGCATCGCCCTGCAGCAGCAGCTGTTCGACGTCTTCGAGACTGCTGGCCAGCGCCACCGAATAGCCGCGGCGCTCGAACGAACGGCCCAGTGTTCGGGCGAAGGCCGCGTCGTCCTCGACGATCAGCAGGCGGCGGCCGGCGTCGGCGGCGGTGTCTTCGTCGGTCATGGGGTCTTAGCGCCGCTGGCGGCGATGGCGTGTTCGAGCGTGGCGTCGTCCTCTTCGTCGAGCACCACGGCCGCGAGCGGCAGCGTGATGGTCACGACCGCGCCGCCTTCGGCCCGGTTGCGCGCCGCGACGCGGCCGCCCAGTGTGCGCGCGACGTTCGCGACCAAGAACAGTCCGAGCCCGCCGCCGGGCCGGTTCTTGCTCGACTGGTAGGGCTTGCCGAACTCCTTCAGGATCGCCGGCAGGAAACCCGGCCCCGTGTCGGTGACCGTGAGGATCAGCGCATCGGCATCGTGCGCCACTTCGAGGCGCAGCCAGTGCGGCGAGGCTTCGAGGGCATTGTCGAGCACGTTGCAGACCATCTGCTTGAGGGCCGAGTCGGAGACCATGGGCAGGTCCTGGCCGAAGCGGTTGTCGTACTCGAAGGCTTCCACCGGGCGCGTGGTGCGCCATTCATCGACCAGCTCGTCGAGGAAGGTGCTCACCGTGGTTTCTTCGGACGATTCGCCGCGCGTCTCGCCAGCCGACAGCAGGATGCCGCTCACGATGCTCTTGCAGCGCTGGATCTGGAGTTCCATCTCGGCCACCTCGGTCAGGAGTTCGGGGTCGGAGCTGAAATGCGGCAGTCGCCGCCAGTCTCCGAGGATCACCGCGAGCGTGGCAAGCGGCGTGCCCAGCTCGTGCGCGGCGCCCGAGGCCAGGAGCCCCATGCGCACGATGTGCTCTTCTTCGGCGGCGCGCTGGCGCAGGTCGGCCAGCCGCTGGTCGCGGGCGCGCAGGTTGCGGCTGATGCGCGTGATGAACACCACCAGCAGCGCCGCATTGAGCGCAAAGCACACGAGCATGCCCTGGACATACGGGCTCCAGAGGCCGCGGTCGTGGTCGAGCGGCAGCGCGAGCGGGCGCGAGAACAGCGCCAGGCCCGCGAAGCAGGCACCGGTGACCACGACGATGGTCCAGGTGGACCAGGCCTTGAGCAGCACCGCGCCCAGGATGACCTGCAGCAGGTACAGGAAGACGAAGGGGTTGGTGGCGCCGCCGCTCAGGTAGAGCTGCGCGGTGAGCGTGGCGACGTCGACCAGCAGCGCGAGGAACAGCTCGCCGTTGGTCACGCGGCGGATCTGGCGCGAGCGCAGCAGGCTCACGCCGTTGAAGAGCGCCAGGCAGGTCAGCACCAGCAGCATCTGGTCGAGCGGCAGCCGGATGCCGAAGCCGTAGTGCACTACGAGGATCGTGACGACCTGTCCCACCACCGCGAACCAGCGCAGCTGGATCAGCTGCTGCATGTTCTGGTGGCCGGTGGCGTTGTCCAGGCTCGCGACGCCCGCGCGCAGCGGGTGCAGCTCGCCGGCCACCGCGCTGGTCGTCGCTTCAGTCGCGGGGGGCATCGGGGGCTCCGGGGCGGGCGCTGGGGTCGGCGGCATGGGCCGCATTTTCACCGTTCGCGGCCGGCAGGCCCCGGCCGCGCCGCCGGTCGTCGCGCCAGACGAACCACGCCGCGCCCGCCACCATCAGCGCCAGGCCGTACCAGGTGATCGCGTAGACCAGATGGCTGTTCGGAAAGGCGACGACCGTCAGGCCGCCGGCGGGCCAGCCGGCCGCAGCGCCGGGCGGGGCCTCTGCCGCCGCGGCATCGACGAAATAGGGCGCCACGTCGGAGAGACCGCGCGCCGCGGCGATGGCCTGCACGTCGCGCGAGAACCAGCGGTCGGCGGCGGGATCGTTGCGGCGCAGGAAGCCGCCGCCGGGCTCGGTGATGCGCAGCAGGCCGGTCACGCGGGTTTCGCCGCGCGGCTCGCTCGCGGCGCGGGCGGCGCGCGTGCGGGCCTCGGGCGGTACGAAGCCGCGGTTCACCAGCACCACGCCGTCGGCGGTCGCGAGCGGCGTCAGCACCCAGAAGCCGGCGCCGAGCCGGGTGCTGGCCTGCACCAGCGTCTCCTTGTCGTGGAGAAAGGTGCCGGCGATGCGCACATGCCGGTATTCGTCGTTGGCCGTATTCACTTGCGGCCACTGGCTGCGCGCAGGCGGCGGCGCGGCCGGGGCATGCACGCGCGCCTCGACGCGTGCGATGAGATCGAGCTTCCAGGCGCGGCGCTCGACTTGCCAGTTGCCGAGCGCCACGAAGCCCGCGAATGCCAGCGCCGCGAACACCATGGCGACGATCCGCGTGGCCGCAGGGCGCTGGCGGCCGGCCGGCATGGCGGCGGGGGTGGGGCGGTCTGGCGGCGTGGCGGTCACGGCATCGGCGTCAGGGCATGTTCTTCATGTCGTGCACCGACATCGGCATCATGTTGGCGTTCATGTGGTACATGACCCAGAGCGATCCGGCCAGCGTGATCACGACGAGCACGATCGTGAAGATCAGCGCCAGCATGTTCCAGCCGCTCTCGGACTTGGCGTCCATGTGCAGGAAGTAGACCATGTGGACCACGATCTGCACCGCGGCCAGGCCGAGGATCACGAACGAGGTGGTGCTGGGCTTGCCGAGCACGTTGCCCATGACGAGCCAGAACGGGATCGCGGTCAGGATCACGGCCAGCACGAAGCCGGTCATGTAGCCCTTGAAGGTGCTGTGGCTCGCCGGGCCGTCGTCGTCGTCGTGGTGGTCGTCGTGTGCGGAGGCTGTCGTCATGCCATCGATCCCATCAGGTACACAAAGGTGAAGACGCCGATCCAGATGACGTCCAGGAAGTGCCAGAACATCGACAGGCACATCACGCGGCGGCGGTTGGCGGCGCTGAAGCCGTGCTTCGGCAGCTGGAACAGCAGCACCACGAGCCAGATGAGGCCGAAGCTCACGTGCAGCCCATGGGTACCGACCAGCGCGAAGAAGGCCGACAGGAAGGCGCTGCGCTGCGGGCCCGCGCCTTCGTGGATCAGGTGCGCGAATTCGTAGAGCTCCAGGCCGATGAAGCCCGCGCCGAGCAGGCCGGTCACGGCGAGCCAGGCGAGCGTGCCGCGCATGCGCTTTTTCTGCATCTCGAGCACGGCGAACCCGTAGGTGATCGACGACAGCAGCAGCAGCGCGGTATTGACCGCCACCAGCTGAAGGTCGAACAGGTCGGCGCCCGAAGGCCCGGCCGCATAGCTGCGGCCCAGCACGCCGTACACCGCGAACAGGCAGGCGAAGATCAGGCAGTCGCTCATCAGGTAGATCCAGAACCCGAGCAGGGTTGCGTTCTCCGGATGGTGGTCGTTGCCGACGTGGAACAGCTCGAACACGGGCGGCTTGCCCGTCTGGTCGCTGTGGGCGTGGAGTGCGGTGGTGTCAGACATGGGCGGTGGCCAGCAGGCGCGTGCGTTCGGTCTCGGTGCGGACGACGTCTTCCGCGGGGATGTAGTAGTCGCGCTTGTAGTTGAAGGTATGGACGATCACGGCGGCCACCAGGGCGACGAACGCCACGCCGGCAAAGAGCCACATCTGCCAGATCAGCCCGAAACCGCAGGCCGCGGACAGGGCCGCGACGATGAAGCCGGCGCTGGTGTTCTTCGGCATGTGGATCGGCGTGTAGCCTTCGAGCGGGCGCGCATAGCCGCGGCGCTTCATGTCGGTCCAGGCATCGTTGTCATGGATGCGCGGCGTGAACGCGAAGTTGTAGGCCGGCGGGGGCGACGAGGTCGACCACTCGAGCGTGCGGCCGTTCCACGGGTCGCCGGTGGTGTCGCGCAGCGACTCGCGGCGGATGAAGCTCACCACCAGTTGGATCAGGAAGCAGGCGATGCCCAGCGCGATCAGCACCGCGCCGAAGGCGGCGACCTGGAACCAGATCTGCAGCGAGGTGTCCTCGAAGTGGCTCATGCGGCGAGTGACGCCCATCAGGCCGAGCACGTACAGCGGCATGAACGCGACCCAGAAGCCCACCAGCCAGAACCAGAACGAGCACTTGCCCCAGAACGCATCGAGCTTGTAGCCGAAGGCCTTCGGGAACCAGTAGGTGATGCCGGCCAGCATGCCGAACAGCACGCCGCCGATGATTACGTTGTGGAAGTGGGCAATCAGGAACAGGCTGTTGTGCAGCACGAAGTCGGCCGGCGGCACCGCGAGCAGCACGCCCGTCATGCCGCCCACCACGAAGGTGACCATGAAGCCGATGGTCCACATCATCGGCAGCTCGTAGCGGATGCGGCCGCGGTACATGGTGAAGAGCCAGTTGAAGATCTTCGCGCCCGTCGGAATCGAGATGATCATCGTCGTGATGCCGAAGAACGAGTTCACGCTGGCGCCCGAGCCCATGGTGAAGAAATGGTGCAGCCAGACGAGGTACGACAGGATGGTGATCACCACCGTGGCGTACACCATCGAGGCATAGCCGAACAGGCGCTTGCCCGAAAAGGTGGAGACCACTTCCGAGAAGATGCCGAAGGCCGGCAGGATCAGGATGTACACCTCGGGGTGGCCCCAGATCCAGATCAGGTTCACGTACATCATGGCGTTGCCGCCGAGGTCGTTCGTGAAGAAGTTAGTGCCGACATAGCGGTCGAGCGACAGCAGGGCCAGCACGGCGGTCAGCACCGGGAAGGCGGCCACGATGAGCACGTTGGTGCACAGCGACGTCCAGGTGAAGACCGGCATCTTCATCATCGTCATGCCGGGCGCGCGCATCTTCACGATGGTGACCAGCAGGTTCACCCCCGAGAGCAATGTGCCGACGCCCGCGATCTGCAATGACCAGATGTAGTAGTCGACCCCCACGTCGGGGCTGTAGAGGATGCCCGACAGCGGCGGGTAGGCGAGCCAGCCGGTCTTGGCGAACTCGCCGACGAACAGCGACGCCATCACGAGGCCGGCGCCGAAGGTGGTCATCCAGAAGCTGAAGTTGTTGAGGAACGGGAACGCCACGTCGCGCGCGCCGATCTGCAGCGGCACCACGAAGTTCATGAGGCCCGTCACCAGCGGCATCGCCACGAAGAAGATCATGATCACGCCGTGCGCGGTGAAGATCTGGTCGTAGTGGTGCGGCGGCAAATAGCCCATGTTGTCGCCAAAGGCCACGGCCTGCTGCGCCCGCATCATCAGGGCGTCGGCAAAGCCGCGCAGCAGCATCACCAGGCCCAGCACGATGTACATGATGCCGATCTTCTTGTGGTCGATGCTGGTGAACCAGTCGCGCCACAGCGTGCCCCAGAGCTTGAAGTAGGTGAGCGCCGCCACGATGGCGAGCCCGCCCAGCACCACGGCCGCGAAGGTGGCGAGCAGGATGGGCTCGTGCAGGGGAATCGCCTCCCAGCTGAGGCGGCCGAAGATCAGCTTCGTCAGGTCAAGGTTCTCGAACATCGTCATTCTTCGGTGGTGCACATCGCGGTGACGTACTTGCGCCGGGGCGCCGCGGTGAGAAGGTCATCGGCCTGCCAGGCCGCTTTGGTGGCGACGTTGAATGCGCCGGGCTTGCCGAGGCCGCCGCTCGCATCGATGGCCATCATTTCGTGCATGCACATCTTGTTGCGGTCGACGCACAGGTTGAGGATGGCGCCATACAGGTCGGGCGCGACGCTGCCGTAATGGCGCACCGGCTCGCGCTCGGTCGGGCGCTCGAGCGTCTGCTGGTATTTCTCGCGGTCGAGCTCGCCGTCCTTGCCGGCCTTGACCTTCTGCACCCACTGGTCGAAGCCTTCGTCGCTGAGTCCGTGGAACTTGAAGCGCATGCCCGAGAAGCCCGCGCCGCTGTAGTTGGCAGAGAAGCCCTCGAACTCGCCGGGCTTGTTGATGACCGCATGCAGCTTGGTTTCCATGCCCGGCATGGCGTAGATCTGGCCCGCCAGCGCCGGGATGAAGAACGAATTCATCACGGTGGAGGCGGTGAGCTTGAAGCTGATCGGCCGGTCGACCGGGGCCGCCATCTCGTTGACCGTGGCGATGCCCTGCTCGGGATAGATGAAGAGCCACTTCCAGTCGAGCGCCACCACCTGCACCTCGAGCGGCTTGACGTCGGCGGGCACCGGGCGCCCGGCCTCAATGCGGTCGAGCGGGCGGTAGGGGTCGAGCGTGTGGGTGCTGATCCAGGTGATCGCGCCGAGCGCGATGATGATCAGGAGCGGCGCGGCCCAGATCGCGAGCTCGAGCTGCGTCGAGTGGTCCCAGTCGGGCGCGTACTCGGCCTCGGCCTCCTTGCTCGACTGGCGATAGCGCCAGGCGAAGTAGAGCGTCAGCGCGATCACCGGGACGATGATGATCAGCATCAGCACGGTGGACACGACGATGAGTCGGCCCTGCTGGTTGGCGATGTCGCCGGACGGGTTCAGCAGCACCGTGTTGCAGCCCGCGAGCAGGGCCAGCGGGAGCAACAGGAGCCATCGGCGAAGGGATTTGGAGGTAGGCATGCCGAAAGAAGGTAGTGCGTGGGCTGCGCAAGGAACCCACAATCTACGACCAAAGGCGGCGGCCGGCCATTGGACGTTTTGTCCTATGGCGGGAATGTCCGTTCGGTGCGACGCTTGGCGCCTTGGTTCCATGGTCTATCCCTGTCACTGTCCGTGACACACCCGAATAAAGAACGCAATGACGACGACGTCCAGCATCCGTCCGCACGGGGCGCAGCCCGCGCCGAACACGTCTGTAAACGATGCCCCGCAGGGTGATGGGCATTCACATATCGCGCCTGGCGAGATCGCCGTGGGCGTGGTCATCGGCCGGGCGTCGGAGTACTTCGACTTCTTCGTCTACGGCATCGCCTCCGTGCTGGTGTTCCCGGCGGTGTTCTTCCCGTTCGAGGCGCGCCTCGAGGGAACTCTCTACGCCTTCGTGGTCTTTTCTTTCGCGTTCATCGCACGGCCGTTCGGCACCATCATCTCGATGGCGATCCAGCGGCGCTTCGGGCGCGAGGCCAAGCTGACCATCGCGCTGTTCATGCTCGGCACCTCCACGGCCGGCATCGCCTTCCTGCCGGGTTACGCGAGCATCGGCTTCACCGCGATCGTGCTGCTCTCGATCTTCCGCTTTGCCCAGGGCCTCGCGCTCGGCGGTTCCTGGGACGGGCTGCCGTCACTGCTCGCGCTCAATGCACCGAAGAACCGCCGCGGCTGGTACGCGATGCTGGGCCAGCTCGGCGCGCCGCTCGGCTTCTTCGTGGCCAGCGCACTGTTCGCTTTTCTGTACGGCAACCTCTCGCACAAGGACTTCCTCGACTGGGGCTGGCGCTACACCTTCTACGTGGCCTTCGCGATCAACGTCGTGGCGCTGTTTGCGCGGCTGCGGCTCGTGGCCGCCGACGAGTATTCGCGCCAGCTCGAGGAGCGCGAGCTCGAGCCCACTGGGGTGATGGAACTGCTGCGCTCGTCGCAGGGTACCAACCTGCTGATCGGCGCCTTCGCGGCGCTCGCGAGCTACGCGCTGTTCCACCTGATCACGGTGTTCCCGCTGTCGTGGATCACGCTGTATTCCGACCAGTCGATCACCGAATTCCTCGTGGTGCAGATGATCGGCGCGGTGCTCGGCGCCGCCGGCATCGTGGCATCGGGCCTGATCGCCGACCGTGTGGGCCGGCGCTTCACGCTCGGCGGACTGGCCGCGCTGATCGCGGTGTTCAGCGGCTTCGCGCCCACCCTGCTCGACGGCGGCCGGATCGGGCAGGACATCTTCATCCTGCTGGGCTTCGTGCTGCTGGGCCTGTCGTACGGCCAAGCGGCCGGCGCCGTGAACTCGAACTTCGCGCCGAGGTACCGCTACACCGGCGCAGCGCTCACGGCCGACCTCGCATGGCTCATCGGTGCGGCCTTCGCGCCGCTCGTGGCGCTGGGCCTGTCGGCCAACTTCGGGCTCGCCTACGTCAGCGTCTACCTGCTGTCGGGCGCGGTCGGCACGCTGGCCGCGCTGGGGCTCGACCGGGCGCTGGCGCGCGACTGACGGCGGGCCGGCAGGGCCCTAAGATGCGGCCATGTTCGCCGCCGCCATCTTCGACATGGATGGGCTGCTGATCGATTCGGAGCGGCCCATCATGGCCGCCTGGATCGAGGCCGCCCGCACGCTCGACATCGAGCTTTCGCAGAGTCACTACCTCCAGTGCGTGGGACTGGCCACGGCAGAGTCGCAGCTGATCCTGCGCACGCTGCTCGGCGGCGACGAGGCCTACCTGCACGCCATCGACCATGTCCGCAAGTGCCTGCAGCTGGAGCGCGCGGACGGCGTTCCGCTTTTTCCCATCAAGCCCGGCGCGGCCGAATTCCTGGGCGCGCTGCGCGAGCAGGGCACGCGCTGCGCCGTGGCGTCGTCGTCGACCAGCGCGCAGATCCAGGCCTGCCTCGGCAGTCTCGGCGTGCTCGACCATTTCGACGCTTTCGCCGGCGGGGACGAGGTGGCGCGCGCCAAGCCCGACCCCGCGCTCTACCTGCTCGCGGCCGCACGCCTGGGCGTCGAACCGGCGCAATGCGTGGCCTTCGAGGACAGCGAGAACGGCGCTCGGGCCGCCTTGGCCGCGGGCCTGCGCGTCGTGATCGTGCCCGACCTCAAGCATCCGCCGGCGGCCATCCTCGACCAGGCCCTGCATGTGCTCGACTCGCTGCATGGCGCGATGGCGCACCTGCCGCGTTGGTTTCCGCATCCCATGGCCCGGATGCCGGAATAGGCGAGGAGGGATACTCCCCGCCATGCAGATTCACGAAAAGCCCCCCTTCGACACCCCGTTCGAGTGGATCGGCGGCGAACCCAAGGTGCAGGCGCTGGTCGACCGCTTCTACGACCTCATGGAGCTCGAACCCGCATACGTCGAATTGCGCGCGGTGCATGGCACCCACCTCGACAACGCCCGCCAGCGCCTGTTCTGGTTCCTCTGCGGATGGCTCGGCGGGCCGCAGCACTACACCGACCGCTTCGGCCATCCGATGCTGCGCGCGCGGCACCTGCCGCAAAGCATCGGCGGCCACACCATCGGCATCAAGGAGCGCGACCAGTGGCTCGCCTGCATGGACCAGGCGATGGGCGAGACCGGCGTGCCCGAGGGCCTGCGTGCCAGGCTGCGCGACTCCTTCTTCCAGACAGCCGACTGGATGCGCAACCGCGGCGGCTGAAACGAGACAACCACTTCCGAAGAAAGACCTTCGTCCAATGAATTCCATCGTCATCATCGGCGGCGGCCATGCCGCGGCCCAGCTCTGCGCCGGACTCGCCGAAGCGGGGCAGGGCGCACGCGTGCACCTGGTCTGCGAAGAGGCTTGCGAGCCCTACCACCGCCCGCCGCTGTCCAAGGCCTTTCTCAAGAGCCACGAGGAAACCACCCAGCCGCACAAGGCGCTCGACTGGTACCGCGACGCCGGCATCACGCTGCACCTGGGCGACGCGGCCGTGGCCATCGACCGCGAGGCGCGCACCGTCGGGCTGCGCTCGGGCGCGGTGCTGCCCTGGGAACACCTGGTGCTGGCGACCGGCACGCGCGCGCGCCAGATGCCCGACCTGCAGCCGGGCCTCGAGAACGTGGTCAGCCTGCGCGCGGCCGACGAGGCGCATCGCCTGCGCGCGTGCCTGGCCGATGCCGAGCGGGTCACCGTCCTCGGCGGCGGCTTCATCGGGCTCGAGGTGGCCGCGACGGCCCGCGCGCTCGGCAAGCAGGTGCGGGTGATCGAAAGCGCGCCGCGGCTGCTCGGCCGCGCGGTGTCTCCCGAGCTCTCGGCCCACGTGCTCGCGACGCACCGCGCGGCCGGCATCGAGATCGTGCTCGGCGCGCGCACCGGGGCGTTCGAGGTCGAAGGCGACCGGCTGCTGTCGGTCCAGGTCAACGGCGAACGGCAGCCGGTGGACCTGCTGCTGCTCGGCATCGGCGCGGTGCCCGAGACCGCACTGGCGCAGGCGGCCGGCATCGAATGCGCCGACGGCATCGTGGTCGACGGCCACATGCAGACCAGCGCGCCCGGCGTGCTCGCGGTGGGCGACTGCACGCGCTTTCCCGACCGCCGCGCGGGCCGCGCGCTGCGGCTCGAATCGGTGCAGAACGCCAACGACCAGGCGCGCACGGCGGTGACCACGCTCACCGGCGCGCCGCGCCCGCACGACGCGGTGGCGTGGTTCTGGTCCGACCAGGGCGCGCTGCGCCTGCAGATGGCCGGCCTGATGCCCGCCGAAGGCACGCCGGGGCTCGCGAGCGTGCGCCGCGCGGGGCCCAAGCCCGAGGCGTTCTCGCTGTTCCATTACGTCGACGGCCAGCTGGTGTGCGTCGAATCGGTCAACGCCCCGGTCGACCACATGATGAGCCGCAAGCTGCTCGAGGCCGGCCGCAGCCCGGCGCCCGACGCGGTGGCCGATGCGGCCGTGCCGCTCAAGAACCACCTGGCCTGAGGCTCAGCGGCGCGCGGGGGCCAGCAGCACCACCAGCGCGCCGGCGCCGCCTTCGGCCGGCTTGGCCTGCACGAAGGCCAGCACCTCGTTCTTCTGGATCAGCCAGCGCTGCGTCTTGGTCTTGAGCACCGGCTGCCGGCCCGGCGAGCCGAGCCCCTTGCCGTGCACCACGCGCACGCAGCGCAGCCCCTTCTTGTACGAACTGCGGATGAAGCCGCCGAGCGCCTCGCGCGCTTCGTCGCTGCGCAGGCCGTGCAGGTCGATCTGCGCCTGGATGCTCCAGTCGCCCTTGCGCAGCCGCGCCGTCACGTCGGTGCCGATGCCGGGGCGGCGAAAGCTCATCGCGTCGTCGACGTCGAGCAGGGTCGTCACGTCGAACTCGTCGGACAGCGATTCGCGCAGCACGCGCTGCTCGTCGAGCTGGTGCTGCACGGGGATCGGCGCGGGCGGCTCGGGCATGAGCGGCACCGCGGCCTTGCGCTTGAGAGGCTCGGTCGCGCCGATGGCGCGCGTGAACAGGTCTTTCTCGGCCGCGCGCCGGCGCTCCGCCGCGGCCTGCGCAGCCGCCTCGGCGGCCTCGCGCTCGCGGGTTTCCGCCAGCGCGCGCTGAACCTGCTTCAGGTCGGAGAGGTCCTTGATCGGCGCCTGGCCCGGCGGCTTGCGCGACGCCATCAGAGCACCCCCGCCTCGGCCATCGAGAAGCCCTGGCCGGTGCTGACGATCACATGGTCGAGCACGCGCACGTCGACCAGCGCGAGTGCGGCGCGCAGCGTCTGGGTGAGCGCCTCGTCGGCCCGCGATGGCTCGATGCTGCCGCTCGGGTGGTTGTGCGACAGCACCACGGCGGCCGCCTGGTGGTGCAGCGCGCGCACCACCACTTCGCGCGGATAGACGCTGGTCTGGGTCAGCGTGCCGCGGAACAGCTCCTCGAGCACGATCAGCCGGTGCTGCGCGTCGAGGAACAGCACGGCGAACACCTCGTAGGGCCGCGATCCGATGTGCATCTGCAGGTACTGCTTCACGCTGTCGGGTGAATCGAACACGGTGCGCTCCTTGAGGCGCTCGGCCATGGCGCGGCGCGCGAGTTCGAGCACCGCGATCAGCTCGGCGCGTTTGCTGTCGCCGCCCATGCCCTTCACGACCTTGAGGTCTGCGGCCCCGGTCTGGAGCAGGCCCGAAAGCCCGCCGAAGCGTTCGAGCAGTTCCTGGGCGAGCTGGAGCACGTTCTTGCCGGCCATCCCGGTGCGCAGCAGCAGCGCCAGCAGCTCGGCATCGGCCAGCGCCGCAGCACCGCGCGCGATGAGCTTCTCGCGCGGGCGGGCGTGGGCGGGGAGGTCCTTGAATGCCATCGGGAAAATCGGGTGAAACCTTGGGAAACCTTCGAAGAGCGGGTGGAAGCCCCGGCTCCTTAAAATGCGGTCCAGTTTATCGGGACACCCACCTTGTCTTTGCCCACCTCCGCCGCACCCATGTCCCATGTCGTGACTTCCGCCTCTTTCCTGACCCTGCACTACCGCCTCTCGGGTCCGGCAGGCGACATCATCAACACCTTCGCCGACAAGCCCGCCACGCTCTCGCTCGGCACCGGCGAGCTCTCGCCAGCCGTCGAGCAGCGGCTGATCGGCCTCGAGGAGGGCACGCACGCCACCTTCGAGCTGCCGGCCGGCGAAGCCTTCGGCGAGCGCAACCCCGAGATGCAGCAGTGGGTGGCGAGAAAGCTGCTCGCGCAGATGGGCGACCCCGATGAGCAGTACGCGGTCGGCGACGTGGTGCAGTTCCCCACGCCCGACGGCGTCGGCAGCTACGCGGGCGCGGTGGTCGAATCGAACGACACTGCGGTGCGCTTCGATTTCAACCATCCGCTGGCCGGCCAGCCCGTGACCTTCGAAGTGAAGCTGATCGGGGTGCTATGAGCGCAGTGCCAGCCATCTCGGAAGTCCTCCTCGCCGAGCCGCGCGGCTTCTGCGCCGGCGTCGACCGCGCGATCGAGATCGTCGAGCGCGCGATCGCCAAGTTCGGCGCGCCGATCTACGTGCGCCACGAGATCGTGCACAACACCTACGTCGTCAACGAGCTCAAGGCCAAGGGCGCGATCTTCATCGAAGACCTGGCCGAAGTGCCGCCGGGCGCCACGCTGGTGTTCAGCGCCCACGGCGTGAGCAAGGCGGTGCAGCAGGAGGCGCGCGACCGCGGCTTCGAGATCTTCGATGCCACGTGCCCCCTCGTGACCAAGGTGCACGTCGAAGTGGCCAAGCTCGCGAAGGAGGGTTACGAGTTCATCATGATCGGCCACAAGGGGCATCCCGAGGTCGAGGGCACGATGGGCCAGCTCTCGAGCGGCATCCACCTGGTCGAGGACGTGGCCGACGTGGCGCGCGTGTCGCCCGGCCAGGCCGAAAAGCTCGCGGTGGTGACGCAGACCACGCTCAGCGTGGACGACGCGGCCGAGATCGCGGCGGCCGTGCGCGCGCGCTTTCCGAACGTGCGCGAGCCCAAGCAGCAGGACATCTGCTACGCCACGCAGAACCGCCAGGACGCGGTCAAGATCATGAGCCCGCAGGTCGAGCTTGTGATCGTGGTCGGCAGCCCCACCAGCTCGAACAGCAACCGCCTGCGCGAACTCGCCCAGCGGCTCGGCACTGAGAGCTACATGGTCGACTCGGCCGACGAGCTGAAGCCAGAATGGTTCGAGGGCAAGACGCGCATCGGCCTCACGGCCGGCGCCTCGGCACCCGAGGTGCTGGTGCGCGACGTGATCGATCGCGTGCGCGCGTTCGGCGCGGTGTCGGTGCGCAAGATGGACGGCATCGAGGAAACCATCAAGTTCCCGCTCCCCAAGGGACTCAAGCTCGACGACATCCCGCCGCCGGGGCACATCTCCTGAACATGCAAGCAACAACGACAACCAACTGGCGCCTCGAAACCGAAGCCGCCGTCAGCCGGCTGCGCGCCGGCCCCGCCGGCTTCCTGCGCGAAACCCCGCTGTGGAAGCTGCCGGCCTCGGCGCTGGGCATTGAAGCCCCCGGTGCCGAGGTCTGGCTCAAGCTCGAGCACCTGCAGGTGAGCGGCAGCTTCAAGGCGCGCGGCATGATGAACCGGCTGCTGGCCAACGACATTCCCGACAGCGGCGTGGTCGTGGCCTCGGGCGGCAATGCCGGCATCGCCACCGCCGCGGCAGCCAAAGCGCTCGGCGTGCGCTGCCAGGTGTTCCTGCCGGGCGTCTCGCCCGAAGCCAAGCGTGCCCGCCTGAGGGCGCTCGGCGCCGAAGTGGTCGTGGTCGGCGAACTCTATCCCGACGCGCTGGCGGCCTGCCTCGCGCGGCAGCAGGAGACCGGAGCGCTGCTGACCCACGCCTACGACCAGCCCGAGGTCGTGGCCGGCGCCGGCACCCTCGGCCACGAGATCGAGGCCCAGGGCGGCCTGCCCGATGCCGTGCTCGTGAGCGTGGGCGGCGGCGGCCTGATCGGCGGCCTCGCCGGCTGGTTCGAGAAGCGCGCCCGCGTGGTGGCACTCGAGCCCGAAAAGGCGCCCACGCTGTACCGCGCGCGGCAAGCTGGCGAGCCGGTCGATGTCGACGTGGGCGGCATTGCCGCCGATTCGCTCGGCGCGCGCCGCATCGGCGCCATTTCCTGGGACATCACCCAGCAATTCGTACAGGACGCGCTGCTCGTTTCCGACGATGCCATCCGTGCCGCACAGCGGTGGCTCTGGAAGGAAATGAAGCTCGCGGTGGAACCCGCCGCCGCACTGCCGCTCGCGGCGCTGCAGACCGGCGCGTACCTGCCGCGCGAAGGCGAGAAGGTCTGCCTGATCGTCTGCGGCGCGAACGTCGATCCCGCGTCGCTCGCCTGACTCTGCGCGGGCGAGGGCGACCGGCCGGCGGGGCCACCTAAAATCGCCCGATGCTCGACATCACCCTGCTCCGCAAAGACCTGGCCTCCGCCGTCGCCGGTCTCGAAAAACGCAAGAAGAACCAGCCCTACCTCGACGTGGCGGCTTTCACCGCGCTCGAGGCCGAGCGCAAGACCCTGCAGACCCGCACCGAGGAAATCCAGGCCCGGCGCAACGCGCTGAACAAGCAGATCGGCCCGCTGAAGGCCAAGGGCGAATCGGTCGATGCGCTGATGACCGAGGTCAACGCGCTCAAGGCCGAGCAGGAATCGCAGTCGAAGCGGCTCGACGAGATCCAGCCCGAACTGCAGGCGCTGTTGCTGGCGGTGCCGAACCTGCCGCATGCCAGCGTGCCGGTGGGCGAGGACGAGAGCGGCAACGTCGAGCAGCGCCGCTGGAGTCCGCAAGGCGGCGCCGGTGCATCGGCCACGCCGCTGCCGTTCGCGCCCAAGGACCACGTCGACCTGGGCGCGCCGCTCGGGCTCGACTTCGAAACCGGCGCCAAGCTCGCCGGCTCGCGCTTCACGGTCATGAAGGGCCCGATCGCCCGGCTGCACCGCGCGCTCGCGCAGTTCATGCTCGACACGCAAACCGACAAGCACGGCTACACCGAGTGCTACGTGCCCTACATCGTCAACGCCGCCACGCTCAGCGGCACCGGCCAGCTGCCCAAGTTCGAGGGCGACCTGTTCGCCGCCAAGAAGGGCGGCCAGGAGGGCGAGCCCGCCCCCGACCATTCGGCGCTCTATCTCATTCCCACCAGCGAAGTGCCGCTGACCAACTTCGTGCGCGACGAGGTCGTGGCCGAGTCGCAACTGCCGATCAGGCTCACCGCCCATACGCCGTGCTTCCGCTCCGAGGCCGGCAGCGCGGGGCGCGACACCCGAGGCATGATCCGCCAGCACCAATTCGACAAGGTCGAGATGGTGCAGATCGTCCATCCCGAGAAGAGCTACGAGGCGCTCGAGCAGATGACGGGCCATGCCGAGGCCGTGCTGCAGGCGCTCGAGCTGCCGTACCGCGTGGTGCTGCTGTGCACCGGCGACATGGGCTTCGGCGCCACCAAGACCTATGACCTCGAGGTCTGGCTGCCCGCGCAGGACACCTACCGCGAGATCAGCTCGATCTCGAACTGCGAGGCCTTCCAGGCGCGGCGCCTGCAGGCCCGCTTCAAGAACGCGCAGGGCAAGAACGAACTCGTCCACACGCTCAACGGCTCGGGCCTCGCGGTCGGGCGGACGCTGGTCGCGGTGCTCGAGAACCACCAGAACGAGGACGGCTCGGTCCGCGTGCCCGCGGCGCTGCGGCCGTACCTGGGCGGGGGCGAGGTGCTGCGGGCCTGAACGGCCAGGGCTTGAAAAAGCCCGCGATTTCTCTGCTAGAATCGCTGGCTCGACAAAACACCGGAGAGGTGGCAGAGTGGTCGAATGTACCTGACTCGAAATCAGGCGTACTAGCGATAGTACCGAGGGTTCGAATCCCTCCCTCTCCTCCAGTGCATAAGGCTTTGCTGCTATGCCATTCATAGCATCAAGCCACCCGCCGCAGGTTCGTGGTGGGGGATTTTTGTCCAACCCTGCCGATAGCATCTGCCTGCTTGTCGGTTGAGAGATGGGCATAACGTGCGGTGCTTCTCGGATCCTTGTGGCCGAGCACGGCGCCGATCACAAACAGGTCTACGCCAGCGTTCACCATCTCTGAGGCCGTGCTATGCCTCAGGTCGTGAAAGTGCAGCCAAGGCATGCCAGCGGCCACGCACGCGGCCTTCACGTTCTTCTGCACCGTGATGCGCGCGATCTTCTGGAAATTCCGAACACACACCGCCACCCGAGGGTGAATCGGGACAATCCGCGGCTCCTCGTTCTTGGTCTTCGCCAGGTGCCAGCGGTCGCCGATTGCCACGGCCCGTAGGATTTCTGAGAGGCGCATGCCGCTGTAGAACGCCATGCGGACCACCATCCGCGCATTTCGGTTCTTGGTGTTCCGGGCGACCAACAGCATCTGCGCGCGGTCGATGTAGATGTGGCGCTCGTTCTTGACCTCTGGCACGACGACTTTTGCGGCAGGATCGAACTCGCCGAAGCTGTGATGCTTCCATGCCCAGCGGCACGCCGCCGTGAGGTATCGGATGCGCAGCCGAATCGTGGCGTCCGAGAGGGGCCGTGGCTTGTCCCCCTCTTTCTTCGGCACCGACATCGACTTGAGGCGAAGCGCCTTGCACACGTCCGGCAACGCGCTGAGCGGCCGGCCGGCGTAGAAGGGTGCGATCAGGGCCAGTTCGCGGGCGACGTTCATCCCTTGTTTGAGCTTCGGGATGCGGTCTTTCAGGTAGTGGGTGATGGCGTCTTCGATGAGGTGATGTTCACCACCGACCCCGTTGGCCGTCGCGTAGAGCCGTGCGCTCTCCTTCCGGTCGAATTCGTCTGCCTGGGCCTGATTCCAAGCGCGAGGAAGGCGCTTTCGAGCGCGGATCCGGGCTCCGCCGATCCAACGGTCAAACTCAAAGACGAACTGACCGCGCGCCTTATCCCTTGTGATCGACATTTTGTCTTGTACTCCGTGATGTCTGTAGGCTCAAAGCGCAGGGAGCGCCCGAAACGGTAGCCGGGCAGGGTGCCAGAAGCGGCCAGATCATAGACTTGGCGCGCCGAGACGCCCAATTTGCTTGCGACCTCTGCCGCGGTGAGAAGCTCGCTCATTTCCCCTCTCCTTCGTAAGAGCGCCCAATGGCGGCAGCAGCGCGGACGATTGCTCGACGAGTGGCGGCCCCAGGGTCTGGGAAGTTCGCATAACGGGGCCAGTCGCGGCGCTGGGAGACTGGCCCGCAATAAACGACCGGCGCGTCATCTTCGCAGTACCCGAACTCAATACAGATGTCCAAAGCTACCGCCAGCCGCAGCGCGTCGCCGTCGTCGGTGAGCGGGTTCCACCATTCATCAACATCGCCCGTTTCAGTCCGTCCGCAAGGCCACCAACCGTCGCACGTCCCTTCGTCAAATTCCACAGGAAGGTCCGCAGCCTTCGCAGCCGCCTCGAGTAGTTCGCGGTCAGTCATCGCCCACCCCCATCTCCACCCCTGATGGCCTCGCCAACAGCCTTGTCCCAATCGACCGCATGGCCGTTGGCGTAGTTGATCGCAGCGTCATAGGCCAGGGTAGACGCGAGCTTTGCGGCGCGCTCCGTCGCGCCTTTGATCGCCTCGCGCATTTGGTCGGCGGTGAAGAGAGGCTCGGCTTCTGGCGGCACTGCCTTGCCGGCGAGTTGCCAGCGCGGCCCGTGACCGAACGTGCGGTATCGATGTGCGGCCGGCTCCGGCATCAGCGCCTCAAGCTCTGGGTGTAGTGTGCTCATGGCTGCTCCCTTGTTGTCTGTCGGGCTGCATCGATTGCGGCGTCAAACGTCTCGCCGGCGTGAAGCTTTGTGATCCAGGCCGTTCGCTTTCCGTTGAGCTTGTTGCCGTGAGGAATGACTGCCTCGTAGGCTTCATTGCGGAGGAACTCGTACCGAGCCGCATCCTCCTGCAGCTTGCGCAACTCCGACGCAGGAACGAGCACGGCATTGTTCGGGCGAGCCTCCATCTCGGGCAGCTTCACTTCTTCTGTGGGGTTCGTCATGCGGTGGTCTCCATCACGGCTTCGATGAACACTTTGGCGACCTGCGGGACGATGGCATTTCCATAGCCGTGGGTCGCGAGGCGTTCCAGCTGGATGGATAGCCCATCGCAAGGCAATAGACCGCTGTAATCACCGTCCAATGCGCGCCTTGCTCCAGCAAGCGGGTCGCCATGCTCGGGGAATGCCTTCCGCGCTGGGATAAAAACGCGTTGGATCTGCTGATGTCCTTCCCGTCGCGCGCCGCGGGCGTCGGCCACAAAACATAGCCGCTTTCTCTGGTGCTTCGCTCCGATGGCACTTGCTCTGAGTACAACCGCCCCGCAGGCGTAGTCTTCGGCTTCAAGGTCCAACGCGACCTCATCCCACCATCCCCAGTTGATTGCGCTTGCAACCTGCTCTCCAAAGACCGTTGGAGGTCTACGCTCGCTGATGAGACTGCGAAATGGCGGCCAAAGATGGCGCTCATCGCTTTGCCCTTGCGCGCCGCCATGAGCGACTGAAGCGACGGAGTAGGGCTGGCAGGGGCAGCTTCCGCTCCACGCCGGGCGATCATCGGGCCATCCAGCCAGACGTAGTGCAAGGCTCCATCCGCCGATGCCTGCGAAGAAGTGGCACTGGGTATATCCGGCAAGGTCATCTGCTGCCACATCGGTAATGCTCCGTTCGTCAACATCGCCAGGTGCGATTAGGTTCGCGGCGATCAACTTGCGCAGCCACTGGGCCGCATAGGGGTCGATCTCGTTGTAGTAGGCGGTCATCCCTCGCCTCCCTGTACGCCATCGACAGGCTGCGAGGCCTCCCCCTGATTGCCCGCTCCAGCCTGCGGGGGCGCGGCCAGGTAGAGGGCGCGAGATTGGTACACCATGCCCCAGTGCAATGCCTTGGCTTGGATGGCTGCATGGTCGCGTTCAGAGCACGACGACCACTCGCTCCATTTGGGGTTGTTCGGCACTCGCTTGCGGCACTCCCACGCCACCGCTTCCGAAGCTGGCGCAGGCGCTGCGATGGGGCTGTCGTTCTTTCCCTTCGTCCTCACGGCCTCTACGCCGTTGGTAGGCACGTCGGCAGGGCGCCAGATGTGATTGCAGCCGTGGCAAAGGTGCGAGCGGTGCGGCTCGTTCTTCCAGTCGGGGGTGCGTTCGTCAGGCGCATCGATGTGCTGTAGGCCGCACTTCGGGCAATGCAGCACTATGTCGATTGGCGCAGGCGCTGCCACCGATGCCGAAAATTCTTCGTGCTCGCGCAGCGGGATGCAGCCCTCTTCGGGGTAGTCTGCCAGCCAGCAGTACAGCCCGGCCTCCATGGGCTCACCCTCGGTCGATGTGCGCGCGGGAAAACGCTGGATAACCACTTCCTGCTCTCGCTGGTCTTCATCGGTCTCGAAGTCCGGGGCGGCCAGTTCCAGCGCTGATCGAAGCTGCATTGCGTTGATCTGCAATGCCGGCCCGCTTTCTGCAGGCGCTGCCACGGGAGCGGGCTGGGCGAGGGCGGCAAGACATTCGCCGATCGCTTCCGCGAGGCCGCCTTTGTCGCCTCGCTGCGCGTGCGTCATCGCGAGCACTGCGTGGCGCAGTGCTTCCTGCTGCTCGCTCGGGGCGGCCGGTGTAGCGGCGGGAGGCGCGAGGGCGGCACGGGCTTGCCATGCGCTCCAGGCGGAAGCGGTCACCAGCGACTTGTAGGGGCCAGACGGGGAAAAGCGCAGCACATTCGGCACCCACGATTCCATCGTGCCGGCCCACGCCTCAAACGCTGCGCGCTCGTTCACCGCATCGCTCGGCACTGCTGGCACCACAGCGGGAGGGGTGGGAGTCGATGGCTCAGGCAGCGCGTCGATCATCTCGTCGAAGTTTTCGCCGTCTACGTTGCGCATGTGCAGTTCCGACCATTGACGCGGAGTCAACTTGCGGGCTTTTTCGTAGCGCTTCCAGCCGAGCAGGAGTTCGGCGCTCATGCTGGCTCTCCGACAGCCACGGGGCTATACCGCGCGTGGGCACGGCACAACGTCACGGGCACCTTGTCTACGCAGGGCATCGGATGGCCGCACTGGCAGCGCTTCTGGTCAGCCGGATCGCGGAAGATGGGAGCGGTGCATTCGTCGGAATCGGCGATCACGTCCAGAGCGCGGGGAGTGAGTTGGGCGGTGTTCATGGTGGGTCTCAGGTTGTGCGATATGGGTGAGTTGCGCTCCAGCCCTGTTGCCGCTGATACTTCGCGTTCCCTAGAAGGAGCGAGCAATGGCAGACAACAAGTCGAAGACTGGAAAAGCCGACCGCAAACTGGTCGCCAGCAAACAGGACTACGAAGTCGCGTATGCGGCCAAGAAAGCCGGCGTACCCAAAGCCGCGGTGAAGGCCGCGATCAAGAAGGTCGGCAACTCGCGCCCGAAGGTCGAGGCCGAGTTGAAGAAGGCCAAGAAGTAGGCCGTGGCTAAGCCCACCCGAACCGCCGATCAGTTGAAGCAGATGGTTCTGGAGCGCATCGAGGCGATACCGGACCTGCGCGGCCAGGTGACGGACGTTCACCGCGGCAACGTGGTCGGCACGGGCGGTGACGGGGAGGGCGGCCCGAACTGGACGATCCCGATCCAGACCGATCGGGGCACTCACCGCCCGGACATCGCCAGAATCATTCGGCAACTGCAGATGCAGTACGAGCTCGACGACTACTGACATCACGCGACCTCCTGCGGGGCTTGCTGGAGCCGCTGGAGAGCCCACAGCGCCGCCGCGCGGTCTTTGGGGCTCGAGCCCGAGCCGTCGGCGATCGCCTTCCACTCCGACACCTGCGCCAGCAGCGCGCACATGAACGCGGCTTCCTTCTCTTCGAAGTCGGCGTCATAGCTGCTGTCGAGCCACGAGTGGCAGCGCGAGCAAGCCCAGACCGAATAGCAGTCGTCGGCCTTCCGCCCGCGGCCCTTGCCGTGGATCAGGAGATTCGAGTGCGCCGCCACCGTCGTGCTCGCGTCGAAGTTGCAGAGCCGCGTGCGCAGCAGGCACGGCCGGCCGCGGGCCATCGACAGAAGATGCGCGTTGCGCTGGGGCTCGGGCTTCTCCATCGGCCTTGCCATGCCGCTGCAGTCCGCGAGCACCACGGGCCGCTCCAGGCGCTTTGCCGGCGTGGGTGGCATGTGCACCACCACCAGCCGCTTGAAGCCGCTGCGCTTCAGCACACTGCCCTCGCAACCGACATGCGGCTCGTGAGGGCTTCATCGGCCTCCAGGCGCAGGGCATGGAACCGTTCCAGAAAGTCCTGGCGCCACTTCTTCCACGGCGTCGCCTCGCGCCATTCGGCATCCAGCCGCGCCCAGGTGGCGATCGGCACCGGCGTGCGGGCGCCATCGCCCAGGATCGCCCACGGGCCGTTTTTCTTGGCGTTGTAGGCCGTCAGGAAGTGCCGCTCGGTGGCGAGCGCCTGCAGGTCGATCTCGCGGATGAGTGCCTTGTGCCCCGCGAACGCCGACTGCATGCCGAAATGGCGGCGAACGGTCCTCATGTGATCGTCTTCGAACATCCCCCAGGCCTCGACCCCGCCTGCGCCCAAGCCGTAGCAGTTGACGGCGATCTTGGCCGGGCTGCTCAGGTCGGTGGTGTAGGCCTCGTGGGCATCGTGCATGAGCATGCACAACTGCACGCTTGGCGAGAGATTCATGCGTTGGGCGATGTCGGCACAGAGCAGGCTGTGCTCGGCGACGCTGTAGGGTCGCGAAGTGGCGCCCGTGAAGCGGTTGATGAGCGACAGGTGGTGCGCGATGTCTTCGATGCACACGGGGCGCGCATCGGCAGCAAGGGAGCCGGGGCCGGCCAGGTGGTATTCCGCGCCCGACGCGGTGATCATGTGGGTCACGGTTGATCCTTCGACGCCGCAAGGGCGTGTTGTGCCGCGTTCTCGGCGGCGATGTCGTTGAAGATTTCGGCCGACAGCTGCAAGGCGTCGGTCTCGGTGGGGCCGTCGGAAACGGCGGCATAGAGGGCGATCACGATGACGACCGCCATCACGCGCAGAAAGGCGTCGAGCGACTGCTGGGCGAGCGTTGCCGGGTTCATGGAGTTGCCTCCAGTGATGCGCGGGTGACGACGGGCGCGTCGACCAGGTGCTCGAACGTGATGGAGCCGCGCTTCACGGCCACGTCGGCGCGGGGCACCGACCAGTTGCGCCAGCGCGTCTCGCCCAGAGGGCGCACGAACGCCTGGCGGCGCGTGCCTTTCGTGCGGAAGCAGACCTCCACGGCTTGGGCGGCGCTCATGCAGGCTCCTTCGGCAACTCGGAAGCGAGCGCGTCCTTGTGCGCGTCATAGCGCTTGATCGCCCAGACAATTGCGTTCAGGCACCACAAGTAGTGGTAGTCGTATGCGGTCTGGCGGCCGTAGTCCCACAAGTCGGTGAACCGGAAGCCGTCCTGCTCGAAGGCTTCGGCGGCACGCCACAGCGTGTGCTCGTCGGTGTCGTACCCGAACACCCGATCTTCGACGGCGGCCCAGAGAGTCGCGCGCTGCGCCTCGCTCCACTCTTCGCTCTCGGCGTGGTTTTCGACGTGATGCCTCAGCGTCTCCTTGAAGACCTCGTCGGAGAAAGCCTCGACACCCGAGTTTTTGTCGACGGATTGCACCTTCTCGGCCCAGTACTGGGGATTGATCTCATGCCCGCGAAAGAACTCGAACATGTCGTCGAGCCGAGCGAACACGTAGGTCCCGCAGTCCCCGCCGATGTACAGGCGACCTCCCCAGGTGATGACATCGAACCAGTAGATGCCGCTATCGGGCCGCTTGAATCTGAGATGACGATCGACGCCGTCATCGCGCAGGATCGTCATCTGGTGCTTTGCGACATCCCCCGGGAATCGAGCCGCCACTTCGGCTTCGTTGAATCGACGCGTGCTCATGCGGCACCTCCAAAACGTTGCAGCACGGCGGCACGCTCGCTGTCGCGCAGCTCGTCGTCGCTGATCAAGCCGTTGTTGTGCGCGTTGCGTGCGTAGGCGGCCTTCTGCTGAAAGCTCATCTGCTTGTGCGCGATGTAGAGCAACTGCCCGGCAACACGCAACTCGGTGACGAGCTCCACGGGGCCGGCGGTCGCCCGCGCTTGCGCTGCCCTGACTCCCGCGTCATAGCCCAGACGGAAGCTGCGAAAGTCGTTCGGCCGCCCGGCGTCCACCCATGCTGTCGACACTGCGTCGGCAGCCGCGAAGACCTGTTCGAGGGGAGGGTGGCGCAGAGGCGCTTTCTTTGCCGCGCTCACGATGCACTCCTTCTGCCGCACGGGCCTTGCGAGAGCCATCCGCGCGCCCACGCGCTGCGCGCCCAGGCCGGCCAGTTCAGGCGGCCGGCGCGGCCGGAGTTGAGTGGAAGGCCGCGTGAATGCGCGGAGCGGCCAAGCGCTTCGAACCAGATGCGCGCTTTCACGATGCGCTCCCGGTGGCCTTGTCCTGCGCCTTGTCGGCTGCATAGGAAAGTTGGCGCGCCGCCATCGCGACGCCTCGTGCGGCATCGCCGAGGTCGAGTTCGTACAGCTTGTTCGCGTATCGTTCGGCTTCATGTGCTGCACGCTCCAAGCCTTTAGCGAGTCGCGCGGGCGACGGCTTGCGCTTCATGACCGGCTCCCGGTGGCCTTGGCGATGGCAGCGCGAGACTCGACCTCAGCAAACACGCTCATCGCGTAGGGGCCGCGCTGCTGAGCGCGCAACTTGCGGCAAGCGGCAGCCAGCTCCCACGCTTCGTCGGAGAATTTCACCCAGTTCGTTGGGCTCGGGTTGTGCGCGTTGCCGCCCTTGAGCAGCGAAGCGGGGATACGGCCAAACTCCAGAAGACCGGCCGCCGCGAAAGCCTTGAGGTCGGCGTGATCTGCGGCATTCATGCGAACGCCATCAAGGAGGCCGCCACGGTCAACCAAGCAGCTCTCTGCATACAGCAGGATGCTGCTCTGGCCCTTGCTGAGGCCGGCCGCAGTCAGCGTGTGCTGCCCGCTCACAGGCGCCAGACCCGGAAGCGCTTCCAGCACTTCCGCACAGCGAGGGTCGGTCAATGACAGGCCATGCACGACGGCCGTTTGCTGCGCGCTCACGATGCACGCCCCTCGAGCCGTTCCACACCCGCAACCGGGTAGCCCAGCTTCTTGAACGCCTTGCGCTGTGCGTCTTCCGCACCATCAGCCTTCAAGTCGACGAAGGGCAGGACACCGGTCTCCATCGCAACGGGCCAGCCATCACGATCGAGGGGCGAATAGAAGCAGCGGTAGCGCTTGCCCGCGGCCCCTGGTGCGCGGCGTACCGCTGCGAAGTTGGGGGCGCCAAAGGTCACGACTGGACCTCCAGCGAAAGTTCATCGCCGACCAGGCATGCGGCCACGGCTTGCTGAGCGTCTTCGCCTTCGAGGATCTCGACCTCGCACGACTCGACGAAGAGCCGGGTATCCAGGGGGAGCAGGGAGTCCATCTTCATCTCCGTTTGCAGCGGGGTGCTGCCTTGGAGTGAAGTATGCAAGACGCATATCAAATACGCAAGCACATTGCATATCGCCGTGCATCTTTTTTGTAACAGGCGCCAAGGGCGTTGAGCAGGCGCTCAACGATGCCGCGCCACACTTCACGGTACGGGGCTCGCGAAGCGCCCATGAAAAAGCCGCCTCGAGGGCGGCTTGGTTGAGTAGCACGGATCAGCGTGGGGCGGCCGGCCGGGGCAGTCGGGCTTGGGGCTTGTTGGCGGCCACCATGAGCACTCTGTCCAGAGCGGCCAGCGCGGTGGGATCGCGCTGCTTGAAATAGGTTGGCGCATGCAGGGGCATCCACTTTTCAGCCATCAGCCGCCGGAATGTCGCCAAGTAGGTGTCCGGGTAGAGATTGGCCTCCACTTCGCGCCCATCAGGAAACGTGTGGGTGTACTTGGGGAGCTGGCGGGTATCAACGTCCATGATCTCGCGAAGGTACTTGCAGAGCATCTTCGCCTGCGAAATATCTGGCATCAGCTTTTCGCTCAGGCGGTAGCCGTTGACCTCCATTGGGCCGACCATGAAGTTCGTCATCTCCTGCAGCGCCGAAAAATAGCCCCTCGGGATCTTGTGAAGGTTGATCATGTGGCGTTCGAGATGGAAGGGCAGCTTGATGGGCTGCCCTTTCCCCGACATCCAGTCGAACACCCACTTGGAGACCTGTACCGCGAACTTCGGAGAGACCCACTGTGCCAGGTGAATAGCCACCTGAGGATGGACCCACGACCCCTGGAACGTCGGAGTTCCACCTTTGACCACCTGTACCAGTCCCGAAACGGAAATTCCCGTTTCGGCAGCCAGCTCATCCAGAAAGGCGGTGGTGCTGCTCTTTGAGGTGTACTCATTGAACTGCTTCCCCGCCGCCTTGCACATGGCTGTAGCGTTGATGTAGCCGTCAGCCGCGCGTTGATCGATGACCGATTCGGCCACCTTGTGTGGGATGAGCGTTAGAGAGAATTGATGTTGCGAAGGCATAGGGGAAAGACCTTAAGACCCTGCGCCACTCGGCACTACTTGGCTTATTGACGGTACCGTCAATTAGTTGGTAGACTCCGTGTCGCGTTAAGCAAAGTGAAACCCGGAAAGTCTGGCAGGACAGGGAATCACGCGAAGCAAAAAGTACCGGCCATAGAGGTCGGTATTTTTTTGCCCGCTCATCTTAAGCTGAAGTTCTATACAGTAGCCCAAAAGGCTGAGCTTGAGACCTGCACTATTTCTGACCCTCGGGTCATTAATGCATGGCTGGGCCGCTTATCACTTCAAGGCGGTATCTACCAAATACCCCCTCAGGGTGGTACAGCCTCCGTCAGCCGTTCTTCATCCAGGCCAGCACCCGGGCTAGTACTGCACGGAGTTGATCGCGGCGTTGCCATCGCCTGTCGACGTGTACGTGTAGGCATAGACACGGGGGTCGCGCCACACCATCTGGACTCGCTCGCCGCTCGCATTCTTGGTGCGGTTCACGTCGTCCGGCTGACCCATCACGGCAAAGGCTCCACAGGTCGTCATGCCGACTTCGGGAACCTTGCCCTTCACGTTTCCGAGGTCAACGCCGTTGATGAGCGAGCTGGACTGCAGGTAAGACTGCAGTGCCCACATGCGCCTGGTCGCATTCTTCTTCCGAGCCTCAATGCCCCATCTGGCGCAGTTCTCCCACCACTTGGCTTTCTCAATGGCGGCAACCGCTTGCTGGTCATCTTTCCTCTTGGACGCTCGAAAATCCCACCAGGTCTCTGGGATGGCGTTCGGGTCGACCACCTTGGCTGGGGCGGGGGCGGGTTGGGCTGCGGGGGGAGGAGGGGTGAGGGTGGTGGGCGGTTGAGCCGAGGAAGTGGCGGCCGGCGTTGCGGAGGCGACGGTTTGCGGGGGAAGCGTCGTTGGGCCACCTGCAGGGTTCGGGCCCACCCAGTACAGCAAGAGCACACCAGCACCTACGATGAGGCTGATCGCCAGAACTGCGCGAGCCGCCGGAGGCAATCTGCCTAACTGGCTGCCGAACCAATAGCTGAATGAGCGCTGCTGCATGTCAAAGCCTAGATCTGCTCGCTCTGTTTGTGGATTACCTGTCCGACGATGATGCACGCCCCTTCAGTGCATTCCTTCCTCGGGAATCGTCTCTGGTCCGGATTGTCCGATGAAAGCCACCAGACGCCGCCGTCTCGCACAAGGCGCTTGATCACCGCTTCGCCCTCGTAGTTGACGGCAAATACCCGCCCGTCCTTAGGTTCGGTGTCGGCGGTATTGATGACCACGACATCGTTCTCGAACAACGTGGTCTCCATGCTCTGACCTCGAACCTTCACTGCTACCAGCTTGTAGGCCTTGAAGCCTCGTTCCTGCAGCCAGCTATTTCTGAAGAAGATCGGCTCGCCGTCACCCTCCTCAGCTTCCACGGCGAATCCGCTCACCCCCGCCTGGAGACGTAGCTTGACCTTGCGTATCGGCGCAAGGTCAGGATGCGCATCGAGGTCGACGGGCTCCGGTTCATCAATGAGGTCGAACCAGCCTTCGGGCTTCGCATAGGCCTTTTCCAACTTGGCGGCCAACTCATCTCCCAGCCCGCGCGCACCGCCTGTGATCGCGCTCAGGTAGCTGCCCGGCGTACCAATCTCTCGAGCGACCTGGAGCGGCCCGCCGTTCTCTTCAAGCAACTGCGCAAGCCGCGCTCGGCGTCGGGCGCGCCTGGGGCTCTCTGATTTTTCATCTTTACGCATACCGCGAGCGTATGCGGCTTGCATAGCAAAACGATATGCACTATGCTTGGCGCACCGTTGCGCACTTTGCATATCAATCATGAACCTCCGCCACTTCCTCGACAGCCTCCCTCATGGGGGCGTTTCCGAGTTTGCGTCCAGCGTCGGCGTGGGCCCAGTCTACCTTTCTCAGCTTGCCGCAGGGCTTGACGGGCGAGAGCCCAGCCCAGCGCTTTGCGTCGTGATCGAACGTGAATCTGGCGGCGCCGTCACCCGGCAAGAAATGCGTAAAGACTGGGCTGCCATCTGGCCTGAGCTCGCAGAAGCAAAAGCGGCCTAACCCATGGACGGCGAAATCATTCCTTTGGGGCTCGTCCGCGAGCAGGCCGCGAAAGCAGCCCAGCGCCAGGACTGCCCCCACGCCACTAGCCCTTGGCCGATCGGCACCGCTGCCGGCCAGATGTTCGTGCAGGAGTTCCACGCTGCCCGCGCCTTGCAGAAGGCCCGAGACCAGCAAGGGAAGGGGGCTTGAGCCATGGAGACGATTCCGGTTTGGCTCGGCGCCGTGATTCTGCTGATCGGCGCTGCGGCTCTTTCGGGCGGGTTGCTCTCGCTTCTCGGCTACGACCCCGCACCCATTCGCGATCACCTCCGCACCTGCACCGCCAGCCGCGGATGCAGGAACGCATGCCGTGCGAAGCGCACCTGCAGCGCTCCGTCGACG
This sequence comes from Variovorax sp. Soil_C_39, assembly GCF_057656815.1. Lineage (NCBI taxonomy): Bacteria > Pseudomonadati > Pseudomonadota > Betaproteobacteria > Burkholderiales > Comamonadaceae > Variovorax > Variovorax sp. Soil_C_39. Next base: position 97,467 of record NZ_JBDGJQ010000003.1, read on the forward strand.
ACGTGCATCGCCATGCGTGACGACACCACCAGCACAGACCGCTCGCCGTCCTCGGCATTGGCGGACATCTGTGTGTGCGACGACTCGTGCAAGCAGGTGCCGTGCACGAAGGCGAGGGGCTCGACGGCCTCGAATTGTTCAGGGTTCTTCTCTTCCATGGCCGTGAGTGTCCCTGCGCAGAGTCTGGCCGGTCACATCCATAACCAACAAGGAGACACGCTGCTATGAACCTCATCGACGCATCGCGGCACTTAGCCAGGCGCTTCCAGGGCGGCATCGAAGCCGTGGCAATGCGCTTCGGCAAGTCCCCGAGCACTGTGCGCCACGAGTTTGCCGGGTCCGACGCATACAAGCTCGGCCTGCAGGACGCCGAGCTTCTCACGCAATGGGCCATCGAGCAGAAGGTCGCAGACCCGCTGCAGATCCTCAACGCCTTCGCGTCCAACTGCGGCGCGATGGTCCTGCCGCTGCCCGGTATGTACCAGACCGGCGGCGCCACGCTGCAAGACCTCTCGGCCGCGGCCATCGAGTTTGCGCAGTTCGTCTCGGTAGCAGCGAAAGCCACGGAGGACGGCAAGGTGTCCGTGAACGAACTGCGCGACGTGGATCGCGAGTTGTCAGAGTTGATCGGCTGCGCTCAGCGTGTGCGGACCACGCTCGCCCAGATCCACGAGGCCGGGAAGCCGGCTCACCTGAGGGCTGCGTGATGGCTTTCCTCTTCCGCTGCCCGGAGTGCCGCACGCGGCGCCGCAGTCATGGCTTGTTCACGCAGCATCTGCGCGAAACCGGCCATCGCCTGTGCCGGTGCGGCGGATACCACTACGAGCACCGCCCGGGTTCGCCGTATTGCGAGCGCAACCCGATGAGCGCGGCCCTGCTCGCGAGCCGATACGGCGCCTCCGACGAAGAGGTGACCGAAATTGCACTCGAGATCTCCCTTCTCACCCCAGGGCGCGTCGTCGCGGCCTGCCCATTCTGAAAGGCTCGAGATGCTCCCCGCACTCACCGACGAACAAGTCGCCGATATGGACGAGGTGGCCGGCTCGATGGTCGCTTCCGCTCGTTCGCGGGGGCTCGCAGCCGCGGAAGGCGCCCTGCGTGCAGCAGAGCAAGACGATCCCCTGTTCGGGGCTCGTGCATTCGCGTTCATCGTCAACCACGTCCGCGCGAAAGGCCGAGTGCCCGGCGAAAGCGTGACTCTCGCCGCGACCGCCGCGGGCATCCGCTCGCGCAAAGGAGACCGCGCCTTCGGCGCCATCTACGCAAAGGCGCTGCGCAACAACTTCATCCGCGTGGTCGGCTACTGCCCGCGCGTGCGCGGTCATGGCACATCGGGCGGGAAGCTCTACGCGCCTGGCACCAACACCGACCCGGTGGAATTTCCCAACTGATCTCACACCAGAAAGCGAGACATGACAGTAACTGCCGAAATCGACCTGACCCCGGGCAACGTGAAGGCCGCCATGCGTGACGCCGACGCGAAGTCCGCCGATCTGTGGATGGTGCCCGTCGCCAGCCTGCGGCTCGTGCAAGGGCTCAACATCCGCCCCATCAACGCAGCACACGTCGCGAGCCTGAAGTCCGCCATCAAGGCCAACGGCTACAACCGCGGCGAAGCGCTCAAGGGCTTCGTGTCGAAGGAGGGCGACGGGGAGCACGTCATCAACGTGTGGGATGGCCAGCACCGCCTGACGGCCGTGCGCGAGTTGCTCGACGAGGGAGATCCCATCGAGTTCCTGCCCGTGATCGTCTCGCCTGCCGGCACCAGCATGATCGACGTCACCGTCGGCATGACCATGACCGCAGCCGAGAAGTTGCCGCTGACCCCGCAGGACTGGGCCACGAGCTGCAAGCGCCTCATAGGCTACGGCTGCGATGTGGAAGAGATAGCCAGGCGCCTGGGGAAGACCAAGGCGCAGATCACCGATTGGCTGGTGCTGGCCGGCGCCAGCCGCCGCGTGCTTCAGATGGTCGAGGACAAGAAGGTCAGCGGCACCAACGCGATCCGCCTACTGAAGAAGCACGGCGCCGGCACCGCGGAGGTGCTCGAGCAGAAGTTCGAAGCTGCAAGGGCGCGTGGCAAGAAGAAGGTCACGGCAGCCGTGCTGGCGCCGCAGCGCGACCTGGTGGCGGAAGGTGCTACCTGGATCAGCTCCAACCTTGCCACGGGAGACCGTGGCCCGCTGGTTGCCATGCTGGCGCACCTGTCCGGAATCCCTCAGACCGACATCGCTGCACGTCTCGATGCCGCCGCAACCGCCTGAGGACGAAATGGCAGGAATGGATTGGTTTCGCTGGCATCACGGGTCTGTGACAGATCCTAAGTTCCAGCTCGTCGCCAAGCGCTCAGGCGCCAGCGTCGCCGAAGTCATCGCGGTTTGGGCATGCCTGCTGGAAGCCGCCAGCACCGCCGAGGAGCGCGGAACAGCGGGGAAGCCCGATTACGAGGCGATCGAGCTGTCCCTGGGCCTCGCAGACGGCCTCATGCCGAAGATCGTCGATGCCATGCATGCGCGTGACCTGCTCGATGGCACCGAGTGCCGCATTGCTGCATGGGAGAAGCGCCAGCCGAAGCGCGAGCGCCCCGACGACAACAGCACCGAACGAGTCAAGGCGTTACGTCAGAAGCAACGCCATGAAACGCCAAGCAACGCCACGGAACGCCAGGAAACGCCTAGAGGAGAGGAGAGGAGAGAAGAGGAGACATCCTCACTTCGTTCGGATGGCGCGAGCGCGAGCGCGGGCGAGATTTGCAAAGCGATGCGGGAGACCGGACTTGCCGGCGTGAGTCCATCGCACCCGAAGCTCGTCAACCTCATCGCCGCCGGCATGACGAAATCCGAACTTGTCGACGCTGCGGCCGAGGCCGTGAAGCGCCAGAAGCCGTTCGCCTATGCCCTGTCGACGGCAGAGGGCCGGCGACGGGATGCGGCTGTCGAAGCGCTGCCATCGGCCGAGAAGCCCGTCGACCCGGACTCGCAGCCGGCGGTGGAGGCGGAGGGCGTTCGGCTTGGCCTCGGCAAGTGGTCCGGTGTCGAGCAGTTCCCCTCGTACCGGGCCCGGGTCCGCAACGCTCAGGACGCAGAGCAGCAATCGCGCGGAGGGCTGCACTGATGGCCGCCTCACGTCGTGCGCTCAAGGATGTCGGCAACGATGGCGCCTACATGCTGCAGCGGATCTGCTCATACAGCCACGAGGATGGCGACTGTCTGGTGTGGGACCGGTACTGCAACATCAACACCCCGATCATCAACGTCGATGGCTCCCCGCGCCCGGTCCGCCGGGTTGTTTTCGAGCTTGCCATCGGCCCGGTGCGCGACGGGTTCGAAGTGGTCCACAACTGCAAGACGCTGCGCTGCGTCGCGCCTGAGCACCTCGAACAAGTCACAGCGTCAAAGCGCCGCGCGTTGATCGCGGCTCGTCGCCTCGGACGCGGACAACATGCCAGCCAAGTTCGCTACATGCGCGAGCACCATGGCAAGCTGTCGATGGAGAAGGCCCGCGAGATCCGCGCGAGCGCAGAGACCTGCAAGGCGCTGGCGGAGCGCTACGCCGTGACGCCGCAGTTGATCAGCCTGGTTCGCCTGGGCAAGTCCTGGGCCGAGCCATCGCCGTTCGACGGCCTCGGGGCAAGGAGATGAGCCATGCCATGCATCGACTGCAAGAACTGGCGACTGAAGGATGCCAAGGACATGGCGAGGCAGGGATTCGCGCCGTGCCAGTTGCTGACGCCTTGGCGCTTCAAGAGCTCCGAAGCAACGTGCGAGAAGCACTCGCCGCTGGCGCCGGCCAAGGTAGAGGAGCGCATCCGGTGGTTCGCCGCACGCTCTCCGCGACCGCTCGCTATCGGATCGAACTCGAAGCCAACCGAGCCGCGCGAGATTGTTCCACGCGAAACGACGCCTGCCCGTACCCCTTCGCCAGCGAAGAGGGCGAGCACTGGACGGCCTGCTTTCTCCTGAAGGGCGGAAAACTGTGATCTTCACCATCAATCTCAAGTTGGGCCGAGGCCAGAACGACCGCGAGCACTGGCAACAGCGCGCACGTCGAGTGAAGCGCGAGAAGGAGATCGTTGGCTGGAGCCTGCGTGCACAGCGCCCTCCTGCGGGGCTCGTGCGCGTCACGCTGACCCGGATGAAGGCAGGCAAGGGGCTCGACGGCGACAACCTTCAAGGCAGCATGAAGGCGTCGCGCGACGCCGTCGCTGCATGGCTCGGCCGTGACGATGCCGATCCGAGCATCCAGTGGGTCTACGCGCAGGGCACGACGAAGCCCGGAGCAGGCTTCATGACCATTGAAGTGACGCCCAAGGGGCAGAAGGAGGCGGAATGAACTGCAAACCTGGAGACCTCGCCTGCATCGTGGGTCCGGCCACTACGCCGAACCTTGGTCGGTTCGTTCGGTGCATCCGCCTGCTCTTAAAGGGAGAAGAGATGAAGCTCAACGGAATCGTGTTCTGCGCGACCCCGCACTCGGGATACTGGGCCGTCGAGGGCCGGCTCGAAGGGGAAGACCCTTTCGGCCGGACCGTGATGGTGAACGGAGGTCCGATCGGCGATCGGTGGCTCCGACCCATCCGCAACCCCGGAGACGACGCAGTAGACGAGAGCAAGGCATGGCTCCCGCCTGTGCCGCTGCCCAAGATCGACGAATCCCTGCTGCCGGAAAAGGAGAGCGCATGACAATCGCTGACCGCTACGCCTCCGCAATCCACTCGTCTTGCCTGACGGTGGACAAGCGGACGACTTTCAGCGATACGGACGTGTTGGGTGGCATGGGCTGCGCCGACCGCGCGCTGAGTCGGGGCGTCGACTTCGCCGGCCGCAGCATCCCCAAGGCGCCGCTCGCCGTCGCACTGGAGCGCCTGTTCCTGGGCGACAACCGCCAGGCCAAGGTGATCGTCTCGGTGCTCGAGCAGATGGCATGGAAGAGGGCGCGCACCACCCGCGTGAGGCTGCCGATCGGCGACGCGCGAGACATGGCGCAGAAGTGCCTCGCATGGCACCGGGACAACAAGTGCAAGCCCTGCGGCGGTCACGGTGTTCTGGTGATGCCTGGCACCAAGACGCTCGGCGGCCAGAAGTGCGGCGTCTGCAAGGGCGAGGGAACGATCCTTTTCGAGAAGCAGTTCGCCTTCGAGCGGCAAGAATTGGCCCGCTGGTTGGTGGCTGAGATGGAGCGTGAGCAGGCCAAGGCCGGGCCCGAGGCGATGAAGTGGATCGCGCCGAAGTTGGACTTCTGACAGGAGAATGTGCGCCATGAAGAAGAAAAAGCCGATTTCCTTCCCGCCACAGCTTCACCTGTATGGCCGATTTCTTGACGATCCAGTGGGTGTCTATGTGGAGTTCCCTGTCTTAGAGGTGTCGTACAGGCATTCGAAGAACGGTCATTGGTCTGTGTTCTCTGGTCAAGAAACGGCGAAATGGCACCACTTCGTGAAGACCGCTATCAACGGGCATCGACCCGTTCAGCTCGGGATCAGACGAGATCCAGACTTTCAGCTCCTTGCAACCGGCTGGCTCTTGGTGAAGCAACTCAATGCCCCGTCGCTGGAGTACCACTTCATGCATAAAACGCCTTGGGCGCCCGTCCCTGCACTGGATAAATAACCGTAGACGCGGCGTTTTTCTCGTGCTACAGTCCGCGCGCCTGTACACACTGTGTGAGTTGCACAGATAACAATAGCGGCCCAACACTCGTTGGAAACCCGCCTTCAGAATTTGCTCTTAGCCATTGCAAGCCGCCTCTCAATCGAGCAGGCGGCTTTTTCGTTCGCCCGCCGGTCCTCGCTGCACACAGCATTCAAGCCGCAGATCGCGTCCGCGCGGGCAACAGTTGTCTCCGGGTAGCAAGGCAGTTGCCACCCTTTGCCCGCCTCGTGCGGGCTTCTTTACACCACCCGCAACGCCAGCGGATTCCAGCGACTGCCCTATCGCAATGGCGGGTAGGGCGAACGGCAGCACCCAGCGCCCTGGTGGCGTAGCCCGATGGGATGGCAAGACATGGCACTCGCAACCCTGAAGCCCAGGTTGGCAACAGCCAAGACGCACAGCACCTCGTGACAGCCAAGTTCGACAACCGTGACGGCCGCATCCGAGGCCGCGCACTACAGGCCAGGCGCCTCAAGGTGTGGAGCAAAGACCCACGATGCGCCATGTGCCGCAAGCTGTGCGAGTTCAACGACAAGCCCGGCCGCGGCTTCCAGCTGGATCACAAGGTGCCCGTGTTCAAGGGTGGCCCAGACACCGAGGCCAACTGTCAGGTGCTGTGTGCTGGCGAGACCGGGTGCCACGCCAAGAAGACGGCCAAGGACATGGGCTATGTGGCCCCCGAGAAGATCGGGCTCGATGGCTTCCCGGAATGAGAACCCCTCTCATCGGCTGCGGCAAGTACGCGACACGCACCAAGGAGGTGCAAAAAGGGTCGGGGGGTGGTCGGCCGAAAAAGTGACCTCCCTTCGGAAACCGGGCGCTCAGCCTTTTATTCACGCGTGCAGTTGAGAAATTTGGTTTTTTGACCAGTCGAGGTATCCATGGCCAACCCGAAAAAACCGCGAGCGCTGAAAGTGGTTTCGGGAACGGTGCAGCCGAGCCGCGATGAAAAGGCGTCAGTTGAGATGCCGCCTGTCTCGGATGTGCCGGAGCCGCCGGATTGGATGCCCAACTCGCACGCCATCAAGGAGTGGAACCGGTTGGCCCCCATTCTGGTTGCCAACAAGCTGCTGACCGAGGCGGGTCTCGGTGCCTTCGGGCAACTGTGCGCACTGCATGGAAAGCTGGTGCAACTGTGGGCCGCGGGCGAGGCGCCGGTCGCGTCGATGGTGGCGCAGTACCGGAACCTGATCAACGACTTTGGCCTGACCCCCGTGTCGCAGGGCAAGGTCAAGCCGGTGGGCGAAGAGCCGGCAGGAAACAAGTTCTCTCAACGTGGCAAACGAGCCGCGTGATTTCGTCGCGATAGCAAAGGACTACGCGAAGAGGGCAGCGAACCCGAAGAACCGAAAACAGTTCGGCATCTGGATGCGCCTGGCCGGCCAGCGCTTCCTGGACGACCTGAAGCGCGCGAAGAAGGCCAAGGGCGTCCCGTTCTACTTTGACGAGTGGCATGCGAACGATGTTTGCCTGTTCGCCGAGGATCTGCCGCACGTTGAAGGGACATGGGATACGCCCACGATCGTCCTGCACGAGTCGCACGTCTTCTTCCTGGTGCAGTTGTTCGGCTTCCGGAAGCAGGACGGCACGCGGCGGTTCACGACGGCGCTCTTCGCCATTGCTCGCAAGAACGCCAAGAGCACCTTGGCCGCGATCATCGGCCTGTACTGCCAGAACTGCGAAGGAGAGAACGGGCCGCAGGTCATCACCGGCGCGACGACGGGGCAGCAGGCCCGCATCGTGTTCAAGGTCGCAAAGACCATGGTCGAGAAGACCGCGGACCTGCGATCGGCGTTCGGGCTCGAGGCCTTTGCGAACGCCATCGCTAGCTACAACAACGGCGGAACCTACAAGCCGATCAACGCCAAGGCGAGTACGCAGGACGGCCTGAACCCGAGCTGCACGATCCTGGACGAGATCCACGCGCACAAGAACCACGACCTGCTGAACGTGCTGAAGTCTGCGGCAGGGGCGAGGCGGAATCCGCTGTTCCTGTATCTGACGACTGAGGGCTACGCGAATCCGGGCCCGTGGGAGGAAGAGCGCGAGTTTGCGAAGAAGGTGCTGCGCGGCCTGATCGAGGCCGACCACTACCTGGCGGTCTACTACGCAGTCGACGAGAAGGACGACGACCTCGGCACGGAAGCCGATGACGATTTCGACGAGAGCGCGTGGCGGAAAGCGAATCCGCTAATGGACGTGAATCCGCTGCTGCTCGACGAGATCCGAAAAGCCGCCATCGAGGCGAAGGACAAGCCGGGCCAGCACGCCGAGTTCAAGATCAAGCGACTGAATCGGCCGTCTTCGGTTGCTCAGGGCTGGGTGAACATCACGAAGTGGCGCGAGTGCAAAGGCGCCATCGATCTGGAGTACCTGCGGAAGTACCCGTGCACTGGTGGTCTGGACCTATCGAGCACCACCGACCTGGCATCGTTCCGACTGGTGTGGGACATCGACGGGTTCATCTACACGCATGGATGGCGGTTCGTGCCGGCAATGGCTGTCCGCAAGCGCACGCAGCGCGGCCTGATCCCCTACGCTGGTTGGGTGCTGAAGGGTCTGCTGATCGAGTCCGGCGTCGAGGCCATCGACTACGCACCGATTGAGCAGAAGATCATTTGGGCGAACGAGAACTTCAATCTCTGCGCCGTCGGTTACGACGGGTGGAACGCATCGCAGACGGTGCAGCGACTGAATGCTGCCGGCGTGAAGATGCAGCAGTTCATCCAGGGCCCGCGCAGCTATCACCCAGCCATGCAAGCGCTCGAGGTGGCCTACCTGAACGGCCGCTTTGCACATGGAAATGACCCGGTCTTGAACTGGAACGCATCGAACGTGATCGCTCGCCAGGATGCGAATCTCAACAACGCGCCGGACAAGAAGAAGGCGCCGGAAAAGATTGATGATTTCTGCGCCCTATTGATGGGTGTCGGTGCTGGCCAAGTCGAGCAAGAGCCGCCGAAGCAGTACCAAGTTTTCTTCGCCTGAGAGGCGAACCACACAACCGAAGCCCGCCGAGTGCGGGCTTTCTGCATTGGAGGTCCGAATGGATCGTGCTTACAGCGTGTTGGAGACGAAGTCGATCGATGAAGGGGCGGACTTTGTGACGATCCGCGGCATTGCGTCAACACCGACCACCGACCGAATGGGCGACATCGTGGAGCCTATGGGCGCGAAGTTCAAGACGCCGATGCCGCTGCTCTGGCAGCACAACCACGACCAGCCCGTGGGCAACGTCACCTTTGCCAGTCCGACTGCCAAGGGCATCCCGTTCGAAGCTGTACTACCGATCGTCAAGGAGGCCGGTCGCCTGAAGGACCGAGTCGACGAGGCCATCCACTCCCTGAAGTACCAGCTGGTGGCCGCTGTGTCGATCGGCTTCAGCGCAGTCGAAGGAAAGATTGAGCGTCTCAAGACGGGTGGCCTGCGATTCCTCGAGTGGGATTGGCATGAGCTTTCTCTTGTGACGATCCCTGCAAATTCACAGGCGGTCATCACCGCCGTCAAGAGCATCGACCACGAACACCTGGCCTCCGCTGGCCGCGCTGGTGATCGGGTTGCACCGTCGGCCGCGAAAGCGGTGGCACTCACCAGCACCGCCAAGCGCGGAAACATCACCATCACCAAGAGGTAATCATGAAGAAGACTTTCACCCTGGCCAAGGTTGGCCTGTTCGCCGTTCTGGCGATCGCCTGCGGCGCGGCTTTCGCCGGCCAGCCCCTGACCGACTTCCTGCCGCACGACCTGCTGGCGGCCCTCGGTGCGCTCGGCGCCGTTCCGTTCATGGGCAACGTCAAGACCATCAGCGAACAGATCGCCGATCTCGAATCCACCCGCGGCGCCAAGGCCGGCCGCATGACCGAGATCACCAACAAGACCCTCGGCGAGAACCGCACGAAGGACGCGGGTGAGAGCGAGGAATTCACCACGCTCAAGGACGAGATCAAGTCGATCGACCAAGAACTCGCCGACCTGCGCGATCTGGAAGCCATCAACGTCACCAAGGCCACCCCGGTCCCGTCCGTGACGCCGGGCAAGACCGACAACGGCACCGCGGCCGCTGCTGCCTCCCGCGGCGGCAGCAACATCGTTGTCGTCGAGCGGAAGCTCGCGCCCGGCGTGGCCTTCGCCCGTCTGGCCGGCGTGATGGCGCACACCAAGGGCAACATGCGGGACGCCATGGACTTCGCCTCCAACCGCTTCCCCGAAGACAAGGGCATGCAGGGCATCATCAAGATGTTCTCGCAGCACAACTTCGAGGACGTGACCAAGGCCGCAGTCGCCGTCGGCACGACCACGGACACCACCTGGGCTGCGCCGCTGGTGCAGTACAACCAGATGGCGAACGAGTTCATCGAGTTCCTGCGCCCGCAGACCATCGTCGGCCGCATCCCGAACCTGCGCCGTGTGCCGTTCAACATCAGCATGCCGCGTCAAACGGCCGGCGGTGCGGCGTACTGGGTCGGTGAGGGCGCTCCCAAGCCGCTGACCGCCCTGGCATTCGACCAGGTCACGCTGCGCTGGACGAAGCTGGCGACGATCGCCGTGATCTCGGAAGAACTGGCTCGCTTCTCGCAGCCGTCGGCCGAAACGATCCTGCGCGATCAGCTCGCTGCCGCGGTGATCCAGCAGATGGATGCCGACTTCGTGAACCCGGCAAACGCCGGCACCGCGAACGTCAAGCCGGCCTCCATCACCAACGGCGTGACCCCGGTCGTGTCCGCTGGCGGTGACGAGGCATCGGTCAACGCCGACATTCAGGGGCTGTTCGCACCGTTCATCGCTGCGAACCTGGCACCGACGAATGCGGTGTGGATCATGTCGGCGACCAACGCTCTCGGCCTCTCGCTGATGAAGAACGCGCTCGGCCAGCGCGCCTTCCCCGATGTGAACATGGCCGGCGGCACCTTCTACGGCATGCCCGTGGTGGTGTCCGAGGCTGTCGGCAACATCGTGGTGCTCGCCAACGCGCAGGACATCCTGCTCGCTGACGACGGCCAGGTCTCCATCGACGCGAGCCGCGAGGCCTCGCTGCAGATGGACAGCGCACCGGACAACCCGGCGACTGCCACGACCGTGATGGTCAGCCTCTGGCAGAACAACCTGCTGGCGATCCGCGCCGAGCGCTACGTCAACTGGATGAAGGCGCGTGCCGCCTCCGTTCAGTACCTGTCCGGCGTGAGCTGGAACGGCGTCGCTCCCCCTGTGACGCCGTAATCCCGGCGGACTGAGACCAAGGGCGCCCGCATCGCGTGGGCGCCCTTTTCATTTAGGAGAGAAACATGAGCTCAATCAAGATGGTCGCCCTTCGCAGGCATCCCTTCGGGACCGGTGAGCGCGAGGCCGGCGAAGAGTACGAGGCGACGACCGACGAATCGGCCATCCTGATTGCGCTTGGCTGGGCCAAGAAGGCTGCCGCGAAGGTGGAGAAGCCAGCGCCGCCAGCCCCGGCGCCGCAGGCAGAGCCCGCCCCGCCCGTCAAGAAGATGGAAACGGTGGAGAAGGTGGTGAAGCCTGCCAAGGAAGAAAAGGCCCCGGCCGCCGAGTCCAAGCGCACGTACCAGCGCCGCGACATGAAGGCGAAGGACTGAGATGCGGCTGTTCGGCCTCGAGGTGACGCGGGCAGCGGTAGCCAAGCGCGCTCCGCTGTCGCCTGTCGGCAGCCGGGGCTGGTTCCCGTGGGTCAGTGAGCCCTACACCGGCGCCTGGCAGAAGAACGACGAGTGGTCGGTCGACACTGTGCTGTCGCATCCGATCGTCTTCGCCTGCATCACGCAGATCTCGAACGACATCGGCAAGCTGCGCACCAAACTGCTCGAGCTCGACTCCTCGGGAATCTGGAACGAGGCAGCCAGCGCGGCCTTCTCGCCAGTGCTGAAGAAGCCGAACCGCTACCAGAGCCACATCCAGTTCAAGCAGTGGTGGATCATGTCCAAGCTAAGCCGAGGGAACACCTACGCGCTCAAGCAGCGCGACAACCGCGGCGTGGTCACGGCGCTCTACATCATGGATCCGTGCCGCACCGAAGTGCTGGTCAGCCCTGATGGATCGATCTTCTACCGCTTCGGGCAGGACAACCTGACTGGCGTGCAGGACTCGGACGGCATCACGGTCCCGGCGAGCGAGGTCATCCACGACCGCATGAACCCCATTTTCCATCCGCTCATGGGCGTATCCCCGCTGTTCGCTGGCGGGCTTGCCGCAAACCTCGGCCTGAAGATCATGAACGACTCGCTGACGTTCTTCGCGAATGGCGCGAACCCCGGCGGCGTCTTGACCGCGCCGGGCTCCATCAGCGACGAGACCGCCAAGCGCTTGCAGGAGAAGTGGACTGCCAACTACACCGGCGAGAACGCCGGCAAAGTGGCGGTGATGGGCGATGGCCTGAAGTACGAGCCCATGCGGATGACCGCGGTCGATGCACAGACCACCGAGCGTTCGAAGTCGCTGGACGAGTACATCTGCGCCGTGTTCCACATGCCAGCCTACCTGGTCGGTGTGGCTCCAGTGCCCAGTGGCAAGAAGCCGGGCGAGCTGAAGCAAGACTACTACGACGAATGCCTGCATGTGCTGATCGAGGAGTTCGAGCTGTGCATGGACGAGGGCCTGGCCCTGCCGGCGCAGTACGGCACGGCACTGGACCTCGACGTCCTGCTTCGCATGGACGAGGCCACCCAAGTCACGACGCTTGCCGCGGCGGTGGGTGGCGCCATCATGGCCCCGAACGAGGCCCGCAAGCGCATGAACCTCAAGCCGATCACCGGTGGCGACACGGTGTACCTGCAGCAGCAGAACTACAGCTTGAGCGCGCTCGACGAACGCGACAAGACCAATCCCCTGGCGGTTGCGCCGCCTCCACCGGTGGCTGCGCCCGCGCCGGCCCCCGTCGCCGATCCTGAAGAGGAAGCCGAAGAAGAAGCGCGCGAACTGCTCGACTACATCCGAAAGGGGCTCACCCATGCGGCGTGACATGAAGGCACTCGCCGATGGACTGGTCGAGATCGTCAAGGGCTATGTCAGCCAGGCGGTGCTGTCGTTGTCCGGCCGCCTGGACTCGCTCGAGCAAAAGCTCGCGGCGCTGCCGACGCCGAAAGACGGCGTCGACGGGAAAGATGGGCAGGATGGCAAGGATGCGCCCCCGCTCGACGCTGACGCCGTAGTGGCTGCAGTGCTGGCGCAAGTGCCACCGCCCGCAGCCGGTAAAGATGGCGCTCCGGGCAAGGACGGCCACGACGGGAAGAGCTTCACGATCGATGATGCAAAGGCGCTGCTTGAGCCCGAGATCGCGCGCTGGGCCTTGGACTTCGAGCGCCGCGCTCAGGACGTGCTCCAGCGCTCAATCGACCGCATCCCGGCGCCGAAGGATGGCGCGCACGGCAGAGACGGCCGCGACGGAGTCGATGCCCTTGGCTTCGATGATCTGCAGGTGGAGCACGATGGGGAGCGCGGCTTCACGATCAAGTTTGCTGCTGGCGACCGAGTCAAGGAATTCTCTTTCGTCGTGCCGGTGGTGTTGGACCGCGGCTACTACCGCGAAGGCGATGCATTCGAGAAGGGCGACGGCGTCACGTTCGGCGGCAGCTACTGGATCGCTCAGTCGACCACCCGCACGAAGCCAGAGATCGGCAATGCCGAATGGCGGCTTGCCGTGAAAAAGGGCAGGGATGCCAAGACGCCAGCAAGCCTGGAGGCTCCTAAATGACAATGCTTGTCACGCTCGAGCAGGCCAAGGAGCACATCCGCTCTGATACGGTCGACGGCGACGCTGACCTGACTCTCAAGATCCACGCGGCCTCCGGCGCAGTCCTGAACTACCTCAAAGGTGCAAACCGCTTCGTCCAAGAGGTCGACGGCGACGGGAATCCGGTGTTCGATGAGGACGGAAAGCCCGTCTACACCACCGAGGTTCTGTTTGAAGTCAAGGCGGCCGTTCTGCTCATGGTCGGATACCTCTACAAGGACCGGGACAACGACAAGGATCACGAGTACGAGCAGGGCTTTCTGCCGCGGCCAGTGACGGCGCTCCTCTATCCACTCCGTGACCCGGCACTCGCATGACGCTCGCAGCAGGAACCCTCAATCGCCGAATCAAGCTGCAGCGCCTGGTGGAGATGCCGACCGGCACCGGTGGCTCAACTATCGCGTGGACGGACGTGGCGACGGTCTGGGCGAACATCAAGCACCAGTCCGGCGCCGAGGTGAACCGCAGCGACTTCCCTGTCAGTTCGGTCAAGGCCAGCATCAGGATCCGCTTCAGGAGCGATGTGGACGCAACCTGCAGAGCGCTCTACGGGGCATTCATCTACGACATCAAGGCGGTGATCGAGGATGAGATCGGTCGTGAGTACGTCGATCTGGTCTGCGAAAAGGGGCAGAACGATGGCTAGTTCGGTCACGGTCAAAGTCGGAGGGCTACGCGAACTTGGTGAGCGCATGAAGGGCCTGTCCAGCGACATGAACAACCGTATCGCCCGGGCGGCGACCGCGGCCGGCGCTGTGGTGATTCGGAATGCCGCGCAGCAGAAGGCCCCGGTCGATACGGGCAACTTGAAGAAAAACATCATCGTCAAGCGCTTGCCCAAGGGAGAGTCGACCCTCACGAGCGAGCACATCGTCACCGTGCGGAAAGGCAAGCTCACGAAGAAGCAGCGGGAGAAGGGGCTGTCTGACGCCTGGTACGGCGTGCTTGTGGAATACGGCACCGCCAAGATGGCGGCGCAACCCTTCCTGCGGCCCGCCTACGACCAGAACAAGGAGAAGGCCGTGCAGGCGATCAAGGATCGAATCTCGAAGCGGCTGGACAAGGCGGGCGTATGAGCCTCGAGCAGACCATCTTTAGCACGCTGGCGCCTCTGGTTCCTGGTGGCCGTGTCCATGCAAGCACGTTCCCTCAACTGCCCGCTGTCCCGCTCACGCCGGCCATCCTTTTCACATTCATCAGCGACGAGGTGATCGACGACATCTGCGGCGATGACACGGCGCAGACCGCCAACACCCGCACTCAGATCGACATCTATTCGACCGACTTCGACTCAACGCGCTCGCTGCGCCTGCAGGTCTTGGCCGCAATGGCCGCCATCTCTCCGCCGACGCGCGCGGCTGGCGGGTTCTCGACCTATGAGCCGGACCTGAAGCTACACCGCGTCAGTCTCGACTTCATCACCTACCCGAGCAGCACCTAGCCGCTCACCAGTTTCTCAAGCCAAGGCCGCCATCGAGCGGCCTTTTTCTTTGTCAGTACGTCAGTAAGAAAGAAGGTCCACCATGGCAGCAGGCAAACGTCTCAAGTTCCAAGGCTCCTCGTTGCAAGTCAGCACGGGCGTGGCCGCAACCAAAGCGATCACCGACATCAGCGAGACCGACCCGGCGCTCGTCACGTCTGTCGCGCACGGCCTCGCGCTTGGCGCCGTCGGCCGCATCGAGGGCGTGGTCGGCATGACCGAACTCAACGGCAACCTGTATGTCGTCGACAACCCCGACGCCGACGACTTTGAGCTTGCTGGCGTCGATGCCACCGGCTACACGCCGTACACCAGCGGCGGCACCTTCGCGCCCTTGGTATTCAGCGCTTTCTGCGAGGTCACCGGCGTCGACCAACAGGACGGCACGACCGACGAGACCGAGGTAACCACCATCTGCTCGACGGCCAAGGAGTTCGAGACCGGCCTGTCGGACAGCGGCACGCTGACGATGAACTACAACTTCGCCCCGAACACCGGTGTCCAGGCTGCGATCCGCGCTGCAAAGCTCGCCGGTGAGCAAGTCGCGGTTCGCATCACCTTCCCGAACAGCGGCGGCACGATCGTGATGACTGGCTCGGTCCAGCAGTCGAGCTTCAGCGGCGCGGTGTCGGGCGTCTGGACCGGCTCCACCACCCTCAAGCTCTCCGGCGAAATCTTCGTCCTCGCAGCATGAACCGCGAAGAACTGCGAGCCAAGATCCTCGCCACCGCCAGCCCGAAGCCCGTTCCGGTCAACGTGCCGGAGTGGGGCGATGTCTACGTCAAGCCGCTGCTCGTCGGCGAGATCGAGACCATGTCTTCGGACACCGATCCGAAGCTGCAAACGGCCCGCGGCGTGGCCCGGATGCTGTGCGACCAGAACGGCGAACTGCTCTTCGACCCGAACAGCGCCGAAGACCTCTTCGCCATCAACCGGCTGCGCGCCTCGTCGCTGAACAAGATCCATGAAGCCATGGAAGAAGTGAACGCCACGAGCAACGCCGCAGCGGTGGACCTGGGAAACGTCTCACCCCCCGGGACCGCTTCAAGCTAGACCTGGCTGAAGCGATGGGCTGGCCGCTCTCCGCGGTCAATGCGCTCACCGAACGCGAGCTGTCCTTGTGGATGGTTCGCGGCCCGCTCTGGCCTCGTCGGCAAGAGCTGCTGCTGATCCAGATGACGAACATCCTGGCCCAGGTGAACGGCAACAAAACCCGCATGAGTGACTTCGACATGTTCCAACGCAATCGCGAAGCAGAACTCGACAACGCCGCCCATGACATCGGCATGCTTGCCGGCGCTGGCGTGCGCAAGCTCGGGCAGGGGCGCAAGTAATGGCTGCAGCAGCAGGATCACTTGTCGTCTCGCTCGGGCTGGATGCAGCCGAGTACACCCGCGGCCTGACGAAGGCCGAGTACCAGGCTCGCCAGTTCGGTGAAGCCATCGGCTCGGGCATTCGTAGTGCCGCGGGGCTGGCTGCAGGCGCGCTCGCATCGCTGGGCATCTCTGCGAGCGGGGCCGTCCTCGCCTTCGATTCGCTGATAAAGAAGGCTGGCGACTTCCAGGACTTGGCCGAGATGACCGGCGCCAGCGCCGAGGGACTCGCATCCTTCAGCATCGCCGCCGGGACTGCGGGGATCTCCGTTGAAGCCATCGCTCAGGCTTCGATCAAGTTGACGAAGAATCTCACGGGCGTAGACGATGAGTCCAAAGCGGCTGGGGCAGCCATCGCCGCGCTTGGCCTGAACCTCAAGGACTTCAAGGCGCTCGCACCTGAGGACCAGATTTCCTCCATCTCGAAGGCCCTGGCAGGGTTCGAAGATGGCGCCGGCAAGACTGCCGTTGCCACAGCATTGCTCGGCAAGTCGGGCGCCGAGCTTCTGCCCTTCCTGAAGGCACTGGAAGAGCAGGGCGGCCGACAGGTCATCCTGACGGCCGAGCAGATAGCGCAAGCCGACGAATACGCCGACAAGCAGGCGCAGCTCAAGGCCGAACTGTCGGCCTACGCTCAGGTCATCGCCGTCCAAGCGTTGCCGGCGCTCACCGCGTTCGCCGGGGCTCTGGTGGACACGGCTTCCGAAATGCTGGGCCTGAACGGAAAGACAACTGACCTCAAGAACAACAACGGGGTCGCCGAGTTTGCAGAAGCGGCCGTCCGAGCCCTCGGATTCATCGTGGACGCTGGAGACGGCGTCATCCGCACGTTCCAAGGCATCGGAACCGCGATCGGGGCGGCAGGCGCGGCGCAGGTTTCTTTGATCAAGGGGGATTTCCGCGCTGCAGTCGATATTGCGAAAGCCAGCGGCGCCGACATTCAGGCGATCATGGATAAGCCGCTCTTCAGTCAAACGCTGGCTCGACGCCTTGCCGAACAGAAGGCAGTCGCAGCATCTGGAGCCACGGCCGCGGCCACGGGAACGACTCGACCCAGGCTGAATTTCGGCGGGGCCACGAAGAAGGGCGCGGGCGGTGCGAAGGACGACCCGACGAAGAAGCTCCTCGATAACGAGCTCAAGGCGCTCGAGAACGCGGCCAAGGAGGAGGAGGAGATCCTCCGGTCACGCAATCGCATGCTCGATCTGTACAACGGCGAGAACCTGATCTCCACGCAGGCGTACTTCGAAGGGAAGCGGGCTGCTCAGTCTGCGGCCGTGTCGTCGCAGCTCGCGCTGTACGACCAAGAGATCGCCGCGCTGCAGAAGTACCAAGCGTCCGCCGGGAAGCAGACCGAGCGCGAAGCGGCGCAGGGCAAGATCAACGACCTGATCGAGAAGAAGAAGCGCCTCACCCGCGAAGCCGGCGAGACCGCGATCGAGTGGGGATTTCGTGAGCGCAAGGCTCTCGACGACCTGGCGAAGCAGATGAACAGCGTCAATGCTGAGGTGCTCGAGTTGACGGGCAACCTCAGTGCAGCGACACGCATTCGCCTCGAGGATCAGTTCGGCGACATCAGCAAGCGCCTGGCGGCCAACGGCGACAGCATGGGGCTGGCTCAGGTCGACCGGCTCAAGCAACTCAAGCAGGCGCAAGCCGACTATGGGCAGCAGTCGGAGACCGTCGGACGAATCACGGAAGGGCTTCGAATCGAGGAGGAGCGCATCGCGCTCGCGCGGCAGCTTGGCACCACTGGCGAACTCGAATCCTTGGCCAAGCTCGGGGAGTCGAGGAAAGCAGCCGTCGCCCAGATGCAGGCGATGGTCGCTGCGCAAGAGGCCATCGCGCGGGCTTCGGGCAATCCCGCCCTGATCCAGAACGCGGAACGCGCTCGCCTCGAGCTCGAAAAGCTCGCGGCCACTGCAGATCCTCTGGCGGACAAGTTCAACACCCTGTTCGCAGATGCCGCGGGCTCGGCGTTCACGGACTTCATCAACGGCACGAAGACCGCGAAGGAGGCTTTCAAGAGCTTCACCGACACGATCTTTCGTGAACTCACGGGCCTCATCGTCAAAGACCTGTTCAAACAGCTCTTCAGCGGCGGCGGCTCGGGCACGGGCGGTGTGGGTTTCGATTTTGGAAGCCTGCTCTCCGGCCTGTTTGGCGGCGGCAAAGCCGCAGGCGGCAGCGTGGCGCCCTTCGGGATGCACCGGGTGAATGAGCAGGGCCCGGAACTGCTGGACGTGAACGGAAAGCAGTACCTGATGAACGGCGGCCGCAGCGCGCGCATCACTCCGAACAACAAGCTGGGGGGCGCCAGTTCCATGAACATCTACTACCAAGCCCAGCCAGGCGAGAGCCGCCAGACGGCGGCGCAGAACGGGCGCGCGCTCGCCGAACAGCTTTCCAGCTTCCAGCGGAGGAACGGATGAGCGGCATCGTCGTTCTGTCCGATGTCATCGTGCCCAAGAGCGTCATCCTTGCGGGCGTCGCTGGGCGCACCACACGTCGGAATGACCGCACGGTCAACCAAGGCGGGTATGCGACCGTCAACGTCGTGCGGGACGTGACCATGCGCGAGTACACCCTCGGCATCAAGTCCATGCCGCTGACTGCCTGGGAAGCCATCATGGGAATCTACGAGGCCACCGATGCCGGAGCCTACGGCATGCTGCTGGAGGACCCAACGGATGCACAGGCGACCGCCGCACAGGGCGCTCTGCAGGGCTACATGGCCGGCGTGGAGTATGGAGCCGCAGGCTTCGGCAACGGCACACCACGCTACGGCTTCCGAAAGCTCTATACGGCGCACGGTACGACCCGGAAGCGAGCGCGCATTGTGACTCGGCCGAAAGGAACGCCAACGCTGTCGCGCGGGGGATCGCCAGTCACTCTCGGGGTTGCACCAGGTCAGGCTGCGATCAGTGCTGGGCCGTCATATGTCACGTTCGTGGCTGACGCTTCCCGGACGGTGACTGCGGTTGCAGTTGGCACCTCGACGCAGGTGACGCTGGACAGCGCTATACCCGGGTTGGCGGTCGACGGAAGGCTCTGGCTCGACGGCCTTCAAGGGGTCGACGCCTCGCTGTTGAACAATCTGAGCCACGAGATCATCGCCATCGCTGGCAATGTCTACACGCTCGCGACCAACACGGCCGGTAAGGCGATAACGGCGGCGGGCAACGGACGGAAGTATCCCCAGCCCGATGAATCGCTGACGTGGTCTGGCCGCTTCTACGTCCCGGTCCACTTCACGAATGACGACATGGATTGGGAGCTCGCTCGTCCCGGCCACGTAGAGGACCGCCTCATTGCCGGACCCAGCATCCCGCTGGCGGAGGTGCGCGAAGCATGAGCAAGGCAGTCTCTATTGCCCTGAAGGCGGAGTACGCCAAGGGCACCAACACCATTGCGCGCTGCTGGCGCTTCGAGCGCCGCGACGGTCACGTTGTGACGGTCACCACCTGCGCGCGCGACTTGCTGATCAACGGCGAGGTGTACCGCTCGAAAGAGGGGCTCAACCCTACGGCGGTGGCACAGGAGGCCACCGCCGCCGTCGCAAATTCCGAAGTGACCGGAGCCATGGCGGCAGAGAGCGTCAACGAAACGGAGTTGTTCGCAGGGCTTTGGGATGGCGCGTTCGTCTCGGTCTTCGAGGTGAACTATCGCGACCTGTCGATGGGTGCGATGCATCTGCAAAGCGGGAACATTGGCGACGTGAAGGCGGGTCGAACCGCATTCACCGCCGAGGTGCGCGGCCTCACAGAGCGTCTCCAGAAGATTGTGGGCCGCGTCTACACCGCTGGCTGCCCTTGGGTTTTTGGTTCGATCGGTTCGGCCTACGTTCCGGCCTGCAACGTGGACTTGGATCCGCTTACGGTGGCAGGCTCCTTCACGGCGGTCACTGACTTGCGCGCCATGACCGATGGCGGGCGCGTCGAAGTGGCCGACTACTTCGGCGCCGGCCTGATGACGATCACCAGCGGTGAAAGCGCGGGCATGCAGATGGAAATCTACTCGTTTGAAGCGGGCCAGTTCGTCTTGCATCTTCCGCTGCCCTATGCGGTCGCTGTGGGCGACACGTACACCGCGACGCCTGGCTGCCGCAAGCGCTTCACCGAAGACTGCCGCAACAAGTGGGCCAACACCAACAACTTTGGCGGCTTCCCGCAGGTTCCGGGCAGCGACAAGGTGCTGGGTCTGGGCGGCACAGAGGGCACGAACCTATGACGGTCATCATTCAAGCAGCGGCGCCCATGGGCGCCGTTGCTGTTTCTGGGGCCGACATCGTGCGCGTGGCCCGGTCTTTCATTGGATGCCGCTACCGCCACCAGGGCCGCAGCCGTGAGGGCGTGGACTGCATTGGGCTACCAGTGCTCGTGCGCGCAGAGCTGGGCCTGACCGCGCTTGACGTTGACGGGTACGCCCGACGCACTACCGATAGCGAGATGCTCACCTTCTGCCGGGCTCACATGCAGGAGGTGCGGCGCAACCATCTCCAGCCCGGCGACTTGCTCGTCTGCATGCGGGGCTTAACGCGCCATATGGCCATTGTCGGAGACTACCCCGGCGGCGGCCTGTCGATCATCCATGCCCACCTCCCAAACAAGAAGGTCGTCGAGTGCCGTCTCGATGATGTTTTTTTGGCGACGGTCCGCGGCTGCTTCCGCTTTCCTGAGGTGGTCGTTTGAGCACGCAGCAAATTCTCGGCGTCGTTGGCGGTGTCGTTGGGTCGTTCTTCGGCTATCCGCAACTGGGCTTCGTCGTCGGCTCGCTCGTGGGCGGATTGCTCACCCCTGGCGAGAAGACGGAAGGCCCGCGCGTCGATGATCTCAAGGTGCAGGTGTCAACCTATGGCGCCGGCATCCCGATCCTCTACGGCACCGAGCGGGTGGGCGGCAATGTGGTGTGGTCGACCCCCAAGCTTGAAGTTGCAACGACAGAATCTGCAGGGAAAGGTGAAGGGCCGGAGCACACGAGCTACCGCTACTACGTGCACATGGGCATTGTCCTGTGCGAGACGCCGCGCGATGGTTCTACCGTCTCCATCGCCCAGATCTTCCAAGACGGCAAACTGATCTACGACGCACGCAGCGGCATCCCAGTCGGGGCAGCGCTTGCCAGCGCAGAGAACCCCCACGCCTACTTTGTCCTGTACCAAGGACATGCGGACCAACTGGCCGATCCTGGCGAGGAGGCTTGGATGGGCGGCCCCGGCTCGGTGCCCGCCTACCGAGGCGTGGTGCGCATCCGCATGAATGCAGTGGAGTGCCCTGGTGGCCGGGTGCCTCAGTTCTCTTTTGTGCTGACAACGTCGGCGCCGGAGATGAGTGAAAGCACGTTTGCAACAGTTCCGGCGCCGGCATCTGGCGGCGTCTCATCGCCTGATGGTGTTTGGTCGTTTGAAGCAAACATATTCCAGCGTCGGATGGATATCTCATTCACTCCGGCTGGTGGAGTACCGACGCAATTATCTAGAGTAACCTTGCCAGACTGGTTTATTGACCAAGTGAATCCTAGAACCCTCCTTGGCGCTACAAAACCATCTGCTATTTACTTTCGCCGCTTCAGTATTACGAGATACGATGTTTTCGTAATTGATCTTATGCGCGGGTCGATCTCTTTGGCATATACAGGGGAGGCTGACCCGGCTAATTCAGATTCTGAGCCGACTTCTGCTTATGACGCCGTCAGTAATCAGATTGCAATCCTTACTGGATCCGGAAATCTTGGGATAGTCCGAAATAAAGATATTTACGAGCTGTTTGAAACTGACATTCAGGAGCATGCACCAATATGGTTCTCCTCCGGTTATGTTTACGCGCTCGCATTGCGATTCGGCAGGCTTGAGGTTGACGTTATAGATGCAGCGAATGGAGAGGTGTCTAATGTCCTGATAGGACCTGCATTCTCTACTATAAGCCGAGGAAACTCAGACCTCTATATGTCTGAAAGTTCACTGTATGCATTTGTCAGGGACAGCTCTCTTACCGCAGGGAACATCTATCAGATTCCAATCGTGTTTGACGGGTCCGGCGTCCCGACTGCCGGAAATTGGAACGTTCTGGCAACGGGCATTACATCTGTAGGAGCCACCTCGGAAGTTAATCATCCACAGATATACGTTAATAACGGTCTGGCGATCTTGGGCCCCGCGCTTGCTGGTCGAGTGAATCTCGTTATCTTCAAGAAGTTCACTATCAACCCGGTGAGCGTTTCACTGATCATCTCGGATCAGTGCATTCGATCGGGACTTTTGCCCGATCAGTTCGACGTATCCGGTATCACGGACATGCTCCACGGCTATAAGGTAGCGAACCCAGCAAGTGCCCGCTCGAATCTTCAGCCGCTGTTGACTGCCTTCGCGTTGTTCATAGTCGATGAAGACGGCGTGATCAAGTTCAAGAAGTACTCCGACATCACATCGGAGGCGACGATCTCCTACGACGAACTTGGGCAGGCAGAAGATGGAACTGAGCCTGCAGACGCGATGCCACTCAATCGAGCGCAGGAGATAGATCTGCCGCGCAGCGTCTCTGCGAGCTACATCGAGCCACTGAACGACTATCAGACTGCCACCGAGAAGGAGGTTAGGCAGATCACCGAGGCGACCGAAGACATGGTCGTCGAAATGCCGATCGCCACGACTTCTGATCATGCAAAGGCGGTGGCTCAGATGATCCTCTTCAACAGGTGGCGTGCACAGAACACCCGGAGCTTCAAGACATCACGGAAGTACGCATTCCTTTCGCCGGGGAGTGGCGCGACGGTGGAGTATCCGCGTGGC
Source organism: Variovorax sp. Soil_C_39 (assembly GCF_057656815.1). NCBI lineage: Bacteria > Pseudomonadati > Pseudomonadota > Betaproteobacteria > Burkholderiales > Comamonadaceae > Variovorax > Variovorax sp. Soil_C_39. Next base: position 120,499 of record NZ_JBDGJQ010000003.1, read on the forward strand.
ACCTTCCGACTGTGGCGCATCAACAGCACGACGGACACTGGAGCCGTGTGCGAGTTCAACGTTGAGCCAGGGGACGCCGAGCTCTACACCCAGACTGCGGCGGGTGCGACGGGCTACACGGGGCAGCAAGTAGCGCCTCTTCCGCCTCCGACGCGCCTGCAAATTCTGGACATCCCGATTCTTCGAGACTCGGACAACAACGCCGGCATCTACACGGCCATGGCTGGGTTTGGTCCGGGCTGGCCTGGCGGGGCGCTACAGACGTGGGATGACCCCGGCTCTATCGAGGATCGCGGAACTGTCGAGCGAGAGGCCCCCATCGGATTCGCAGAGACGGCGCTTGGAAATTGGACAAGTGGAATCGTTGATGAATCCAACTTGATCACTGTCAACGTCGGCCACAGCACGCTCGAAAGCATCAGCTACGACGCACTGTTGACGGGAACTTCGAACGTCGCGGCAGTCGGTGCGCCGGATCGATGGGAGATCATCAAATTCCGCACTGCCGACAGCCTTGGCGATGGCCGCTACATCTTGTCCGGCTTGATGCGCGGTCAGCGCGGAACTGAGTGGGCACGTAGCACTCATGCTGTCGGCGATACGTTCGTGTTGCTATCGATGGCTGGCATGCTGCGCCCGAACTTCGACGCCGGTTCTATCGGCCAGACGAAGACATACCGCGCAGTGACGAAGGGCAGAAGCCCAGCATCGGCATCGACGCAGACATACGCTAATACAGCCGAAGGACTGGAGACATTCAGCCCAACGAATCTCGACAAGAACATCAGCGGTGGCGACATCACGTTGACTGTCGTCCGTCGCACGCGACTCTCTGAGAACTGGCTGCGTGGCATCGTGCCCCTGGGTGAGGACTCCGAGCGCTTCGAGTTCGAGTTGTTCACTAGCGCCGCATTCACGACCGTGCGCCGGGTCATCGAATCCAACACGCGATCCGCCATCTACACCGCAGCCATGCAATCCGCTGACGGCTACACGTCCGGACCTCTGTATGTCCGTGTTTATCAACTCAGCGGCATCGTTGGGCGAGGCCCCGCATTGCAGGAAACTATATGACCACTGTTGCAACAGTCACCGCAGGCGCTGGCGCCGATACCGTCGTCAATCAGAACTTCGATGCCGTCTCTCCGGCAGGAATGTACGGGCGGCGTGCACCCGCTACTGCCGGCCTGACATGGGCTTACTACGGTGGTCGAGGCTTTGGCAACACCGTCGCGAACGGCTCCGTAACTTTGACAGCCAGCACGACAAACTATGTCGTGGCGAGTAGGTCTAGTGGCGCCGTCTCGGTTGCCACGGCGACGACAAATTGGAATAACCAGACCGACTACTTCCGTCTTTACCAGATTGTCGCTGGCGCTTCTACAGTTACGAGCTACACCGACTATCGGGAGTTCGTGGGGGGTGGAGGTGGAGGGGGCGGTGGAGGCGTTGTCGAATCCATCGTCGCGGGCGCCGGCATATCAGTTGACGCGACCGACCCGGCAAACCCCATCGTGGCCGTCACTGCATCAGGCGGTGCGGCAGTAGATGTCTCATACGACAACGCAACGAGCGGGCTTGCGGCGACGGATGTGCAAGCGGCTATCGATGAGCTTGCGGCGGGCGGCAGTGGTGGATCGGGCTTGAGCTGGAACGCTCAGACGGCGAGCTACACATTGGCTCTGGGTGACGCAAACAACGGCGTGGCGATGAACGTGGGTAGCGCAAACAATCTGACCATTCCGCCGAACAGCAGCGTTGCATTCCCAGTTGGTACGTCGATTCTTGTTGTGCAAGAAGGTGCGGGGCTGACGGCATTTGTTGCCGGCGCAGGAGTCACGATCCGAAAGAACGCTGCTCTCTCTCTGTCGATGGCTGCGCAGTATTCGATGGCAACAATCGTCAAGCGCGGCACCGATGAATGGATTCTGACCGGGGACCTCGCCTGATGCAGCCCGTCACAATCGGAACCATCGCGGTCAGAGCGCGCCGGACGGCATCTGGCGGCTATCGTGTGCCCGTAACGGTTGGCGCTCAAGCATCGACGCTGACGGAGTTCCCGGTGTTCGTGCGCCTATTTGACATGCCGGCGGCCTTCTGGACGCACGCCGCTTACCGCAACGGTGCCGACATTCGAGTCAAGGATGCTAGTGGATCAGATCTGCCTTTCGACCTGGTGAGCTTCAGCCCCGAGGCCAAGGTTGGCACGCTCTTCGTGAAGGTCACGCTCTCGAGTTCGGGATCGACAACGTTCTACGTCCACTACGGACGGCAGGCGGACTCGTCACTAGTGGCGCCCGGCGCATCGAACGGTCGGCATGCTGTGTGGTCGGCCTACCATCGAGTGTTTCTGTTCGGCGACTCGCTTGACGATCGTTCTGGTCATGGCCCCGCGCTGATCGCGACGCCGTCTGTGCACGGCATGGTCTGGACGACCAGCTCTCCGACTCTGCCGGCGCACCAGGGTGTGGCATACGACGGCACGAACTATTTCGTCGCCGACACCAACGCGATCCGCAAGTACGACGCGAACTGGACGAACACACTCAGCAACACCAACCCAATCGCCTCGATCCCGGGCACCAACCACCTCGGCGATCCAGATGTGCATGAAGGCGTGCTGTACATCCCTGTCGAAAGCTATACCAACATCTCGACGTGGTCGAATCAGAACATCGGACGCTTTGATGCACAGACTCTGGCCTTCATCAGTGCAACCGACATCTCGGCCCAGGGTCACGAAGTTTCGAGTATTGCGTACAACCCGGCCGACGGTCTGCTCTACATCTCATCGTTCGCCGACGGTTCGAGGCTGTGGAAGTACCAGCTCGACGGGACCTATGTTGGCACACTGATCCTGAGTAGCACCATCGCGCAGATTCAGGGCATCACGTTCTGGCGCGATGCCCTCTGGGTCAACAGCGACAGTACGAACAACACCATTCGAGTTGAGCTCGATGGCTCTGTCCAAGGAATGGTGTGGGGAACCCCCGGGGGTAACTACGAGGGCCTCAGCCATACTGACGATGCACTCCTTGTCCTTCACGATACGACCGGCTCGGCCGCCGGTGTCGTGAAGAGACTCCTCCCTCGCCAGCCAAACCTAGCGGCATCGTCGGCGCTAGGGACTCGCATCGAAGGCGCCGGCTACTACCAAGCCACAGGGCTCTCCCGGTACACCACCTGGACAATCGGGACGAGCGTTCAATCTGCGTCGTCCGGTGCGACTCGGGTTGCAGTCTGCTACACGGTAACAGGCAGCAGCAATCTGACTCTCCGAGGCGTGCTCGGCTATCGCAGCACCAATCACTGGGGCCTTTGGAATGGGACAGACGGATGGATTGAGGACGCCTCGACGCCTAGCGCGTCGGCGGCCTATCGCATGAATGCGGTTCACGACGGGACAACCCAGCGGGAGCTGTTCGTCAATGGCTCGTCGGTTGCGACGCAGTCCGGCAATGCGGCGATTCCGGCCACCGGGGGGGATCATTCGCTGTACATCGGGACTGTGGACGAGCAGCACATTCAGATCTGGAACGGCTGGCTGGGCTACGTCTATTTGTATCCTGGGGTGCTGTCGAGCACCTGGATCGCGGCCGAATACTCGAACCTCAACACGCCGACCAGCTTTTATACGGCTGGCACAGAAGAGGCGCTTTGAGCATGACCCACGACCCGCACAACATCAGCATGCCAGGGCGGATGTTGCCGACCATGTGGTGCTAACCGAGACGGCATGGATCAGCGGCGGAATCCGCGTATTCATTTGGTAAACCAAGACGCATCCCAACCCGCTCCGGCGGGTTTTCTTTTGCCTGAAAGGACGGCATGCAATCGCCTGACCTAACGCCAGTTCATCTGGTGACGATCATCGCCGGCATCATCTTCGGCCCGTCGGTCGCAATGGTAGTGGGGCCCTATGTCGTGATTGCGATCTGCTCGATGGGCGGAGCCGGCGTGATGATCATGCAACGAGAGGGCGACAGCCTCACGCGCGCATGTGTCTACTTCGCTGCGGCGGTGATCTTCGCGCTATTCGGCACCGTGCCGCTGTCCATCGGCGTGGCGTCTCTTTGGGGTCCGTTGCAAGAGAACTGGCTCTACGGCCCGTTCGCCGCGGGGCTCGCGTTCTCCGCGGACAAGTGGACGACCCTGATCCTTCCTTGGGCGGCGAAGAAGCTGAACAGGCTCGTCGATGTCCTGATCGCAGCGAGGGGGAAGCAATGACCTACGACGCCTACCTGCCTGCTGGCATCAACGGCCTGATCTCTGCGGGCATCGTGTTCATCTGCATCTGCCGCGCTCGAAAGATCAACAGGGCAGTCCTCTGGCGCGTGCGCATCGGCTATGTCGGTTTGCTCATGGGCGCGGCAGCGAACGGATTCTCGCCGTGGCTCTGGGAGTTGCCCGGGTGGCCATCTGTCGTCTTCGCGCTGGCGATCGCTTTGAAGCTCTGCATTGAAAGCCGCGACTGGCGCCACGGGCCACCCTTTACGTCAACCGGCCCGGCACCGCTGGGGGAGGAGTGACTATGACCCTCGAAGAAATCACGCGCACGGCCATTGAGCCGGCGCTTGCGTGGCTCCCGCCCAAGATGAACAGCATCGAGGCTCGTGCGATGCTGCTGACCATCGGCCTGCAGGAATCGAAGTTCGTCCACCGCTGGCAGGTACTCAACGACCCGGCGAAGAAGGGTCCGGCGCGATCCTTCTGGCAGGGCGAGCAGGGCGGTGGGATGGTGGTCGGCACCATGACGCACCCTGCTAGCCGCGAGCTCGCTCGAGCGGCCTGCCAAGAGCACGGCGTGCCACTCACAAGCCGGGCGGTCTGGGAAGCGATCGAGACGAACGACGTGCTGGCCGCGATCCTGGCTCGGCTGCTTCTCTGGACGGAGCCGGGGGCGATACCGCGCGTGGCCGACACGGAGGGCGCATGGCTGCTGTACCTGCGCGCCTGGCGACCTGGCGCCTACACGCGGGGCTCGTCGAGCGATCGTGCTGCACTGCGTGCGAAGTGGAATGCCTACCACCGGCAAGCCCGCGCCTTCCTGGGGCTGCCGTGATCGACCCGCGCGTCTACATCGCCGCGGGCGCCGCGGTGCTCTGCTTCGGCGCCGGCTGGGGCATAAACGGGTGGCGGCTCGACTCGAAGCTGTCCAGCCTCGAAGCGAAACATTCTGCGCTCGTCGCCGAAGCGACACGAACCGCGCTCAACGCCCAGCGTGCGCTCGACGACAAGCGGGATGCCTTGGCCGAGCAACTTGCCGCCATCGACAGCCGGGAATCAGCCGAACTCAAGAAAGCCCAAGATGAAACGAACCGCCTGCGCACTTGCCTTGCTAACGGCACTTGCGGGCTGCGCGTCAATGCAGCCTGTCCCGCCGCCACCCGTGACGTGCCCGAAGCCACCACCGGTGGCAGCCTGGATCATGGAGCCGCCCCCCGACTTGCTCCCTCTGCTGAACGGGATTATTTCGCCCTTCGAGACGGGCTCACCAAGCAGCAGGGTCAACTCCTCGCCTGCCAGGAAACCTTAAAGGCCGAAAGAAAGTAGATCTACTTCAATGCGGACCGACGAAGCGCGTCGATTTGATGCTGCGCGATGAGGTGCCCAGCTTCAGCTGCCCGCGCGATCCAGCTCAGGCCCAAGTTTTCGCTCTTGGTGACGCCATGGCCGGCGAGATGGCAAGTGCCGAGCCAATGCATCGCGTCCGCATTCTCCTGAGCCGCGGCTGCGCTCAACCAGTAGACCGCCGCACCGAACTCCCCCGCTGTGTAGAACATCTCACCAACGTCGGCTTGCGCATCGGGCTGACCGTCGTCGGCTTGGACAAGCATCTCAAGGTCGTCGTCGTCCAGCGGGACGGGGATGAGGTCGACGACGGCAGCGAGGGATAACATCGCCCGGCCCCGATCCTCTTCACGCTTGGCGATGGCCCCTTCCGTGACCCTGCGCCACAGGGTTCTACGGCTGAGCCCCGTCATCGCCACGGCTGCTTCAAGGCTTATCGCGTCCATTCTCATTATCCAATCGTAACGTCTTGGCACATTCAGTTGCATGCCATGGCACTCATTTAAGCGTGCCATTTGATTTTGGCACGCTGTTTTTAGGCTCTCTATTGAAGGAATGCAGCCCTAAAGTTCTAAGTATGTGGCTCTCGTGCGCTGGCCCAGTCATTGCAAGAAGTATCACGTCCTGCACAACAGGCAAGTTTCTTCCAACCAGGAGTTTTTCACATGAACGGTCGTACTCTCGCTCGCCGCGCACAAGCCGGCTTCACCCTCATCGAACTGATGATCGTTGTGGCGATCATCGGCATTTTGGCTGCAATTGCCTTGCCGCAGTACCAGAACTACACGGCTCGTGCTCAGACCACCGAAGCTATGAACCTGCTTGCCGGCCTGAAGACTCCGGTTATGGACATCGCCGGCAGCAACGGTCTGACGCAGGCTTGCAGCACCGCCGAGGCAGTGCCTGGTGATCCAGCGGCGACTCCGCCGGTCGCCCCGATTCCTGCCGGCGCTCTGCATACGTCTAACAACTTCACCCTGACTGGCAAGTACGTGGCTGGCATCACAGCTGACGCCGCCACCGCCGGAGAATGCGCGCTCGTGGCAACTTTCAAGGCCGACGGCGTGAACGACAAGCTGGCAAACAAGACCATCACCTTCACGTACACCGCTTCGAACGCCGACTGGGCTTGCACTTCCAACTTGGACGCGTCAGTGCGGCCCAAGACTTGCTCGGAGGGCTAACGATCTGAGGCCGAACAAAATGGCCATGACCAAGCCGCCCTCCGGGCGGCTTTTTCACGGGCGGTCCATTCTCGCCGCGCGATTCAAGCGCGGGGCTCGATAGCCGCTGATCACCGCGGCCACGCCGGAAGCAAGCCTTCCTCCGCCTCATCGTCGTTCACATGGAATCCCGTTGAGCTGCGCGGGTTCATCCGCTCGAGTGCCGCGAAGCCGATCTCCATCTCGGCGGCGCTTACGCACCACCAGGTCTGCCGCGTCTTGATCGGCTTGCTCTTGGCCCCGCGGGCGCTGATCTCGAAGCCGTCCACCATCACGCCACCCTCCTTGATCGTCAGCACGCGCGCGTGTTGCAGGACCGGCAGCAGATCCTTCCCCCCGCCCTTGACTGCCAGGAGCCTCGCTTGCATGGTGTTGCCCCAGTGCTCGCGATTCGCCTTGCGGAAATCCAGCACGCCTGGGATTCCGGCCTGGCTGACCACCCGAGCACGCGACATCCAATTGCCGTGCCATCGCAGCAGAACGACGTTGCAAATCACTGTACAAGCATACAGTATCCTTTGGCGGCAGAATCCGCCCATGTGCAACCGATACATCGCCCCCGACGAGTACGAGATCGAGAGCCACTGGCATGTCCGCCAGAACAGCCCGCCGCGGTGGGTGAGGGCAGTCTTCCCGCGCTCGCCCGGGCCGTTCATCCGCCGAGCCAAGGACGTGACCGGCTATGAGCGCGAGCTGGTGACCGGGCAGTGGGCCTTGATCCCCTGGTTCGCCAAGGAGCCGAAGCTCAAGTACCCGACGAACAACGCCCGCAGCGAAGAGCTAGAGGCGAAGGCCAGCTACAAAGACCCCTGGAAGCGCGGTCAGCGCTGCATCATCCCGGCGACGGCCTTCGACGAGCCGAACTGGGAGTCGGGGAAGAACGTCTGGTGGCAGTTCAAGCGCGTGGACGGCAAGCCGTGGGGCCTGGCCGGGCTGTGGAACACCTGGACCGACAAGGCCACGGGCGAGATCCACGAGAGCTACACCATGCTCACGATCAACGCCGACGAGCACCCGCTGATGAGCCGCATGCACAAGCCAGATCCGAAGCTCGACCCCGACAAGCAGGACAAGCGCTCAGTGATCCCGCTCGAGGTTCACGAGTTCGACCTGTGGCTGGCCGGCACGGTGGACGAGGCGAAAACGCTGCTGAAGCTGGCGCCGGTCGACGTGTTCGACGCTGCGCCAATGCCGCAAAGTTAGAGGAATGCGCTTTGGTTAGAGACGGGAGGTGGCCTGCCCGGAGGGGATCGAACCCCCGACAACCTGCTTAGAAGGCAGTTGCTCACGCCGGTTTCCCCGGCTTCCATTGGTGGGGGAAATTTTGTCCAACGTGGCGCGAACGAGGCGTTTGGCGCACTGTATGCACAGCCAGTCACCCAGCAGCCATGCGGGTTCCCGGCCCGTGCATGGCCCGCATGTCGGACTCGAAATCAGGCGTACTAGCGATAGTACCGAGGGTTCGAATCCCTCCCTCTCCTCCAGAAATGGCCCCGCAAGGGGCTATTTTTTTGGCCGCAGCATCTCGCTTCAGCCGAAAGTTCACGTTGCTCCACCTGGTGCGCCGGTGCGGGCGAACTATCGCGCCGACACCCCTCGAGCGGCCTTCCGGCCGCCGTTAAGATCGCCTCCTCCCTGCGCCTCAGCGGCGCCCGTGGGCGACCCCAGATTTCCAACAACGAGGAGGCTCAGCGCCACATGGCCAATGCGTCGATCACGAGCCTGACTCCGGTCCCGGGGTCGGCGGACGAAGCCGAGTCGTGGGTACGCGGCGAGTTGATCCGCAGTTTGATGCGCTCGGCGCGCGGCTCCTACCTGGTTTCGGCGGCGCTGATGCCGGCGATGGTCGGTCTGAGCTGGCTCTACGTACCGCGCTGGGAACTGCTGACCTGGCTTGCCGCGGGCATCGTGGCCACGGCCTGCCGTGCCTGGGGCGCGAGGGTCTATGCCGTGCGCTACGCGGGCCGCAGCGCTGCGGCGCAGCTCCAGTTCACCGAGCGCTATGGCTTCGTCTGGAGCGCAAGTGCGGTAGTCTGGGGCCTGTCGATCCTGCTGTTCTTCGAGCGCATCCCGCAGGTCAACCAGTTCATGAGCTGGCTCATCGTGGCGGGCGTCGGCACCTTTCCGCTCAACGGCCTCGCGCTGCATCCGCCGCTGCTCAAGCGCTATGTGAACACGCTGTTCATCACCATGCTCGGCGCGGTGCTGGTCCGGCTGGTCGGCATCACGCTGGAGAATCCGCATTTCCAGTACGGCTACCTGATGCCGATCCTGCCGATGCTGCACTGGTTTCTGCTGCTGCGCGCCGGCCGCCACATCCACGAGACCGCACGCAACAGCCTCGAGCTGCTGTTCCACAACCACATCCTGATCAAGTCGCTCACGCAGCAGCGGCAGGCCGCGGTGTCGGCGGTGGCGATGAAGAACCGCTTTCTCGCGAGCGCCGCGCACGACATGCGCCAACCGGTGCTAGCCCTGTCGCTGTATGCCGACTGGCTGCGCAACGAGCCCGAGCTGGTGCTCGAACTCGCGCCGAAGATCGTTCGTGCGACGCACGCGGTCAATGCGCTGTTCGACTCGATGTTCGACCTGGCGCGCATCGACTCGGGCCAGGTGCGGCTGCACATCGAGCGGGTGGACGTGGCCGAGCTGCTGCACGACCTCGAACTGCAATACCGCCCGGTGGCCGAGAGCCGCGGGCTCGACTTCCGCGTGCACGTGACCGAAGGCAGCTTCCTGACCGATCCGATCCGCGTGCGCCGGATGATCGGCAACCTGCTCGCGAACGCGATCAAGTACACCACCCACGGCGGCGTGCTGCTGGCCTCGCGGCAGACGCGCGACGGCCTGCGCGTGGAGGTGTGGGACACCGGCATCGGGATTGCGCCCGAGCACCTGCGCGACGTGTTCCTGGAGTTCTACAAGGTGGCCGACCACGCCGGCACGTCGGACGGCTTCGGCCTTGGCCTGGCGATCGTCGCCCGGCTCTCGCATGTGCTGGGCCATCCGGTCAGTGTGCGCTCCCGGCTCGGCAGCGGCAGCGTGTTTCGCGTCGCGCTCCACGATGCCGACGAGGCCGTGGCCCAGGCGCGCGTCAGCGCCTCGGGCGGCGGCTGAGAGAAGAAGCGCGACAAGGCAGAAAAAAACCGCGCCGTGTGTGCGCGGTTCTTTTTAGGCCTGCCTGGCCCTTTCAGTTGGAAGAGGACAGCAGGCCGTTGGTGCGCGCGTAGTGCAGCGCCTGCGTGCGGCTCTTGACGCCCAGGCGCCGGAACAGGCGCCAGAGGTGCACCTTGACCGTGTGCTCGCTGATCTCGAGATCGGTGGCGATGTCGCGGTTGCTCATGCCCTTGTCGAGCATCGCGATCAGTTGCGTCTGGCGCTTGGAGAGTTTGCTGTTGTTGGCGAGCGCGGGCTCGTCGGCCTCTTCGGAGCCGGCCATCAGCAGGCCGCGCAGGGCGGCCGCCAGCTCGGCCGAGCTGGCCGACTTCTCGATGTAGGTGTCGGCGCCGGCTTCGATGCAGGCGTCTTCCATGTCCGCGGCCGGGGCCGCCGAATACACGGCGATCGGCACGTTCGGATAGACCTGCTTGACCGCGACCACGCCCGAGACGCCGTTGGTGTCCGGCAGCTTCAGGTCGAGGCAGAAGAGGGTCGGCGCACCGCGCTGCTGGACCGAGCCCGCGAGCTTGTCGAGCCGGTCGAGCTCGACGATGTTCTCGGCGGGCCGAAGGCGCCGCAACACCATCACGATCGCGTCGCGCATCAGGGGGTGGTCGTCGATGACATAAATGCTCATGTTTTCTTCCTTAATGATCGCCCGTCGTCTTCTCTAGCGGTCGCTCCTCGGCGGGTGAACCGATGGAGTGATCTCTTTCAACTTTCGCTGCTGCCAGCGGCCGTGGCCTCTGCCAGTGCGTCCAGCGCCTCGGTCGCTGCGCGCAATGCGTCGGCGTCGGCCGGCTCGAGCTGCTCGGCCAGCGCGGCCAGGGCCTCTGCGCGCTGCTGCTGCAGGGCGGCAATGGCGCGGCCGGCGTCTTGCGGCGACGCGAAGCCGCGGCTCTGGAGCAGGGCGACGCCCTGCGCGTCGAGCAGCTTGAAATAGAACAGGCCGTCGCGCTCGCGGTATTGCTTGAAGCTCGGCTTCGCGACCTTGGCCGCCTTGCGGGCACCGCCCTTGTCGCGGCCCGCCGCGAGATTGCGCAGCCCGACGGCATGGCGCAGCTCGGCCATGAACGGCCGCGAAAGCTGGCGCGCCTTCTCGGCGCCGGCGAGCAGCACGCGCTCGATCTCGGCCGGGTCGTTCATCAGCGCCTCGTAGCGCGCGCGCAGCGGCGCCACTTCGCGGTCGATGCGCTCGAACAGCATCTGCTTGGCATCGCCCCAGGCGATGCCTTCGGCGTAGGCCTGGCGCAGGGCCTCGGTCTCGTCGGCGCTTGCAAACGCCTGATAGATCTGGAACAGCGCCGAGCCTTCGGTGTCCTTGGGCTCGCCGGGTGCGCGCGAGTCGGTCACGATGCTCGCGATCTGCTTTTGCAGCTGGGCGCGCGGCGCGAACATCGGGATGGTGTTGCCGTAGCTCTTGCTCATCTTGCGGCCGTCGAGGCCGGGCAGGGTGGCGACCGCATCGTCGATCTCGGCCTCGGGCAGCGTGAAGTGCTCGCCGTACTGGTGGTTGAAGCGCTGCGCCATGTCGCGCGCCATCTCGATGTGCTGCACCTGGTCGCGCCCCACGGGCACCTTGTGGGCGTTGAACATCAGGATGTCGGCGCCCATGAGCACCGGGTACATGAAGAGGCCGGCCGTGACGTCGGCATCGGGGTCTTCGCCCTTGGCGACGTTCTTGTCGAGCTGCGCCTTGTAGGCATGGGCGCGGTTGAGCACGCCCTTGCCGGTCACGCAGGTGAGAAACCAGGTCAGCTCGGTGATCTCGACGATGTCGGACTGGCGATAGAAGGTGACGCGCTCGGGATCGAGCCCGCAGGCCAGCCAGCTCGCGGCGATCTCGAGCGTGGAGCGCTGGATCAGCGCGGGCTCCTGCACCTTGATGAGCGCGTGGTAGTCGGCCAGGAAGAAGAAGCTCTCCACGCCCGGCGCCACGCTCTGGCGCACCGAATGGCGGATCGAGCCGACGTAGTTGCCGAGATGCGGCGTGCCCGAGGGCGTGATGCCGGTGAGCACGCGCAGGGGACGAGCGGAGGAAGACGTGGCCATGGAGAAAAAAGAACGTAACTAGCGCAGCAAAGCCGTGAGCGGCGAAATCAGCAGGTTCAGCACGGCGTAGCCGACATCCATCAGCGGAAGCAGCCAGAAGGTGCTGACGATGCCCGCGAGCACCAGGCCCATCACGATGAAGAAGCCGAAGGGCTCGATGCGCGCGAGAAAGTTCTGTGCCGGCCCGTTGGGCAGCAGGCCCGCGAGCACGCGGCCGCCGTCGAGCGGAGGCAGCGGGAACAGATTGAAGGCCCACATCACGAGGTTGACCAGCACGCCGCCCTGCGCCATCTTGATGAAAAAGGTTTCATTGACGCCCGCGGCCAGCATCACCACCAAGAGCAGTGCCCAGAGGATGGCCTGCACGAAGTTCGATGCGGGGCCGGCGAGCGCGACCCAGATCATGTCGCGCTTCGGATGGCGCAGCCGCCCGAAGTTCACGGGCACCGGCTTGGCATAGCCGAACAGGAAGGCGCCCGAGGTCGCGAAATAGAGCATCAACGGCATCAGGATGGTCCCGATGGGATCGATGTGCTTGATCGGATTGAGTGTCACTCGGCCCATCACTTCGGCGGTGTTGTCGCCGAAATGGCGCGCCACATAGCCGTGTGCCGCCTCGTGCACCGTGATCGCGAAGACCACGGGCAGTGCGTAGATGAGAACGGTCTGAATCAGGTTGGAGATATCCACTGGGCGATTGTGTCAGACGGCGTGCGGGCTTCGGTGCCGCTCGTCAGAGGCCAAGCACCGCCAGCGCGCCGCGGCCCTGCCGCACGACGACCGGCTCGTCGCCCGCGCCCATGGGCGTGAGGTCGACCACGGTGGTCGGCTGCGAAGGGCAGGCGCCCGCGTCGATGACGGCGGCGATCTGCTTCTCGAAGCGCTCGCGGATGGCCTGGGCATCGTTCATCGCCTCGGTCTCGCCGGCCGGGATCAGCGTGGTCGCCAGCAGCGGTGCGCCGTGCAGCGCGAGCAGCTCGCCAAGCACTTTGTGGTCGGGCACGCGCAGCCCGATGGTCTTGCGCTGCGGATGGCTCACGCGCCGCGGCACTTCCTTGGTGGCTTCGAGCAGGAAGGTGTAGGGCCCCGGTGTGGCCGCCTTCAGCAGCCGGTACTGCTTGTTGTCCACGCGCGCGTAGTTGGCCAGCTCGCTCAGGTCGCGGCAGATCAGCGTGAGATGGTGCTTCTCGTCGACCTGGCGGATGCGGCGCAGCGCATCGACCGCGTCCTTGTCGTCGAGGTGGCAGGCCAGCGCATAGCTCGAATCGGTGGGCACGGCCACGATCTCGCCGCGCTGGAGCAGTGTGGCGGCCTGCTTGAGCAGGCGCTGTTGCGGGTTGTCGGGGTGGACTTCGAAATATTGGGCCATGGGGTAAACCTCCTGATCAGGATTCCGCCGGTTCGATGGGCACGCGGCGTTCGCGCACGGTAAGCCAGGCGCCCGCTGCGCCGCAGATGGCGATCATCGCCATGCCGATCAGCGAGAAGCGGTCGGGCACGTGCGAGAAGACGAGCCAGCCGCCCAGCATAGCGAAGGCGATCTGCGCATAGAGGTAGGGCGTGAGCGTGGAGGCGGGCGCGCGCTGGTACGCGAGGATGAGGATGAAATGCCCCACGGTGCCCATGAAGCCCATGAGGCACAGCAGCGCCCACCAGTGCCACGACGGCAGGGCGGTCCAGACGAAGGGCAGCGCCAGCGAGGCGATCAGCGCGCCGACCCAGCCGGTATAGAAATGCATCGTGAGCGGGTTCTCGGTCTGCGCCAGCTTGCTCGTGAGCACCTGGAACCAGGCGTTGGTCAGTACCAGCCCGATCGGCAGCAGCACGGCCCAGCTGAAAGCGCCGCCGCCCGGACGCAGGATGACCAGCGTGCCGATGAAGCCGCCGGCCACCAGCGTCCAGCGCAGCACCGAGACGCGCTCCTTGAGCGTGGTCGCCGCCAGCAGCGTGATCACGAGCGGCGCGATCAGCACGATCGAGGTGAACTCGGCCAGCGGCATGTAGCGCAGGCTCAGGAAGGCCAGCGTGCTCGACACCAGCAGCAGCGCGCCGCGCAGCAGCTGGTAGCGCGGATGCCGCGTGCGCAGCAGCGCCGTGCCGTGCAGCGGCAGCAGCACCGCCGTGGTGGCGACGGCCTGGAAGGCATAGCGGAACCACACGCCCATGAGGATCGGCACGGCCGCGGTCGAGGTCTTGGTGGCGGTGTCGAGCGTGGCGAAGCAGGCCACCGCCACGATGACCATGCCGATGCCCGCGAGGATGCGCTCCGACTCGAGGTCGCGCGTCTCGCGCGCGGCGGCACGGGCGTCGTCCAGCGCCGCGTTCGCCGCGCCGTCGGTGCCGGGCCCGGGGCTCTGGCTCACTGCGCGGCGCTCACTGCTGGATGCGGTCGCCGAGCAGTTCCCACACCGGCGTGAGCGCACCGGGCAACGGTGGCAGCTTGCCGAGGTCGCAGTGGCTTTCGTCGGGGCTGTGGAAATCGCTGCCGCGCGAGGCGGCGAAATCGAACTCGAGCGCCTTGTCGGCGTACTCGACGTATTCGGCCGTCGTATGGCTGCCGGTGACGACCTCGATCGCCCGCCCGCCATGCGCCTTGAACTCGAGGAACAGCGCGTATTCCTCGTTCGCCGTGAACTTGTAGCGCCCCGGGTGCGCAATCACGGCCAGGCCCTTGGCCGCGGTGATCCAGTGCACCGCATCCTTCAGCGAGGCCCAGCGGTGCGGCACGTAGCCGGGCTTGCCTTCGGTCAGGAACTTGCGGAACACCTCGGGCGTGTCGCGGCAGTGGCCCTGCTCGACCAGGAAGCGCGCGAAGTGCGTGCGCGAGATCAGCTCGGGATTGCCGACGAACTTGAGCGCGCCTTCGTAGGCGCCATGGATGCCCACGCGCGCCAGGCCCTCGGCCATCTCCATCGCGCGCTTGCCGCGGCCGCCGCGCGTGTCGTAGAGGCCCTGCGTCATCGCGGCGTCGTCGGGATCGAAACCCAGGCCCACGATGTGCACCGTCTCGTTGGCGAAGGTCACCGAGATCTCGGTGCCCGTGAGGTAGCGCATGCCGTTGGCGCGTGCCGCCGCAGCCGCGCGGTGCTGGCCGCCGACCTCGTCGTGGTCGGTGAGCGCCCACAACTCGACGCCGTTGGCAGCGGCGCGCGCGGCCAACTCTTCGGGCGTCAGCGTGCCGTCCGAAACCACGGAATGGCAGTGCAGATCGGCGTTGAGAATGGAGGACACACCGGCATTCTAGGGGCTAAGGAATACCGACGCGGGCGCATGGATGCTGTCCTGATTGCTATTAAATAAATAGCATTACTGCCGCGCGAGGCGGGGCTCAGCGCTTCTTGCGGAAGGCCGCCCAGGCGGCCGCCGCGGTGAAGCTCGCAACGATCGCCACCACGATCCAGAACCCGTGCCGGTGCTCGGCCAGTGGAATGCCGCCGACGTTCATGCCGAACAGGCCGGCAAGGATGTTGATCGGCAGCGCGAGCACCGTCACCACGGTCAGAACGAAGAGGCTGCGGTTGTTGTCCTCGTTCACGTTGGCGGCGATCTCTTCCTGCAGCAGCTTGATGCGCTCCTGCAGCGTCTGCATGTCGCGCAGCACCACCGAGAACTCCTCGGTCGAGGCGCGCAGCGCCTGGGCATCGGCTTCGGCCATCCAGGCCGGCGGTCCCTGCAGCAGCCGGAACAGCGCCGCCGGCTCGGGCGCGAGCAGCCGCTGCAGCCGCACCAGCAGCCGCCGCAGCACGCCGAGCCGCGCACGCTTGTGGTCGAGCCGGCCCGCGAGCAGCTCGTCCTCGATGCGGTCGATGCGCGTGGTCACGCCGCGCACGATCTTCACCAGCACGTCGGCTTGCGCGCGCAACAGGTGCTCGAGCAGTTCGGTGCTCGAGCGCGGCGCGTCGCCAGCCTTGACCGCGGTGCGCAGCGCGTCGACCGAGCGCAGCGGCTTGGCGCGCGCCGTGACCACGAGGCGCGGGCCCACGCTGATCCAGAGCGTGGAAATGTCCGAGGGCTCGAAGCTGAACTCGAAGTGCACGTCGTTGATGACCGCGATCAGCGAATCGTCGGCGCGTTCGATGCGGGTGGAGGGCAAGCCCTCGTGCAGCGCTTCGTAGAAGGCGTCGGAAAGCCCCGCATGGCGCAGCAGCCAGCGCTCGGCCTGGGCATGGCTCAAGTTGAAGTGCAGCCAAACAAAATTCTGCCCCCACGCTCGGCACTTCGTGTCCTCGCTGCCCCCCGAGGGGGCGCTCGCTTGCTTGGGGCGGCCCGGCGCTGCGCTCGGGCCGCCCTGCGAAACCTGCTCGAGCCAGAGGGCTGCCTGCGCCGAATCGATCGGCCGTGCTGATTCCGGCGCCCCGGCGTCGAACAAATAGCCGCAGATCAGCCCGGCTTCGTCGCCGCCGTACGAATGGGCGGCCAGGTCGTGGAGTGCCGGCAAGGTGCTTGTGCGTTGATGGGCGTCCCTGGATCGTCTTCGCCGAATATGACAACATCGTGTCGGCCGTCACGCAAACGTCATGCGCGGCGGGCAGCATGCGGCATGCCTTCGGGGCCTGCCTGTCATTTCCTCCACTCCTTCCACGATGCCATGAGCGCACTTCCAGACCACGAAGACCTGATGCAACGCATCGCCCGCGAGCTGATCGACAGCTACGACGAAGAGCTCGAGCTGGAGATAGAGGACCGCCACATCGACGAGCACGGAGCCGTCGCCGGTGCCACCGACAAGGCTGCGCGCCAGGCCTACTTCAAGGAACTGTTCCGGCTGCAGGGCGAGCTCGTCAAGCTGCAGGACTGGGTGCAGCACAGCCGGCAGAAGGTGGTGATCCTGTTCGAGGGCCGCGATGCCGCAGGCAAGGGCGGTGTCATCAAGCGCATCACCCAGCGCCTGAATCCCCGTGTGGCGCGCGTGGCCGCGCTGCCGGCACCCAACGACCGCGAACGCACCCAGTGGTACTTCCAGCGCTATGCCGCCCACCTGCCGGCGGCCGGCGAAATGGTGCTGTTCGACCGCAGCTGGTACAACCGCGCCGGCGTCGAGCGCGTGATGGGCTTCTGCACCGACGACGAGTACGAGGAATTCTTCCGCACCGTGCCCGAGTTCGAGAAGATGCTCGTGCGCTCGGGCATCAAGCTCATCAAATACTGGTTCTCGATCACGGACGACGAGCAGCACATGCGCTTTCTCGGCCGCATCCACGATCCGCTCAAGCAGTGGAAGCTGAGCCCCATGGACCTCGAGAGCCGCCGCCGCTGGGAGGAATACACCAAGGCGAAGGAGATCATGCTCGAGCGCACCCACATTCCCGAGGCGCCGTGGTGGGTGGTGCAGGCGGTCGACAAGAAGAAGGCGCGGCTCAACTGCATCAGCCACCTGCTGGGCCAGCTGCCCTACCAGGAAGTGCCGCATCCGCCGGTGGAACTGCCCGCACGCGAACGCCACGCCGACTACCTTCGGCAGCCGGTGCCGGCCAGCATGATCGTGCCCGAGATCTACTGAGGCCCCACCGCCTCGGGGCGACCCGGCCTCCGGTTGGGCGGCCGGCGCTTTGCCCTCACACTGCGTCATGGCCCGCCGCACCGCCCCATCCTTCTTTGCCCGCGCCTACGAGCGCAATCTCAAGGCACTCACGAAGCTCGCGCTCGGCAGCGGCCGGCGCGTGGCGGGCCCGATCCAGCGCGCGGCGGCTGAGCGGCGCAAGCCACCGCCCGGGAAAGGCGACTGGATCGGCGGCATCGCGCTCGGGCCCGGCGGCGCCCGCGCCTATCACCTGTTCCGGCCGGCCGGGCTCGAGCTGCAGCCCGGCGAGAAGCTGCCGCTAATGGTGATGCTGCACGGCTGCGGGCAGAGCGGGCGCGACTTCGCGGCCAGCACGCGGATGAACGCACTGGCGCTGCGGCACCGCTTCCTCGTGCTCTATCCCGAGCAAGACCGGCTGGCGCATCCGCAAGGCTGCTGGAACTGGTACGAGCGCCGCTCCGGCAAGGCCGACGCCGAAGCCGCCACGCTGATGGCCGCGGTCGACCAGGCCTGCATGCTCTATCCCGTCGACCGTGCGCGCGTCGCCCTGGTCGGGCTCTCGGCCGGCGCCAGCATGGCCGCGCTGCTGGCCACGCGCTATCCGCTGCGGTTCCGCGCTGTCGTCATGCACTCGGGCGTGGCGCCCGGCGCCGCCACCTCGTCGGCCACGGCGCTCGGCGCCATGCGCGGCAAGAACGTGCCGCCGATGCCGGCCACTGCCGTCGGCAAGGCGCTGGGCGCCGCGGCGGTGTTCGCGACCCTGCCGCCGATGCTCGTGCTGCATGGCGACGCCGACACGGTGGTGGCGCCCAGCAATGCGGTCGACAGCGCGTCCGTCTGGGCCACGGCCCTCGGCGCCAAACCCGGGCTCGCGCGCGTGGTGCAGCGCGGCAAGCGCCGCACGATGCGCCTGACCGATTTCACGCGCAAGGGCCGCACGCTCGTCAGGCTGTGCGAGATCGCGGGGCTCGGGCACTCGTGGAGCGGCGGTGCATCGAAGCAGCCGTTCAGCGATCCCGAGGGGCCCGATGCGACGCGCATGGCGTGGGCGTTTGCCTGTGCGCAGTTCAAGGCCGGGGCGGAGACGCGCCCGGTGCGTCGCCAGGGCCTTGGATGAGTGAGGTCGCGAAGAGGTCGAGATCGTTGATCGTGTGCTGGATCGCTGTCCTTGCTTCGGGTAAGAATTCCAGGATGCGGGCTGGCTTGAGGTCTCCTGCGTAGTTCGATCTGATGACATGGCGCATCCTCAGCATCGATTCGAGACCGGAATAGGCTTCCTCGCTCAGGATGGCGCTCCGTACGCCCGGAACCTCCACGGCGGCAATCTCGAGCAGTTGCTTGTGCCAAGCCTCTGTCTTGCGAAGCTCGTCGCCAAGCTGCTCCGTCACTTGTTTCAGCAGATTCTCTGCCTGCGAGTACATGCCCTGAAGGTGCGAGGCCATTGCCAGTGCGTGGCCACGCTCCGAATAGAAGGCAGACGCTTCCAAGCGGGTCTTCTCGAATACTCGGTGGTCCTCTTCCATCGCATTGAGTTCCGCCACGAGGCGCCCCAATGCTCTTTTGACGATCGCCGCAATCGCTTGCTCACTCATTCGTGACTCCAACCTTCATGAATTCAAGCATCTCGGCATCCACTGCGTCTGCCATCACCACGTCGACCTCGACCTCCTTGATCCAATCTCTTGCCGTGCGCCAAATTTCGAGATCGCTGCGGCCGGCGGAATCTTCCACGAGCAGATCGATATCGGAGTTCGGGTCGAAGTAGGCGTCGGGTTTTGCGAACGAACCAATCGGCGTGACGACCAGGCCTTGCGATCGCAATACGCGAAGCGCACCCTCGACTTGCGGCCGAAGGCGGGCCCGGAGCGCGTCGCTGCGTTCCTTTCGAAGGTCCTTCAGTGGTCTGTACAGGCCGGACATAGGTGTTGATCGTAGAGCCAAACCCCTCAATCCCAAAAACGCCGGGATGGCTGAGCCTGCGATGTCAGGTGGTCCAGCAGCCCCGCGTGTACGCCACCCGGCGTATTTCACCCGCGCGGCCCATTCCGCAGACTCGCTCCCATGCCGGCCATGCGCCGGCAACAGGTCCACACCACCCCGGAGCAGGAGTCCACATGCAACGTCGTTTCACCCTCAAGGCGCTCACCGCCGCCGTCGCCCTGGCCAGCATCGCCGCTGCGCCGGCCTTTGCCGCCGACACCATCAAGGTCGGCGTGCTGCACTCGCTGTCGGGCACCATGGCCATTTCGGAAACCGTGCTGAAGGACACGGTGCTGATGGCCATCGACGACATCAACAAGAAGGGCGGCGTGCTCGGCAAGCAGCTCGAGCCCGTGGTGGTCGACCCGGCCTCCAACTGGCCCCTGTTCGCCGAAAAGACCAAGCAGCTGCTCGGCCAGGACAAGGTTTCGGTGATCTTCGGCTGCTGGACCTCGGTCTCGCGCAAGTCGGTGCTGCCGGTGGTCGAGGAAATGAACGGCCTCCTGTTCTACCCCGTGCAGTACGAGGGCGAAGAGCTCTCGAAGAACGTGTTCTACACCGGCGCCGCGCCCAACCAGCAGGCGATCCCGGCCGTTGACTACCTCATGAGCAAGGAAGGCGGCGGTGCCAAGCGCTGGGTGCTGCTGGGCACCGACTACGTGTACCCGCGCACCACCAACAAGATCCTGCGCGCCTACCTCAAGAGCAAGGGCGTGAAGGACTCCGACATCGACGAGAAGTACACCCCCTTCGGCCACAGCGACTACCAGACCATCGTCGCCGACATCAAGAAGTTCTCGGCCGGTGGCAAGACGGCGGTGGTGTCGACCATCAACGGCGACTCCAACGTGCCGTTCTACAAGGAACTGGGCAACGCGGGGCTCAAGGCCAAGGACGTGCCGGTCGTCGCCTTCTCGGTCGGTGAAGAGGAACTGCGCGGCGTGGACACCAAGCCGCTGGTCGGCCACCTGGCCGCATGGAACTACTTCATGTCGATCAAGAACCCGACCAACACCGCCTTCATCAAGCAGTGGGGCGACTACGCCAAGGCCAAGAACATCGCGGGCCACAAGGACAAGCCGCTCACCAACGACCCGATGGAAGCCACCTGGATCGGCATCCACATGTGGAAGCAGGCGGTCGAGAAGGCCAAGTCGACCGACACCGACAAGGTGATCGCCGCCATGGCCGGCCAGACCTTCACGGCGCCGTCGGGCATCGTCTCGAAGATGGACGAGAAGAACCATCACCTGCACAAGAGCGTGTTCATCGGCGAGATCAAGGCCGACGGCCAGTTCAGCGTGGTGTGGAAGACGCCGGGCCCGGTGAAGGCCAAGCCGTGGAGCCCGTACATCGAAGGCAACGACAAGAAGCCCGATCAGCCCGCCGGCAAGTCGATGTAACTCGTCGCAAGTCCCTCGCCTTGCTCCCTCTCCCTCTGGGAGAGGGTTGGGGTGAGGGCAACGGCGGTCCACTGGTCGCCGCGCTCGCTGCACGGCCGCTGGCCCTCACCCCAACCCTCTCCCCAAGGGGAGAGGGGGCAACACGAATCCATGATGCTTCGACGATCCCTTCACTGCGCCTTCGCCGCCATGCTCCTCGCAGCGTCGGCCGTCCACGCGCTGACCGCCGACGAAGCCCGCGCCATCGCCTCGGGCGATTCCGAATCCCGCATCGCCGCGCTCAACCAGGCCGTGCTCACGGCCGATGACAAGACGGTTGCCTTTCTCCAGGCCATGTCGGAAGACGCGGTCAAGTACACCGAAGACAAGGTCTTCATGATGAAGGACGACAAGGGCCACGACCCCGTGACCGGCGCCGAACTGCCGGTGCCGGACACGGCCGAGGACGTGGTCAACAACAACCTGATGCGCGGGGCACTCGATGCCGCGCAGGCCGCGCTCCGGCTCACGAGCCAGGACGACGCGGTGCGCGCCGAAGCCGCAGCGGCGCTCTTCAAGGAGCCCGAGGAATCGCGCGTTCCGATGATCGAGAAGGCGCTCGCGGCGGAGGTCAACCCGGCGATCAAGGCACAGCTCGAACTCGTGCGCGCCGCCAGCATGCTCGGCAGCGCCGACAAGGCCCGCCGCCTTGCCGCGGCCAAGGACCTGGGCGCCCACAGCAGCCCCGATACCAAGCTGTTGCTGAACCAGCGCCTGGCCGATGAAACCGATCCCGATGTGAAGGCGGCGATCACCGCATCGATCGCACGGATCGACGGTGCGCTCGTCTGGGGCGACCGCATCAACGCGGTGTTCAGCGGCATCAGCCTGGGCTCGGTGCTGCTGCTCGCGGCGCTGGGCCTGGCCATCACCTACGGCCTGATGGGCGTCATCAACATGGCGCACGGCGAGCTGATGATGATCGGCGCCTACGCCACCTACGTGATGCAGGGCATCTTCCAGCGCTACCTGCCCGAGGCCGCGTTTGGTTGGTACCTGGTCGCAGCCATTCCCGTGTCGTTCCTGGCGTCGGCGCTGGTCGGCGCCGTGCTCGAGCGCGGCGTGATCCGCTTCCTCTACGGCCGCCCGCTCGAGACGCTGCTGGCCACCTGGGGCATCAGCCTGATGCTGCAGCAGCTCGTGCGCTCGATCTTCGGCGCGCAGAACGTCGGCGTCGAGAACCCCGGCTGGATGAGCGGTGGCTTCACCATGCTGAGTAACGTGACGCTGCCGTGGAACCGCATCGGCATCGTCGTCTTCGCGGTGCTGGTGTTGCTGGCGATGGGCTGGCTGATCGGCCGCACGCGCCTGGGCCTGTTCGTGCGCGGCGTCACGCAGAACCGGCCGATCGCCTCGTGCATGGGCGTGAACACGGCGCGCATCGACACCTATGCCTTCGCGCTCGGCTCGGGCATCGCGGGCCTCGCGGGCTGCGCGCTGAGCCAGATCGGCAACGTCGGCCCCGACCTCGGCCAGAGCTACATCGTCGACAGCTTCATGGTGGTCGTGATGGGCGGCGTCGGCCAGCTCGCGGGCACCGTGTATGCGGCGCTGGGCCTGGGCATCCTCAACAAGTTCATCGAAGGCTGGGCCGGCGCGGTGCTCGCGAAGATCGCGGTGCTTGTCTTCATCATCATCTTCATTCAAAAGAGACCTCAGGGCATCTTCGCGATGAAGGGCCGGAGCGCAGAAGCATGAGCAAGGTCACGTTGCCAACCAAAGGGCCGCTGCTGAGCGGCAAGGGCTGGACGGCCTTCTTCGTCGCGCTGATCGTGGTGTGCGCGGTGGCGCCGGTGCTCAACATGTGGGTGCCGCCCGAAAGCCCGCTGCACATGAGCGACTACGCCGTGGCGCTGGTGGGCAAGATCATGTGCTACGCGATTGCCGCGCTGGCGATGGACCTGATCTGGGGCTACACCGGCATCCTGTCGCTCGGCCATGGCCTGTTCTTCGCGCTCGGCGGCTACATGATGGGCATGTACCTCATGCGCCAGATCGGACGCGACGGCAACTACAAGAGCGAGCTTCCCGACTTCATGGTGTTCCTCGACTGGAAGGAGCTGCCCTGGCACTGGACCTTCAGCGGCAGCTTCCCGATGACGCTGCTGCTCATCGTCGCGGTGCCCGGCCTGATCGCGTTCGTGTTCGGCTTCTTCGCGTTCCGCTCACGCATCAAGGGCGTGTATTTTTCGATCATCACGCAGGCCATGACTTTCGCGGCGATGCTGCTGTTCTTCCGCAACGAGACTGGCTTCGGGGGCAACAACGGTTTTACCGACTTCAAGCGCATCCTGGGCATCCCGATCGCCACGCAGGAGATGCGCATGACCTTGTTCGCACTCACGGGCCTCACGCTGCTGGGCTTCTTCCTGTTCGCCAAATGGCTCATCGCCAGCAAGTTCGGCCGCGTGCTGCAGGCGATCCGCGACGCTGAGACGCGCGTGATGTTCTCGGGCTACAACCCGCTGCCCTACAAGCTCACGATCTGGGTCATCTCGGCCGTCATGTGCGGCGTGGCCGGCGCGCTGTACGTGCCGCAGGTCGGCATCATCAACCCGGGCGAGATGAGCGCCGCCAACTCCATCGAGATCGCGATCTGGGCCGCGGTGGGCGGGCGCGCGACGCTGATCGGCCCGATCATCGGCGCCTTCATCGTCAATGGCGCCAAGAGCTGGCTCACGGTGGCGTATCCCGAGTACTGGCTCTACTTTCTCGGCGCGCTGTTCATTGCCGTGACGCTGTTCCTGCCGAACGGCATCGTCGGGCTGGTGAAGAGGTGGCTGTCGCGGGAGAAGGCGCCAGCGGACTCGCCCGTGCAGCAAGCACGACGCGCTGTGGCGGCAGAGCAGGGCGTCGAGCCCGACGCGATGGTGCCGCTGCCCGTGGATGCGAAAGGAGCGCGCGCATGACGCCCGACCTGATGGAAGCCGGCGCCGAGCGCGCGGCGCGCGCAGCCGGCCTGCACGTGGCCACCGGCCAGACCGAATCGGGCGGCCGCGCCGCCGACTTCGGCCGCATCGCCACACCCGGCGAGGTCGACGTGACGCACGGCCGCATCCTCTACCTCGAAGACGTGAGCGTGAGCTTCGACGGCTTCAAGGCGATCAACAAGCTGTCGCTCGACATCGCGCCGGGCGAACTGCGCTGCATCATCGGCCCGAACGGCGCCGGCAAGACGACGATGATGGACATCATCACCGGCAAGACGCGGCCCGACGAGGGCACGGTCTTCTTCGGCAGCACGATCGACCTGCTGCGCCACCGCGAGGCCGACATCGCCCAACTGGGCATCGGCCGCAAGTTCCAGAAGCCGACGGTGTTCGAGCATCTCACCGTGTTCGAGAACCTCGAACTCGCGCTCAAGACCGACAAGGGCGTGCGCGCGTCGATGCTGTTCAGGCTCGATTCGGCGCAGAGCGACCGGCTCGCCGAGGTGCTGCAGACCATCCACCTGGCCGACAGCGTGTCGCGCCTCGCGGGCAACCTGAGCCACGGCCAGAAGCAGTGGCTCGAGATCGGCATGCTGCTGATGCAGGACCCGAAGCTGCTGCTGCTCGACGAACCCGTGGCCGGCATGACCGACGAGGAAACCGCGCGCACCGCGGAGCTGTTCCTCACGCTCAAGGGCAAGCACTCGCTGATGGTGGTGGAGCACGACATGAGCTTCATCCGCACCATCTCCGAGATCGTGACCGTGCTGTGCGACGGCGCGGTGCTGGCGCAGGGCACGCTCGACGAGGTGCAGGCCGACGAGCGGGTGATCGAGGTCTATCTGGGCCGCTGAGGAAACCAACGCATGCTGATAGTCAAAAACATTCACCAGTACTACGGCGGCTCGCACATCCTGCGCGACCTGAGCTTCGAGGCCACGCTCGGCAAGGTCACCGTGCTGCTGGGCCGCAACGGCGTGGGCAAGACCACGCTGCTCAAGTCGCTGATGGGGCTGGTGCCGATCAAGAGCGGCAGCATCGCGCTCGAAGGCCGGCCGATCCACAAGGCCACGCCCTACGAACGGGCCCGCGCCGGCATCGGCTTCGTGCCGCAGGGCCGCGAGATCTTCGCGCGGCTCACGGTCGAGGAGAACCTGCGCATGGGCCTGGCCTACAAGCGCGGCAGCACGCCGATTCCGCCGGAACTGTTCGAACTGTTCCCCGTGCTCAAGCAGATGATCCACCGCAGGGGCGGTGACCTTTCGGGCGGGCAGCAGCAGCAACTGGCGATTGCGCGCGCGCTGGCGCCCCGGCCCAAGCTGCTGATCCTCGACGAGCCGACCGAAGGCATCCAGCCCAGCATCATCAAGGACATCGGCCGCGTGATCCGCATGCTGGCCGACCGCGGCGACATGGCCATCGTGCTCTGCGAGCAGTACTACGACTTCGCGCAGGAACTGGCCGACGACTACCTGGTGATGGAACGCGGCGAAGTCATTGCGCGCGGTCTCGGCAAGGACATGGAAGCGCAAGGCGTGCGCCAGCTCGTGGCAATCTGAAGGCGCAGCCGGCGAGATTTAAGGGTTTACCCTAAAATCGACCGTTGCCCGTCGCCGCCGGGCGACCCAGGAGCCCGGCCTTGAATGCCTCCCCCACCGCGCCAGACGGCGCCGACACCCCCGACATTTCCGTTCCTTCCGCTGCATCGCCCGCGGGCTTCGTGCGCGCCGTGCTCGCGCTCGGCGTCGGCGGCTTCGCCATCGGCACCGGCGAGTTCGTGATCATGGGCCTGTTGCCCGAGGTTGCAGGCGACATCGGGGTCAGCATTCCGCAGGCCGGGCATGTCATCAGCGCATATGCGCTCGGCGTCGTGGTCGGCGCGCCGGTGCTCGCGGTGCTGGCGGCCGGATGGGGCCGACGGGCGCTGCTGATCGCGCTGATGGCGGTGTTCGCCCTCGGCAACTTCGCGACCGCGATCGCGCCGGGCTATCTGTCGCTCAACCTGCTGCGCTTCGCGACCGGTCTGCCGCACGGCACCTACTTCGGCGTGGCCGCGCTCGTGGCCGCCACGCTCGCGCCGCCAGGGCGGCGGGCGCGTGCGGTGGGCCTCGTGATGCTGGGCCTCACGGGCGCGACGCTGGTCGGCGTGCCGATCGCGGCGTGGCTCGGCCAGCTGTTCGGCTGGCGCGCCGCCTTCGTGTTCGTCGGCGCGATCGCGCTGGTGGCGGTGGTGCTGCTGCGCCGTGACATCCCCGACCTTGCACCGAGCGCCGGCGCCAGCCCCTGGCGCGAGCTCGGCGCGCTCAAGCGCAAGCAGGTGTGGCTCACGCTCGGCATCGGCGCCATCGGCTTCGGCGGCATGTTTGCAGTGTTCAGCTACATCAAGCCCACGCTGACCGAGGTGGCGGGCCTGCCGCTCGGCGGCGTGCCTTTCGTGCTGGCGCTGTTCGGCCTGGGCATGGTCACGGGCAACCTCGTGGGCGCACGCCTGGCCGACAAGTCGCTCATGCGCACCATCGGCGGGCTGCTCGCGTGGTCGGCACTGGTGCTCGCCACGTTCTCGTTCGCGGCGCACCATGTGGTGACCGCCGCGATCAACGTGTTCCTGATCGGCACCGTGGTCGCCATCGGCCCGGCGCTGCAGATTCGCCTGATGGACGTGGCCGGCGACGCGCAGACGCTCGCGGCCGCGCTCAACCATTCGGCCTTCAACATGGCCAATGCGCTCGGCGCCTGGCTTGGCGGCGTCGCCATTTCGGCCGGCCTGGGCTGGACCTCGACCGGCTGGGTCGGCGCGCTGCTCGCGCTCGCGGGGCTGGGCGTGTTCGGCTGGGCGCTGGCCAGCGCGCGGGCAGACATGCGAGCGCGCGCCGTCGCCTGCGAAGGCTGACCGAGGCCAGCCGGTGCGCCGGCGCCTCAATCGCGCACGGCGCTGCGGAAGCCTGCCGCGAGGGCGTCGAGCGCCTCGCGCGGCCGCCCCTCCTTGATTCGGGTGTGCAGCAGCACCGGCAACCGCGGCAGCGGCGGCAGTCCGAGTCGGGGACCGACATCGACCGCGTCGTCCGGCAGCATGCGCGGCGCGAGCGCCGCGATGCCGAGGCCGCCCACCACGGCCGCGGCCACCGCCGCGACGCCGCCGCCGACGAAGATCTCGGTCCAGGGCTCGCCGGCCGCGTCGAGCAGTTGCGCCGCCAGCGCACGCACACCACAGGGCTCGGCCATGGTGGCGATCGGCAGCGGCTCGCCCGGGCGGTGCTTCCAGTCCGGTGCTGCGAACCAGCCGAAACGCTCCTCGGCCAGTTGCTCGCCGTCGCTGCGGCCCGCATGCAGGCGCACGATCACCGTGTCGAGCTCGCGCCGGTCGAAGGCCTGGAGCAGGTCGCCCGACGAAGCGATGCGGATCTCGATGAGCAGCTGCGCATCGTGTGCGTTCATGCGCGCGATCAGCGCCGGCAGTTCCGGGCCCGCCACATGGTCGCTGATGCCGATCGTGAGCCGCTGCCGCGCGCCCGCGAACTCGGCCAGTGCACGGTCGTGCAGCGCCATGAGTTCGCGTGCGCGCTCGAGAAAGACCGCGCCCCGCGCCGAAAGCCGCACATAGCGCGGCGTGCGCTCCACGAGCCGCCAGCCCAGCCGATCCTCGAGCCGGCGCAGCTTCAAGCTCACGGCGGCCTGGGTCGTTCCCATCATGTCGGCGGCGCGCGTGAAGCTGCCGAGTTCGGCGATGCGCACGAATGCCTGCACGGCATCGAGATCGAGCGGGCGTTCCATCATTTCGAAGCATTGTTGCTGATATCAGCGCCAGCGGCTTCCCGCGGCGGGGCCTGCGTCCTAAGGTTGTTCCTCCGAAACGACGAAGGAACCCCATGCCACTGATCCACATCGCGATGCGCGCCGGCAAGCCCGAGAGCTACCGCCAAGCGATCTTCGACAGCCTCTACATGGCCCTGCGCGACACGCTCGACGTGCCCGACGACGACCAGTTCATGACGATTTCGGAGCACGAGGCTGCCAACTTCCGGCGAGGCAATGCCTACGGCTTCGAGCGCAGCGACGACCTGGTCTACATCCGCATCACCGTCTTCGCGACCCGCACCGCGCAGCAGAAGAAGGCGCTCTACCAGCGCATCGCGCAGTTGCTCGGCGAGCGCCCCGGCATCCGGCCCGAGGATGTGTTCGTGAGCGTGGCGGATGCCCCGGCCGAGAACTGGTCGGTGGGCGGCGGGCTGGCGCAGTTCGCCTGACGTGGGCCCCTGAGAGAGTGGTCGGATTGGGCCGACGCCTGCGCGGTTTCGAGCCAATGACTAAGATGCCCGGCTTGCGTTCTCGTCATCATCCGCGTCTCACCTTTCAGCGAACGAGGCTTCCGCCATGACCCTTCCGATCACCCGCCTCGGCCGCACCGGCCTGACCGTTTCGCGCCTCGCCCTCGGCACGATGACCTTCGGCCTGCAGACCGACGAAGCAGTGTCGCACCGCATCCTCGACAAGGCGGCCGAAGGCGGCATCAACTTTCTCGACACCGCGGACGTCTACCCGCTCGGCGGCACCGTCGAGACCACCGGGCGCACCGAGGAGATCATCGGCAACTGGCTCGAAAAGCAGGGGCCTGGAGGTCGCCGCCGCTTCGTGGTCGCCACCAAGGCCGTCAACAAGGTCGGCCCCAATCCCTGGGACCAGGGCGCCTCGCGCAAGCACCTGCTCGATGCCATCGACCTCTCGCTGAAGCGGCTCAAGACGGACCACGTCGACCTGTACCAGCTGCACATGGACGACCGCGAGACGCCGCTCGAAGAGAGCCTCGAGGCGCTCGACCTGATCGTCAAGTCGGGCCGCGCGCGCTACATCGGCGTGTCGAATTTCCTGGCCTACCGGCTGGCCCGTGCCCTCGGCAAGTCCGACCTGCACCGGTTCACGCGCTTCGTGTCGGTGCAGCCGCGCTACAGCCTGCTGTTCCGCGAGATCGAGCGCGAGTTGCTGCCGCTCGCGGGCGAAGAGGGGCTGGGCGTGATTCCCTACAACCCGCTGGCCGGCGGCCTGCTCACCGGCAAGTACAAGCCCGGCGCCAAGCCGGAAGAGAACACCCGCTTCACGCTCGGCACGGCCGGCGGCATGTACCAGGACCGCTACTGGAACGAGCGCAGCTTCGACACCGTGACGCAGCTGCACAAGCTCGCCGACGAAGCCGGCGTGCCGCTCGCCACGCTCGCCGTGGCCTGGGTCATGGCCAACCCGCTCGTCACCGCACCGCTGCTCGGTGCGAGCCGGCCCGAGCAGCTCGACGCCACGCTCGCTGCGGCCGACTACAAGCTCGACCCCGCGCTGAAGCAAAAGCTCGACGAACTGACCGCCGACTACCGCAAGGGCGACGCGCCGCGGTAGGCCCCGACCCCGTGCACCGAAGAAGAAGCGATCACTGCATCGACGCGCTCGCGCGGCGGCCATGGCACAGCTGATGTCGCTGTTGGTGCAGAACGCGATCGCGGTCGTGTTCGTCGCCAGCCTGGCCGCGCGGCTCGGCCTGCCGGTGCCCGCGGCCGCGGTGCTGGTGGTGTCGGGCGCGCTGCTGGCAGCCGGCGACGTGCCGGTCGCGGGCGTGGTGCTGGCGGCGGTGCTGGCCAACCTGCTCGGCGACGGTGCATGGTTCTATGCCGGCCGCCGCTTCGGCTACCGCTTCATGCGCCTCTTGTGCCGCATCTCGCTCTCGCCCGATTCGTGCGTGCGGCGCGGCGAATCGCTGATCACGCGCTGGGGCGGCCTCTCGCTCGTGGCCGCCAAGTTCGTGCCCGGCGTCTCGGTGGTGGCACCGCCGATGGCGGGCGCGCTCGGCATGTCGGTGGCGCGCTTCATCGGCTACGACACCGGTGCCGCGCTGATCTGGACCGGCGTGTTCCTCGGCCTGGGCTGGTTCTTCCGCGACCAGATCCAGGAGGTGCTGGCCCTGCTCGCGCAGGCCGGCGGCATTGCCACGCTGGCGCTCGTGGGGGCGCTGGCCGTGGTGCTGGTGCTGCGCTACTGGCGCCGGCGCGCCGTGCTTCTCCTCACCCGCATGCCGCGCATCAGCGTGGACGAGCTGCACCGGCTGCTCGCGGGCGATGCGCCGCCGCTGGTGGTCGACGTGCGCGGCGACGCAGGCCTGAAGGTCGATCCGCGCCGCATCCCTGGCGCGCTGTCGTACACGCTCAAGGCGCTGCAGCAGCGCCAGCTCGACCTGCCGCTCGATGGCCAGCGCGACGTGGTGGTGTACTGCAACTGCCCCAACGAGGTGTCCGCGGCGCTGGCCGCACGCGTGCTGCTGGCGCGCGGTGCGCGGCGCGCATGGCCGCTCACGGGCGGGCTCGACGCGTGGGTGGCCTCGGGGCATCCGACGAGCCTGCATGGAGGGCGCGGTGAATGAACCTCCGCACCAAGATCGTCGCGCTGGCCGTCGCACCGCTGGTGGTGGCGCTGGTGCTCGTCGCGCTGGCGGTGCGGCACCAGGAGCGCGACCTCGCACGGCGCGAGCGCGCGCTGATCGAGAAGAGCTACATGGACCAGCGGCGCAGCGAACTGCGCAGCTACGTCGACCTGGCCGTGAGCACCGTGCGGCCGCTCTACGATGCGGGACTCGATGACGAAGCGACCCGCGACGAGGCGCTGCGCCGCCTGGCCGCGCTGGACTACGGCGATGACGGCTATTTCTTCGTCTACGACATGCAGGGCCGTTCGCTCATGCATTCGCGCCAACCCGAACTCGTGGGCCAGAACCTCTGGGACCTGCGCGACGCCCGCGGGCGCTTCACCCTCCGCGACCTGATCGCCGGCGCGCGCGCGGGCGGCGGCTATGTCGAATACGAATGGCGCAAGCCTTCGAGCGAGCAGATGACGGCCAAGCTCGGCTACGTCACAGCGCTGCCGCGCTGGAACTGGATGCTCGGCACCGGGCTGTACCTCGACGACATCGATGCGACCATGCGGGCGCTCGACCGCCAGGTGAGCGCCAACGTGACGGCCACGTTGCTCTGGATCGCCGGCATTGCGGCGCTCGGCCTCGGCGTGGTGAGCGCCGCCGGGCTGCTGCTCAACCTCAGCGAGCACCGCGTGGCCGAGGCCAAGCTGCGGCTGCTTGCGCGGCGCGTGGTGCAGTCGCAGGAAGAAGAGCGCGGGCATCTGGCGCGCGAACTGCACGACGGCACGAGCCAGACGCTGGTGTCGGCCAAGCTGCTGATCGAATCGGCGGTCGATGCGCTCGACCGCGACCACCGGCCGGCCCCGCCTGCGCTCGGCAAGGCCCTGCAGCGGCTCAACGATTCGCTGCGCGAGGTGCGCCGCATCTCGCACCGGCTGCGCCCCGCGCTGCTCGACACACTGGGCCTGCCGGCCGCGCTCGAACGCCTGGGCGACGAGTTTGCGGAGGAGGGCGCGGTCGACGCCTCGATCATGATCGAGGGCGAGGCCTTCGCGCTCTCGCCAGAGGCCAAGACCGCGCTGTTCCGCGTGACGCAGGAGGCGCTGACCAACGTGCGCAAGCATGCACAGGCAAAGCGCGTGCACATCGCGCTGGGCTTCTCCGAGCACGGCGTGCGGCTCGCGATCGGCGACGACGGCATCGGCTTCGACGTGGCGGCCATGCAGCTCGATCCGAGGCGCGGCATCGGCCTGCGCAACATGCGCGAGCGCATGGAATCGATCGGCGGCACGCTGCAAATCGATTCGGCCCGCGGCCAGACATCCATCGTGGCCGAGGTGCCGGCCGCGAGCGCAAAGGCGGAGAGCCCATGACGAACAACAAAGACGCCGCCCCGATCCGCCTGTTCCTGGTCGACGACCATCCATTGGTGCGCGACGGCCTGCGCGCGCGGCTCGGTGCCATCCCGAGCCTCACGATCATCGGCGAGGCGGGCAGCGCCGCCGAGGCGCTGGCGCAGCTCGCGTCGCTCGCGCCTCACCTGGTGCTGATGGACGTCGGCATGAAGGACATGAACGGCATCGAGCTCGCCGAGCGGGTGCTCGCGCAGTGCGAACCGGCACCACACATCGTGATGCTGAGCATGTACGACAACCCCGAGTACGTGCAGAAGGCGCTGCAGGCGGGCGCGCGCGGCTACGTGCTGAAGGACGCGCCGGCGGCCGAGATCGTCGCCGCCATCGAGGCCGTGTCGGCCGGTGGCACCTTCTTGAGCCCGGCGGTGTCGAAGAAGCTGTTCCGCAACCAGGCGCCGCGCCCGCTGCTCACTCCGCGCGAGAGCGAGATCCTCGCGGCGCTGGGTCGCGGCGAATCGAGCAAGCAGATCGCGCGCGACCTGGGCCTGAGCGTGCGCACGGTGGAGGCGCATCGGCAGAGCATCAAGCGGCGCCTCGGCATCGAAGGGCAGGCCGAGCTCATCAAGTACGCGGTCGAGCATGCGCGCGGGTTCGAGCGTGGAGAATGATGCGGATGACCCACGACCTTCCTTCCAGCCCCGCCGCCGAGCGCAACAAACAGCCGATCCTCGATGTGCTCGTGCGCATCCTCGGCAGCGAGGGCACCGCGCTCGAGATCGCGTCCGGCACCGGCCAGCATGCCGCATGGTTCGCGGCCGCCTTGCCCGGCTGGACGTGGCAGCCGACCGAGGCCGATGCGCGCATGCTGCCAGCGCTCGCGCGGCGGGTCGATGCGGCCGGGCTCGCGAACCTGCGTGCGCCGCTGCGGCTCGACGTCACCGCGCCGCACTGGCCGCTGGAAGAACGCTTCGATGCAATCTACTGCGCGAACATGCTGCACATCGCGCCGTGGAGCGCATGCGAAGGGCTGATGCAGGGCACTGCACGGCACCTGCGACCGGGCGGCGTTCTGGTCACCTATGGGCCTTACCTCGAAGACGACGTCCCGACCGCGCCGGGCAACCTCGCGTTCGACGAAGACCTGCGTGCGCGCAATGCGGCCTGGGGCCTGCGGCGGCTCGGCGACGTGGCCGCCGAGGCGCAGCGCGCCGGCCTCGTGCTGCGCGAGCGCCACGCCATGCCGGCGAACAACCTGCTGCTCGTCTTCGGCGGGGACAACTAGCCACGAGCGCCTAGTACAGTCGGGCCCACGTCCACGAGCCCTGCACGACCATGCCCTTCTGGATACCTCGCCTCCTGGCCACCGCCTGCTGCCTGCTCGCGCTCGGTTGCGCGAGCCCGCCGCGGCCGCCGTCGTCCGCTGCGTACCCGGCCTCGCCGCTTTCCGCCGAGCAATCGAACGGTGTCGCGATCCATGCGCTGGGCCTGGTCGGCACCCCCTACCGCTACGGCGGCAACACACCCGAAGGCGGCTTCGATTGCAGCGGGCTGATCGGCTATGTCTACCGCCACAGCGCGGGCCAGGCGATGCCACGCACCGTGGCGCGGCTCGCGGGCTTCGGCCGCCCGGTGGCTGCGTCCGACATGCGCTCGGGCGATCTGGTGCTGTTCGGCGCCGCCACGCCGTCGCACGCTGGGATCTACGTGGGCAATGGCCAGTTCGTGCATGCGCCCTCGACGGGCGGCGAAGTGCGGCTCGACCGGATGGACGGCGTCTACTGGTCGCGCCAGCCGGTGCAGGTGCGCCGGCTCTGAGCCGCAGGGTGTGTCAGACCCGTGTGGCATGCTGCACGGTGCCACCGAAACCTCGCGGAGAACTGCCATGAAGAAATACCTCGTCCTTGCGATTTTGGGCCTTGCCGGCATCCTTCCGGCGTTTGCGCAGCGCGGCCCGGCCTACGAGAACGACCGCCGCTACTGCGCGAGCGGCCGTTCGGGTGTGGACTTCAACACCTGCATGTGGCGCGCGCAGCGCGAGCGCGAGGGGCGCCGCCAGGACCGGCGCGAGCAGCACGCCTATGACAGGGAGCAGCGCGCCTACGAGCGGGAGCAGCGGCGCGAATACGAGCGCCGCGATCGTCGGGGCCCTCCGCCCCCGCCGGCCTACCGCCAGTGGGACGAAGGCCCGCGGGGCCAGGCGCCGCGGCTCAGCGACATGCAGCAGCGCGCGCTCGACAACTGCAACCTGCTGGCGCCGCGCGACCAGCCGCGGTGCCGTGCGACGGTGATGTCGACGGTGCGCTGAGGCCCGCCGAGACTAAGTGTTTTCCACTACGTAAAGCCACGCAGGCGGACCACGCGGTCCGACGGATGCGCGGCAGCGTCGCTGCGGCAAGACTCCCGGGTTCGATTCCCGAGGAGACATCCGCATGCACAGCATCCGCCGCCACCTGGTGTGGCTCGCCGTGGCGTTGGTCGGCGCGTTCGCGCTGGGCACCGTCGCCCTGACGCGTGGCGAAAGCGTCAACGCCCTCTGGGTGGTGACCGCCGCGATCTGCACCTACCTGATCGCCTACCGCTACTACAGCCTGTTCATCGCCGACAAGGTGCTGGGCCTCGACGCCACGCGCAAGACGCCGGCGCACCGCCACAACGACGGGCTCGACTACGTGCCCACCGACAAGAACGTGCTGTTCGGCCACCACTTCGCGGCCATCGCGGGCGCCGGTCCGCTGGTGGGCCCGGTGCTCGCCGCGCAGATGGGCTACCTGCCGGGGCTTCTGTGGGTGCTCGCGGGCGTGGTGTTCGCGGGCGCGGTGCAGGACTTCATCGTGCTCTTCATCTCGACGCGCCGCGACGGGCGCTCGCTCGGCGACCTCGTCAAGCAGGAGATGGGCGTGGTGCCGGGGATGATCGCGCTGTTCGGCACCTTCATGATCATGATCATCATCCTCGCGGTGCTGGCGCTGATCGTGGTGAAGGCGCTGGCCGAATCGCCGTGGGGCGCCTTCACGGTGGCGGCCACCGTGCCGGTGGCGCTCTTCATGGGCGTGTACCTGCGCTACATCCGCCCGGGGCGCATCGGCGAGGTGTCGCTGATCGGCTTCGTGCTGCTGATGCTCGCGATCTTCGGCGGCCAGGCCGTGAGCCAGGACCCGGCCTGGGCAGCGCGCTTCACCTTCGACGGCAAGGCGCTCACCTGGATGCTCGTGGGCTACGGCTTCGTGGCCGCGAGCCTGCCGGTGTGGCTGCTGCTCGCGCCGCGCGACTACCTGTCGACCTTCCTGAAGATCGGCACCATCATCGCGCTGGCGCTGGGCATCGTGTTCGTGATGCCGACGCTGCAGATGCCGCCGCTCACGCAGTTCGCCGACGGCGGCGGGCCGGTGTGGTCGGGCAGCCTGTTCCCGTTCCTGTTCATCACCATCGCCTGCGGCGCGGTGTCGGGCTTCCATGCGCTGATCTCCTCGGGCACCACGCCCAAGATGCTCGACAACGAGCGGCATGCGCGCTTCATCGGCTATGGCGGCATGCTGGCCGAATCGTTCGTCGCGGTGATGGCGTTGGTGGCGGCCTCGTGCATCGAGCCCGGCATCTACTTTGCGATGAACAGCCCCGTGGCGCTCGTGGGCAGCACCGTCGAGCAGGCGGCGCAGACGATCTCGAGCTGGGGCTTCGTCGTCACGCCCGAGATGCTGGTGCAGACCGCGAAGGACGTGGGCGAGACCACGATCCTCGGCCGCGCGGGCGGCGCGCCGACACTGGCCGTGGGCATGGCGCACATCCTGCACCAGGTGATCGGCGGCCAGGCCATGATGGCCTTCTGGTACCACTTCGCGATCCTGTTCGAGGCGCTCTTCATCCTCACCGCGGTGGACGCCGGAACCCGCGCGGGCCGCTTCATGCTGCAGGACCTGCTCGGCAGCTTCGTGCCCGCGCTCAAGCGCACCGACTCGCTGCCGGCCAACCTGTTCGCCACCGCGCTGTGCGTGGCGGCCTGGGGCTACTTTCTCTACCAGGGCGTGGTCGATCCGCTCGGCGGCATCAACACGCTGTGGCCGCTGTTCGGCATCTCGAACCAGATGCTGGCCGCGGTGGCGCTGCTGCTCGGCGTGGTGGTGCTGTTCCGCATGAAGCGCGAGCGCTATGCGTGGGTGGCGATCGCGCCGGCCGTGTGGCTGCTGGCCTGCACGCTCACGGCGGGGTGGCAGAAGATCTTCTCGCCCGACCCGAAGATCGGCTTCCTCTCGCATGCCGCGAAGTACACGGAAGGTCTGGCCAACGGCGTGCTGGTCGCGCCCGCGAAGACGCCCGAGGCCATGGCGCGCATCGTCTTCAACGACCGGCTCGACGCCGCGCTCTGCGCGCTCTTCATGTTCGTGGTGCTCAGCGTGCTGGTCTACAGCATCAAGGCCTGCCTCGCGGCGCGCGCGGCCCACCGGCCGACCGCGCAGGAAACGCCGTTCGAGCCCTTCGCCGCACCTGCGGCGCGCTGAGGGGCAATGCCATGGGGCTGGCCTTGCCGGAAGCGGGACGCTATTTCGCGCGCTCGCTCAAGCAGTCGCTGCGGCTCATGGTCGGCCTGCCCGACTACGACGCCTACCTGAGCCACATGGCGGCCACCCATCCGGACCGGCCGCCGATGAGCTACGAGGAGTTCTTTCGCGAACGGCTCGAGGCGCGGTACGGCGCGGGCAAGGGGCGCTGCTGCTAGCGCCCCCTCGGCTGCTAGCGCCCCGCGAGCAGCACCTCGGTCACCTCGTCCGAGAACCACTTGAGCCGCCCGTCCATGATCACGCCGTCCGAGCCGCCGGGATCGGGCTGCGCAGCGGGCAGGCCATGCGCGACCATCGCCTCGGCGCAGCCGGCCCAGTCGCCGTCGTCGGTCGGCCGGTTGATCGAGGCCCATGACAGCGAGCCGCTCGCGTCGTCGCCGAAGCCGTGCCGCTCGGTCCAGCTGGCGCCATGCGCGAGCAGGAAGCGCGTGAGCGCCGCATCGCCGCGGAACACCGCCTGGTTGAGCGCCGAGCCCTCCCAGTCGCCGCCCGGGGTGGCGATCGGCCAGCCGAGTTCGACCATGCACTGAACCGCCGCGCCGCAGCCGGGCTGGGCGGCCAGTTCGGGCAGCAGGCGCAGCTGCGCGGGCGAGAGGCTGGCGGGCCACTGCGGATGCTGCGCCTGCAGGCGCCGTGCCGTCGCCGCATCGCCGCGCGCGCAGGCCGCGACGAACTGCTCGTCGGGCGGCAGCGGCGCATCGCCGCCCGCGCGTTCCGCGAGCAGCCGCGCCACGTCGGTGAGGCCGAAGCGCAGCGCGAGCGTGCGCGCATCGACGCCCTCGGGCGTGCGCGCCGAGGGGTCGGCGCCGGCGTCGAGCAGCGCCTCTATGTGCGCGGCCGAGCGCCGCCGCCGCAGCGCCCACAGCAGGGGGCGTCCCCAGTCGCTGGTCGGTGCGCCCGGCGCCGCTTCGTTCGGGTCGGCGCCATGGGCGAGCAGCAGTTGCAGCGATTCGAGACGGTCGAGGTCGAGCACGCGATAGAGCGCGTTGGTGCCGGCCACGCGCGCGCCCGCCGCGAGCAGCAGGCGCGTGCATGCGGGTTCCTCGAGCGAGTGGTAGAGCGATTCGCCGTCGTTCGGATCGGCGCCGGCCTCGAGCAGCAGCCGCGTGATTTCCGCGTCGCGGTTCAGCCCGGCCGCGCCGTACAGCGCCGACAGCCGGATGCCTTCGGCCGGTGCCGCGAGCGAGGCGGGCGGCCAGCGGCTGCCGATGGACTGGTTCGGATCGGCGCCGGCGTCGAGCAGCAGCTTGGCGCAGGTGCGCAGGCCGTCCCGGAAGCGCGGCAACTGCAAGAGGCTGGAGAACGCCACCGCATGGAGCGGCGGCAGCGCAAGCGGGCCGCCGGCCCGCCGGACCCAGCCGGAGTCGCGCGCGATCGTCTCGCGCAGCAGTTCGGCATTGCCGACGGTGCAGGCGAGCCACGGATCGCTGCTGCGCACCAGGTCAGGGCTTTCGTCGACGAGCCGTGCGGCCACGGCCGGCCGGGCCAGGTTGTTGCCGCCCGCGATCTCGCCCGCATAGGCCGTGCGCAGCCACAGCAGCACCGCGCGGGCGGGGTCGTTCGCCACTGCGGCGCGGGCCTGCACGAAGCCCTGCAGGTCCGCCCACGACGCGAA
The DNA here is from genome assembly GCF_057656815.1 of Variovorax sp. Soil_C_39. Lineage (NCBI taxonomy): Bacteria > Pseudomonadati > Pseudomonadota > Betaproteobacteria > Burkholderiales > Comamonadaceae > Variovorax > Variovorax sp. Soil_C_39. The sequence goes on from NZ_JBDGJQ010000003.1 coordinate 158,291, forward strand.
GCCGTACTCGCGCGCCAGGCACGACTGTGCGTCGTGCAGGCGCAGGCCGAGTGCGGAAATGGCTGCGTCGTCTCTTCGGGCGGCGACGGGCAATGCGCCGCGGAAGCGGGAGAAGGCGGCGGGGTCGCCCTGGCGCAAGGCGGCAAGCAGTTGCTTGGCTTGCTTCTTGAGATGGCCGATGTCGGGCCGTGCGGGAATGCGTTTCACATGAACCTCCGTGCATGAAGCGCCGACGACCCGCAATCCGGCTGCACAAAGGCGCTGACTGGTCAGCAAGCAGATGAAGCAAGTGGGTTCCACCCTTCCCGCGGGTCCGGGCGCGGCTTGCAACCGCGGACGCGATGTTAGCGCAATGGGCTCAGGCGGAGGCTGAGGCCGGCTGCGCGAAATCCAGTTTCCCGCGGCGCGCGCCTGCTGCCACGATGCAAGCCATTGCAACAACACAACAATGGAGCTCATCGATGGCATCCCGAATCTCCGGCATCGCAAGCCGCTCGCTGCGCTGGCGCATACCTCTTCTTTTTTCCGCCGCGCTGTGCGCCGTGGCAACGTCCGCGGCGCAGCCGGCGGGGCGCGATGTCGTCGTGCTGCATGCCGAGCAGCGCTTCCAACTCGCGCTCGAGGCGCAGGCGGCGCGCGACTACACGGCCATGCTCCGCGAACTGCGCCAGGCGGCAGGCGAAGGCCACGCCGAGGCGCAGGAGATGCTCGGCATGGTGCTGCTCACCGGCGCCACGCTGTATGGCCCGGGCATCCGCGCGAACCGCTGCGAAGCGCGCAGCTGGATGCTGCGCGCCGCATCGCAGGGCAGCGAAACCGCGAAGGTGCAGCTCGTCTTCCTCAATCGGCTGCGTCAGTCGCCGGCCGGCCGGAACGCCTGCGAATGAATCGAGGCGCCGGGCGCGGATTGCCGCGCTTTCCGGCAGGTGTACGGGGATGTGTCCGGCAGCAAAGCGGGCGGCGAGCGGGCTAGACTCTCCGCGTGAGAACCGTTCGCCACGAGGCATTCCCATCATGAAACCCTGGACGATTTCCCTCGCACTCGCGTTCGCCTTCGCGGGCGCGGCCCACGGCGCTGAAGGCTGCGAAGCGCTGCGCGCGCAGATCGAATCGAAGATCGCCGCGGCCGGCGTGGCGCGCTTCTCGGTCGTCACCCTCGATTCCGATGCGCAGGCCCCCGGCCAGGTGGTCGGCAGCTGCGAACTCGGCAGCAAGAAGATCGTCTACCAGCGCGAAAGTGCATCGGTAGCGGCTGCGTCGACACCAGCGGCTGCGCCATCGCCGTCGAACGACGAAGCGATCCTGACGGAGTGCAAGGACGGCACGGTGTCGGTCGGTGGCGATTGCCGCAAGTAGGCGGCGCCCCCCCCTGCATCTCTGGAGCAAACCCCCCTTGTTGTCACGCCAAAAAGCCTTCCGCATCGCACTCTCGGCCTCGGCCGCTACCCTGGGCGCCATCGCGGCCTACTGGACGCTGCTTGCCACGCGGCAGGGGCACATCCTCTTTCACGCCCGCAAGCTCCCGGTGGTCCATTTGTCGGACGCGTTCTCGACCTATTCACACACCGTGCCCGGGGGCATGGTCCGCGGCTACGTCTATCACCCGCAGGGCGAGGCTGCGCTGAAGGACCTGTTCATCTATTTCGCGGGCCGCGGCGAAGACGTGCGCGCGACCGCGCAGGCGCTGCACTGGCTGCCCGAAGGCTTCGGTTTTGCGGCGGTCAACTACCGCGGCGTGGCTGATTCCCAAGGCCATCCGTCGGAGATCGCATCGGTCGCCGACGCGGTGCAGTTCGCCCGGCACCTGCACAAGGCCTTCCCGGGCGTGCGGCTGCATGTGGTGGGGCGCAGCCTCGGCACCGGCGTGGCGATCCAGCTCGTCGCGCACCAGGACCAGTTCGCGAGCCTGCAGCTGGTCACGCCGTACGACTCGATCCTCGAGGTGGCCAAGCGGCGCTTTCCGCTGGTGCCGCTGTCGCTGCTGCTGCGCAACCGCTTCAACTCGCTCTCGCACTGCAAGGAGGTGGCGGCCAAGACACAGGTCCTGCTGGCGGAACGCGACGACGTCGTGCTGCCCGAGCGCTCGCAGAAACTGATCGCGGCCTGGCCCACGCCGGTCTGCGTGCAGACGGTGCCGGGTTCCGACCACCACAGCATCATGCGGCTCGAAGCGACCTGGCTGCACCTCATCGACTTTGCGTTGACCGCGATCATCCCCGAGCCCAAGGCGGCATAGCCAGCCGCAGGCGCTTCGGGGGGGGCGTCTTCAAGTGCTCCAGATGCGCGGCGAGCTGGCGGGCAGGCGCCAGAGTTCGGCGCGCCATGCCTGCCACACCTGCCGCAGCAGCTGCATGGCGGGCTCGACCACCGGCGCGAGCACGCGCAGCACCACGACTTCGGCATGCGGGCTTGTCGCGCCCGCGCTCTCCTGCAGGCCGCCGGCGTCGATGGCGGCGCGTGCGAGCGCCAGCAGCGCCTCGCGCCGCGCGCGGTCGGCCGGCTTGCCCGCGACGAAGAACAGCGACGCGATGCAGCGGTGGCCGCCGAAGCCCAGCGGGCTTTGCAGCAGCCGCTGGTCGGCCGCGTCGATTCGGCCACGCTCGAGCCACACGCCGGGCACTTCGATGTGCTGCAGGTAGCTGCCGCGTTCGAACGGCTGGCCGGCGTTGGGCAGGCCGAGGGCGGTCACGTCCCAGCCGATCATCTCGGCACCGGGCGCGGCCTCGATGACGAGCCGGTTCTCGGCCTGGCAGCCGCTGTAGCAGATCGCCTCGAGCGGCAGCCATTCGAGCCGCGCACCCGGTGCGAGCCGGATGCGCGTGCGCTGCAATGCGAGCTCGCCCTCGGAGCGGTAGAAGCGCGAGGCGCCGGGCGTGGTCACGAGGCCGTGGCTCCCATCGGCCGCATCGATCTCGATGTCGAGCGTGTCGCCGCCGACCAGTCCGCCCGGCGGATGCACCAGCACGTTGTGGCAGACGGCATCGCCTTCGGGGTAGAGGCTCTGCAGGATCCGGAGCGGGCCGTCATGGCGAAAGCGCGCCACGCTGCGCGCGGCTTCCTGCCGGTAGTCGAGATGGAGATGGGCGTGCCAGGGCATCCAACGAGTCTATGCGGGCGCGCCTTCCTTGCCGCTATTTCCAGGCACCGTCGTGGGCGGCGCTTGCTTCGTCGACCAAGGCGGGTCCGATGCACTCGATCGGGTGCGGCGAAGCGCGGAACACGTCGCGGCACGAGAGCTCGGCGTCGCGCTGGTCCTGCCGCTCGCCGCGGAACGCGCGAAGCCGTTCGGCATCGATGCCGAACACCACGCGGCCGATGTTCGACCAGAAGATCGCGCCCGCGCACATGACGCAGGGCTCGCCCGACGCGTAGATCGTGGCGCCTGCCAGTTCCTCGCGCGTGAGGCCGCGCCCCGCGAGCGCGCGCAGCGCGTTGACCTCGGCGTGGGCGGTGCAGTCGCCGGTCTCGCTGTTGCTGTTGGCCGCCTCGGCGAGCACCTCGCCGTCGGCCGAGACGATCACCGAGCCGAACGGCCGGTTGCCGCGGCGGCGCGCCGCATGCGACCAGACGATCGCCTTGCGCAGGTAGCGCTCGTCGCGTTCGTCGAGCGTGGCTTCCTCGGGAAGCGCGGTGTGGGTGGTGGTGGTGGTGAGATTGCTGAAGTTCATGCCTTGGGAAGGTTGCGTTCGTTGCGCGATGGCAGCATCGACGTGTTGAAGATGGCGTCGGACGCGGGCTTGACCTTGAGGCCGAAGACGTCGACGACCTGGTCGACCTGCTGCTCGAGCGTGAGCTTGCGGATGTCGCCGAGGCCATGGCTGCGCGCGTCGGCCGCGCCCACGTACTGCGCCGTGACGCCCCAGCGCGTGAGTTCGATCTTCTCGTCGAGGATCGGTTCGCGCTGGCGCATGGCGGCGATGCTGGGCGCCGGATTGGCGAAGGTCTCGACGATGGCCCGGTTGGTCGCGCGCAGGAAGGCCGCGACCACCCCGGGATTCTGCGCGATCAGGTTGCTGCTCGCGAGGATCGCGTTGCCGTAGAGGTCGACGCCGGCGTCCGAATACTTGAGCACCGAGAGTTCGTCCGGCTTCATGCGCGCGAAGAGCGAGATCGCCGAGTCGTGGAAATAGGTGGCGGCATCGACATCGCCGCGCACCATCACGTTGTCGCGCGCCGAGAAGTCGGTGGTCTGCCACTGGAAGACATCGCTTCGCATGCCCTGCCTGCGCGCCACCATGGGCCATGCGCGGCGGGTGGCCTCGACGGCGGCCGCGGCCACCTTCTTGCCGGCCAGGCTCTTGAAGTCGCCGGTGATGCCGCGGTCCTTGCGGCCGATGATCACGAAGGGTGCACGGTTGTAGTACTGGTACACGGCCTGCACCATCGGGGTGCCCGGATTCTGTGCATTGAACTCCACCAGCGAGCTGATGTCGCCGAGGCCCATCTGGTACACGCCGCTCGCGATGCGCGTGATCGAGGCAACCGAGCCGGCGCCGGTGTCGATGGTCACGTCGAGGCCGTCGTCGCGGTAGTAGCCCCTGCTGTGCGCAAGGAAGAACGGCGCAGTCTGCCCGTTGATGCGGAAGTCGAGCGTGAACTTGATGGGCGTGAGCTTGTTGTTGCTGCCCTGCGCGAACACGCGAGGGGCGGCGACGCTGGCGGCGGTGGCTGCTGCGGCAAGAAAGAGTCGGCGTTGCATGGTGGGGCTCCGGGGTCGGTCGTCTTGTGATCCCTCCCGCGGTGGCAGGGAGGCCTCGCAAGAGCAATTTCCGGGCGGGCGCACGTGAATGGTGCGTGCGCTGCTGAACGCTTCTACTCTTGCAATGGCTATTGCACGACGCATGCCAGCGCGAGCCTTCCCGAGCGGGCACAATGCGGGCGCGCAACTTGCAAGGCTGGTCGCGCAGAGTAGAAGCGTTCAGCCTCGCGGCGGGAAATTGCTCTTTCAGGTTCGTCCGTACCCACGTGCAACAGAAGGAGTCCCGCATGCTCGTTTCCCGACAACCCGTCTTCCGCAAGTTCTGGCATGCCGTCATGCCGCTCACTGAACTTGCCACCGGCCCGAAGCCATTCAAGCTGCTGGGCGAGGACATCGTTCTCTTCATCGACGCCGAGGGCCAGCCCGCGGCACTGCGCGACCGCTGCTGCCACCGCACCGCCAAGCTCTCGAAGGGCTGGTGCGTCGACGGCGAAGGCAAGGCCTGCGGCCAGGGCGCGATCCAGTGCGGCTACCACGGCTGGACCTACGACCGCAGCGGCCAGGTGATCCGCATTCCGCAGTACGAGCCCGATCGCAAGATCTCGCCCGAGTACCGCACCACCGCCTACCGCTGCACCGCGCGCTACGGCTATGCCTGGGTGGCGCTGGAGGAGCCGGTCGCCGACATTCCGGCGATCCCGGAGTTCGGCGATCCGGGCTACCGCACGATCTTCCAGTTCTACGAGGAATGGCAGACCAGCCCGTTGCGTGCGCTCGAGAATTCGTTCGACAACTCGCACTTCAGCTTCGTGCACCGCGCCACCTTCGGCGTGGCCGCGAGCCCGAAGCCGAGCCGGTACGAACTGGTCGAGAACGAGGGCGGCTTCCATGCCGAGACGGTGATCGAGGCGGCCAATCCGGCCAGGTTCCATGCGATCAGCGGCGTGACCGACGCGATCACCACGCGCCACATGCGCAATGCCTACTTCATGCCGTTCTCGCGCCGCCTCGACATCGAGTACCCGAGCGGCGTGCGCCACATCATCATCAACTGCTTCACGCCGATCGACGACACGCGCATGCAGCTGTGCCAATGGCTGTTCCGCAACGACACCGAGGCCGACTGCCCGGCGCAGATGCTGATCGACTTCGACGAGGAGATCACGCGCGAGGACAAGGACATCCTCGAGTCGACCGACCCCGACGCCGTGGTCGACACGCGCCGCCGCGGCATCGAGTATTCGATGGACTCGGACCGGCCCGGCATGCTGATCCGCAAGCACCTGATGCAGCTGCTGGCGCGGTTTGGCGAGGCGGAGGTGTACCGGGGAATTGACCAGGCGGTGGTGGTGGCGAAGGCTGCCTGAAGCCCGTACCCGGGCAGCCCGCTTTTCTCAGGCGACTGCAGTGGCAGGGCGCCTGCTCCCCATGCGTGCCGAACCCGCCTGGTAGCGGTCCATCGCAAGCCCTTCGGTGCGGATCTCGGGGCGCTGGCCCGTCACGATGTCGGCAATGAGCTTGCCCGAGCCGCAGGCCATGGTCCAGCCGAGGGTGCCGTGGCCGGTGTTGAGGAACAGGTTGGCAAATCGCGTGGCGCCGACGATCGGCGTGCCGTCGGGCGTCATCGGGCGCAGGCCGGTCCAGAAGCTGGCGCGCGGCAGGTCGCCGCCGGGGAACAGGTCACTCACCACCTTCTCGAGCGTGGCGCGGCGCGCGGGATTGAGCCGCAGGTCGAAGCCGCCGAGCTCGGCCATGCCGCCCACGCGGATGCGGTTGTCGAAACGCGTGACGGCCACCTTGTAGGTCTCGTCGAGCACGGTCGATTGCGGCGCCAGCGCCTCGTCGACGAGCGGCACGGTCAGCGAGTAGCCCTTGACCGGGTACACAGGGATGTCGAGGCCGAGCGATGCGAGTGCGGGGCGCGAGTAGCTGCCGAAGGCCATCACGTACCGGTCGGCCGTGAGGATCTTGCCGGCCGTGGTGCGCACGCCCGTGATGCGGTCGCCCGCCATCTCGAGCGCGGCCACTTGCTGGCCGAAGCGGAAATCGACGCCCAGGCCGCGTGCGATCTCGGCCAGCCCGCGCGTGAAGAGATGGCAGTCGCCGGTCTCGTCGTTGGGCAGGCGCAGCCCGCCCGTGAGCCGGTCGCGCGCGCCGGCGAGCGCGGGCTCGACGCGCGCGAGCGCATCGCGTTCGAGCAGCTCGTAGGGCACGCCGCATTCCTCGAGCACCGCGATGTCGCGCTGCACCGCGTCGAGCTGCGCCTGCGTGCGAAAGAGCTGCAGCGTGCCGCCGGTGCGGTGCTCGTAGGCGAGGCCGGTCTCGGCGCGCAGCTGCTGCAGGCAGCCGCGGCTGTACTCGGCCACGCGCATCATGCGTTCCTTGTTGACTGCATAGCGTTCCGGCGAGCAGTTGCGCAGCATCGCCGCCATCCAGCGCAGCTGGAACAGCGTGCCGTCGGGGCGCACCGCCAGCGGCGCATGCTTCTGGAACATCCACTTGAGCGCCTTCAGCGGAATGCCCGGCGCCGCCCATGGCGTCGAGTAGCCCGGCGACACCTGGCCCGCATTGGCGAAGCTGGTTTCCTCGGCCGTGCCGGCCTGCCGGTCGAGCAGGGTCACTTCGGCACCCGAGCGTGCGAGGTAGTAGGCCGTCGTGGTGCCGATCACGCCGCCGCCGAGAACGATGACTTTCATGGGTATCTACCGGTATGAAGGTGAATAGCCAGAATTTATGCTTCAAAATGGAGTGGATTTCATCGAATTTTTGGTCTACCCAGTGAAAACAACTGCCGAAAGACGGGCAACGCCCCGCGCCAAGTGAAATGCCCGAACTCGACCGCATCGACCGCAAGATCCTCGACGTGCTGCAGCGCCAGGGCCGCATTTCCATGACCGAACTCGCCGAGCGCATCGGGCTGTCGGCTTCCCCCTGCACCGAGCGCGTGAAGCGAATGGAGCGCGAGGGCGTCATCAGCGGCTACCACGCCCATGTGTCGCCCGAGGCGCTCGGCAAGACGCTGCTGGTGTTCGTGGAGATCAAGCTCTCGGCCAAGTCGGGCGACGTGTTCGACAAGGTGCGCAAGGAACTGCTGCACATGCCCGAGGTGCTCGAATGCCATCTGGTGTCGGGCAGCTTCGACTACCTCGTGAAGGCGCGCCTCGGCGGCATGAGCGAATACCGGCACCTGCTCGGCGACATCCTCAAGAAGCTGCCGGTGGCAGCCGAGTCGCACAGCTACGTGGTGATGGAAGAGATCAAGGAAACGCTGGTGCTGGCAATGGACCGGTAAGCAGGGCTGGTGCCTCGGCGGCTACCATCGCCGGCCTGATCCAAGCACCCAAGGACCGCCCCATGAGCCTTTCGATCCGCCGCGACGGCACCACCGGCACGCGCCACATCCTCAAGATCCGCAACCACGAGATCGCCATCGATGCCTCGCCCGCGGGCGGCGGCAGCGACGCAGGCCCCGAGCCGCACGATCTCTACGATGCCTCGCTCGCGGCCTGCAAGGCGCTCACCGTGCTGATCTATGCGCGCCGCAAGGGCATTCCGGTCGAAGACATCGAGGTGGCGGTCGACCGCGACGATAGCGAGGAGCGCAAGGGCGTCTACCGCCTCGACACGAAGCTGCGCGTGAGCGGCGATCTCAGCGAGGCGCAGCGCGACGAACTGATGCGCGTGGCCGCCAAGTGCCCGGTGCACAAGCTCATGACCGAGGTGAAGACCGAGATCCAGACCGGCTGGGCCGACTGAACCTGCGCCGGCCCCGCGGACGGGCCGTCAGGCTTCGGCCGACGCGAGCTTGCGTGCCGCCGCCACGCGCTTGGCATGGCGGTCGCCCCAGTCGGCCAGCGGACCGAGCGCCGCATTCAGCGTGGCGCCGAGCTTGGTTTCCGAATACTCGACGCGCGGCGGCACCTCGCGGAACACCTCGCGCGCGACGATGCCGTCGGTCTCGAGCTCGCGCAGCTGCTGGATCAGCATCTTCTCGCTGATGCCCGGCAGCATCCGCCTGAGCTCGCCGAAGCGGCGCGGCTGCAGGTGCAGCTCCCAGAGGATCAGCGCCTTCCATTTGCCGCCGATGACCTCGAATGCGGGCCCGATGCCGCAGACGTAAGGCTTCTTCGATGCCATGTCGTTCGTTCCAATACTGCTGTTTTGGTAAGTACCTCACTTTATTGTAGGTACTTGACCGAGTGAAAGCCACATCAGACGATACACGCCTCTTCACATCGCATTGAGCAAAACGTCATGAAGCAAAAGCAGATCACCGTCCTGGGCCTCGGATCGATGGGCCAGACCCTTGCCAGCCTGTACATCGCGCAGGGCTACGAGGTCACCGTATGGAACCGCAGCGCCGCCAAGGCCGAAGCGCTCGTGGCGCGCGGTGCCACGCTGGCGCGCAGTGCGGCCGAAGCCGTGCGCGCAAGCCCGGTGGTGTTGATGTGCGTCTACGACTACCGCGCAGCCGATGCGGTCCTCGCCATGGACGGCGTGGCCGCCGCCATGGACGGGCGCCTGCTGGTGCAGCTCACCACCGGTAGCCCGCAGGACGCGAGGGACGCCGAGGCCTGGGCGCACAAGCAGGGCGCGCGCTACCTCGAGGGCGCGATCCAGGCCGCGCCAGAGCAGATGGGCCAGCCCGACACGCCGATCCTGATGTCGGGCGCCGAGCCCGTGTTCCGCGCGTCCGAGCCGATGCTCGGTGTGCTCGGCGGCGGCATCGTCTACCTCGGCGACAAGTCCAGCGCCGCCGCCGCGATGGACCTCGCCACGCTGTCGACCGTCTACGGCACGCTGATCGGCTTCGTGCACGGCGCGCGCGTGGCCGAGCACGAGGGGTTCGACGTGGCGGAGTACGGCCGCATCGTGGCCGGGATCATGTCGACCTTCGCGGGCTTCCTGCAGCACGAGGCCAAGGTCATCCAGTCGGGCGACTTCGCGATCTCGCAAAGCCCGATGCGTATTTCGGTCGAGGCCACGCAGCGCATCCTCGACACCGCGCAGCAGGCCGGCATCAACACCGAGTTCCCTGCCTTCGCGGCGGGGCTGTTGAGGCGCGCCGATGGTGCGGGGCTCGGCGGCGAGGAGTTCGCGGCGCTGATCAAGCTGCTTCGGCGCTGAAAAGGCCGCCATCGGTCGGGACAAGTGTGAAGAACTACACTACCCGCCCGCTCCACAAGACACTTTTCAACAAATGAAGTGGGTCATCCTCGCCATCTTCGCGCTCAGTGCGCTCTACGTTCACTTTCGCGGCCAGGTCCGGCACCGCTTCTTCAGGCAGCTGTCGGACCATTCCACTTTTCTCGCACCGCTGAACGTGTTCATGTACATGTTCTCGAAGGTGCCGGGCACGCCGTATCTCTCGCCCGCGCAGTTCCCCGAGATGCGCGTGCTCGAGGAGAACTGGGAGGTCATCCGCGAAGAGGCACTCGCCATGCGCAACGGCGGCAGCATCAAGGCGTCGAACCAGTTCAACGACGTGGGCTTCAACTCCTTCTTCAAGAGCGGCTGGAAGCGTTTCTATCTGAAGTGGTACGACGATGCGCATCCGTCCGCGGCCGAGCTGTGCCCGCGCACCACCGAGCTGCTCAAGGGCATCGGCACCATCAAGGCCGCGATGTTCGCCGAGCTGCCGCCCGGCAGCCGCCTGGTGCGCCACCGCGACCCGTTCGCCGGTTCGCTGCGCTACCACCTGGGTCTGTGGACGCCCGGCGCCGAGGGCTGCTACATCGACGTGGACGGCCAGCGCTACCACTGGCGCGACGGCGAGGCGGTGGTGTTCGACGAAACCTACATCCACTATGCCGAGAACACCACCGAGCATGACCGCGTGATCCTGTTCTGCGACATCGAGCGTCCGCTGAAATACCGCTGGGCCAGCGCGGTGAACCGCTGGTTCGCGAAGAACCTGCTGGCCGCTGCGGCATCGCCCAACGACGCCGGTGACAAGACCGGCGGCCTCAACCGCGCGTTCAAGTACATCTACCAGGTCCGCGTACTCGGCAAGCGGCTCAAGGCCTGGGACAAGCGGGCGTACTACCTCGTGAAGTGGACGATCTTTGGCGGCCTCGCGCTCTGGATTTTCTGGTAGGTGACTGCCCCTGTCCTCGACCTCATCGCCCCGACCGACCTGGCCAGCGCCCAGGCGCTGATTGCGCGCATCCAGTCGCTGCTGCGGGCGCGGAACATCGCCATGCGTGTGCCGCCGCCTGCGCCCACCACCTGCTGCGGCCGCGGCTGCAATGGCTGCGTGTGGGAAGGCTGGCTGGGCGCCGTCGCTTACTGGCGCGACGAGGCCTCGCTGCTGCTGCTGCTGCAGCAGGACGAATGACCGCGCCGCCGGCGCTCAGGTGCCGGCGATGCGCGAACTCTCGCGCACGATCAGCTGGCACGGCACGATGTGCAGCGCGGGCGGCGCATCGGGTTGCTTGTCGGCCTTCAGCTGCAGCACCACCTGCGCGGCCTTGAGCCCGATGGCATAGGGCTCGGGGCGCACCGTCGTGAGCGACGGATGCAGCCGCGCGGCGATCGGCGCATCGCCGAAGCCGGCGATCGCGAAGTCCTGAGGAAAGCGGATGCCGTGTTCCGGTGCTTTCAGGATGGCGCCCACGGCCATGTTGTCGCTGGCGAAGATCACGGCCTGGGGCCGCTCTGCCGCGCTCTGGTGTGCCAGCCGCTCCAGGATTTGGGCGCCAGCGTCGAACTCGTCCGTGAGGGTAGAGACTTCGATGTCGGGCACCAGCCCCGCGGCCTTCATGGCTTCGGCATAGCCGAGCGCGCGCTGCTGCGCGCGAAAGTCCTCGGGCGCGCCGCGCAATGCGAAGCGAATGCGCCGCGCACCTTGCGCCAGGAAGTGCCGGGCCAGCTCGATGCCGATGTCCGCATGCGGAAAGCCGACCTGGTGAAAGGGCCGTCCGGGCACCACGCCCCAGGTCTCGACGATGGGGCAGCGGCAGGCCTGCAGTAGCGCATCGGACTCCGGCGTGTGGTCGTCGCGCGTGAGGATCAGCGCGCTCGGGTGCCACCCGACGAAGGCGCGGATGGCCCTCTCCTCCAGCACCTCGGAGTACTCGGTGTTGGCCAGCAGCAGTTGCAGGCCCGACGCCTCGAAGCCGTCGGCCATGCCCTTCACGAGCGACGCGAAGGTCAGGCTGCCGGTGTTCTGCATCACGGCACCGACCACCCGGCTTTCGGCCGACGCGAGACGCCCGGCCATCTGGTTCGGCACGTAGCCGGTCTCGAGAATGATCTGGCGCAGCTGCTCGCGGACGCGGGGCGACACCTTCTCGGGCGCATTGAAGTAGCGCGACACGGTGATCGACGACACGCCCGCGAGCGCGGCCACGTCGTGGATGGTGTGGGTGCCGAGCTTGCGCCGGGGCGTGCGTGCGCGTGCCGGCGCCGACCCTTCGGCCGCACCTTCCGGCCCGCCGGGTGGCGGCTCGTGGTTTTCCCTTGATCCAGTTCGAACGGGTTGACGCATGGCTGGCGCGAAATATACAGTCGCAGCAATGTTACCGGTGACATTTCCTGTTTTTCCACCGGCTCACCCGCCGATCCTCTCCATGCCCCGACCCGTTCTCCTCGTCATCATTCCGCTCCCACCCGAGCTGCTGCAGCCGCTCGAAGGCGCCTGCGAGATCGTGCGCTGGAGCGCGCTGCCCGCGCCGCTCGATTTCCTGCGCCAGCGCGGCGCCGAGGTGCGGGTCGTCATCACGAACGGGCTGATCGGCCTGCCCGCGGGCAGCGCCGAACACCTCACGAAACTGGAACTCATCGCCTGCAACGGCGTGGGCTACGACGCGATCGACGTCGAGGGGGCACGCCAGCGCGGCATCGCCGTCACCCACACGCCCGGCGTGTTGTCGGCCGACGTGGCGGACCTCGCGCTGGCGCTGCTGCTCGCGGTGTTCCGCCAGGTGCCTGCGGCCGACCGGCATGTGCGCGACGGCGCATGGGCGCGAGGCCCGCTGCCGCTGGGACGGCGGCTCGCAGGCAGCCGCATCGGAATCGTCGGGCTGGGCAACATCGGGCGCCTGATCGCGCGCCGCTGCGTCGCCTTCGACACCACGGTCGGCTATGCCGGCCGGCGCCAGCAGGCCGACGTGCCCTACGCGTACTTCGACTCGCCCAGGGCGCTCGCCGCGTGGAGCGACGTGCTGATCGCCGCCACGCCCGGCGGCGCGGCCACACGCCACCTGGTCTCGGCCGAGGTGCTCGATGCGCTCGGGCCCCAGGGCGTGTTCATCAACATCGCGCGTGGCTCGGTGGTCGACCAGGAGGCACTGGTCGAACGCCTGGTGTCGGGCGGCATCGCCGCGGCGGGCCTCGATGTCTTCGCCGACGAACCGAACGTTCCGGCGCCGCTGCTGGCCATGCCGCAGGTGGTGCTGACGCCGCACATCGCCAGTGCCACCCACGAAACCCGTCGTGCCATGGGCGAACTCGTCGTGGCCAACGTCGAGGCGTGGGCCGGGGGCAGGTCGCTGCCGACCCCGGTGCCCTGAGACCGCGCGCACCCATCCATCACCGACCCGACAGGAGCCATCGCACCATGCACCCGATCACCCGAATTGCCATTGCCGCGCTCGCCGGCGCCGCCGCGCTCTGCGCCAATGCCCAGGACAATTTCCCGAACCGTCCGCTGACCCTCGTCGTGCCGTACCCGGCCGGTGGCGTTGCCGACACCATCGCGCGCCCGCTGGCACAGGCGCTGGGCAAGCGGCTCGGGCAAGCGGTGGTCATCGACAACCGGGCCGGCGCCAACGGCAACATCGGCTCGGCCCATGCGGCCCGGCAGCAGCCGGCCGACGGCTACACGATCCTGCTCGGCTCGACGAGCACGCTGGCGGTGAACCCGCACCTCTACAAGTCGATGGGCTACGACCCCGTCAAGGACCTCCAGCCCGTGACGCTGACGCACCAGATGCCCAACGTGCTGGTGGTCGGCGCGGGCACGCCGTACAAGACCCTCACCGATGTGACCGCCGCCGCGAAGGCCGCGCCGGACACGCTGGTCTTCGGTTCCGCCGGCAACGGCAACTCGATGCACCTCGCGGGCGTCGTGTTCCAGGAGAAGAGCGGCGCGCGACTCATTCATGCGCCGTACAAGGGTGGCCCGCCCGCGCTCAATGACGTGCTCGGCGGCCAGATCCCGATGATGTTCCACAATCTGCCCGCGGTGGTGTCGTTCCGCGAGGCCGGCAAGGTGCGCGTGCTCGCGGTGGCCGACACCAAGCGCTCGCCGGTGCTGCCCGACGTGCCGACCATGGCCGAGGCCGGCGTGCCGGGCGTGGTGTCGATCGTGTGGAACGGCCTGCTGGTGCGGCGCGGCACGCCCGCGCCCATCGTCGCGCGGCTCAACACCGAGTTGCGCGCCGTGCTCGAGTCGCCCGAATTCCGCAAGCCCCTCGAAGCGCAGGGCTACGAGGTCCTGTCTTCCACGCCGGCCGAGTTCGAGGCGCTGCTGAAGAAGGACCTCGCCGCCATGGCCACCACCGTCAAGCAGGCCGGCATCCAGCTGGACTGAGGCCATGACCGTTCCGAAACGCAAGACCCTCGCCGAACTGCGCAGCCAGCGCTGGTTCGCGAGCGACGACATCCGCGGTTTCGCGCACCGCCAGCGCATGCAGCAGCAAGGCCTCGCGCGCGAGGAGTTCATGGGCCGGCCGGTCATCGGCATCATCAATACGTGGAGCGAGCTGTCGCCGTGCCACGCCCATCTTCGCGAGCGCGCCGCGGCCGTGAAGCGCGGCGTGCTGCAGGCGGGAGGCTATCCGTTCGAGTTGCCGGCCATGAGCCTGGGCGAGGTGATGGTCAAGCCCACCACGATGATCTACCGCAACTTCCTCGCCATGGAGACCGAGGAGCTGCTGCGCAGCCTGCCGCTCGACGGTGCGGTGCTGATGGGCGGCTGCGACAAGACCACGCCGGGGCTCGTGATGGGCGCGCTGTCGATGGACCTGCCCGCCATCTTCTGCCCCGCGGGGCCGATGCTCAACGACCGCTACAAGGGCCAGGCCGTGGGCGCCGGCACGCACACCAAGAAGTACTGGGAAGAGTACGTCATGGGCAACATCGAGCAGCCCGAGTGGATCGCGCTCGAGGCCAAGATGACGCGCGCGCCGGGCACCTGCAACACCATGGGCACGGCCAGCACCATGACCTCGATCATCGAGGCGATGGGGCTGTGCTTTCCGGGTGCCGCAAGCGTGCCGGCCATGGACGCCGGCCACACGCGCATGGCCTGGGCCTGCGGACGGCGCGCGGTCGAAATGGTGTGGGAAGACCTGCGGCCCTCGCGCATCGTCACCCGCGCCGCGCTGCTCAATGGCGTGGCGGCGTACATGGCGCTCGGCGGGTCCACCAATGCCGCGGTCCACCTGCCGGCCATCGCCGGCCGCGCAGGCATCGCGCTCGGCCTGGACGACCTCGACGAGATGGCGCGCCGCGTGCCCGTGCTGGCCAATCTCTTTCCTTCGGGCAACCGCCTGATGGAAGATTTCTTCTACGCCGGCGGACTGCCCGCGCTCCTCAACAAGATCAGCGCGCAGTTGGACCTTTCGGCGCTCACCGTCACCGGCCGCAGCCTCGGCGAGAACATCGCGGGGCGCACCTGCACCGACGACGACGTGATCCGCGACGCCGGCGCGCCATTGATCGCCGCGACACCCGAGTGCCCCGAGGCCGGCATGGCGCTGGCCGTGGTGCGCGGCAACCTGTGCCCCGACGGCGCGGTACTCAAGCCCTCGGCCGCGTCGCCGCACCTGCTGCGCCACAGCGGGCGCGCGCTGGTCTTCGACTCGAATGCCGAGATGCTCGCTGCGGTGAACGACCCCGCGCTCGACGCCGACGAGAACACCGTGCTCGTGCTGCGCAACGGCGGGCCGGTCGGCGCGCCCGGCATGCCCGAATGGGGCAACCTGCCGATTCCGAAGAAGCTGCTCCAGCGTGGCGTGCGCGACATGCTGCGCATTTCCGACGCACGCATGAGCGGCACGCACTACGGCACCTGCGTGCTGCACGTGGCGCCCGAGTCCGCGGTCGGCGGCCCGCTCGCGCTGCTCAGGACGGGTGACATCGTGACGCTCGACATCGGCGCGAGGCGGCTGGACATGCAGGTTTCCGACGACGAGCTCGCCGGCCGGCGCGCCGCATGGGTCGCTCCGCCCCGGGCCCATGCACGCGGCTATGCACGCATCTACCAGCAGGAAGTGACGCAGGCCGACAAGGGCTGCGACTTCGCTGTGCTGGCCGGCAATGCGCCCACGGCAGAGCCGTCCATCTACTGACGCATTCCAGCGTCTTTTCCTTTTCAACCCTTCACACCTCCAGCACCATGTCCTCGACACCCGACCTGCTTTCCAATCCTTTCCGCCAGCGCCTGCAGCAGCCCGGCACGCCGCTCGGCACCTGGCTCATGTCCGGCACCGCGAGCACCGCCGAAGCCATGGGCCACGCCGGCTTCGAGTGGCTCGTGGTCGACCAGGAGCATGTGCCGCTCGACGAGCGCGACACCCTGCACGTGCTGCAGGCGATTGCCGGCACGCGCGCTGCGCCCGTGGTGCGTCTCGCGGCCAACGACATGGTGCTGTTCAAGCGCGCGCTCGACATGGGCGCGCAGAGCGTGATGGTGCCTTTCGTCGACTCGGCCGACGCAGCGCGGCGCGCCGTCTCGTACGCGAAATACCCGCCAGAGGGCCAGCGCGGTTTTGCGGCCATGTTCCGCGCGAGCGGCTACGGCACCGTGAAGGACTACGGCAAGCGCGCCAACGATTCGGTGTTCACCATCATCCAGCTCGAGACGCAAACCGCGGTGGCCGCGCTGGAGGACATCGCGGCGGTCGAGGGCGTCGACGCGCTGTTCCTCGGCCCGGGCGACCTGTCGGCCAACATGGGGCACATCGGCAACATCCTGCACCCCGAGGTGCAGGCCGTCATTGCCGACGTGGCCGCGCGCTGCCGCAAGGCCGGCATCCCGTGCGGCATCGTCGGCCCCACGCCCGAGGCGGTGGCCAGCTTCGTGGCCATGGGCTATTCGTTCGTGGCCGTCGCGTCCGACATGGGAATGATGGTGCGCCAGGCCACGGCCTTCATCGACGCGATCCAGCCCAGCCTTGCGCGCGGTTTCGACAGCGCCGTGTATTGAGCCGTTCACCGAATCCAGGGAGACCCTTCATGATCTCGAAGAAATCTGCATGCGCGGCCGCCGCCACGCTCGTCCTGTGCCTGTCTGCCACCGTGCAGGCCCAGCCCGCCTACCCCTCGCGCCCCGTGACGCTCATCGTGCCCTTCGGGCCGGGCGGCACCTCCGACATCATGGCGCGCTTTCTCCAGCAGCCCCTGGCCGACCAACTCGGCGTGCCGGTGGTCATCGACAACAAGGCCGGCGCCGGCGGCGCCATCGGCATGACGGCGCTGAAGAATGCGCAGGCCGACGGCCACACCATAGGCCTGTCGGTCATCGGGCCCGAAGTGCTGCAGCCCGCGCTGCGCAACACCGGCTACACCCACGCCGACTTCGACCACCTCTGCGGCACCTACGACGTGCCGCTGATGATGATGGTCAAGCCCGACTCACGCTTCAAGACGCTCGGCGACGTGATGGCCGCGGCCAAGGCGCAGCCCGGTGAGCTGGCCTACGGCTCGTCGGGCACCGGCACGGTGCTGCACCTGTCGATGGCAATGCTGCTCGATCAGGCCAAGGCCACCGGGCTGCACGTGCCCTACAAGAGCTCCGGCGAGATGGTGACCGGGCTGCTGGGCCAGCACGTGGCGCTGTTCAACGAGACGCCGACCGTCTCCACGCAGTACAAGCTGCGCGGCCTGGCGGTGCTGGCGAAGCGCCGGCTGCCGGCCTATCCGGAGGTGCCCACCGCGGCGGAGACGGGCTTTCCGCTCGAGGCGTCGGTCTGGGGCGGCCTGATCGCGCCCAAGGGGCTCCCGGCGCCGATCCGCCAGAAGCTCGAAGCCGCATGCCGGAAGGCCGCGCACGCCCAGGCCTACACCGCCAAGGCCGACCAGGCGAACACGCCGCTGGTGTGGCGCGACGGCAAGGCCTTCGAGGCCTTCGTGCAGGCCGAGCAGGCGCGTTACACCGGCCTGATCAAGAACCTCGGGCTCGCCGAGAAGCAGTAGGCACCGGCGCAGCCGGCACGGCGGGCGCTTTCCGGCGCCGCCCGCCGATCGCCCCCGATGCGGCAGCGCCCACGATGCGCCGGAAGGTGGCGCATTCCATGTGGCTCGGCGCCGGGCATACCGCCGCATGCCGCAGGCCGTCGCGCATCGCGGCCAAGCCGCGGATCGTGCGGTCGATCTCGTCCGCCTTGGCCGCGAGCATCCTTCGGTCGATGTCGGGCCGGCCGTCGGGCGCGAACATCGCGGCGATCTCGTCGAGCGAGAAACCGGCGGCGCGGCCCAGCGCGATCAGCGCCAGCCGTTCGAGCACGCGCTCGTCGAACAACCGCCGAAGCCCGCGCCGGCCGGTGGAGGTGATCAGGCCCTTCTCGTCGTAATACCGCAGCGCCGATGCCGGCAGGCCGGAACGTTGTGCCACCTCGGCAATGTCCAGATGTTTCATCCCTTGACCTCAAGTCGACTTGAGCTTGCATAGTGCAGGTTCCGCTTATCCAAGGCAAGTGAAAGGACCACACCATGAACGACATTCCCGAGGCCGACAGCGAACAGGCAAGGCTCTGGAACGGCCCCGCGGGCCGCGCCTGGGTCGACACGCAGGAACTGCTCGACGGGCTTTTCGAACCGCTCGCGGCGCCGCTCGCCGAGGCCGTGCCCGCGGGCGCCGCCAGCCGCGTGCTCGACGTGGGCTGCGGCACGGGCGCCGTCACGCTGGCGCTCGCGCGGCGGCTCGGCGCCCGGGGGCACTGCACGGGCATCGACATCTCCCGGCCGATGCTCGAGGCCGCCCGCGCGCGCGCCGGCCGCGAGGGCCTCGCGGCCCGCTTCATCGAGGCCGATGCGCAGGCGCATGTGTTCGAGCCCGCGGGTTTCGACTCGGTCGTCTCGCGTCTCGGCGTCATGTTCTTCGGCGACCCGGTCCGGGCTTTCTCGAACCTGCGGCGGGCCGCGAAGGCGGGCGCGGCGCTGCGCTTCATCGCCTGGCGCAGCGCGGCCGAGAACCCGTTCATGACGACCGCCGAGCGGGCCGCGGCGCCGCTGCTGCCTGGCCTGCCACCGCGCCGGCCGGGCGCACCGGGGCAGTTCGCCTTTGCCGAGCGCAACCACATGGCCAGGGTTCTCGAGGACAGCGGCTGGACGGGCATCGACGTGCAGCCGGTGGAGTTCGCCTGCCGCATGCCCGAGCCGAGCCTGCCGACGTACCTCGCCCGGCTCGGGCCCGTGGGCCTCGCGCTCGACCAGGCGGATGCCGCCACGCGCGAGCGCGTGATCGAGACCGTGCGCGCCGCCTTCGCGCCTTACGTCCATGGGGTCGAGGTGCGCTTCACGGCCGCCTGCTGGCAGGTCGATGCGCGTGCGCGTTCTGCGCCGCCTGCGGTGATGAAGGTCGGCCATGCCTGAGCCGCTCGAATTCATGCTGCGCGCGCTGCTGATCGGCGGCGGCGCGACCGTGGCGATGGACGTGTGGGCGCTGGTGCGACAGCGGCTGCTCGGCCAACGCGCGCTGGACTATGCGCTGGTCGGACGCTGGCTCGGCCACCTCGCGCGCGGGCGCTTTCGCCACCATCCCATCGGCGCCTCGCCGCCGATCGCGGGCGAGCGCCTGCTCGGGTGGAGCGCCCACTACGCGATCGGCATCGCGTTCGCTGCCGTGCTGCTCGCGGTCTGGGGGCTCGGCTGGGCGCGCGGGCCGACGCCGGGGCCGGCGCTCACGGTCGGCATCGGCAGCGTGGCCGCGCCGTTCTTCGTGATGCAGCCGGCCCTGGGATTCGGCGTGGCGGCCAGCCGCTCGCCACGGCCCTGGGCGGCGCGCTGGCAGAGCCTTGCCACGCACGCGGTGTTCGGGCTCGGTCTCTACGGTTCGGCCTGGCTCACCAAAGGTTGGCGCCTGCCGCTCGCCGACTAGTGCCTGCAGCGCCCGCGGCTGCAGGGGCCGCGCGTCAGGCCTGCGATCCGCGGTGGGCCCAGCCCGTGGTGTGCTTCTCGACCACGCTGAAGAGTTCGTACATCAGCATCGCCATCGCGCCCACCACCATCAGGCCCGCGAAGGCCAGGCCCATCTGCATGGCCGAGCCGGCCGAGATCAGCAGGTAGCCGATGCCCTCGTTGGCGGCGGTCATCTCGCTGACCGTGGTGCCGACGAAGGCCAGCGTGATCGCGACCTTGAGCGAGCCGAAGAAGTAGGGCATGGAGCGCGGCAGCCCGATCTTGACGAGCACGTCCCAGCGCTTGGCGCCGAGCACGCGCAGCACGTCCTCCAGTTCGGGCTCGAGCGTGGCGAGGCCGGTGGCGATGTTGACCATGATCGGGAAGAAGCTGATCAGGAAGGCGGTGAGGATCGCGGGCCCGATGCCGATGCCGAACCACACCACGAGGATCGGCACGAAGGCCGCCTTCGGCAGCGCGTTGAAGGCCGTCATGAGCGGATAGATCGCGGCATAGGCCAGGCGCGAGCTGCCGATCACGAAGCCCAGCAGCACGCCCACCACGATCGCCAGGCCGAAGCCCGCCATCGTGACCCAGTAGGTGCGCCAGGCATGGCCCGCGATGATTCCCTTGTATTCCCAGAACTGCTCCCAGATGCGCAGCGGGCTCGGGAAGATGAAGTCCGACACGCCGAAGCCCGCGCAGATCACCTGCCACAGCAGGATCACCGCCACGAGCAGCAGCCAGGGCGACCAGCGTTCGAGTTGCTTGGTGTTCTTCATGCCCGCTTCCTCAATGTGCCGCCGCTGCCGCGGGGGCAGTGGCCGTCGTGCCGCCGCGGATCGCACCGATGTGGCCGCGGAGCTCCAGCACGATGTCGGTGAATTCCTTGGTGTAGGTGAGTTCGAGTTCGCGAGGGCGCGGCAGCTCGATCTCGCGCTTGACCACGAAGCGGCCCGGGCTCTTGCTCATCACGTAGACCGTGTCGGCCAGGAACACCGACTCGCGCAGGTCGTGCGTGACCAGGATCACGTTGAACTGCTGCTCGGTCCAGAGGTCGCGCAGGATGCACCAGAGCTCCTCGCGCGTGAAGGCATCGAGCGCGCCGAACGGCTCGTCGAGCAGCAGCATCTTGGGCTCGTGGATCAGCGCGCGGCAGATGCTCGCGCGTTGCTGCATGCCGCCCGACAGCTGCCACGGGAACTTGTCTTCATAGCCGGCAAGGCCCACCTTCTGCAGCAGCTTGCGGGCGCGCTCCTCGTACTCCTTGCGCTTCGCCTTGAAGCTCGAGCGGTAGGGCTCGACGATCTCCAGCGGCAGCAGCACGTTGTCGACCGTGGTGCGCCACGGCAGCAGCGACGGCGCCTGGAACGCCATGCCCGAGATCTTGAGCGGCCCGGTCACGGGCTGGCCGTCGATGCGGATCTTGCCCATCGACGGCATCTTCAGCCCCGTGGTGAGCTTCATGAACGTCGACTTGCCGCAGCCCGAGGGGCCGACGATGGCGATGAACTCGCCGCGCGTCACCTGCAGGTCGATGGCTTCGACCGCGAAGTGGTTGGCGCGCAGCAGCTCCTCGTTGTAGGCGAGCCAGACGTCCTGGAATTCGACGAAGGGGGCGGCAGCGGCGGCGTTGTTCGATGCGCCCGCCATCACTTGCGAAGGACCCCGCTCAACTCGGCCGCGGGCGGCAGCATCGCGGCCGTCCACACGGCTTCGGGGACCACGCGGGTCTTGGTGTTGAAGGCGTCGGACACCTGCGAGGCCATCAGCGACAGGCGGCCCGCGTTCACCGCGCCGAAACCGTCGGCGCGCGCGTCGGGGCTGTTGATCACGGTGTCGATCGCGAGCTGCAGGCGGCGCGTCTCGAGCTGGCTGTTGATGATGCCGTCGCGCGCCTTGACCGATTCGATCGCCATGGCCGGATTGGCGATGACTTCCTTCGCGCCCTTGGCAAACGCCGCGAGGAATCTCTTCACCGCCTCGGGGTTCTCCTTGAGGAGCTTCGGCGACGCGATGATCACGTTGCCGTAGAGCTTCACGCCGAAGTCGGGGTAGGGCAGGATCACCACGTCGGCCGCCTTGGCGCCGCGCGCCTCGAGGTTCAGGAGCGACGTGAAGGTGAAGCCGGTGATCGCATCGATGTCGCCGCGCACCAGCATGGTTTCGCGCAGCGTGGGGTCCATCGCGGTCCAGTTGACGGCGCCGATGTTGTTGGCCTTGGCGAAGATCGGGAACGCGCGGCGGCCCGCGTCGAACACCGGCGCGCCGAGCTTCTTGCCTGTGAGGTCGGACGGCTTGGTGATGCCGCTCTTCTTGAGCGCCATGACCGAGGCCGGCGTGTTGTTGTAGACCATCATCACCGCGACCGGCTTGTTGGGGCTGTCGGGGTTGTTGGCGTGGAATTCCATCAGCGCCGCCAGATCGGCGAAGCCCATGTCGTAGGCGCCCGAGGCCACGCGCGTGACCGTGCCGCCCGAGCCGTTGCCCGCATCGATCGTCACGTCGAGGCCTGCCGCCTTGAAATAGCCCTTGGCCGCGGGATGGAGGAACAGCGCGGCCGGTCCCTCGAAGCGCCAGTCGAGCTGGAACTTGATCGGCGTCGTGGTCTGGGCCAGGGCCGGCGAAAGGCCGAGGCCGAGTGCCGAGGCGGCGAGGAAGGACTGGAGCAGTTGGCGCTTGTTCATTGCGGGACCCGTAAATGTGAATGCTTCGGCATTCAAGCAAAAACGGTGCCCGCACGCGATTGGTGCGAACCCTCTTCGGTCACGAGCGTGGTGCATGGCATGCACCGGTGCGGGGATTGCGCTGGACGATCGAAGGTGCAGGCACCAAAGCCGGGCCTCCATGGCAAACTCGCCGCCACAACAACGTCGCTGCAGCGACGGTCTCCAGGGAGGAATGCCTATGTCATCGAATCGACGGCCCGGTCGCGGCCGGTGGATGGAGCGGCCGGCCGTGCGCCGTTTCTTGTGGCGCCTGGCGCTGGGCCTCGGGGCCGTGACGCGTCAGGCGGCGCCGCGGCGCCCCGTTACTTCAGCGCCGTGTTCGCCTTGGCCACAGCCAGCGCAGTCATGTTGACCACGCGCCGAACGGTCGACGACGGCGTGAGCACATGCGCCGAGGCGGCGCCGCCCAGCAGGATCGGGCCGACGGTGATGCCGTTGGCGCCCGTCATCTTCAGCACGTTGTAGAGGATGTGCGCCGAGTCGAGGTTTGGGCACACCAGCAGGTTGGCCTCGCCGCTGAGCGTGGTCTCTGGAAGCGCCATGCGGCGCACTTCCTCGGACAGCGCCGTGTCACCGTGCATCTCGCCGTCGCATTCGATGTCGGGCGCCATCTGCGCGAACAGGTCGCGCGCCAGGCGCATCTTGCGCGCCGAAGCGCGCTCGGAGGTGCCGTAGTTCGAGTGCGAAAGGAAAGCGACCTTCGGCGGCAGCCCGAAGCGGCTCACCTCCTCGGCCGCCATCAGCGCGATGCTCGCGAGCAGTTCGGCGCTCGGGTCCTCGTTGACGTTGGTGTCGGTGATGAACACCGTGCGCTTGTCGAGCGTGAGCGCGTTGAGCGTGGCAAATCCCGGCGCGCCGCGCTTCAGGCCGATCAGGCTGCGGATGTGCTCCAGGTGTGCATCGAAGCGGCCGACCAGGCCGCAGATCATCGCGTCGGCGTCGCCCAGGTGCAGCATCAGCGCGGCGATGATGGTGTTGGAGCGGCGCACCATCGACTTGGCCGCCTCGGGCGTGGCACCGCGGCGCCCCATTAGCTTGTGGTAGCTCTCCCAATAGATGCGAAAGCGCGGATCGTCCTCAGGATCGACGATCTCGAAGTCGGTGCCGGGGCGGATGTGCAGGCCGGCCTTCTCGATGCGCGCCTGGATGACGGCGGGGCGCCCGACCAGGATCGGCTGCGCCAGGCCCTCGTCGACGGCCCACTGGGCGGCGCGCAGCACGCGCTCGTCCTCGCCTTCGGCGTAGGCCACGCGCTTGGCGGCCGCGATCTTGGCGGCGCCGAACACTGGGCGCATGAACATGCCGGTCTGGTAGACGAAGCGCGTGAGGTGCTGGCGGTAGGCCTCCATGTCCTCGATCGGGCGGGTTGCCACGCCCGACGCCTCGGCCGCCTTGGCCACGGCCGGCGCGATGCGCAGGATGAGCCGCGAGTCGAAGGGCTTGGGAATGAGGTAATCGGGCCCGAAGGTCAGTTCCTGGCCCGCATAGGCAGTGGCCACTTCCTCGCTGATGTCGGCCTTGGTGAGCTCGGCGATCTCGCGCACGCAGGCGAGCTTCATTTCCTCGGTGATCTTGCTCGCGCCGCAGTCGAGCGCGCCGCGGAAGATGTACGGGAAGCACAGCACGTTGTTGACCTGGTTCGGGTAGTCCGAGCGGCCGGTCGCGATGATGCAGTCGGGCCGCACGGCCTTGGCCAGCTCGGGGCGGATCTCGGGCTCGGGGTTGGCCAGCGCCAGGATGATCGGCTGGGCGGCCATCGACTTCACCATGTCGGCGGTCATCACGCCGGGCGCCGAGCAGCCGAGGAACACATCGGCACCGTCCACCACGTCGGCCAGCGTGCGCGCGCCGGTGTCCCGCTGCGCGTAGCGCGCCTTCGACTCGTCGAAGCCGCCGGCGCGGCCGGTGTAGATCAGGCCCTTGGAATCGCAGGCGAAGATGTTCGCGGGCTTCGCGCCCAGCCCGACCATCACGTCGAGGCAGGCGATGGCGGCCGCGCCGGCGCCCGAGACGGCGATCTTCACGTCCTCGATCTTCTTGCCCACGAGCTCCAGGCCGTTGATCAGCGCCGCGGCCGAGATGATGGCGGTGCCGTGCTGGTCGTCGTGGAACACCGGGATGTTCATGCGCTCGCGCAGCTTCTTCTCGATGTAGAAGCACTCGGGCGCCTTGATGTCCTCGAGGTTGATGCCGCCGAGCGTGGGCTCGAGCGCAGCGATGATGTCGACCAGCTTGTCGGGGTCGGTCTCGGCCAGCTCGATGTCGAACACGTCGATGCCCGCGAACTTCTTGAACAGGCAGCCCTTGCCTTCCATCACCGGCTTGGCGGCCAAGGGGCCGATGTTGCCGAGGCCCAGCACCGCGGTGCCGTTGGTGACCACGCCCACGAGGTTGCCGCGCGCGGTGAATTCGGCCGCCATCGACGGATCGGCCGCGATGTCGAGGCAGGGGTAGGCCACGCCGGGCGAGTAGGCGAGCGACAGGTCGCGCTGGTTCAGCAGTGCCTTGGTCGGCGTGATCGAAATCTTGCCCCGGACCGGAGCGCGGTGGTATTCGCGCGCTGCTTCGCGAAGTGCTTCTTCTGCGGGGGGGAGAGGTGCAGCCATGAAATGTCTCCTTGTTTCTGTCGGGCAACGAGGCTACCGCAAAACCAGCGCCGGATCGGGACCGGGGAATGCCGAAAACGCCTGAACCCATAGCGAAAGGGGCGGGCGGTTCGCTACACTCCGCAACCTGTAAACCGGGGCCGGATTCTGTCGGCCGCGGTTACGTTTTTTTGCCGCGCCGCAAGCCAGCGGGCCGGCCATCGTCCACAACAACACACGAACGAGAACGAGGGCAGCGCATGACACCCGGACCTTTCACCACCGCCGAGCCCGACGTCGTGGTCATCGGCGGCGGCCCTTCGGGCTCCACCGTGGCCGCGCTGCTGGCCGACAAGGGCCACGACGTGGTGCTGATCGAGAAGGCGCAGCATCCGCGCTTCCACATCGGCGAATCGCTGCTGCCGATGAACATGCCGCTGTTCGACCGGCTCGGCGTGCGCACCGAAGTGGAGGCCATCGGCCTGCGCAAGCATGGTGCCGAGTTCGTGTCGCCCTGGCACGACCACAGCAGCCACTTCCATTTCGGCGAGGCAATGGACAAGAGCTTTCCGTATGCGGTGCACGTGCGCCGCTCGGAGTTCGACGAGCTGCTGTTCCGCCATGCCGGCAAGCGCGGCGCGCGCACCTTCGAGTGCCAGCGCGTCACCGGCGTCGACATGGACGCCGGCAAGGGCACGCCGGACAACCGCCCGCTCGTGAAGGTGAAGGCCGACGACGGGACCGAGACCCAGTGGCGCCCGCGCTTCGTGATCGACGCGAGCGGGCGCGACACGCTGCTGTCGAACCAGTTCGACGTCAAGCAACGCAACCGCAAGCATGCGAGCGCCGCGCTCTACGGCCACTTCGTGAATGCCGAGCGCCGGCCCGGCCGCTTCGAGGGCAACATCACGCTGTTCTGGTTCGACCATGGCTGGTTCTGGTACATCCCGCTGAAGGACGGCACCGTGAGCGTCGGCGCCGTGGCCTCGCCCGCGTACTTCAAGCGCCGGAAGGGCACGCTCGAGGCGTTCCTGATGGAAACCATCGCGCTTGCGCCCAAGCTCGCGGCGCGCCTCGCGAACGCCACGCTGGTCGACGGCGTCACCTCGACCGGCAACTACGCCTACGACTCGAAGTTCTGCCGCGGCGACCGCTTCATGATGGTGGGCGACGCCTACGCCTTCGTCGACCCGATGTTCTCGTCGGGCGTCTACCTCGCGATGAACAGCGGCTTCGAGGCGGCCACTGCGGCCGACCACTGGCTGCGCGGCGAGGCGAAGGCGGCCGAGCGCGCGTTCCGCCACTACGAGAAGGTGATGAAGCACGGGCCCCGGATGTTCTCGTGGTTCATCTACCGCATCACCTCGCCGGCCATCCGGCGGCTGTTCATGAACCCGCGCAACATCTGGCGCATGCAGGAGGCACTGCTGTCCATCCTGGCCGGCGACCTGTTCCGCAACACGCCGATCGGCCCGCGCTTCTGGGGCTTCAAGGTGACCTACTACGCGTCGTGCCTCGGCATCCTGCCGCAGGCCGTGAAGACCTGGGCCTGGCGCCGGCGCAACCTCAAAGAGTCTCTCGAGGCAAGAACTTAGCTCGCCCCCAGTCTTCGCGCACTTCGTGTCGCTACGCCAACCCCCTACCGGGGGCAACACCTGAGGCCCGGCAAAGCCGGTTCCTCGGTGTTCCCCGATCAGTCCGGCGTGACGGTGTGCTGGGCGAGCGCTTCGAGCGCCTTGACCAATGCCGAGTGGTCCTGCTGGCCGTGGCCGAGCGCCGCGCAGGCGTTCATCAGCTGCGCCGCACCGGCAGTCTGCGGCAGCGCGACGCCGAGCGCGCGGGCACTTTGCAGCGCGAGGTTCAGGTCCTTCTGGTGCAGCGAGATTCGGAAGCCCGGCGCGAAGGTGCGCTTGATCATTCGCTCGCCGTGCACCTCGAGGATGCGCGAGCTCGCGAAGCCGCCCATCAGCGCCTGGCGCACCTTGGCCGGATCGGCACCGGCCTTCGAGGCGAAGAGCAGCGCCTCGCCCACGGCCGCGATGTTGAGCGCCACGATGATCTGGTTGGCCACCTTGCAGACCTGGCCGTCGCCCACGCCGCCCACGAGCGTGACGTTCTTGCCCATCTTCTCGAGCAGCGGGCGCACGCGGCCGAAGGTGCCTTCGTCGCCGCCGCACATGATCGTGAGGCTCGCGGCCTTGGCGCCCACTTCGCCGCCCGAGACCGGCGCGTCGATGTAGCCGCAGCCGAGCGCGAGGATGCGCTTCGCGAAGCCCTTGGTGGCGATCGGGTCGATGGAGCTGCAGTCGACCACGATCTTGCCGCGCGAGTCCGTCAAGCCCTCGACCACGCCCAGCGTGCCCGGTTCGCCGAACAGCACCTTCTCCACGTCGGGCGTGTCGGGCACCATGATGAAGATCACGTCGGCCCGGCGCGCCACCTCGGCCGCCGAGCCGCAGATCGTGGCCTTCGAGATGAATGGCTCGGGCGTGTTGCCCTGCGTGTTCACGAAGAGCTCGTGGCCCGCGTCGAGCAGGTGCCCCGCCATGGGTGCGCCCATGATGCCGAGGCCGATGAATCCGATTTTCTGTTGCGTTGCCGACATGTCTTTCTGTCCTTGAATGTTGTTGTCCGTGTTCACTGCGGTGTGGCGGCCAGCGCCTCGCGCCAACCCAGGCCTTCGGCGGTGGTGGCGCGCGGCTTGTACTCGCAGCCGATCCAGCCGTCGTAGCCCAGCGCATCGATGTGCGCGAAGAGCCAGGGGTAGTTGATCTCGCCCGTGCCCGGCTCGCCGCGCCCCGGGTTGTCCGCAAGCTGGATGTGGCCGATGCGCGCGAAGTGCTTCGTGAGCGTGTTGCCCAGTTCGCCCTCGGTGCGCTGCGCGTGGTAGATGTCGTACTGCACGCGCAGGTTGGCCGAGCCCACCTCGTCGATCAGCGCGATCGCCTGGTCGGTGCGGTTGAGGAAGAAGCCGGGAATATCGAAGGGATTGATCGGCTCCACGAGCAGGCGGATGCCCGCCGCCTCGAGCTCGCCCGCGGCCAGGCGCAGGTTCTCGACCACGGTCCTGTGCGCCGCGTCGTGGCCCACGCCTGCCGGCACCTTGCCGACGAGGCAGTTCACCTGCGGGCAGCCCAGCGCCGTGGCGTAGTCGATCGCCATCGCGATGCCTTCGCGGAACTCGCCGGTGCGGTCGGGATGGCAGGCGATGCCGCGCTCGCCCTTGTCCCAGTCGCCGGCCGGCAGGTTGTGCAGCACCTGCAGAAGGCCGTTGGCGCGCAGGGCGGCCGCGAGTTCCTTCTTCTCGAACGGATAGGGGAACAGATATTCCACCGCCTCGAACCCGGCCTTGGCGGCCGCCTCGAAGCGCTGCATGAACGGCAGCTCGGTGAAGAGCATCGTGAGATTGGCTGCGAACTTGGGCATGGCGTGGCTCCTCGTCAGTCCAGCATCTCGGCCGCCACCGCCGTGGGCGCGTCCGCCGGCGTCTCGGCCAGCGGTTCGAATTCGGCGATGTTGTCGATCTCGGTGCCCATCGCGATGTTGGTCACGCGCTCCAGCATCACCTCGATCACCACGGGCACGCTGAACTCGGCCATCAGCGCCTCGGCGCGCTGGATCGCCGGCGCGATCTCTTCCTGCTTGTTCACGCGGATCGCCTTGCAGCCCAGGCCCTCCACCACCTTCAGATGGTCCACGCCGTAGCTGCTCTCGATGCCGGCGTCGGGGCCCGCATTGATGTTGTCGAAGGCGAGCTGCACGCAGTAGTCCATCTCGAAGCCGCGCTGCGCCTGGCGGATCAGGCCCAGGTACGAGTTGTTGACCACGATGTGGATGTACGGCAGCTTGAACTGCGCACCCACCGCGAGTTCTTCGATCATGAACTGGAAGTCGTAGTCGCCCGAGAGCGCGACGATCTTGCGCGTCGGGTCGGCCGCGCGCACGCCCAGCGCGGCCGGGATGGTCCAGCCCAGCGGGCCGGCCTGACCGCAGTTGATCCAGTTGCGCGGGTTGTACACGTGCAGGAACTGCGCCGCGGCGATCTGCGACAGCCCGATGGTGCTCACGTAGCAGGTGTCGTTGCTGAAGTTGTTGTTCATGCACTGGTACACGCGCTGCGGCTTCATCGGCACGTCGTCGAAGTTGGTCTTGCGCAGCATCGTCTTCTTGCGCTCGATGCAATCCTTGGCCCAGGCGCGACGGTCGGTGAGGCGGCCGGCGGCCTTCATCTCCTCGGCCACGGCCACGAACTGCTCGAGCGCGGCCTTCGCGTCCGACACGATGCCGAAGTCGGGCGTGAACACGCGGCCGATCTGAGTGGGCTCGATGTCCACGTGCACGAAGGTGCGGCCCTTGGTGTAGACGTCGACCGAGCCGGTGTGGCGGTTGGCCCAGCGGTTGCCGATGCCCAGCACGAAGTCCGAGGCGAGCATGGTCGCGTTGCCGTATCGGTGGCTGGTCTGCAGGCCGCACATCCCGGCCATCAGCGGATGGTCGTCGGGAATAGCGCCCCAGCCCATCAGCGTGGGAATCACCGGCACGCCCGTGATCTCGGCAAAGCGCACCAGCAGGTCGCTCGCGTCGGCGTTGATGATGCCACCGCCGGCCACGATCAGCGGGCGCTCGGCGGCGTTGAGCATGCCGATGGCCTTCTCGATCTGCGCACGCGTGGCGGCCGGTTTGTAGGGCACCAGCGGCTCGTAGGCATCGATGTCGAATTCGATCTCGGCCATCTGCACGTCGAACGGCAGGTCGACGAGCACGGGGCCCGGGCGGCCTGAGCGCATCAGGTGGAAGGCCTGCTGGAACACCTGCGGCACCTGGCCCGGCTCGCGCACCGTGACCGACCACTTGGTGACCGGCTTGGAGATCGACTCGATGTCCACCGCCTGGAAGTCTTCCTTGTAGAGCCGTGCGCGCGGCGCCTGGCCTGTGATGCACAGGATCGGGATCGAATCGGCCCAAGCCGAGTAGAGGCCCGTGATCATGTCGGTGCCTGCGGGGCCCGAGGTGCCGATGCACACGCCGATGTTGCCGGCCACCGCACGCGTGTAGCCCTCGGCCATGTGCGAGGCGCCCTCGACGTGGCGCGCGAGGATGTGCGAGATGCTGCCGCGCTGGCGCAGCGCCGAGTACATCGGGTTGATGGCAGCGCCGGGCACGCCGAAGGCCTGCGTCACGCCTTCTTTTTCCATCACCAGCACGGCGGCCTGGACCGCTTTCATTTTTGCCATGGGACTGTCTCCGTTGAAGTGGTCCCACTGTAGGAAGCGATGCCCGTTCGAAGAAGACAGCTGCAGGCCATAAAAGCTATTCCGTGGCGGAATAACTGACTACGATGCGTGGATGGACAGACTCTTGGCAATGGAAATGTTCGTGCGCGTGGTCGAGACCGGCAGCTTCTCGAAGGCGGCGCGCGAGTTCAACACCACCCAGCCCACCGTGACCAAGCAGGTCGCGGCCATCGAGGCGCGGCTGAAGGTGCGGCTGCTGAACCGCAACACGCGCGGCGTGAGCCTCACCGAGCCGGGCGCCCTGTACTACGAGAAGTGCAAGACGATCGTGCGCGACGCCGAGGAGGCCGACAGCATCGTGCAACTGCGGCAAAACCAGGCGCAGGGCCTCCTGCGCGTGGGCACCTCGGTGGCGTTCGGGCGCCGCGTGGTGGTGCCGCTCGCGCTCGAGTACATGCGCCGCCATCCGCAGGTGCAGCTCGACCTGAGCTTCGAGGACCGCTACGTCGACCTTGTCGCGCAAGGCATCGACGTGGCGATCCGCATGGGCAAGCTGGCCGATTCGTCGCTTGGCGCGCGCTACCTCGGCACCAACCCGTGGGCCATGGTCGCGGCGCCCGGCTACCTGAAGAAGCACGGCATGCCCCGGCGCGCGCAGGACCTCAGCGCGCATGTGGCGCTGATCTACAGCAGCGTGGTCGGCGACGAGTTCTGGCGCATGCACACGCCCAAGGGAGAGGCGGTGACCGTGCCGGTGTCGGGCCGCTTCCGCTCGAACAACCTGTCGGCCGTGCTGGCCGCGGCGCGCGACGGTCTGGGCATCGCGCTGATGCCGCGCTACGTGGCGAGCGAGTCGCTCGCTGCCGGCAAGGTGACCGAAGTGCTCGGCGACCATGCGCTGCCCGAGCAGGAGATCCACGCCGTTTTTCCGTCGCCCAAGCTGGTGCCGGGCAAGGTGTCGGGCTTCGTGGCATTCTTGCAGGGGCGCTTTGCCGAGGGTTGGTGGGCGGGCTGATCCCTCAACCCGCCACGAACGCCCCATGCAGCCCGAGCGGCAGCGCATACGGCAGCGTGGCCTGCGCGACCGGACCCGCCGCCAGCGCATCGGCCGCGAAGCACGAGAGCAGCGTCTTCTGCTGGCCGAAGTCGAGCGCGGTGCCCAGCACCCAGCCTGGGCCCCCGCCGTCAGGCACGAAGACATGCTCCTCCACCATCGCCTGCCGGCCATAGCTGTAGCGCTGGCTGCGGCCTGTCTCGACGTCGGTCAGCGCCACCGCGGTGAAGCCGGGCCGGTCGGGCAGGGCTGCGGTCGCATGGACCACGCGGCGGTGGCGCAGGCCGGTTCGGCGCGGATCGATGCGTGGAAACTCGGCGTCGAACGGCAGCGTGGTCTGCGTGGCGCGGCCGGTGCCGAGGTCCAGCGTCGCGACCGTCAGCTGCGGCGTGGGGCGCGTCACCCAGCGCGCGCGCATCAGCTCGCGGCTGGTGGTGAACACCGTGGCGGTGGTGTCCGAACGCACGTAGTCGATGTGGATGCGCGTGCCGCCCGGCGCCTGCTCTTCCCAGGCGTTGCCGACATGGAACAGGAAGCCCGCGGGCAGTGCCAGCGTGTGGCGGCGCGCCCAGTCCTGCTTGTCGACCACCAGCACGCGCATCCCGAGCTCGGGGCGCCAGACATGCGCATCGAGAAAGCTCGCACCGGCTTCCTTGCGCTTCGGGTCGTACACGAGCGGCGGCATCAGGAAGACGAGATGCTGCGCGGTCACCGCGAAGTCGTGGACCATCGGCAGGTCGGGAACGGTGATCGCGCTGGCGCGGCGCAGCGCACCGTCGGGCGCGATCTCGTAGAGCGCCAGCAGGTCCTGGCCCGCGCCGATGCCGAAGTTCCAGACCGTGCCGTCGGGGTCCACGCGCGGATGGGCCGAGAAGGGCATGCCCGCGAAGTCGGGGCGCCAGGTCTTGAGGCCCAGCGTCTCGAGCGTGCGCGCATCGAGCCGCGTGGCCGAGCCGCCTTCCCACAGCGCGAGCAGCTCGCCCGCGAGCGGCAGCACGCTGGTGTTGGCCACGTTGATGCTGTCGGGCGAAGCCGTTGGCTCCGCGCCCGGCGGCACGGTGCCGAAGGCTTCGGCAAGGCGGCGGCCGGCGCGCAGCTCGGCCACGCGCTTGGGCGTGGCGACGTAGCGGCCCTGGTGCAGCACCTCGCGGCCATCGATCGCGAAGCGCTGCACCATGCCGTCGCCGTCGAACCAGTGGTGGTAGCGCTGGCCGCCGAGGTCGTGCCCGGCCGGGCCGTTGCGGAAAAGCGTACCCGCGACGGCATCGGGGAAGCGGCCGCGCACCGCGGCGCGCACCGGCGGGAAGTCGGCCGGCGGCGTGGCGAAGCCGGATTTCCAGCGCGCGGGGGCGGCCTCGTACGCGGCCTGCCAGTCGTCGGGCGCCGCAGCATGCGAGAGCGTGGGCAGCCAGGCAGGCGCACCGGCCGTGGCCATCAGGCGCAGCAGGAGCGCGCGCCGTTGAAGCGGGGGTGCCATGGCGAACCTCAGCGCAGGTGGATGACGGCCGGAACGTCGTCGGCCTCGACGGGCAGTGCGGCGGCGTCGAACGCCGGCGCGCCGCGGTTTCCCTTGGCGTCGTTCGAGAAGCCGTAGCGTTCGAGCGGCAGGCCCATGGGGTTGGCGTCGAGCTTGCCATTGCCGTTTTCGTCGGCGAACACGCGCAGCGCATAGCGCCCCGCCGCAAGGTTCGCGAAGCGCAGCCGGGCCTCGCCACCGCGCAGCATCGCGGTCTGTGCGGCCACGGGCTTGCCGCCGCCCGCGAAGGCTTCGGCGCTGTCGTACAGCGCGGCATACAGCGTGGCGTCGGCGGCGGGGCCGTCGGCCACGTGCAGGTTCAGGTCGGCGGCCATCACGGCCAGCGGCGACAGGAGCAGGGCGGCGCAGAGCATGCGCGGCCGGGGGAGCTTGGAGCGGAAGTTCATCAATCGGACCTCGTCGAAAGTTGGAGGTCCCGACCATCGCGCAGCGCGCGTTCGCTTCCCAGCGGCATGCGACGAAACGCCGCCTGAAGGGCGCGGGATGCGCTTCGCCGGTGCGAGGCGAAGCCGCAATGAATGCGCGGCCGGACAGCCGGCCGCGGCGGGCTCAACCCTGCTTTGGCGGCACTTCCAGCTTGTCGGACGCCACGAACAGGCTCCAAGCCGCCATGAACAGCGCCGCAATGACCGGCCCGATCACGAAGCCGTTGATGCCGAAGAGCGCCATGCCGCCGATGGTCGACATCAGCACGATGTAGTCGGGCATCTGCGTGTCCTTGCCGACGAGCACGGGGCGCAGGATGTTGTCGACCAGCCCGATCACGAACACGCCCACGAAGATCAGCACGCCGCCTTGCCAGAACTGGCCGGTGGCCAGGAAGTAGATCGCCACCGGCGCCCAGATGAGCGCCGCGCCGACTGCCGGAAGCAGCGACAGGAAGGCCATGAGCACGGCCCACAGCAGCGCGCCCTGCACACCGAGAAACCAGAACGCCAGGCCGCCGATCGTGCCCTGCGCGATCGCCACCGCCACGTTGCCCTTCACCGTGGCACGGATCACGGTGGTGAACTTGTTGAGCAGGTACTCGGTGTGCGGCTGCGCGAGCGGAACGGCTTGGCGCATCGACTTCGACAGGCTGGCGCCGTCGCGCACCAGGAAGTACAGCAGGTACAGCATCACGAAGAAGCTGACCACGAAGTCGAAGGTGTTCTGCCCGATGGTGAGCGCCTGGCCCGCGATGGCCTGGCTGCCTTGCGCGGCGCCCGCCGAGATGCGCGCCTGCCAGGCGCCGGTGTCGCCGAGGTTGAAGCGGTTGAAAATATTCCAGATCCATTGCGGCAGCGCGTCGAGGATCTGCTGGAAGTAGGCCGCGAAGTTGATTTGCCCCGAGCGGATCTTCTGCGCCACCAGCGCCACTTCCTGCACCAGCGACACGCCGATCATCGCGAGCGGAAGGATCACGATGAACAGGCAGATCGCCAGCGTCGACAGCGCCGCGGCATTGCGCTTGCCCGGCATCTTCCTGAGCAACCACTTGTAGAGCGGCGTGAACAGGATCGCGAGCGAAACCCCCCAGAGCACCGCGCCGAAGAACGGCATCAGCACCCAGAGGAAGGCAACCGTGACGATGGCGAGGAGGGCGAGGAAGACGCCGCGCTGGAGTTGGGGTGTGTTCATACGTGAACCGCACTGTAGCCCAGCCCCGCGGCCCGGCCATGTCGGCCGGGGCCCTAGTCAGCGCCGTGTGCGCGCCGGCAGGGCCACGGGCGCCAGCGTGGCGCGCAGCCGGGCCGGCGCGTCGGGTGCGGCGGGCGGCGCCACCTCGAGCGCCCGCTCGACGTTGCCGATGTGGTCGATCATGAGCCGGCGTGCCGCATCGGTGTCGCCGGCCTCGAGCGCCGCGACGATTGCGCCATGCTCGGCGCACGACTGGCCGGCCTCGTGCTTCGACTGGTAGAGCGTGGCGGCCAGCGTGGTGCGGGCCGTCAGGTCGCGCAGCACGTCGACCAGCAGTTGGTGCCCCATCTGCTCGGCCAGGCAGACGTGGAAGTCCGCCAGCAGGAAGGCGCGCGTGGCGGCGTCGGCGCCCTCGATCGCGCGCTGCTCGTCGGCGATGTGGTCGCGCAGCTTGCGAATGGCCTTCTGCAGCGGCCGGCCTTCGCTCTCGGCGAGGATGCCCGCCTCGACGATGCGGCGCGCCGAGAACGCAT
Organism: Variovorax sp. Soil_C_39; assembly: GCF_057656815.1. Classification (NCBI taxonomy): domain Bacteria; kingdom Pseudomonadati; phylum Pseudomonadota; class Betaproteobacteria; order Burkholderiales; family Comamonadaceae; genus Variovorax; species Variovorax sp. Soil_C_39. Next base: position 193,348 of record NZ_JBDGJQ010000003.1, read on the forward strand.
CGCGCGCTTCCTCGGCCGAGGGCTCCACCACGTACCAGCCGCGGCGCGACTGTACTTCGACGAAGCCGCGCGCCTGCAGCTGCATCAGCGCCTCACGCACCATGGTGCGGCTGACCGCGAAGTTCTCGGCCAGCGCCTGCTCGCCGAGCCGCTCGCCCGGCGCGAGCTTCTGCGCCAGGATCGCTTCGACCACGCGCTCGGCGATGGCGGTGGGGGTAACGTCGTTGGCGGGGGCCATCGCGGTCAGTGGCTTGCCGCGCCGGCGGCGGCGATCGGCGCGGTGGCGGGCGTTTCGTCGGCTGGCACCTCGTCGGGCACGTAGGTGCCGTCGAGCACCGCATGGGCGCGCTCGCGGTCGATGTCGCCTTCCCAGGCCGCGACCGCCACCGTGGCGACGCAGTTGCCGATCAGGTTGCCGAGCGCGCGCGCAATGCCCATGAACCAGTCCACCGAGAGCACCAGCACCAGCCCGATCGCCGGAATGGCGGGTATCGCATGCAGCGTGGCCGCGAGCACCACGATGGCCGAGCCCGGCACGCCGTGCGCCCCCTTGGAAGTGACCAGCGCGATCGCCAGGATCGTGAGCAGGTCGCCCATGCCGATCGGCGTGTTGGTGGCCTGCGCGATGAATACCGCCGCCAGCGTGATGTAGATCGAGAAGGCGTCGAGGTTGAACGAGTAACCGGTGGGAATCACCAGGCCGACCGTCGAATCGCGGATGCCCATGCGGCGCAGCTTCGCCATGATCTGCGGCAGCACGCTGTCGGACGAGGTGGTGGCGAACACGATCGCGAGTTCCTCGCGCAGGTAGCGCAGCAGCTTCCAGAGGCTGAAGCCCGAGATGCGCATGACCGCGCCGAGCACCACGAACACGAACACCAGCACCGCGCCGTAGAACAGCACCACGAGCATGCCGAGCTGCTTGAGCGAGCCGATGCCGTACTTGCCGACCGTGAAGGCGATGGCGCCCAGCACGCCGAGCGGCGCCAGCTTGATGATGATGCCCATGATCTTGAACAGCACCAGCGAGAGCGCGTCCACCACCACCGCCACCGGCTTGCCGCGTTCGCCGAGCAGCGCGAGCGCGCAGCCGAACAGCACCGCGAACAGCAGCACCTGCAGCACGTCGCCGGTGGCGAAGGCGTTGACCACCGTGGTGGGGATCAATTTCATGAGGAAGTCGACCGTGCCGCCGCTCGTGAGCTTGTCGGCGTTCGAGGCGTAGGCGCTCATGGCGGTCGCGTCGAGCTGGCCCGGATCGACGTTCATGCCCACGCCGGGCTGGAACACGAAGGCCAGCACCAGGCCCATGGCCAGCGCGATGGTGGTGAGCACCTCGAAGTAGATCAGTGCCTTCACGCCGACGCGGCCCACGCGCCTCAGGTCGCCGGCGCCGGCGATGCCGTGCACCACCACGCAGAACACCAGTACCGGAATGATCATCTTGATCAGCTTGATGAACGCGTCGCCGAGCGGCTTGAGCTTGACGGCGAACTCCGGCACGAAGAGGCCGGCCAGCACGCCGAGCACTAGCGCGATGACGACCTGGCCGAAAAGGGATCTGGCGAAGCGGGGCATGGAAGGCTCCTTGGAGGAAGGGACGATGTTTGCATGCAAGGATTTCTTTTCTTGCATACAAGAAATGTAGGCAACAAGGCCTTTGCTTATCAGAGGGTATTCCCGGCGCCGCGCTGATTCAGACGGGCCGTGCGTCTCGCGATCGCAACGTTCCATGAAAACGCATGTGAATGAGAGGGGGATTTAGCAGGATCGGCTTACATCTGTTTATAGAATCGGAATTGTTCTCGTTGCGATTGGCATTTGCGGGCGTGCTGGAACTCTCGCGTTGCACGTTCCGGGCCACCGCGGGCTCCCATTCCCGTTCCCGTTCCCTCCTGCTCTCCTCGCTTTCATCTCCCATGCCTTCGCCGACCGCTTCCTCACTCCGCTTCGCCCTCACGCCTGTGGTTCGTCTCCTGCGCCAGGGGCTTGGCGCTTCGCTCTTGCTGGCCGCCGCCAGCGCCGCCGCGCAGACCCCGGCGCCCACGGGCTCGCAGCAACTGCATGAAGTGACGGTGTTCGGCGAGGCCGAGGCCATTGGCGGGCTGCAGAAGACCTATTCGGGCGGCCAGTTCGCGCGCGGTGGCAGCCTGGGCATCCTGGGCATCACCGACCTGATGAACGTGCCGTTCAGCACCACCAACTACACGGCCGAGCTGATCCAGAACCAGCAGGCGCTGAGCGTGGCCGACGTGGTGATGAACGACGCGTCGGTGCGGCCGCTCACCTCGCGCGGCGGCTTCGGCGACGACTTCCAGATCCGCGGCTTCACCGTGCCCAACGGCGACATCGGCATCAACGGTTTGTTCGGGCTGACGCCCACGACGCGCGTGCCGCTCGAGATGATCGAGCGCGTCGAGGTGCTCAAGGGACCGGGCGCGCTGGCCAACGGCGTGGCGCCCACCGGCAGCGTCGGCGGCAGCATCAACGTGGTGACCAAGCGCGCGGCCGACGTGCCGCTCACGCGCCTGACCACCACCTACATGAGCCGCGCCCAGTTCGGCACGCACCTCGACGTGGGCCGCCGTTTCGGCGAAGAGAACCAGTGGGGCGTGCGCTTCAACGGCGTGCTGCGCGGCGGCGAAGGCAACATCGACAACGGCAAGCAGGAACTCGGCCTCGGCTCGCTGGGCCTGGACTACCTGGGCACGCGGCTGCGCTGGTCGCTCGACGCGATGGCCAGCAAGGGCGACACGCGCGAGTTCCGCCCGCAGACCAGCTTTGCGGCCGGCATCACGCAGATTCCCGAGCCGCCGCCGGCGCGCCTGAACTTCTATCCGGGCACGCGGCTGGAAGACAACGTGAAGACGGTGATCTCGCGCGCCGAATACGACATCAACGACAGCACGACCGTCTACGGCAGCGTCGGCTACACCGACTTCGACTACATGCAGGTGTTCCCGAGCGGCCGCCCCAACGCGCTCGGCAACTTCAACGTCTCGAACGCCTACTACGACTTCGACAGCAAGAGCACCGCGGCCGATGCCGGCGTGCGCACGCGCTTCAAGACCGGCAGCGTGGGCCACACGCTCGCGCTCGGCGTGAACCTGCTCGACCAGGAATCGGGCTACTTCTACGCGCAGTCGGCGCGAACCAACCCGTCGAGCCTGTACTTCCCCGCGCCGCTGCCCCCCGTGACGGTGCCGCGCACGGCGCCGGTCAAGTCGAGCGAACTGAAGCAGACCAGCGTGGTGCTGGCCGACACGATGTCGTTCGCCAACGACCGCGTCCTGGTCACGCTGGGGCTGCGCGACCAGACCATCGAGCAGGAGAACTTCTCGCAGACCACCGGCGCCTCGACGAGCCGCTACAAGGCGAGTTCGGTCACGCCGCTCGCGGGCCTGGTCTTCAAGCCGGTGAGCAACGTCTCGCTCTACACCAACTACACCGCCGGCCTCACGCGCGGCGGCACGGCCGGACCGGGCACCGCCAACGTCGGCGAGACCTTCGCGCCGCAGAAGTCGAAGCAGTACGAGGCCGGCGTGAAGATCGACTGGGGCCAATTGACCACCCAGGCCGCCGTCTACCAGATCACCCGGCCGAGCAGCCTGACCGATCCGGTCACCAACGTCTACAGCTTCGGCGGCGAGCAGCGCAACCGCGGCCTGGAGCTCACGGCCTACGGCGAAATCCAGCGCGGCCTGCGCGTGATGGCCAGCGCGGCCTTCAACGACGCCAAGCTCACGCGCACGGCGGGCGGTGTCAACCAGGGCAACGACGCCGCCGGCGTGCCCGACCGCACCTTCAACCTGGGGCTCGACTGGGACCTGCCCGGCGTGCCGGGGTTGAGCCTGAACGGCCGCGTGATCCACACCTCGTCGGTGTACGCCGACGCCGCCAACGTGCTGCGCGTTCCCGCGTGGACGCGGCTGGACATCGGCGCGCGCTATGCGACCAAGGTGGCGAACAAGCCTGTGATCTTCCGCGCCAACCTGGAGAACGTGTTCGACAAGAACTACTGGGTCACCAGCACCTACGTTACGGTCGGCGCGCCGCGCACGCTGATGCTGTCGGCGTCGATCGACTTCTGACGCAAGGACGGTGAGTGCAATGCGCTGGGGAGTCCGCGGCGTCGGTCCGTTGATCTCGCGCATCGTGGCCGCCGTGTTCGGCGGCTACGCGGTGGCCGCGCTCGCGAGCGTGGCCACCGTCGCGCTGCCCGTGAGCCAGCCACAGGGGGTGCTCGCGGGCATGCTGCTGAGCTTCATCGTCTACACGGCGGCGGTGGTCTGGGTGTTCGCGGTGCGCAGCGCGCGCCGTGCCTGGGCGGGCCTGCTGGTGGCCACCGCCTTGCTGTCGGTTCCTGCATGGACGGTCTGGTCCGCAAGCCCTGCGCCCTGAGCCGCCATGTCGAACGAATCCCTCACGCCGCAGAAAGCCCCAGGCATCCGCCAGACGATGTCCGGCCTGCACATCTGGGTCGGTCTGCTGCTCGGCTGGGTGCTCTATGCGATGTTCCTCACCGGAACAGTGAGCTACTTCAAGAACGAACTCTCGCAGTGGATGCGGCCCGAGCTGCCGCACCAGGCCCAGGTGCCCGATGCCGCCGCGGTGGCGCAGCGCGTGGCCGATGCGCTGGCCGTCGCCGCGCCCGGCAGCCCGCAATGGAACATGCGCATGCCCGATGCGCGCAACAACAGCGTCGACGTGTTCTGGCGCACAGCGCAGCGTGAACCCGGCAGGCGCGGTTTCACCGAAGCGCACCTCGACCCCGCGACCGGCGCGAAGATCGCCGCGCGCGAGACGAAGGGCGGCGAATTCTTCTACCGCTTCCACTTCCAGTTTCACTACATGCCGGTGCCGTGGGGCCGCTGGCTGGCGGGGCTGGCCGCGATGTTCATGCTGGTGGCCATCGTGAGCGGCGTCATCACGCACAAGAAGATCTTTATCGACTTCTTCACCTTCCGCTGGGGCAAGGGACAGCGCTCTTGGCTCGATGCGCACAACGCGCTCTCGGTGTTCGGGCTGCCTTTCCACCTGATGATCACCTACACGGGGCTCGTCACGCTGATGGCGATGTACATGCCGTGGGGCCAGCAGGCGGCGGTCAAGACCCCGGCCGAGCGGCAGCAGCTGTCGGCCGAACTCCGCGCCTTCGCGCCGCCCGGCAAGCCCAGCGGCAACGCGGCGCCGCTGGCACCGGTCGACGCCATGGTGCGCCAGGCGCAGGCCGCCTGGGGGGCGGGCAACGTGGGCCGTGTCGCCATCACGCACCCCGGCGATGCCGCGTCGCGCGTGGCCGTGTCCCGCGGCGACACCGGCCGCGTGTCGATGAGCCCGCAGGCCATGCTGTTCGAGGGCGCCACGGGCAAGCTGCTCGAGGCGCGCGACGGGGTCGGCCCCGCTGCCGAAACGCGCGGGGTCTTGTATGCGCTGCACCTGGGGCGGTTCAGCGACCTCGCACTGCGCTGGCTCTACTTCATCGTCAGCCTCACGGGCACCGCCATGGTGGGCACCGGACTCGTCATGTGGACCGTCAAGCGCCGCGCGAAGCTCGCAGATCCGGCCCGGCCGCATTTCGGCTTCTGGCTGGTCGAACGGCTGAACATCGCATCCATTGCGGGGCTGTCCGTCGCCATGGCGGGCTTCCTCTGGGCCAACCGGCTGCTGCCGGTGCAGCTTGAGCGGCGCGGCGATTGGGAAGTGCATGTGTTCTTCATCGTCTGGGGTGTTGCGCTGCTGCATGCGCTGCTGCGCCCCGCGAAGCGCGCCTGGACCGAACAGCTGTGGGCCGCGGCGGCGGCGCTGGCGCTGCTGCCGGTGCTCGGCGTATTCACCACCGACCGGCCGTTGTGGCAGAGCCTTGCCGACGGCGACTGGGTGCTCGCGGGCATCGACCTGGCGCTCTGGGTATTGGCAGCGCTGCATGCCGCGCTGGCCGTGCGTACCGCGCGCCATCGCGGGCGCGCGCCCGCCGGCAGGCGTTCCGCGACACCTCGCGCGGACCAGCGCATCGGCGATCCCGCATGACCCATGTGCTGATGCTGCTGTCGAGTGCGGCCGGCTTCGCGGCGCTGGCGCTCGCCACCGAACGCCAGCAGGACGAACTGCTCGGGGGCGCGCTGTCGGCCAGCGCCACGCGCGCGCTTCGGGCCGCGGGCTGGGCCCTGCTCGCCGTGTGCCTTGCGGCAGCCGTCGGGCAGTGGGGCTGGGGCCTGGGCGTCGTCGCGTACAGCGGCCACACCAGCCTGGCCGCCGGGCTGGTGTACATCGGGCTTGTCGCCGCAGCGCGGAAGCGGGGCAGGCGCTAGCATCGGCTGATGCGAACACTTTCACTTCCGGGCAGTGGCGAAATGCCGGTGCTGGGCCTGGGCACCTGGCGCATGGGCGAAGCGGCAAGCCGGCGCGCGGCCGAGGTGGCCGCGGTGCGCGAGGCCATCGCGATGGGCTGGCGCCTGATCGACACCGCCGAGATGTACGGCGAAGGCGGCGCCGAGACCGTGCTGGGGCAGGCCCTTGCCGAGTCGCTGCGCGCCAACGAGGTGCGGCGCGACGAGCTCTTCATCGTGAGCAAGGTCTATCCGCACAATGCAAGCCGCCGCGGCACGCCCGAGGCCTGCGCGCGCAGCCTGCAGCGGCTGGGCCTGGACACGATCGATCTGTACCTGCTGCACTGGCGCGGCAGCCATCCGCTCGCCGACACCGTGGAGGCGATGCAGTCGCTCGTGGCCAGCGGGCGCATCGCGCGCTGGGGCGTGAGCAACTTCGACACCGACGACATGCAGGAGCTCGAACCGCTGGTGCGTGGCGGCCCGCCATGCGCGGCCAACCAGGTCTACCTGTCGCTCGGTGAGCGCGGTCCCGAGTTCGACCTGCTGCCCTGGCTGCGCGAGCGCGGCATGCCGTTGATGGCCTACAGCCCGATCGACCAAGGCGCGCGGGCCGGCGACAAGGCCCTGGCCGAACTCGCGGCGCGCCTGAACGTCACGGCGGCGCAGCTCGCGCTGGCGGCCGTCATCGCCCGGCCGGGCGTGGCCGCCATCCCGAAGGCAGTGCGCAGTGCCCACCTGCGCGACAACCTTGCGGCCGCCGACCTCGTGCTCGATGCCGAGGTGCTCGCCGAACTGGACCGGCTGCATCCGCCGCCGCGGCGCAAGGGGCCGCTGGCAATGATCTGAGGCCGTCCGCCGCGGCCGCGTTCGGCCGTCAGTGCGCGTCCGCGTGCTTTGCGGCCGCGATCACCGCCTCTTCGTCGTGCTTCGCGCCGTTGAGGAACAGGTTCAGCAGCACCGCCGCGATCGACGCCAGCAAGATGCCCGACTCGATCAGCGAGTGGATCGCATGCGGCATCCACTGCTTGAAGTTGGGCGCGATCAGCGGAATCATGCCGACGCCGATCGACACTGCCACGATCATCGCGTTGTGGCGGTTGTGCTTGAAGTCCACGCCCGAAAGGATGCGGATGCCCGTGGCGGCCACCATGCCGAACATCACGAGGCCCGCACCGCCGAGCACCACGGTGGGCAGCGATTCGACCAGCGCCGCCATCTTGGGCAGCAGCCCGAGCACGACCAGGATCACGCCGCCCGCCACGCAGACGTAGCGGCTCTTGATGCCCGTGACCGCCACCAGGCCCACGTTCTGCGAGAAGCTGGTGTAGGGAAAGGTGTTGAACACGCCGCCGATCAGCGTGCCCAGGCCGTCGGTGCGCAGGCCCTTGGCCAGGTCCTTCTGCGAGATCTTGCGTTCGGTCATCTCGCCGAGCGCGAGGAACATGCCGGTCGATTCGATCATCACCACGATCATGATCAGCGTCATCGTGAGGATCAGGATCGGATCGAACTGCGGCATGCCGAAGTGGAACGGCAGCACCACGTCGAACCACGCGGCCTTGCCGACCTTCTCGTAGGTCATGAGGCCCGTGGCCGTGGCCACCACCGCGCCGATCACGATGCCCAGCAGCACCGAGATGTTCGCGACGAAGCCCCTGGCGTACTTCACGATCAGAAGAATCGACACCAGCACCAGTGCCGCCACGCCGAGGCCCGGCAGGTCGGCGTAGCGCGGGTTGGGCACCGTCGGCATGATCGCGAAGCCCTTGGGCACTTCGGGGATCGAGCTGCCGGGCGAGGTGACCTGCGCGAGCCACTTGGCGTACACCGGATCGACCAGCGCGGGCGCGGTGGGCCCGACCGGGTTGCCGAAGATCCAGTTGATGCCCACGCGCATCAGGCTGATGCCGATCACCGCGATGATCGTGCCCGTGACCACCGGCGGAAAGAAGCGCAGCATGCGGCTCACGAAGGGCGCGATCAGGATCGAGATGATGCCCGCACCGATGATCGCGCCGAACAGCAGCTGCGCGCCGCTCTGTCCCGGATTGGCATTGGCGATGGCCACCATCGGCGCGACCGAGGCGAAGGTCACGCCCATCATCACCGGCAGCCGGATGCCGAACCACTGCGTGGCACCGAGCGCCTGGATCAGCGTGGCGATGCCGCAGCAGAACAGGTCGGCTGAGATCAGCAGGGCTACCTCGTCGGGCGAGAGCTTGAGCGCACGGCCGACGATCAGCGGCACGGCCACGGCGCCCGCGTACATCACCAGCACATGCTGCAGGCCCAGCGCCGTGAGCTTGCCTGCGGGCAGGCGCTGGTCCACCGGATGGACTGTTGAAACAGTGGAAGAGGTCTCGGCCGTCATCGTGTATCTCCTGGCGCAGCAAGGGGAGAAAAGGCGCAGACGGCGCGTCGCGGCGTCCACAAAGTGTGTACGCGAAACTGTATACAATTTATGCGGCAATACGGATGCAGGAAAACCCGCATCGCAGCGCGCAATGGTGTCGGGCTGTTTCCGGTGGTCCTAGGCGAGCAGGGCCTTGACCAGGTCGAGCTGGCGGTCGGGCTTGTCGGTGCCCAGCTCAAGGCTGGCTTCGATGCGTTCGAGGTGCTCGGTCATGCAGACCACAGCGCCTTCGACATCGCCCTTGCGGCAGATGCGAAGAAAGTCCGAATGCTCGTCCGACGAGCAGTGCGGATCGTTCGACGAGTGATACAGCATCGCGATCAGCGAGCTGCGCGCCACCAGTTCACGCACCAGTTCCGTCAGCGTGTGGTTGCCCGTGGCTTCGGCCAGCGCCACGTGAAAGTCGCCCAGCACCTTCTCGCGCACCGTGCCCATGGCGGGGCTCTGGCGCAGCGCCGTGCGCTCGAACTTGATGTGCTGCTCAAGCACCTGGTAGTCGCGCGGCCGCGCATTCGCGATGAAGAGGCGGACCACTTCGCTCTCGAGGATGCGGCGCACCGCGAACACCTCGCGCGCCTCCTGCACCGTGGGCTGCGAGACGAAGGCGCCCTTGTCGGGGATCATCTCGATCAGCTTGTCTTTCGACAGCATCAAGAGCGCCGCCCGCACCTTGGTACGGCTCACCGAGTAGACGCGGCCCAGCGCTTCTTCGCGCAGCCACGTGCCGGGCGGCAGGCGCTTCTCGACGATGGCGGTGGCGATGTCCTGGGCGATGCTCTCGATGGAGCTGCCCCTGTCGACAGCCGCGCCGCTTTCGGCGGGTGCGGCGATCGTTTCGGGAAGAGCAGGGGTCTTGGAGCTGGCGCGGGGCATGCGGAGATTGTGGCTCAGCGTTCGATGCCTTCGCCTGCACCAGCTTGCATCACCCGCGCAGCGTGAAGCCTTCGAGCGCGCCCATCATGGTCTTGGGCAGTGGCCGCGCGAGTTCGCCGTGCTTGCTGGTCTCGAGCTTCAGCGTGACGAGCGATTCGATGAGCTTGGTGCCTGCGGCCACGCCGTCGATCACCGGCACGCCCAGCAGCCCGGCGATGTGCTCGCACAGGTCGGTCATGCCGGCGCAGCCGAGCACGATGCAGTCGGAGCCGTCTTCGTCGAGCGCGCGCCGGCATTCATCGACGATGCGCTCGCGCGCGTTGGAGCCGGGCTCCTCGAGCTCGAGCACCGGCAGCTCGCAGGCGCGCACGTTGGCGCAGAAGCGTTCCATGCCATAGATCTCGGCGAGGTGCCAGGCCTGGCCCATGGTGCGCCCGAGCGTGGTCACCACGCTGAAGCGGCTGGCGACCATGCTCGCGAGGTGCATCGCGGCTTCGGCGATGCCGACCACCGGCCCGCGCGCCAGTTCGCGCGCGGCCTTCAGGCCCGGATCGCCGAAGCAGGCGATCACGTAGCCGTCGATGCCGTCGCGCTCGCCGGCCGCGATCTCCTGCAGCAGGCCCGGCACGGCCAGCGCCTCGTCGTAGTGGCTCTCGATCGAGACCGGTCCCATCGCGGGGCTGACGGCCACGATCTCGGTGCCGGCGTGCGCTACCGCGCGGGCGCAGGCACCGATCTTCTCGGTCATGCTCCAGGTGGTGTTGGGATTGATGATCTTGATGCGCACGTGGCGGCCTTCCTTTTCTTCGGTGCGTGGGGTCAACGGGCTTTGATGGTGTTGCGATTCAGCAGGACGTAGATGACGAAACCGAGCGCCATGCCGATGAACCAGGCGTAGTTGGCCGCACCGCGCAGCGTCGGCACCATCACGCACAGGATCGGCACGAGCGCGGACGGGATCATCGCCTGGATGGCCTTCGGGTTGTAGCCGCCGCTGTACCAGTACTCGCCCTTCTCGCTCATGGTGTAGAGCGCGTCCACGTCGATGCGCTGCTTGCGCACGATGTAGTAGTCGGCAATCAGGATGCCGAACAGCGGGCCGATGAAGGAGCCGAGCACGTCGAGCGTGTAGTGGATGACCTCGGGGCTGTTGTAGAGGTTCCAGGGCGTGAGGAACACCGAGCCCACCGCAGCGATCATGCCGCCGGTGCGCCAGCTGATGTGCTGCGGCGCCACGTTCGAAAAGTCGAAGGCCGGCGAGACGAAGTTGGCCACGATGTTGATGCCTATGGTGGCGATCATGAAGGTCACCGCGCCCAGCACCACGGCGGTGGTGCTGTCGATCCTGCCGACCGTGTGCACCGGGTCGGTGATGAGTTCGCCGAAGACCGGCAGCGTGGCCGCCGTGGTGATCACGGTCAGCAACGAGAAGAACACGAAGTTGATCGGCAGGCCCCAGAAGTTGCCCTTCTTCACCGCCTCGAAGCTCTTGCCGTAGCGCGAGAAGTCGCCGAAGTTGAGCATCGGGCCGCTGAAGTAGCTCACTACCAGCGCGGTGGCCGAGAGCATCACCGGCAGTGCGTCCCAGCCCTGGAACTTGATGCCGCCGAGATTCAGGTCGATGTTCTGCCAGCCGGCCTTCCACACCAGCCAGCCGCAGAGGATGGCCATCACCACGTACACCGCCGGGCCGGCCCAGTCGATGAACCGGCGGATGGCTTCCATGCCGTGCCAGAACACGAGCGCCTGCAGCACCCACATGACCATGAACGCCAGCCAGCCCAGCGCCGAGAGGCCCACGAAACCGTGCTGGGCCACGTCCGCATACGGTGCGAGGTTGGGGAACATGTGCAGCGCCAGCACCATGAAGGCCGCCGATGCGAGATAGGTCTGCACGCCGTACCAGGCCACCGCGATCAAGCCGCGGATGATCGCCGGAATGTTGGCGCCGAGCACGCCGAACGACGCGCGGCACACCACGGGGTAGGGCACGCCGGTCACCTGGCTGGGCTTGGCCACCAGGTTGCAGAACACCTGCACGATCACGATGCCCACGAGCAGCGACACCAGCACCTGCCAGCTCGACAGCCCGAGCGCGAACAGGCTGCCGGCCGTGATGTAGCCGCCCACGCTGTGCACGTCGGACATCCAGAACGCGAAGATGTTGTACTGGCCCCAGGTCTGCTTCTTCAGAGGCGCGAGGTCCTCGTTGGTCAGGCGCGGGTGGTAGCCGGGCTTGATGAGGGCGTTCGATTCGGCGTGCGGCCCGGTGCTGCCGGACCCGATCGGGGCCTCGCTGGCGACTGTGCTCATGGTCTTACCTCTTGGAGTGGGTGGTTGGGAAGCCAGTTGCGACGCAAATTTGCGCCCGTTTTGAGTTCGTTATTTTGTATACAAAAACAGGATGCAATCAAGGTCATCCGAGAATTCATATATCCGTACATTCCCTGAGAACTGTCAACGGATCGGCCCACGGGCGTGCGCCCGCCGCCCGCGGGGGCGCGGGAGCAGGACAAGAAGAGGGAGGGGGCCGCCGCGTGCTGCCGCGCGCGGCGTCGGGGCTCAGCCCGTGTTGCGCAGGCCGGCGGCCACGCCGTTGATCGAGATGTGGATGCCGCGCTGCAGCCGTTCGCCGCCGTCGCCCGCGCGGTAGCGGCGCATCAGTTCGACCTGCAGGTGGTGCAACGGGTCGATGTAGGGGAAGCGGTGGCGCACCGAGCGCTGCATCTCGGCATTGCCTTCGAGCCGCTGCTTCGCGCCGGTGATCAGCGTGAGCGCATCCGAGGTGCGGTGCCATTCGGCATCGATCATCGCGAACACCTTCTGGCGCAGCTTGCGGTCGGTCACGAGCTCGGCATATCGCGAGGCCAGCGCGAGGTCGCTCTTGGCCAGCACCATGTCCATGTTCGACAGCAGGGTGCGGAAGAACGGCCACTGCGCATACATGCGCCGCAGCACCGCAATGCGCTCCTTGCGGGCCGCCGGCGTGGCGGCTGCCGCGAGGAACTGTTCGACGCCCGCGCCGAAGCCGAACCAGCCCGGGATCGTGAGCCGGCACTGGCCCCAGCTGAAGCTCCACGGCACGGCGCGCAGGTCGTCGATCTTGTGGCTCGGGTTGCGCGAGGCGGGGCGCGAGCCGATGTTGAGTTCGGCGATCTCGCGGATCGGCGTCGAGCCGAAGAAGTAGTCGCCGAAGCCCGGCGTCTCGTAGACCAGCTTGCGGTAGGCCGCCATGCTCGCGCTCGAAAGCTCCGCCGCGGCCGACATGAAGGTGGCGGGCGCGGATTTGCCCTGCGGCAGCAGCGTGGCCTCGAGCGTGGCGGCCACCAGCGTCTCGAGGTTGCGCCGGCCGATCTCGCGGTTCGCGTACTTGGAGCCGATCACCTCGCCCTGCTCGGTGAGCCGGATCTGCCCGCGTACCGTGCCGGGCGGCTGCGCGAGGATCGCCTGGTAGCTCGGGCCGCCGCCGCGTCCCACCGTGCCGCCGCGGCCATGGAACATGCGCAGGCGGATCGGCGGGCGCCCGCTGCTCGCCGAAGCCTTCTTCTTCTTGTCGTTGAGCTCATCGAACAGCGCCACCAGCGCGGTGCCCGCGCGGTAGAGCTCCCAGTTGCTCGTGAAGATGCCGCCGTCCTTGTTGCTATCGCTGTAGCCGAGCATCACGTCCTGCTCGCCGCCCGAGCGCTCGACGAGTTCGGCGATGCCGGGCAGGGCATAGAACGCGCGCACGATCGGCGCGGCGTTGCGCAGGTCTTCGATGGTCTCGAACAGCGGCACGACGATCAGGTCGCAGACCGCGTTGTCGCTCAGGCTGCCGCGAAGCAGGCCGACTTCCTTCTGCAGCAGCAGGGCCTCGAGCAGGTCGCTCACCGTCTCGGTGTGGCTGATGATGTAGTGGCGGATGGCCGCCGCGCCGTAGCGCGCGCGGGCCGTGCGCGCGGCCGCGAAGATCGCGAGCTCGCTGGTGGCGAGCGGCGAGTACTCGGCATCGGGCACGCGCAATGGGCGCGCGTCGTCGAGCAGTTCGAGCAGCAGTTTCTGCTTGGCCTCTTCGGTCAGCGACACATACGCCGGCGCGATGCGTGCGGTGGCCAGCAGCTCGGCGACCACGGCCTCGTGCTTGTCGGAACTCTGGCGCAGGTCGACGGTGGCCAGGTGGAAGCCGAACACCTCCACCGCGCGGATCAGCGGCCGCAGGCGCGGCGCGGCAAGCACGCTGCCGTGCTTCTCGCCGAGCGACTCCTCGACGGTGCGCAGGTCGGCCAGGAACTCCTCCGCCGCGGCGTAGGGGTTCTGCGGCGGCACCGCATGCCGCGCGGCCTCGCCGCCCGTGAGTTCGCGCAGCGTTGCCGCGAGGCGCGCGTACACGCCGGTCAGCGCGCGGCGGTAGGGCTCGTCCATGCGGTGCTCGCTCGTGTCGGGCGAGCGTTCGGCCAGCGCCTGCATCTCGACCGACACGTCGACCAGCGTGGCCGACAGTGAAAGCTCGCCACCCAGGTAGTGCACTTCGGTGAGGTAGTGGCGCAGCGCCAGCTCGGCCTGGCGGCGCAGCGCGTACTCGAGCGTCTCGGCCGTCACGTTGGGATTGCCGTCGCGGTCGCCGCCGATCCATTGGCCCATGCGCAGGAAGGTCGCCACCGAGGGCGTGATGCCGCCCTGGCCCAGGGCTTTCTCGAGGTCGGCGTAGACGCGCGGGATCTCGCGCAGGAAGGTGGCCTCGTAGTAGCTCAGCGCGTTCTCGATCTCGTCGGCCACGGTGAGCTTGGAGAAGCGCAGCAGGCGCGTCTGCCACAGCTGCGTGACGCGGGTGCGCATCTGCGTTTCGTTCTCGGCAAATTCGATCGGCGTCAGCGCGTCCTTCGCGCCGGCGTAGGCGCCCTGGCGCAGCTTGATCTCGTCGCGCGCCGTGAGCAGCTGCGCGATCGCGCGCTCGGCGTCGAGGATGCTCTTGCGCTGTACCTCGGTCGGGTGCGCGGTCAGCACCGGCGACACGTAGCTGTGGGCCAGAGAGGCGACGACCTGCTCGGGCTTCACGCCGGCCTTGCGGATGCGCGCCAGCGCGGTCTGCAGGTCGCCGTCGGCGCTCTCACCGGCACGTTCCGCTTCGGTGCGGCGGCGGATCTGGTGCCGGTCTTCGGCCAGGTTCGCAAGATGGCTGAAGTACGTGAAGGCGCGGATCACGCGCACCGTCTCGGCGGCACTGAGGCCCTTGAGCAGGCTCTTGAGCGCGCGGTCGGCGGCATGGTCGGCATCGCGGCGGAACGCCACCGAGAGCGTGCGGATCTTCTCGACCAGGGCATAGGTCTCCTGCCCTTCCTGCTCGCGGATCACGTCGCCGAGGATCCGGCCCAACAGCCGGATGTCGTCGATCAGGGGCTGGTCTTCGGCTTGCCGGCGCTTGGCGGGCGCAGGGGTCTTGCTGGCTTTCATTCGATGCTTTTTCCTGGACGTGAAAGAAGACGCCGCCTGCGTTGCTGCGGCGCAACATGCTAGCATTCCGGCCGTCCAAACTCGTACTTTTTTGGGAGCGATCTTGAGCCCTATCGTGATCGCCACGCGCGAAAGCCGGCTGGCCATGTGGCAGGCCGAACACGTGCAACAACTGCTCCAGGCGCGGGGCCAGACGGTCACCCTGCTGGGCATGACCACACGCGGCGACCAGATCCTCGACAAGTCGCTCAGCAAGGTGGGCGGCAAGGGGCTCTTCGTGAAGGAGCTCGAGCTCGCGCTCGAGGAAGGCCGCGCCGACATCGCGGTCCATTCGCTGAAGGACGTGCCGATGGACCTGCCCGAAGGCTTTGTGCTGGCCGGCGTGCTGGAGCGCGAAGACCCGCGCGATGCGCTGGTGTCGCCGCACTACGCCTCGCTCGATGCGCTGCCGCAGGGCGCTGTGGTCGGCACCTCGAGCCTGCGCCGCGTCGTGCTGCTGCGGGCGCTGCGACCCGACCTGCGCATCGAGCCGCTGCGCGGCAACCTCGACACCCGCCTGCGCAAGCTCGACGAAGGCCAGTACGACGCGATCGTGCTTGCGGCGGCCGGGCTCAAGCGCCTCGGGCTCGAAAGCCGCATCCGCGTCGCATTCGAGCCCGACACCATGCTTCCGGCCGCGGGGCAGGGCGCCCTCGGCATCGAGGTGCGTGCCGACCGTGCCGAGCTGATCGCGTTGCTCGGCACGCTGTCGCATCCGCGCGACTGGCTCGCCACCGCCGCCGAGCGCGCCGTGAGCCGCGCCATGGGCGGCAGCTGCTCGATGCCGCTGGCGGCCCATGCGCGCTGGCAGCCCGATGGCGCGCTGCGCGTCGATGCGGCCTGGGGCGACCCCGAGGGGCGTGCCGCGCTGGTGCGCGTGCAGGCCGAAGCGCCGGTGGCCGATCTTGCGCAGGCCGGCACGGTGGGCGAACGCGCGGCCGCGCTGCTGCGCCAGGCCGGCGCGCGCTGAGCGTTCGATGGCCGCGAAGCCCGTCATCGTGACGCGGCCCGCGCGCGAGGCCGCGCAATGGGTCGACCTCTTGCGTGCCGCCGGGCTTCGGGCCGAGGCGCTGCCGCTGATCGTGATCGAACCCGCGCTCGACACCGCCCCATTGCACGCCGCGTGGAAGCGCCTGTCCGGCTATGCCGCACTGATGTTCGTGAGCGCCACGGCCGTCGAACATTTCTTCGCCCACGCGGGCGAGGGCGTGCCCGGCTTGCCGCCCGGCCTGCGCTTCTGGGCCACCGGCCCCGGCACCACGCGTGCGCTGCAGCGGGCCGGTGTGCCCGACCATGCCATCGACGCGCCGCCTACCGATGCGGAACGCTTCGATTCCGAGGCGCTCTGGTCCCTTGTGAAGACCCAGGTCGGTGACGGCGTGCGCGTGCTGATCGTGCGCGGCGGCGACGCGGCCGGGGCGCCGAGCGGGCGCGACTGGCTCGCGAAGGAGATCGACGCCGCCGGCGGCCTGCGCGACACGGTGGTCGCCTACCGGCGGCTCGCGCCCAGTTTCGACGACACGGCGCGTGCACTCGCGCGCGAAGCCGCCGCGGGCGGCGCCATCTGGCTCTTCAGCAGCTCCGAGGCGATCCGCAACCTGTGCCATGCCATGCCCGGCATCCCATGGGACGAGGCCCGCGCGGTGGCCACGCACGAACGCATCGGTGATGCGGCGCGCGCCGCGGGCTTCGGCGCCGTGCGCGTGTGCGCGCCCCTGCGAGAGGCGTTGATCGCGTCGATAGAATCGTTCTCATGAGTGCTGCGTCCCCGCCCGACGACTTCTCCCCCTCGCCGTCCGCCGCCGATGCGGCCGCGCCGTTGCCGGCCCCGGTGTCGATGTCGCAGACGCCGGAGTCGTTGGCCGCAGCGGCAAGAACGCTTTCGCGCATCGCCCTCGGCCTGCTGGCGCTCGTGGCCCTGGCTGCGCTGGTGATCGCCATCGCGCTGTGGCAGCGGGTCAGCGGCATGCAGGAGCAATTGGCTCGCCAGAGCGCCGAAGCGCAGGCCCAGTCGCTCGAGGCGCGCACGCTCGCGCGCCAGGCCATGGACACGGTGCGCGACACCGCGGCCCGCGCAGCCCTCACCGAGACCCGGGTGGCCGAAGTCGCGCTCCAGCGCTCGCAGCTCGAGGAACTGATGCAGAGCCTCTCGCGCTCGCGCGACGAGAACCTCGTGGTGGACATCGAATCGGCCATCCGCCTGGCCTTGCAGCAGGCCCAGGTCACGGGCAGCGTGGAGCCGCTGCTGGCGGTGATGAAGTCCGGCGACCTGCGCATCGCGCGCGCAGCGCAGCCCCGGCTCGCGCCGCTGCAGCGCGCCATGCAGCGCGATGCCGATCGCCTGCGCAGCAGCGCGAGCGCCGACAACGGTGAAGCGCTGCGGCGCATCGACGAGCTGATGCGCGGCGTGGACGACCTGCCGCCGCTGAACGCCGTCGCCATGCGCGGCAGCGGCCTCAACGCCTGGCAGCCCGAACCCATTCCGGCCGACGCGCCCTGGTGGCAGAAGGCGCTGTTGACCGTGCGCGCCGAACTCCGCTCGCTGGTGCGCGTGGGCCGCATCGAGCGGCCCGAAGCCGTGCTGCTGGCGCCCGACCAGACCTACTTCCTGCGCGAGAACCTCAAGCTCAAGCTGCTCAATGCGCGGCTCTCGCTGCTGTCGCGCCAGATGGACACCGCGCGCAGCGAACTCGCGGTGGTCGCCAGCGCGCTGAACCGCTATTTCGATCCCGCCTCGCGGCGCACGCAGGCGGCGGCCACGCTGCTGCAGCAGCTCCAGACCCAGGTGAAGGCCACCGAGCCGCCGCGCATCGACGAAACGCTGGCCGCGCTCGCAACCGCCGCAGCGGGGCGCTGATGAGAGCGGCGCTCTGGCTCCTCGGCCTGTTCGCCATCGCGGCAGCGGTGGCCCTGTTCGCGGGCAACAACCAGGGCACGATTACGGTGTTCTGGCCGCCCTGGCGGGTCGATCTTTCGCTCAATCTGGTGCTGCTGATCCTGTTCGCGGTCTTCGCATTGCTTCACCTGGCATTGCGCGGCCTCGCGGCGTTGTTCTCGCTGCCGACGCAGGCGCGGCAGTGGCGGCTGCAGCAGAAGGAACGCACGCTGCATGCGGCCGTGCTCGACGCGATGGTGCAACTGATCTCTGGGCGTTTCTCACGCGCGCGCAAGGCCGCGCAGGCCGCGCTGGTGCAGGAGAAGACGCTCGCGGCACTCGACGCGCACCTGCCGCAGGCGCAGCAGGTGCGCGTGCTCGCCCATCTGCTCGCGGCCGAAAGCGCGCAGGCATTGCAGGACCGGCCCGCACGCGATGCGCACCTGCAGCAGGCGCTCAACGAAAGTACCGATCGCACCCTGCTCGCGAGCCCCGAGACGCGCGAAGGCGTGCAGTTGCGCGCCGCCCGCTGGGCGCTCGAAGACCGTGATCCGGCGGCCGCGCTTGCGCGTCTTGAAGAGCTGCCCCAGGGCGTTCAGCGGCGCACGCTCGCGCTGCGCATCCGCCTCAAGGCGGCGCGCCAGGAAGGGCGCTCGCTCGAGGCCCTCGAAACTGCACGCCTGCTCGCCAAGCACCGGGCCTTCTCGGAAGCCGCGGCGCGCAGCATCGTGCGCGGCCTGGCCACCGACCTGCTCTCGGGCGCGCACGATCCGGCCCAACTGCTGCGCGCATGGTCGGAACTCGAGCCGGCCGAGCGCGAGATGCCCGAGATCGCGATCCATGCCGCCCAGCGCATGGTGGCGTTGCGCGGCGACCTGTCGGTGGCGCGCGGCTGGCTGCTGCCGGCCTGGGAGCGCATGGTCGCGCAACCGCACGGCCTGGGCGACGCGTTGCGCGTCAAGCTCGCGCGGGCGCTCGAGGCCGGCTTCGATTCGGTCGATCCCGAATGGCTGGCGCGCATCGAATCGGCCCAACGCAACAATCCACGCGACCCGAACCTGCAGTACCTCGCGGGCATGGCCTGCATGAAGCACCAGCTCTGGGGCAAGGCGCATCAGCTGCTCACGCAGGCCGGCCAGACCCTGCAGGACGCGGACCTCTACCGCCGCGCCTGGCTCGCCATCGCCGAGCTGGCAGAAGCGCGCGGCGACGAAGCGCAGGCGGCGGCGGCCTGGAAGCGCGCTGCGCAGGGGCAGACCGACAAGGCCTGAGCGGGAAACGAGAGAGCCCAAAAAAAACGGCGCCTCATCGGCGCCGTTTTTTGTTGTTGGCCACCGGGCCTCGCGACCCGGTGGCTTGCTCGCTGCTGCGTCAGTTCACGTTTTGCGCGTCGGAGGATGCCGCTGCCTTCTCGAACGGCAGGCTCATTGCGCCGAGATCGCGGCGGGTTTCGACCAGCACCAGCGGACCTTCGTCGAGCACGACGGCCGGCGGACGTTCGCGCGGCACGTGCACCGGCTTCGGCTCGGCCGCCATGGCGGCGTGCGCCTGCGCGATGCGCTCGGCGTCGGAGTTCACCCATTGCAGACCCGACTTTTCGGCGACCTGCGCCAGTTCGTCGAGCGGCAGCTGGAAGGGTTGGACCTTCGGCAGCGCCCGGCCGCTGGCAGCGGGCTGGCTCGGTGCGAGGCTTGCGACGGGCGCGGGTGCAGCCACCGCAGCCACTGGCGCGGGGGCTGGTGCCGGTGCGGGCGCAGGAACCGTTGCCGCGGCCGGGACGAATGCCGGTGCCGCTGCTTCGGCCGCAGCCGCTTCCGCGGGGCGGTCGAAGTAGCTGCGTCGTGCCGGTGCGTCTTCGGCGACAGCGCGCTCGGCCGGCACCTGCGCAGCAGGCATGGCCTCGCCGGCCTCTGCAACGGCAGCGCCGTCGGCCGATGGCCTGGCTTCGCTCTCGTCGCGCGGGGCGCGTTCGCGTCGATCGCGGCCGTAGCGGTCACGCGAACGACCACGGCGCTCTTCGCCATCGCGACGCGGCGCTTCGCCTTCGGTGCCGGCTGCGAGTTCAGCCGGCTCGGCTGCACCGCGCTCGGCATCGTCCGGCGTGGCGGCTGCTTCGCTGTCGCTGCCGAAGCGCGGCTGGCCTTCGCCACGGCGCTCGCCGCGGCGGCCTTCGCCGCGCTCGCCACGCGGGCCACGCTCGTCGCGGCCGCTGCGCGGTGCGCGTTCGGGCTGTACGCCGTCCTGCGGTGCGGCGGCGTTGTCGCCGTCGGTGGATTCGCGCGCCATCTCGGTGTCGTTGCGCTGCGGCTGCGGCTGCGGCTGTTGCTCGCCGCGCTCGGTGCGTTCACCACCGCGCTCGCCACGTTCACCACGCTCGCCGCGTTCACGGCGTTCGCCACGTTCACCGCCCCGGGCGCGGGGTGCGCGCTCGGCCGTGGTGTTGCCTTCGTCGCCGGCCTCACCGTTGGGCGCGAGCTGCTGGGCTTCGAGGTTGGTGTTGTCGATCGGATCGCCCGATGCCGCGCGGGCACCGCGGCCTTCGCCGTCGCGGCGTTCGCCACGGCCACCGCGGCGCTGCTCGCCGTCGCGCGGGGCACGGGCCTCACGCGGTTCGCGGGGTTCACGCTGCTCGCGCGGTTGGGCGGCGGCGTCGTTGCGGAGTTCGCTGCCGTTGCCGCGTGCCTCGCGCTGTTCGCGTCCTTCGCGGCGCTCGCCACCGCGTCCACCGCGGCGTTCGCCATCGCGCCCGCCCGAGCGGCCACCGTTCTCGCCGGTGCGGCCACCGCGGCGCTGTTCGCCGTCGCCGCGGGCGCCGCGCGCCTCGCCATCGCGGCCGGTGCGGCCGCCGTCACGCCGGGTGGGCTTCGGGGGCTCGACCGGGATCATGGTGCTCGGTGCGGGCGCTGGCGCCGGCGTGCCCGAGAACCAGCCCTTGAGGCGTGCGAAGAAGCCGGTTTCGGCCGGTGCCGGTGCGCTCACGACTGGCGGTGCAACCGGTGCCGGGGCCACGGCCACGGGGGCGCGCACCGGTTCGGGCCGGGGCACCGCCACGGGCGCCGGTGCGTCGGGCAGCACGCCCTTGATGACCGGCGTCTGCTTGTTGGTCGGCTCCTGCGAGCGGCGGGTGACCGAAGTCGGGTCCTCGACCTCGTCGGCCATCTTGTAGCTGGCTTCGATGTGGTCGAGGCGCGGGTCGTCGTGCTTCAGGCGCTCGAGCTTGTAGTTCGGCGTTTCGAGCGTCTTGTTCGGCACCATGAGCACGGTGACGCGCTGCTTGAGCTCGATCTTCGCGATCTCGGGGCGCTTTTCGTTCAGCAGGAACGAGGCCACTTCGACCGGCACCTGAACGTGCACGGCGGCCGTGTTGTCCTTCAGGCACTCTTCCTGAATGATGCGCAGGATCTGCAGTGCGCTGGATTCGGTATCGCGGATGTGGCCCGAGCCGCCGCAGCGGGGGCAGGGGATCGACGAGCCCTCCGACAGCGCCGGCTTCAGGCGCTGGCGGCTCATTTCCATCAGGCCGAACTTGCTGATCGAGCCGAACTGCACGCGGGCGCGGTCTTGCCGCAGCGCATCGCGCAGGCGGCTTTCGACTTCGCGGCGGTTCTTCGACTCGTCCATGTCGATGAAGTCGATGACGATCAGGCCACCGAGGTCGCGCAGGCGCATCTGGCGGGCCACTTCGTCGGCGGCTTCGAGGTTGGTGCGCGTGGCGGTTTCCTCGATGTCGCCGCCCTTGATGGCGCGGGCCGAGTTCACGTCGACCGACACGAGCGCTTCGGTGTGGTCGATCACGATGGCGCCGCCCGAGGGCAGCTGCACGGTGCGGGCATAGGCCGACTCGATCTGGTGCTCGATCTGGAAGCGGCTGAACAGCGCCGCATCGTCGCGGTAGCGCTTCACGCGGGCGGCATGCTCGGGCATGACGTGCGCCATGAACTGCTGCGCTTGCTCGTAGATGTCGTCGGTGTCGATCAGGATGTCGCCGATGTCGTGATTGAAGTAGTCACGGATGGCGCGGATGACGAGCGAGGATTCCTGGTAGATCAGGAAGGCGCCCTTGCCGCCCTTGCCCGCGCCGTCGATGGCGGTCCAGAGCTTGAGCAGGTAGTTCAGGTCCCACTGGAGTTCGGGCGCCGAGCGGCCGATGCCAGCGGTGCGCGCGATGATGCTCATGCCCTTCGGGTACTCGAGCTGGTCCATCGCCTCCTTGAGCTCGGCGCGGTCGTCGCCTTCGATGCGGCGCGAAACGCCCCCGCCACGCGGGTTGTTCGGCATCAGCACGACATAGCGGCCGGCCAGCGAGATGAAGGTGGTGAGGGCCGCGCCCTTGTTGCCGCGTTCTTCCTTCTCGACCTGGACGGTCAGTTCCTGGCCTTCCTTGATAACGTCCTGGATGCGCGCCTGGCTGGCGGAAACGCCTTCGGCAAAGTACTGCTTGGAGATTTCCTTGAACGGCAGGAAGCCGTGGCGGTCTTCGCCGTAGTCGACGAAACAGGCTTCGAGCGACGGCTCGACGCGCGTCACGACGGCCTTGTAGATGTTGCCCTTGCGCTGTTCGCGCCCTTCGATCTCGATCTCGTAGTCGAGGAGCTTTTGCCCGTCGACGATGGCCAGGCGGCGTTCTTCGGCCTGCGTGGCATTGATCAGCATCCGCTTCATGATGCGTTGTCCTTCTATGTATCGTTCTACCGGCCCATGACGGGCCAACGATGCACGGACGACGCCCGCGAAACGAGGGGAATTGCCGCTTGGCCCCGGATGCTGTGCTGTGCCGCGCAGGCGCGGACAAGCCTCTCGAGCGTCAGCTCAGGAGGACAGCCGGGGTGGGGGCGCGTGGATGGGCGCGAGCCAGATTCGGTGTTGAGCGGCCATCTTTTCGATGGCAGGGTGCGCAATGGTGGCGCGCGGCGCGGATGATTCCATGCCGGAGGCCGCTGGCAGAAGCCAGGTCGGCCAGCGCAGGCACAGTCGAATCAGCAGCATCAACACAAGGGGCTCGCTTCGATCCGCCTGCAGCTCGGAAGCTGCAGGCTGGGTATTCCGTATCGGTGTTTCGTGGGTGTCGGCTTGACTTGGGTGCAGGGCCTGCCACTTTGCGCGCTTGCGCGGGGTTTGCAGTCTCGGCGCCAAAGCGGCATCGACCTCGCAGCGTTGTAGTGGGTGCTTGACCGCAGTGGTCTAAACTTCTGTCTAATCAAGCACTTACACGACCGCGCTGGTGAAAAACATTATAGGTGCGAAGCACAGCCCCGCGGCGCCCCAAATCGCGGGAAATGAAGGCGGCGCGCCCGGCGCGTCCATCAAATTCATTACTGTGGACGCCGAATCCGCCGGACAGCGGCTCGACAACTTCCTTTTCCGCCACCTGAAGGGCGTTCCCAAGACGCATGTCTACCGGATCATCCGGTCGGGCGAGGTGCGCATCAACAAGGGACGCGTGCAGGCCGAGACGCGCATCGAGGCCGGCGACGTGCTGCGGCTGCCGCCGGTGCGGATCTCGGCGCGCGCCGAGGAGGGCGCCACGCCGCCGGCGCCCGCGCGCGAGTTCCCGGTGCTGCTCGAGGACGATGCCGTGCTCGCCATCGATAAGCCCGCCGGCGTGGCGGTGCATGGCGGCAGCGGCGTGAGCTTCGGCGTGATCGAACAGCTGCGGACCGCCCGGCCCGGCGCGAAATTCCTCGAACTGGTGCACCGGCTCGACCGCGAAACCTCGGGCATCCTGCTCGTGGCCAAGAAGCGCAGCGCGCTGGTGGCGCTGCAAGACCAGTTCCGCGAACGCGAGACCGGCAAGACCTATCTGGCGCTGGTCGAAGGAACCTGGCCGGCGAACCGCAAGGTGCTCGATGCACCGCTTGCGCGGTTCCTGCTGCCGGGCGACGTTGCGGGCGCCGGCGAACGCCGCGTGCGCGTGGTCGCCAAGGACCACCCCGACGCGATGCACGCGGTGACGCTGGTGCGCGTGCTTGCGCGGCTCACGCTGGCGGGCGAGGCCGCGCCGTTGTCGCTGCTCGCAGTCACCATCAAGACCGGCCGCACGCACCAGATCCGGGTGCACCTGGCCTCGGCCGGCCACCCGATCGCGGGCGACGACAAGTACGGCGACTCGGACCGCCAGCGCGCACTCCAGCGGCTGGGGCTGCGGCGCATGTTCCTGCATGCCTGGCGACTGCAATTCAACCATCCCGTGACCGGCGAGCGCGTGGCGCTGCAGGCCGACCTGCCGCCCGAACTGCATACCCTGATACCGCCGCCCGCCCTCGAGGCGCTGGCCCAACATCCCCTTCCCACGGCCCATGACTGACCCCACTACCCGACCCTTGCGTTTCGACCTGATTGCCTTCGACTGGGACGGCACCCTCTATGACTCCACGCGGCTCATCGTGCGCTGCATCCAGGCCGCGGTGGTCGACGTCGGCGGCGCGAAGCCGAGCGAGAACGACGCTGCCTGGGTGATCGGCCTGGGCCTGGCCGAGGCGCTCGCGCGCGCGGCACCCGACGTGCCGAAGGAGAAATACCCCGAGCTCGGTGCCCGCTACCGCTACCACTACCTGCAGCACCAGGACGACCTCGTGCTGTTCGACGGCGTGCTGCAGATGCTCGATGCGCTGCGCGCGCGCGGCCACAAGCTGGCTGTGGCCACGGGCAAATCGCGCCGCGGCCTCAACGAGGCGCTCCGGTCGGTGGCGCTGCGCGAGCGCTTCGACGGCTCGCGCACCGCCGATGAGACCTTCGGCAAGCCCCATCCGCGGATGCTGCTCGAACTGATGGAGGAGCTCGAAGTGCCGGCGGAGCGCACGCTGATGATCGGCGACACCACGCACGACCTGCAGCTCGCGCTCAATGCCGGCTGCGCGAGCGTGGGCGTGAGCTACGGCGCGCACGAGCCCGGGAGCTTCGACGAACTGAAGCCGTTGTTCGTGGCCCACTCGGTGGCCAGCCTCGAGGCCTGGCTGCTCGAGAACGCCTGACGACCGCCTGCGACCGCCTGACAATCGCGCGATGACGAGCGAAGAACAGCGCATTCCCCTGTGCAACGCGTCCGACCTGGTCGAAGGCGGCCGCGCCGTTCCCTTCGACGTGGTCTATGGCGGTGAGACCTGCCGGGCCTTCGCGGTGCGCTTCGAAGGGCAGCCGCACGCCTACCTGAACCGGTGCAGCCATGTGGCGATGGAAATGGACTTCCAGCCCGACCGCTTCTTCGACGATTCGGGCCAGTGGCTGCTGTGCGCCACGCACGGCGCGGTCTACCGGCCCGACACGGGCGAATGCGCGGGCGGCCCGTGCCGCGGCGGCCTCGTGAAGATCGCCCTGAGCGAAAGCCACGGCGTGGTCCACTGGCATACTGCCTGGAACCTCCATCCCCTGACATTCTGAAATGACCGACTCGAACCGCACGGAACCCGAAGGCTTCGAACCCTTCGAGCCGGCGACCCCTTTGGCGCCCTCGCAGGGCGCACCGAGAAACATGGCCAAAGATCCCACGCAACGCCCCGGCTGGGAGCGTGCAACGCTCGAAAAACTCGCCTTCGCATCGCTGAACGAACAGAAGGCAGCGCGCCGCTGGAAGACCTTCGTGCGCCTGTCGTGGCTCGCCTTCTTCATCTTCCTGGTCTGGCTGGCCATGTCGCGCAGCGCGCCGAGCACCGCCACGAGCACGGCGCACACGGCGGTGGTTGAGGTCAAGGGCGAGATCGCCAACGGCAGCGATGCGAGCGCCGAGTTCGTGATCGCCGCGTTGAAGACGGCCTTCGAGGACC
This sequence comes from Variovorax sp. Soil_C_39, assembly GCF_057656815.1. NCBI lineage: Bacteria > Pseudomonadati > Pseudomonadota > Betaproteobacteria > Burkholderiales > Comamonadaceae > Variovorax > Variovorax sp. Soil_C_39. Next base: position 219,070 of record NZ_JBDGJQ010000003.1, read on the forward strand.
AGGGTGCCAAGGGCATCGTGCTGCTCATCAATTCGCCCGGCGGCAGCCCGGTGCAGGCCGGCATCATCAGCGACGAGATCAAGCGCCTGAAGGCCAAGCACAAGAAGCCGGTCTATGCCGTGGTCGAGGAAACCTGTGCCTCGGCGGCGTACTACATCGCGGCAGCCACCGACAAGATCTTCGTCGACAAGGCCAGCATCGTCGGCAGCATCGGCGTGCTGATGGACGGCTTCGGCTTCACGGGCGTGATGGACAAGGTCGGCGTCGAGCGCCGCTTGCTCACGGCCGGCGAGAACAAGGGCTTCCTCGATCCGTTCAGCCCCATGAACGACGCGCAGCGTGCCCATGCCCAGGCGATGCTCGACCAGATTCACACACAGTTCATCAATGTGGTGAAGACCGGGCGCGGCGACCGGCTCAAGCTCGACACGCCGGGGCTCTTCAGCGGTCTGTTCTGGAGCGGCGAGAAGGCCGTCGAGTTCGGCTTGGCCGACCAGCTGGGCAACGTCGACTTCGTGGCGCGCGAAGTCATCAAGGCCGAGGAGGTCACCGACTACACGCGGCGTGACAACGTGGCCGAGAAGCTCGCGAAGAAATTCGGCGCCGCCATGGGCGCCGCCACCGTCCGCTCGCTGCAGTCCGCCTCGCCGGCGCTGCGCTGAGATCGGCAGCGGCTGCCCGGCGCGATCAAGCCGCGATCAAGCCCGGGTGCCGCGCTCGGTGAAGCGCGCCGAGGCCGCGAGCGCCACCGCGAACGCCACCACCACATACAGCGCGGCCGTCAGCGAACTGGCGCGCGCCAGCAGCCCGATCACCGCCGGCCCGGCCATGAAGCCCAGGTACGCCACGGCCGACACCGCGGCAATGCCGCTGGCGGGTTCCACGCCGGGCACGCGGGCCGAGGCGCCGAACAGGATCGGCACCACGTTCGCAAAGCCCACGCCCACGCCCGCGAAGCCGAGCAGTGCGACCCACGGCAGGTGCGTCAACAGCACCAGCGTCATGGCAGCGGCCGCGAGCAGGCCGCTGCCGAGCAGCAGGGCGGCGGGCGAGAAGCGGGCGCGCAGCGCGTCGCCGCCGAAGCGCGCCGCCGCCATGGCTGCGGAAAAACTCGCATAGGCCAGTGCGGCCTGCTGCTGCGGGCTGTGGAGCTCCTGCTGCATGTACAGCACGCTCCAGTCGTAGATGGCACCCTCGGCGATCAGGCCCAGCGCGGCGAGCACGCCCAGCACCGCGAGCGTGCCGCGCGGCAGGCGGAAGCCATGGCGCGCGGCCGCGTCGCCGACAGCGGCAACGGGCGGCAGCATGCGGGTCGAGGCGATCGCGACCGCAGCTACCATCGCCGCCGCCACCCACAGCAGGTGCGCCTGGGCCCCAAGTCCGGCAGCCAGCGCGGCGCTGCCGCTTGCTGCGCCGGCCATGCCGCCGAGGCTGAACATGCCGTGCATGCCGCTCATCAGCGGCTTGCCGCCCTTCAGCTCGAGCTGGGCCGCCTCGGTGTTGATGGCAACGTCGAACACGCTGGTGACGAGCCCGAAGGCGGCCAGCAGCGCCAGCAGCGCGAAATAGCCCGGCATGGCGATGAGACCCGCGAGCAGCAACGCGTAGATGCAGCCGCAAATAGCCGCCATGCGGCGGGCGCCGTGGCGGCCGATCCATCGGCCTGCGCTCGTGAGGCCGAACATCGCGCCGGCGCCGGCCGCGAGCATGGCGAGGCCGAGTTGTGCCTCGTCGATGCCGTAGTGCGCCTTGACCGTGGGCACGTGCACGCCCCAGGTCGCGAAGATGAAACCGGAAGAGAAAAACTGCGCGCGCGAGGCCCAGCGGTGGCTGGCAGTCACCCTCATCGTCAACGTCCGATCGCGAACACGGCCGGCAGGCGCTCGTCCGCGGTGCTCTTGGGCTGGGTGCGCCACGTCTTCGCGGTCTGGCTGCGAACATCGGCGGTGGCCAGCGTCAGCCCGCGCGCGACGGCGAGCCGCGTGTTGTGCTGCAGCGTCTGCACCAGCGCCTGCAGGAGTGCGGCATTGCGGTAGGGTGTCTCGATGAACAGCTGCGTCTGGCCGGTTCGCAGCGCCAGCGCCTCGAGATCGCGGATGCGGCCCTGGCGCTCGCCGGCATCCTGCGGCAGGTACCCGACGAAGGCGAAGTTCTGGCCATTGAGGCCGCTCGCCGCCAGCGCCAGCAGCAGCGACACCGGGCCGGTTAGCGGGACCACGGCCAGGCCGAGATCGTGCGCAGCCCGCGCCACCGACGAGCCGGGATCGGCCACTGCCGGCATGCCCGCCTCGCTGAGCAGTCCGATGTCATGGCCTTCGAGCGCGGCGGCGAGCAGCGGCCGAGCGTCGAACTGGCCCGCATGGTCGCCCTTCTTGTGCACTTCGCGCGGCAGTTCGCGGATGTCCTGCGCCTGTAGTGGCGCGGCCAGCGGCACCACCGCATCGATCCGCTTCAGGTAGGCGCGCGCCGACTTCGCGTTCTCGCAGATCCAGTGGGTGAGGCCCGCGGCGACCTGGAGGGTTCCGAGCGGCAGCGCGTCCTGCAGCGGCGCCTGCGATTCGCAGCCGAAGTCGAGTGGCGCGGGCACGAGGTAGAGCTTGCCCGGCGTCACAGGAGTTCGACTCCCGCGGCGCGCAGCATCCGGCAGGTGCGGATCAGCGGCAAGCCCACGAGTGCCGTGGGGTCGTCGCTGTCGATGGCGTCGAGCAGGGCGATGCCGAGGCCTTCGCTCTTGGCGCTCCCGGCGCAGTCGTAGGGCTGCTCGGCCTGCAGGTAATTTTCGATCGCGTCATCAGTGAGCTCGCGGAACACCACCCGAACGGGCGCCAGGTCGTGCTGGACGAAGCCGCTCGCGTGGCAGACCACCGCCACCGCCGTCTGGAACACCAGCGTCTGGCCGCGCATGCGCCGCAACTGCGCGGTCGCGCGCGCATGGTCGCCCGGCTTGCCCAGCGCCTCGCCGGCCAGGTCGGCCACCTGGTCGGAACCGATCACCACGGCTTCGGGAAAGCGCGCCGCCACCGCGTGGGCCTTTTCGAGCGCCAGGCGTTCGGCCAGCGCCCGGGGCGACTCGCCGCCGCGCGGGGTTTCGTCGACGTCGGGCGGCTGCACGTCGAAGGGCAGGCGCAGGCGGGAAAGCAGTTCGCGCCGGTAGCGCGAGGTCGAGGCAAGGATCACGGGGCGTTGCATGGGATGATTGTGCGTGAGCGCGCTAGACTGGTGAGGATGAAGAGAGAATTTGCCCCCGAACGGCTCGACGTGGCCCGCTTTGCCCTCGCGGGCGCCACGCTGGAAGCGGCCGAGCCGGTTGCGAACTACGTGCGGCTCGCGGCCGAGCTGGCGACCGAGGCCGACCCCGCTGCCGACACCCTCGTGCGCTGGACAGCCAGCGGCGAAGAGCGTCCCGGCGCCGACGGCAAGGCCGAGCCCTGGCTGCACCTGGACGCCGAAGCGACGCTGCCCCTGACTTGCCAGCGCTGCCTGACGCCGGTGGCGACGCCGGTCATGGTGAGCCGATGGTTCCGTTTCGTCGCCGACGAGGCCACGGCCGAGGCCGAGGACGAGGAAGCCGACGAAGACGTGCTCGCGATGAGCCGCGACTTCGACCTGCACGCGCTCGTCGAAGACGAACTGCTGATGGAAATTCCCGTCACGCCCGCGCATGACGTCTGTCCCGTGCCGGTCCGGCTGTCGTCCAGCGACGACGATTTCAAGGCGGCGGAAGAGGCCAAGCCGAACCCGTTCGCGGTGCTCGGTGCGCTGCGTCCGCGTGGCCCCAAAGAGGGCGGGTAGCCCTTATCCGCCAGCTGGGCTATAATCATGGGCTTCGCGCGCGCCGCCGTGATCAGCAATGCCATTCATCATTGCCACCGCAAGAGAGCGCATCCAATCACTCACCTCACAGTCCAGGAGCCATCATGGCCGTCCAGCAAAACAAGAAGTCGCCTTCCAAGCGTGGCATGCACCGTTCGCACAACGCGCTGGTCGTGCCCGGTATCGCCGTCGAGCCCACCACCGGCGAAACGCACCTGCGCCACCACATCAGCCCCAACGGTTTCTACCGTGGCCGGCAAGTGCTCAAAAACAAGTCCGAAGCCTGATCTCGCATCCCAAGGCCGAGGCCCGAAGCTACTTTTGCCGTAGCGTCGGGCCTTTGTTTTGATGGCTACGTCTTCTCCCGAATCCACTGCTGCGCCTTCCGCAATCACGCTTGCCGTCGATTGCATGGGAGGCGACCACGGGCCGCGCGTCACGCTCGCGGCCTGCCGCGCGTTTCTCGAGCGGCACAGTGAGGCCTCCTTGCTGCTGGTAGGTGCGCCGGCCGCATTGGCGGGCTTCGCCGCGCATCCGCGCGCCCGCGTCGTGCCGGCCAGCGAAGTGGTGGGCATGGACGACCCGATCGAGATCGCGCTGCGCAAGAAGAAAGATTCTTCCATGCGCGTGGCGATCCAGCAGGTGAAGGACGGCGCGGCGCACGCGGCGGTGTCCGCCGGCAACACCGGCGCCTTGATGGCGATTGCGCGCTACCTGCTCAAGACGCTCGACGGTATCGACCGCCCCGCGATCGCACCGCAACTGCCGAACGTGAAGGGTGGCGCGACGACCGTTCTCGACCTGGGCGCCAACGTCGATTGCGATGCCGAGGACCTGCTGCAGTTCGCCGTGCTCGGTTCCGCCCTGGTTTCCGCGCTCACGGGCAACGAGGCGCCATCGGTGGGCCTGCTCAATATCGGCGAGGAAGCCATCAAGGGCAGCGAAACCATCAAGAAGGCTAGTCAACTGCTGCGAACTGCTGCCAACTCGAAAGATCTCAACTTCTACGGCAACGTCGAGGGCAACGACATTTTCAAAGGCACCACGGACATCGTCGTATGCGACGGCTTCGTCGGGAACGTGGCGCTCAAGGCCAGCGAAGGCGTGGCTTCGATGATTGGCGATTTCATTCGGGTCGAATTTTCCCGCAATGTCTTCACCAAGATGGCTGCAATTGCAGCCTATCCGGTCCTAAAAGCGTTCAAAAGCCGCCTTGACCACCGCCGCTACAACGGCGCGGCCCTGCTTGGCCTGCGCGGGCTGGTTTTCAAGAGCCATGGCTCGGCTGACGAAGTGGCTTTCGGCCATGCGCTCGATCGCGCTTATGATGCCGCTCGCAACAACCTGCTCGATCGCGTGCGGGCCCGCATTGCCCACGCCGCGCCATTGCTCGCGCGGCAGGAGCCCGCGGTGTCCCAGGACGCGACGGCCCTTCACGCTTGATGAGCCCATATTCACGCATCACCGGCACCGGCAGCTACCTGCCACCGCGCCGGGTGACCAACGACGACCTCGCCAGTGAACTGGCGCTGCGCGGCGTCGAGACCTCCAATCAGTGGATCGTCGAGCGCACCGGCATCCACGCGCGCCACTTCGCGGCACCGGAGGTGTCGAGCAGCGACCTCGCCCTTGAAGCGGCCCGGCACGCCCTCGAGGCGGCAGGCCGCAAGGCGGAAGAGATCGACCTGATCATCGTCGCGACCTCGACGCCGGACATGGTGTTTCCGTCGTCGGCCGCGATCCTCCAGAACAAGCTTGGCATTGCCGGCTGCCCGGCCTTCGACGTGCAGGCGGTCTGCAGCGGCTTCGTCTATGCCCTTACGGTGGCTGACGCGATGATCCGCACCGGCACGGCACGGTGCGCGCTGGTGGTGGGCGCCGAGGTCTTCTCGCGCATCCTCGATTTCAACGACCGCACCACCTGCGTGCTGTTCGGCGACGGCGCGGGCGCGGTGGTGCTCGAGGCCAGCGAGGAGCCCGGCATTCTCGCGAGCGATCTGCATGCGGATGGCAAGCACGTGGGCATCCTGTGCGTGCCCGGCCATGTGTCGGGCGGCAACGTGCTCGGCACACCGCTGCTGCACATGGACGGTCAGGCCGTCTTCAAGCTCGCTGTGCGCGTGCTCGAGGAAGCCGCCCGTACCACGCTCGCGAAGGCCGGCAAGACCGAAGCCGACATCGACTGGCTGATTCCGCACCAGGCGAACATCCGCATCATGGAAGGCACGGCGAAGAAGCTCAAGCTGCCGCTCGAGAAGCTTGTCGTCACGGTCAACGAGCACGGCAACACGTCGGCCGCCTCGATCCCGCTGGCGCTCGACGAGGCCGTGCGGTCCGGGAGGGTGAAGAAAGGCGAGACGCTCATGCTTGAAGGCGTGGGCGGTGGCTTCACCTGGGGTGCGGTGCTACTGAATCTATAGCATGCCGCCGTCCGCAGTCGCGTACCGCGGCGTTCGCATGCGCCATAAAAAACAATGAAATCCTTTGCTTTTGTCTTTCCCGGCCAGGGCTCTCAGGCCGTCGGCATGCTCGACGCCTGGGGCGATCATCCGGCCGTGACCGAGACCTTGCGCGAGGCGTCCGAAGCGCTCGGCGAAGACATCGGCGCGCTGATCAAGAACGGTCCCAAGGAAGAGCTGGCGCTCACCACCAACACCCAGCCCGTGATGCTGGTGGCTGGCGTGGCCGCCTGGCGTGCCTGGCTCGCCGAGGGCGGCGCGGCCCCTGCGGTCGTGGCGGGGCATTCGCTGGGCGAGTATTCGGCACTCGTGGCGTCGGGCGTGCTCACGCTGGCGCAGGCTGCGCCGCTCGTGCGGTTCCGCGCCAAGGCCATGCAGCAGGCCGTGCCGGTGGGCGCAGGTGCGATGGCGGCGGTCCTCGGCATGGAGGCCTCGAAGGTGATCGCTGGTTGCGCCGAGGCCAACGCGTCCTTCGGCGCGGGCAGTGCCGAAATCGTCGAGGCGGTGAACTTCAACGATCCGATGCAGACGGTTATCGCCGGCAGCAAGGCCGCGGTCGACAAGGCCTGTGAGCTGCTCAAGGCGGGCGGCGCCAAGCGCGCGCTGCTGCTGCCGGTGTCGGCACCGTTCCATTCGAGCCTGATGAAGCCCGCCGCCGAGGCGCTGCGCGAGAAGCTCAGCACGATCAGGCTGGCCGCGCCGCAAATTCCGGTGCTCAACAACATCGACGTGGCGGTGGAAACCGAGCCCGAGCGCATCCGCGAGGCCCTGGTGCGCCAGGCCGCCGGTCCGGTGCGGTGGGTCGAGAGCGTCCAGGCCTTGAAACTGCGCGGTGTCGCCGCCATCATCGAGTGCGGGCCCGGCCGGGTGCTGGCCGGAACGGTCAAGCGCATCGCCCCCGAACTCGAAGCCGCGTCGGTGTACGACCCGGCCACGCTCGCAGACACCCGTCAACTGCTCGCCTGATGAGCGGCCCAAGGCCCGATACTCCTTTTATGAGCATTCCAAAATTCGAAGGGCAGGTTGCCCTGGTCACCGGCGCATCGCGCGGCATCGGCGCGGCAATCGCGCTCGAACTCGCGCAGCGCGGTCTCAAGGTGGTCGGCACTGGCACCACCAACGACAGCGCGGCCAAGATCACGTCGGCCCTGAGCGCGTTCGACGGCCGCGGCCGTGCGCTCGACGTGAACGACGGGGCGGCCGTCGAAGCGCTCATCGACGAGATCGTCAAGGCTTATGGCGCGATCCACGTGCTGGTCAACAACGCCGGCATCACGCGCGACACGCTGGCCATGCGCCTCAAGGACGAAGACTGGGATGCGGTACTCGACACCAATCTGAAAGCCGTGTTCCGGCTTTCGCGCGCGGTGATCCGCCCGATGATGAAGCAGCGCTACGGCCGCATCATCAGCATCACGAGCGTGGTGGGCGCCGCCGGCAATGCCGGCCAGGCTAACTACGCGGCCGCCAAGGCCGGCGTTGCCGGCATGACCCGCGCGCTCGCGCGCGAACTCGGCAGCCGCAACATCACGGTCAACTGCGTCGCGCCGGGCTTCATCGAAACCGACATGACGGCCAGCCTTCCCGAAGCCCAGCAGCAGGCGCTGCTGCAGCAGATCCCGCTCGGGCACCTGGGCAAGCCGGCCGACATCGCGCATGCGGTGGCCTACCTCGCATCGCCTCAGGCGTCGTACGTGACGGGGCAGGAGCTGCACGTCAACGGCGGCATGCACATGTAGCCGAAAGGCGCAATGTTTTCCCGTACCGGACGCACGGCAAATGCCACAATGCGCCCGGCTAAAATCCACTGTTACCTACAACCCTCAGAGGGAACCAAATGAGCGATATCGAAGCACGTGTCAAGAAAATCATCGCCGAGCAGCTCGGCGTGGAAGAGTCTCAAGTGACGAATGAAAAGGCTTTCGTGGCCGACCTCGGCGCTGACTCGCTCGACACGGTCGAACTCGTGATGGCACTCGAAGACGAGTTCGGCATCGAGATCCCCGACGAAGATGCCGAAAAGATCACCACGGTGCAAAACGCCGTCGACTACGCCACCAAGAATCAAAAGGCCTGATCGGCCAATTGATGCTGCGACGGCGCCTGGCGGCTTTTCTTCACTGAACCGCAAGCGCCGATCGGCAGCTGCTCCACGCTTCCAGAAAGGTTTGCCGGCATGACCAAACGCCGCGTCGTCGTGACCGGACTCGGTTGCATCGCTCCTGTCGGAAACTCCGCAACCGAATCCTGGGCCAACCTGTTGGCCGGGAAGTCGGGCATTGCGAACATTACCGCCTTCGATGCAAGCGCCTTCGCCTGCAAGTTCGCAGGCGAGGTGAAGGGTTTCGACATCACCCAATACATTTCCGAGAAGGAAGCGCGTCACATGGACCGCTTCATCCATCTCGGCCTTGCCGCGGCCATCCAGGCCGTGCAGGACAGCGGTATCCAGACCAACGATGCGCTTTCGCCCGAAGAGGCGACGCGCATTGGCTGCAACATCGGCTCGGGCATCGGCGGGTTGCCGATGATCGAAGAAACGCACGGGGAGCTCGTGAACCGCGGCCCTCGCCGCGTGTCGCCGTTCTTCGTGCCGGCCTCGATCATCAACATGATCTCGGGCCACGTCTCCATCAAGTACGGCTTCCAGGGGCCGAACATCGCGGTCGTCACGGCCTGCACCACCGGCTTGCATGCGATCGGCCTGTCGGCCCGCATGATCGAGTACGGCGATGCCGACGTGATGGTCGCGGGCGGCGCCGAATCGACCGTCTCGCCGCTGGGCATCGGCGGCTTCGCGGCGGCGCGCGCACTCTCGACGCGCAACGACGATCCCGCCACGGCCTCGCGCCCGTGGGACAAGGACCGCGACGGCTTCGTGCTCGGCGAGGGCGCCGGGGTGGTCGTGCTCGAGGAGTACGAGCACGCCAAGGCGCGCGGCGCCAAGATCTACGCCGAGGTTTCGGGCTTCGGCATGAGCGCCGACGCGTATCACATGACGGCGCCCAATGTCGACGGACCACGCCGGTCGATGTCGATGGCGCTCGCCAATGCGGGGGTCAACGCCGACGAGGTGCAGTATCTCAATGCGCATGGCACTTCCACGCCGCTGGGCGACCTGAACGAGACCAACGCGATCAAGAACACCTTCGGCGACCATGCGAAGAAGCTGATCGTGAACTCCACCAAGTCGATGACCGGCCACCTGCTGGGCGGCGCTGGCGGCATCGAGTCGGTGTTCACAGTGCTCGCGCTGCATCATCAGAAGAGCCCGCCGACCATCAACATCTTCAACCAGGATCCGGAGTGCGATCTCGACTACTGCGCCAACGAGGCGCGCGATCTGAAGATCGATGTCGCGGTCAAGAACAACTTCGGCTTCGGCGGCACCAACGGCACGCTGGTGTTCAAGCGCGTTTGAGCATTGCTCTTTCATGCACAGCGCGCCGTCGGTGATCTATCCGGTCGGGCGCTCGCGCGGTGCAGCCCGGATCCTGATCGCGGCGTGGGCACTGGGTGCGTGCTGCGCCGGCGTGTCCTGCTATTTTTTTGACGGCGCGGGCTGGCGCCAGGTGCTCCTGGTGCTGAGCGTGCTGTTCTCGGGCGGTGCTGCCGCGCTCGCGCTGCGAGGCGACGCTGCGGCCGAACTGCGTTTCGACGGGCGTCACTGGACGCTGGCGGGCGCGGAGACCGGCCGGGCGGTTGTTGCGGCGCGCGCGGCCGTGGCGCTCGACCTGCAATCACTGCTGCTGATCAGGCTGGCCGAGCCGGGTCGGTCGGTGCGCTGGGTGTGGGCCGAGCACAGTGCCATGCCCGAGCGCTGGCGCGACCTGCGCCGTGCGGTATATTCGCGCGCCCCGTCGGGTTCGACCGCCGGTGAGCCGTGGCGGGCGACCGCCCATGCCGATGGGCCCTGAACCTTCCAGATGACCACTTCCGTGCCGCCAGTGCCACCGGACTCGGGCTTGCCCGAGGGAGTCGCCGCTGCGCCGCGGCCGGGGGAGGTCGACTTGCAACTGGTCCAGCGCACCGTGGCCGGCGACCAGAAAGCCTTCGAACTTCTGGTCATCAAGTACCAACGCCGGATCGAGCGCCTGATCGGGCGCATGGTGCGCGATGTCGACCTGGTCGAGGATATCGCGCAGGAGACCTTCATCCGGGCCTATCGCGCGTTGCATCAGTTTCGCGGCGACGCGCAGTTCTACACCTGGCTCTACCGGATCGCGGTCAACACCGCCAAGAAGGCGCTGGTCGACATGAAGCGCGATCCGACCATCTCGGAAAGCGCCCTGCGCCCGTCTTCTGACGACGACGATGAAACTTACCGTCCGGGAAACGAACCAACCACCGACGAAACCCCCGAATCGGTGCTGGCGGCCAACGAAATCGCCCGCGTGGTCGAGATGGCCATGGATGCGCTGCCAGCCGAACTGCGTCAGGCTGTGACCCTGCGCGAGATCGAGGGCATGAGTTACGAAGAGATTGCCGAGGTCATGAATTGCCCCATCGGCACGGTGCGCTCGCGTATCTTCAGAGCGCGTGAGGCCATTTCGGCCAAGGTCAAGCCGATGCTGGACAACCAATCCGGCAAGCGGTGGTAGGTAAGCAGGTGAATGAAATGAATCAGAGCATGACGGTTCGTGAACAAGTGTCCGCACTCGCGGACGGTCATTTGCAAAGCGAGGACCTGGCGCTGGCCATCGAAGCGGTCTGCGCGCAGGAAGACGCCCGCGGCGCCTGGCAGGCCTACCATCTCGTGGGCGACGTGCTGCGCTCGGGCGCCCATTCGCCATGCACCGACACCGACGCCTTCCTGACGCGCTTCCAGCGGCGCCTGGCGGCCGAGCCCTTGGTGGTGCGGCCGGCCGCGGTGCCCGTGGCGCCCGCTACGTCGGTGCCTGCGGTTCGTCGCAAGGCGGACGCGGCCAACGAGCCGGTGTTCCGCTGGAAACTCGTCGCCGGTGCCGCGTCGCTGATGGCGGTCGCGGCCATCAGCTGGACCCTGGTCGGCAACGGCGCTGCCGTGCAGGCGCCGGGCGCTCAACTCGCGGCAACGCAGCCGCAGCCGGGCGCAGCGTCCGTGGTGGCCACAGCGGGTGCGAACGGCGCCGCGAATGCCGCCCCGACCGCGCGGGCGTCGACGCGCGTGCTGGTCGGCAACGGCAACCCGCAAGTGATGCTGCGCGATCCGCGACTCGACCAGTTGCTCGAGGCGCATCAGCAGGCCGGCGGCGCATCGCAGATGCCCTCGGGGTTCCTGCGCAATGCGACTTTCGAAGGCCCTTCGCGCTGATGTGCGCCGATCGCCACGCTCGATGACCGTTCCGATGCCCACCTCCGCTCGCGCGTTTGCGCTGGTGATCGCTGCCTTTTGCCTGGCCCATGTGGCGGTCGCCCAGACCCGGCCCGCGGCGGCGAACCCCAAAGGTGCGGCCTCGGCACAGGCCGGTGACGCGCCGCCGTCGCTGGGCGTTGTCGAGTGGCTGCAGCGCATGCACTCGGGGGCACGGCAGCGCAACTACATTGGTACCTTCGTGGTGTCGGCCGCGGGCGGCAATCTGTCGAGCGCGCGCATCTGGCATGTGCGCGACGGCGAGATGCAGATCGAGCGCATCGAGGCCTTGTCGGGGCCGCCGCGCTCCACCTTCAGGCGCAACCACCATGTCATGACCTTCCTGCCCGAGGCGAAGGTCGTGAAGGTCGAGAAGCGCGAGAACTTCGATCTGTTCCCCAACCTGCCGGACAAGCCCGATTCGTCGATCGGCGACTTCTACGAGGTGCGGGCGCTCGGCAAGGACCGCGTGGCTGGTTTCGACACCGACGTGGTGCAGCTCGTGCCGCACGATGGCCTGCGCTTCGGCTACCGCATCTGGAGCGAGCGCCGCTCCGGCCTGCTCGTGAAGCTCCAGACCGTCGACAACGACTCCCGCGTGGTGGAGCAGTCGGCGTTCTCCGAACTCCAGCTCGATGCACCGATCAAGGCGCAGGCGCTGCTGCAGATGATGTCCAACACCAGTGGCTACCGCGTCGAGAAGCTCGAACTCGAGCGCAGCAGCGCGCATGACGAGGGCTGGACGCTCAAGACACCCGTCGCGGGCTTCCGGCCGCGCAGCTTCTACCGCCGCCCCGCGGGCGACAAGAGTGCGCAGGAACGCACCGTCCAGTGGACGTTTTCCGATGGCCTCGCTTCGGTCTCGCTTTTCATCGAACGCTACGATGAAAAGCGCGCGCCCCGCGACGGCGTGTTGACCATCGGTGCCACCAATGCGATTCGCCGGCGGCTGCCGGAGCCGGTGAGCGACTGGTGGCTCACGGCAGTGGGCGAGGTGCCGCAGCAGACGCTCAACGCATTTGCCCAGAGTCTTGCACGCACGCGCTGAAGTGGAACTGTCCCACGGCCGGTGCTGAACCAAGTTGGCATTGCAGACTCCATAGCTCTTCTACTTTTTGCCGCTCTGTTCTTTTGAAAGAAAACCGATGATGTTCAAAGTCGAGGGACACCAGGTTCGTTCCTATCTCTTCGCATTCGGCATGGCATTCACCGGCGCAGCAGCGCTATTGCCCGCCGCGCCGGCTCATGCGCAGGCACCGCAGGTGCCCCAGATGCCGCAAGCGCGCGGTCTGCCCGATTTCGCAGACCTCGTCGAGCAGGTCGGCCCCGCGGTGGTCGGCATCCGCACGATCGAGAAGGTCACGCGTGGCGGCGGTAGCGGTGGCGGGGAAATGGACGAGGAGATGCAGGAGTTCTTTCGCCGTTTCTTCGGCCAGCCGCTGCCCGGCAACCCGCGCCCCGGCCCGCGCCCGAACCGCCCGCCGCAGGAGGAAGAGCGTCCGCGCGGCGTGGGTTCGGGTTTTATCCTGAGCGCCGACGGCTACGTGATGACCAATGCGCACGTGATCGAGGATGCTTCCGAGATCATCGTCACCCTGACCGACAAGCGCGAGTTCAAGGCCAAGCTGATCGGCGCCGACAAGCGCAGCGACGTTGCCGTGGTCAAGATCGAGGCCGCGGGCCTCCCCGCGGTGAAGGTGGGCGACATCTCGAAGCTGCGCGTCGGCGAATGGGTCATGGCGATCGGTTCGCCCTTCGGCCTCGAGAACACCGTGACGGCCGGCATCGTGAGCGCGAAGCAGCGCGACACCGGCGACCTGGTGCCGCTGATCCAGACCGACGTGGCGATCAACCCCGGCAATTCCGGTGGCCCGCTGATCAACCTGCGCGGCGAAGTGGTCGGTATCAACAGCCAGATCTACTCGCGCTCGGGCGGCTACATGGGCATTTCGTTCTCGATCCCGATCGACGAGGCGATCCGTGTCAGCGACCAGCTGCGCACCACCGGCCGCGTGTCGCGCGGCCTCATCGGCGTGACCATCGGCACGGTGTCGAAGGACGTGGCCGAATCCCTCGGCCTTGGCAAGGCGCGTGGGGCGGTCGTGAGCAGCGTGGTGCCGGGTTCGGCGGCCGACAAGGCCGGCGTGCGTCCGGGCGACATCATCACCAAGTACGGCGACAAGGTCATCGAGACGCCGACCGATCTGTCGCGCTCGGTCGCGAGCACCAAGCCGGGCATCAAGAGCACGCTGAGCGTCTTCCGCAACGGCAGCGCGCGCGAGCTGTCGATCACGGTGGCCGAAGGCGACCCTGAAGCCAAGCCCGCCGGCAAACGCCCGCAGGAGAGCGAAGAGCCGCAAGGCAAACCCTCGGCAGCCGGCAAGGCGTTGGGCTTGACGGTCACCGACCTGACCGAAGCGCAGAAGAAAGAGCTGAAGATGCGCGGTGGCGTGCGCATCGAAGCTGCGAGCGATGCCGCGGCGCGGGCCGGGCTCCGCGAAGGCGACGTGATCCTTGCCGTCGGGAACATCGAGGTCTCGGGCGTGAAGGATTTTGAGGCCGCGATCGCCAAGGCCGACAAGAGCAAGCCACTCAGTGTGCTGTTCCGCCGCGGCGAGTGGGCGCAATACGCACTGATCCGGCCCGCACGCTGATCCGGCCCAGCCGTCAAGTGGCCCCACCCTTCACTCGGGTTTGGGGCCCTTTTTTTGAGGTGTTTGCGACGTTCGAGCGCCTGGTTTCAAAAAAAGTTAATGGGGTGAAAAGAGTTGATTTTGTTAGTGAAAACTAACTTAAATCGAGCCTTAGGACGAATTTCGGTAGAATAGTGAACGCTGGGCGGTAGGTCAGTGCATAAGGAGGTGGGTTTCCTCCACCATGCGAGATGTCCTGCAGCAGTCCACCGGCGCTCCACAGATCGCCCACATGTTGTTCATGGAGTGCTCCACCGATCTTGTGGATAAGTTGTTAATATCTTTGATGTTGTGGACCCGCAACGACCCGTTTCGACCCTGTCCCTGGATGTACGCGCTTCCCTTTTTGCCTACAATGAAGTTCCAACTACTGCAGTTGCCATTGCTTGTTGGTTCAGGGCGCGTCTCCAGAAGACGCGCCCTTTTTTCTTGCCTGTCGCACTCTGCGCACGAGCCAATTCAAGTACTTAAGCGTTCCCGTTGATGAATCACATCAGAAATTTCTCGATCATTGCGCACATCGACCACGGCAAGTCGACGCTCGCAGACCGCTTGATCCAGCGTTGCGGCGGCCTCGCGGAGCGCGAAATGGAAGCGCAGGTTCTCGACTCGATGGACATCGAAAAAGAGCGTGGGATAACCATCAAGGCGCAGACCGCAGCACTGCACTACAAGGCGCGCGATGGACAGGTCTACAACCTCAATCTGATCGACACGCCGGGCCACGTCGACTTCTCGTACGAAGTGAGTCGCTCGCTCTCCGCATGCGAAGGTGCGCTGCTCGTCGTCGACGCATCGCAAGGTGTCGAAGCGCAGACGGTGGCCAACTGCTACACCGCGCTCGATCTCGGTGTCGAGGTGGTGCCGGTGCTGAACAAGATCGACTTGCCGAACGCGGACCTCGACAACGCGCGCACCGAGATCGAAGACGTGATCGGCATCGATGCGACCGACGCGATTCCCTGCTCGGCGAAAACCGGCGTGGGCATCGACGAGATCCTCGAGACGATCGTCAAGCGCATGCCCGCGCCGCGCGGCAATCCCGACGGTCCGCTGCGCGCGATGATCGTCGACAGCTGGTTCGATGCGTACGTTGGTGTCGTCATGCTGGTGCGCGTGGTGGATGGACGGCTCGTCAAGGGCGAGCGCATCAAGATGATGGCCTCGGGCGCCATGTACAACGCCGACAACATCGGCGTCTTCACGCCGGCCACCGAGCCGCGCGCGTCGCTCGAGGCGGGCGAGGTGGGCTACATCATCGCGGGCATCAAGGAACTGCAGGCTGCCAAGGTCGGCGACACCGTGACGCTGATCAAGTCGGGCACGGGCGGCGCGGGGGCCACGGCCACCGAGGCGCTGCCGGGCTTCAAGGAAATCCAGCCGCAGGTGTTTGCCGGGCTCTATCCGACCGAGGCCAGCGAGTACGACTCGCTTCGCGATGCGCTCGAGAAGCTCAAGCTCAACGATTCGTCGCTGCGCTATGAGCCCGAGGTGAGCCAGGCGCTGGGGTTCGGCTTCCGCTGCGGCTTCCTCGGCCTGCTGCACATGGAGATCGTGCAGGAGCGGCTGGAGCGGGAGTTCGACCAGGACCTGATCACCACCGCGCCAAGCGTGGTGTATCAGGTGGTGCGCAACGACGGCGAGGTCATCATGGTCGAGAACCCGTCCAAGATGCCCGAAGTCGGCAAGATGAGCGAGATCCGCGAGCCGATCGTGACCGTTCATCTCTACATGCCGCAGGAATATGTCGGCGCGGTCATGACGCTCGCGAACCAGAAGCGCGGCGTGCAGTTGAACATGGCCTACCACGGCCGCCAGGTCATGCTGACCTACGAGATGCCGCTCGGCGAGATCGTGCTCGACTTCTTCGACAAGCTGAAGTCGGTCAGCCGGGGCTACGCCTCCATGGACTACGAGTTCAAGGAGTACCGGGCGTCGGACGTGGTCAAGGTCGACATCCTGCTCAACGGCGAGAAGGTCGACGCGCTGTCGATCATCGTGCACCGCAGCCAGTCGCAATACCGCGGCAGGGCGGTGGTATCGAAGATGCGCGAGATCATTTCGCGCCAGATGTTCGACGTTGCGATCCAGGCTGCCATCGGGGTCAACATCATTGCGCGTGAGACAATCAAGGCGCTGCGCAAGAACGTGCTGGCCAAGTGCTACGGCGGCGACATCTCCCGCAAGAAGAAGCTGCTCGAGAAGCAGAAGGCGGGCAAGAAAAGAATGAAGCAGATCGGCTCCGTCGAGGTCCCGCAAGAGGCCTTCCTCGCGATTCTGCAAGTCGAAGACTGATCTCAAACATGGCATTCATTACTTCAGTGGTACTCGCGGCCTTCGTCGGCTACGTCGGTGCCTGGTACTTTGGTGCGCTCGAAGGCAACTTCGCGCTGCTGCTGTTCCTGGCCACGGTGGTCACCGGCCTGTACTGGCTGGCCGAGCGCTTCTACTTCCTGCCCCGGCGCGAGCGCGCCGCTGCGGCGCTCGAGGAGTCGCTCGCCGAGCGCAACGCGCGCCTCGCCGGCCAGGGCATCACGCAGGTCGACACGGTGGACCCGAAGGCGAGCGAGCGCCTGCTGATGCAGCCGTGGTGGCTCGACTGGACGGCCGGGCTGTTCCCGGTGATCCTGGTGGTGTTTCTGCTGCGTTCGTTCCTGTACGAACCCTTCAAGATTCCCTCGGGCTCGATGATGCCGACGCTGCTGACCGGCGACCTGATCCTGGTCAACAAGTTCACCTATGGCCTGCGCCTGCCGGTCATCAACACCAAGATCACCGAGGGCACGCCGCTGGCCCGCGGCGACGTGGTGGTCTTCCGCTATCCGCCCAAGCCGAGCATGGACTACATCAAGCGCGTGGTCGGCATCCCGGGCGACGAGGTCGCCTACCTCAACAAGAAGCTCACCATCAACGGCCAACCGGTACCCAAGCAGCCGCTGCCCGACTATCTCGACAGCGAATCGATGCGGCTGCTGAAGCAGTTCAGCGAAGACCTTGGCAGCAAGCAGCACCGCCTCCTCAACGACGATGCAGGCCCGGCCTTCGTGCAGGGGGTGACCGATTTCCCGTTTCGCGAGAATTGCCGCTATTCGGTGGAGGGCGTGGTGTGCAAGGTGCCCGCCGGCAACTACTTCATGATGGGCGACAACCGCGATAATTCGGCCGACTCGCGTTTCTGGGGCTTCGTGCCCGACAAGAACATCGTCGGACGAGCGTTCTTCGTGTGGATGAATTTCGGAGACCTGGGTCGCATCGGTCCGTTCCAATAAGCAATCGAGATACTCGAGGGGGTTAGGGATATGAAGTCGAATCCATTCATCCGCAGCGCCGGGGCTTCGCGGCAGCGCGGCATTTCGTTCCTCGGCCTGGTCTTCGTGGCCGTGGTGCTGGCGTGCGTGGGCGTCGTGGTCGCGCAGGTCATTCCGACGCTGATCGAATACCAGGCCATCAACAAGGCCGCCAACAAGGCCAAGGAAGGCACCACGGTGCCCGAAGTGCGCGCAATCTTCGACCGAGCGCAGGCGATCGACGACTTCAAGTCGGTCTCCGGCAAGGACCTCGACATCCGCAAGGAAGGCGACCGGGTGGTCGTCTCGTATGCCTACGAGCGCGAGATCCCGTTGTTCGGCCCGGCCTACCTGGTGCTCAAGTACAAGGGCGAGGCCCGCTGAACGCGGCGACACGCAAGGTGGACGGTGGCCTCGTTGCGCTGCAGGAGCGCCTCCAGCATTCGTTCTCGGACCCGCGGCTGCTTCAGCTCGCGCTGACGCACCGCAGCTTCTCCGCCGACCACAACGAGCGCCTCGAGTTCCTCGGCGACTCGGTGCTCAACCTCGCGGTTTCGCACCTGCTCTACATCCGGCTTTCGGCGCTGCCCGAGGGCGACCTTTCCCGCGTGCGGGCCAATCTGGTCAAGCAGGACACGTTGCACCAGCTGGCGGTCGACCTGGCGCTGTCGCCGCTGTTGCGGCTCGGGGAAGGCGAGGCACGCTCGGGTGGACCGAACCGGCCCTCGATCCTGGCCGACGCGCTCGAGGCGCTGATCGGCGCGGTCTACCTCGACGCCGGCTTCGCCGCCGCCGAGGCGCTGGTGCATCGGCTCTACGACGCCGTCGAGATCAATCCGCGAATGCAGGCTGCGGCCAAAGACCCGAAGACCGAATTGCAGGAATGGCTCCAGGGCCACAAAATGAAGTTGCCGGCGTATCGCGTGGTGGACACGCTCGGCGCAGCGCACAAGCAGACCTTCGATGTCGAGTGCGAAGTGCCGGAGCTGGGCCTGCGCGAGCGCGGCATCGGTGGCTCGCGCCGCGCCGGCGAGCAGGCCGCCGCGGCGGCCATGTTGATCCGGCTCAAGGCACGCGGCGCCGCGTGAAACCAGAATGAACGACGTAATCGACTCAGCAGCAGCAGACGCCCCGGAGCCTCCGGCCGGTCCGAACGCAAGCGGTCCGCAGCACTGCGGGCTGGTGGCCATCGTCGGCAAGCCCAACGTGGGCAAGTCGACGCTGCTCAATGCGCTGGTCGGCCAGAAGATCAGCATCACCTCGCGCAAGGCGCAAACCACGCGGCACCGCATCACGGGCATGCGCACGCGGGGGGCGACGCAGTTCGTGTTCGTCGACACGCCGGGTTTCCAGACCCTGCATGCCAACGCGCTCAACAAGTCGCTGAACAAGACCGTGCAGGGGGCCGTGGGCGACGTGGACCTGATCCTCTTCGTGGTCGAGGCCGGGAGCTTCACGCCCGCCGACGAGCGCGTGCTCAAGCTGCTCGGCAAGGGCATTCCCACGGTGCTGCTCGCCAACAAGCTCGACAACGTGCACCGCCGCGGCGACATCGCCCCCTGGCTGCAGCAGATGCAGCAGAAGCACGCTTTCACCGAATTCGTGCCGATGTCGGCCAAGAATGCCAAGGACGTCGAACGCCTGTTCGGCGTCTGCGAGAAATACCTGCCCGAGCAGCCCTGGTTCTACGCCGAGGACGAACTGACCGACCGCAGCGAGAAATTCCTCGCGGGCGAGCTGGTGCGCGAGAAACTGTTTCGTCTGACCGGCGATGAGCTGCCCTACACCTCGACGGTCATCATCGACAAGTTCGAGGAAGAGCCGCCGCAGAAGAAGGGGCAGAAGCGCCTGCTGCGCATCGCCGCGACCATCGTCGTCGAGCGCGACGGCCACAAGGCCATGGTCATCGGCGACAAGGGCGAGCGCATCAAGCGCATCGGCATGGAAACGCGGGTCGAGCTCGAAAAGCTCGCCGACGCGAAGGTCTTCCTCGAGCTGTGGGTGAAGGTGCGCTCCGGCTGGGCCGACGACGAAGCCCGCGTGCGCTCCTTCGGCTACGAATGAAGTGGCGACGGCTGCCCACCGCGTTTCGCACGAACCGGCGTACGTGCTCCACCGCTACGACTGGAGCGAGTCGAGCCTGATCCTCGAGGTCTTCACGCGGCACCACGGGCGCATCGCGCTGGTGGCCAAGGGCGCGAAGCGGCCGAGTTCCAATTTCAGGCCGGTGCTGCTGCCGCTGCAGCCACTGCAGCTCAACTACGGCGGCGACGCCGAGATCCGTACCCTTAAAGGTGCCGAATGGATGGGCGGCCATGTCATGCCCACGGGCGAGGCGCTGCTCTCGGGCTATTACGTCAACGAGCTGCTGCTGCGCCTGCTCGCGCGCGACGATCCCCACGAAGCGCTGTTCGACGCCTATGCCGGCGTGGTGCAGGTGCTTGCCGGCGACCATGCCGGTGCGCAGGCGGCCACCCAGGCCGCGGCGCTGCGCGCCTTCGAATTGCTGCTGCTGCGTGAAGTGGGCTTGCTGCCTTCGCTCGATGTCCAGACGCTGACGCTCGAGCCGCTCTCGGCCGACGCGCACTACAGTCTGGTGCCCGAAGCCGGCCTCCGGCTTGCGGCCGGCGGCGAAGCGGCGCTGCGCGGCACCGACTGGCGGTCGCTGCAGGCCGTGCTCGACGACCGGGCGCCGTTCACGGCCACGCTGCGCGAGATCGCGAACCTGGACGCCGGCAGCAACGGTGCGTTGAGAAACCAGCTGCGCCCTCTGCTCAACTACCATTGCGGTGTGTCCACGCTGCGTACGCGGCAGATGATGAGAGATTTGCAAGCCCTATGAGCACTTCCGGCCCAACGACCACCTCGCTGTCGGTCAATCTCAACAAGGTAGCGCTGGTGCGCAACACCCGCCAGCTCGGCATTCCGAGCGTGGTGGCCGCCGCCGAGGCCTGCCTCGCCGCCGGCGCGCAGGGCATCACGGTGCATCCGCGGCCCGACGCGCGCCACATACGCGCGCACGACGTGCACGACCTGGCGGCACTGCTCGCCGCAAAGTGGCCGGCCATCGAGTTCAACATCGAAGGCAACCCGTTCCACAACCTGATGGACTTCGTGCGCGAACAGAAGCCGCACCAGGCCACCTTCGTGCCCGACAGCGAAACGCAGTCGACCAGCGACCACGGCTGGAGCTTCCCGGAGGACGCCGAGCGCCTGCGCCCGGTGATTGCCGAAGCGCGTGCGCTCGGCGTGCGCGTGAGCCTCTTCATGGACCCGATTCCCGAGATGATGGCCGCGGCCAAAGCCGTGGGCGCCGACCGCGTCGAGCTGTACACCGAGGGCTATGCCGCTGCGCGCGGCACCGCCGGCGACGAGGCCGTGCTTGCGCGCTACGCCGAAGCGGCGCGCGCGGCGCAGGCCGCCGGCCTGGGAGTCAATGCCGGGCACGACCTTAGCCGCGACAACCTCACGCCTTTCTTGCGCGCCGTGCGCGGTGTGCACGAGGTCTCGATCGGCCATGCATTCATCGCCGATGCGCTCGAGCTCGGCTATGCCGCCACCACGCGGGCCTACCTGCGCTGCATCGCCGACGCGTCATGATCTACGGCATCGGCACCGACATCTGCGACGTGCGGCGCATCGCCGCGACCTTCGAGCGCCAGGGCGAGCGTTTTGCCGAGCGCGTGCTGAGCGAGGCCGAATTCGTGGTCTGGAAGAGCCGCAGCGCGCGCTGGCCGAAGCGCGGCCTGAGCTATCTCGCCACCCGCTTTTCCGCCAAGGAGGCATTCAGCAAGGCGATCGGCATGGGCATGCGCATGCCGATGAGCTGGCGCCTGTGCGAGATCGCGAACCTGCGAAGCGGCAAGCCGGTGATCGTGCTGCATGGCGAACTCAAGCGGTGGTTCGAGGCCCAGGGCCTCACGGCGCACGTCACCGTGACCGACGAGACCGACTATGCGGCGAGCTTCGTCGTGGTGGAGAAGGCATGACGGCCGCAAGGGCGCCGCATAACGGCGGCCATGCGCCGCTGATCATCGACGTGGCGGGCACCGAACTCACCGATGCCGACCGCCGCCGCGTGCGCGATCCGCTGGTGGGTGGCGTGATCCATTTCGCCCGCAACTGGCACGACCGTGCCCAGATGACCGCGCTCAACGCCGAGTTGAAGGCCATCCGGCCCGACCTGCTGATTTGCGTGGACCACGAAGGTGGCCGGGTCCAGCGCTTTCGCACCGACGGTTTCACGCGCCTGCCGTCGATGCGGGCGCTGGGCGAACTGTGGATGCGCGATGCCATGCGCGCCACCCAGGCCGCGACCGCGGCAGGGCAGGTGCTGGCCGCGGAGCTGCGCGCCTGCGATGTCGACTTCAGCTTCGCGCCGGTGCTCGACCTCGACCACGGCGGCAGCGGCGTGATCGGCGACCGCAGCTTCCACCGCGATCCGCGCGTGGTGGCCATGTTGGCCAAGAGCGTGGCACACGGCATGCTGCAGGCCGGCATGGCCAACTGCGGCAAGCACTTTCCGGGACACGGTTTCGTCAAGGCCGATTCGCATGTCGAGATTCCGGTCGACCGGCGCGGTCTCAAGGCCATCCTGGCGGACGACGCGCGGCCGTTCGAATGGCTCGCGGGCACGCTCACGGCCGTGATGCCCGCGCACGTTATCTATCCAAAAGTCGACAAGCGACCCGCGGGTTTCTCGCGCAAATGGCTGAAGGATGTGCTGCGCGAGCGGCTGGCCTTCGACGGCGCCATCTTCAGCGACGACCTGAGCATGGAGGCGGGGCGCTACATCGACGGCGAACTGCTGAGCTACGCCGACGCGGCACTTGCGGCGCTCGATGCGGGCTGCGATCTTGCGATGCTTTGCAACCAGAGCATCGGTGATGGGCTGGCGCTCGATGGGCTGCTCGACGGCTTCCAGTCGGCAGCGAGGACGGGACGCTGGCACCCCGATGCGGCCAGCGAGTCGCGGCGGCGGGCGCTGCTCCCCGGTGCTTCGCCGCTCGGTTGGCAGGCGCTGGCCGGATCTCCAGGGTACCGGCACGCCCGGCAAGTGCTGGCGAAGGCGGAGCTGGCCGCTGCGCAGGGCGTCTAGCCTGCGAGCGGATTCGCCCACAGGCGTTCGCCGCCCGTCTCCAGGTGCGTCAGGTAAAGCCGCACGTCGAATTCCAGCCGGTGGTAGTCGGGCGCCATGTGCTCGCACAGCGCATAGAAGCTCTTGTCGTGCTCGCGCTCCTTCATGTGCGCGAGTTCATGCACCACGATCATGCGCAGCCATTCGAGTGGCACTTCCCTGAACAGGGTCGCGACGCGGATTTCGCGTTTGGCCTTGAGCTTGCTGCCCTGAACGCGCGAGACGGTGGTGTGCGTGCCGAGTGCGTTGCGGATCACATGGAGCTTGCTGTCGAATGCCACCTTCGACAGCGGCGGGGCCTTGCGCATGAAGTCGTTCTTGAGCGCACTCACGTATTCGTAGAGCGCGCGGTCGGTCTGCACGTCGTGCATCGGCCCCGGATAGCGCTTCTGCAGCAAGGGCCCCAGCCCGTCGGTCGCCACGAGCTGCTGGACCTGCGCCAGCAACGCGGGGGGATAGCCCGCGAGGTACTTCATGCAGCCGATCCGGCGCAGGCGAGCCCGGTGGCCACGCCGCCGAACAGATCGCCCTCGACCAGCGGCACGCCGGCAAAGCTCTTGCGCAGCGCCTGCTGGAACGGCCGCAAGGCCGAGGAGCCGCCGGTCAGGTAGATCGCGTCGAGGTCGCCGCTGCGCAGGCCCGCGCGCCGCACGCACGCATGGGCGCAGGCGACCACGTCGTCGAGCAGGGACGACAGCTGCTGCGCCATGTCGGCGGGCGAGAGCGAGGCCGACAGGTTGCGCTCGGCGCACGACAGGTCGATCTCGGCGCTTGCGTCCTGCACCGAGGCGGCGATCTTCGCCTGCTCGACCTCGCTGGCGATCCGGTGGCCGTGCCGCTCCTCGAGCACCGTCATGAGCCGGTCGTGCAACCGCGTGTCGGCGTAGCTGGAACGCAAATCCTTCGCCTGCCGCAGCGCCTTGGCGGCATAGAGCCAGTTGATCAGGTGCCAGGACGACAGGTCGAAGAAGACCTTGCTCGGCACTTCGCGGCCCTGCGCGCCGGTGTGGCGGAATCCGAATGCGGGCATCACGCGGTCGAGGTTGAGGCGTTGGTCGAAATCGGTCCCGCCGATGTGCACGCCGCTGGTGGCGAGCACGTCGCCGCTGCGGTCGTCGCGCTCCGCACGCTCGGGGCCGACGCGCACGACCGTGAAGTCGGAGGTGCCGCCGCCGACGTCGACGATCAGCACCAGCGATTCCTTGGCGATGCGCTGCTCGTAGTCGAAGGCCGCCGCGATCGGCTCGAGCTGGAACGCGATGTCACTGAAGCCCGCCGCGCGCGCTGCGTGGCGCAGGCTCTCCTCGGCCCGCTCGTCGCGCTTCGCATCGCCGTCGACGAAATGAACCGGGCGCCCGATCACCACGCGCTCGGGCGTGCGCCCCAGCTCGCGGCCCGCACGGACGGCGAGCTCGCGCAGGAAACGCGCAATGATGTCTTCGAAGCTCACAAGGCCGTCGTAGATGGCGGTCTTCTCCTGCATCAGCGGACTGCCCAGCAGGCTCTTGAGCGAGCGCATCAGTCGACCTTCGACGCCCGCGAGGTACAGCGCAATGGCATCGCGGCCGAAGTGGGTGCTGCGGTCCTCGGCGTTGAAGAAGATGGCGGTCGGCAGCGTGGTCGCGGTGCCCTCGACCGGCAGCAGCCGCACCGCGCCGTCGACGCGGCAGGCGACGGCTGAATTGGAGGTGCCGAAGTCGATGCCGATCGTCGGCAGCGACGACGGGGAACGCACGTTCAAGCTTCCCTGCGCAGCGCCGGGAACAGGATCACGTCGCGGATGCTCGGTGAATCCGTCAGCAGCATCATCAGTCGGTCGATGCCGATGCCGCAGCCGCCGGTGGGCGGCATGCCGTACTCGAGCGCCCGCACGAAATCGTGGTCGTAGTACATGGCTTCATCGTCGCCGCTGTCCTTGGCGGCCACCTGCGTGTTGAAGCGCGCGGCCTGGTCCTCGGCATCGTTGAGCTCGCTGAAGCCATTGCCGAATTCGCGCCCGGTGATGTAGAGCTCGAAGCGCTCGGTGACCTCGGGCCGGTCGTCGTTGGCGCGTGCCAGCGGCGAGATCTCGGTCGGGTGTTCCATGATGAAGGTGGGCTGCCAGAGCTTTTCTTCCACCGTCTCTTCGAAGTACATGACCTGCAGGCTCGCGAGGCTGCGCTGCGAGAGCTTGTCCTTTTCTTCGCTGAGGCCGAGCTTGCGCAATGCGTTGACCAGCCACGCGCTGTCGTCCACGCCCTGCGCCACGTCCGCGGCGTCGGTGTACTTGAGGATCGCCTCGCGGATCGTCAGCCGCTCAAAGGGCTGCGTCAGGTCGACCGGCTTTCCCTGGTAGGTGAGCTGCTGGGTGCCCACGGCCTTGTCGGCGATGGTGCGGATCAGCGTCTCGGTGAAGTCCATCAGGTCGCGGTAGTTCCAGTAGGCCGCGTAGAACTCCATCATCGTGAACTCGGGGTTGTGCCGCACCGAGATGCCTTCGTTGCGGTAGCTCCGGTTGATCTCGAACACACGCTCGAAGCCACCGACGATCAGGCGCTTCAGGTACAGCTCGGGCGCGATGCGCAGGAACATCTCCTGGTCGAGCGCGTTGTGGTGCGTCTTGAACGGCTTGGCGTTCGCGCCGCCCGGAATCGGGTGCAGCATCGGCGTCTCGACCTCGAGGAAGTCGTTCGCCACCATGAACTCGCGCAGCGCGCTCACGGCCTTGCTGCGCGCGGTGAAGCGCACGCGAGCGGTTTCGTCGGTGATCAGGTCGACATAGCGCTGGCGGTACTTCTGCTCCTGGTCGGCCATGCCGTGAAACTTGTCGGGCAGCGGCCGCAGGCTCTTGGTGAGCAGGCGCAGCGTGGTCACTTTGACCGACAGCTCGCCGGTCTTGGTCTTCATCAGCGTGCCTTCGGCGCCGACGATGTCGCCGAGGTCCCAGCGCTTGAAGTCCGCATAGACCTCCTCGCCAACCGCGTCACGCGTCACGTAGAGCTGGATGCGGCCGGTGGCGTCCTGCAGGGTCGCGAAGCTGGCCTTGCCCATCACGCGCTTGAGCATCATGCGCCCCGCCACGCTCACGGCCACGGCCTTCGCTTCGAGCGCCTCGGCTTCGACGGCGCCATGCGCCTCGACGAGCGCGGCGGCACGGTGGCCGGGCTTGAAGTCGTTGGGAAATGCAACGCCCTTGCCCTCGGCCTGCGCGGCGCGCAGCAGCTTGAGCTTTTCGCGGCGCTCCGCGATGAGCTGGTTGTCGTCGGCGGCCGGTGCGGCGGGCGCTACTGCGGCGGGCGTGGGAATGGGGGGAGTCAGGTGATCGGACATGGAAGGCGGGGAGGGCGCATCGGGAGCGTGCGCAACCGCGCATTTTAGCCGATGAAGTCCGGGCCGAACCGGCCAGAAAAGCCCGTCAATGCTGTGCGATCTGCTATTTAAAAGGTAGCGCCTTAGCCAGTGATGCCCGTGCGTGCGAGAAGATCGCTGACCAGTTCGAGGCGCATCAGCGGGCTCTCGAGTTCCATGAGCCGCTGCCGCAGTTCGAGTTGCATGGGCACGAGTTCGCACCAGCGGTTGGCGACCCAGCCGCAATCGTCGAAGCGGTAGGGCGCGCCGATCGGCAGCCGCACGGCCTCGGCACCCTGGGCGCTGCGGCGTTCCTCGAGGGTGTCGACCAGGCGGCGCAGGGCGGTGGCGGTGTGCGCGAGGTCGGCCGGGATCTCGAGTGCCATGTCGTCGGCCAGGCCTTCGACTTCGGCAACCCACAGGCCGTGCTTCTGCATTTCGGTTTCGCGCACGCGGAAGCGCTGGGTGCCCACGCATTCGATCTGGAGCAGCCCGCTCTGTGGCGATTCGAGCTCGCGGATGACGGCCAGGGTGCCGATGGCCGCGAAGCGCTCGGCCTCGGCACCAGGCTTGCGCACCTCGCTGCCGCTCGTCAGGCTGACCACGCCGAAGGGGGCGTCGGCCCGGCGGCATTTGCCGACCATGTCGAGGTAGCGGACCTCGAAGATCCGCAGCGGCAGCACACCGCCCGGAAACAGCACGGTGCCGAGCGGGAATAATGGAAGTGAATGCAAAAGGGGCTGTTTCGTCATCGAGCGGTCTCGCATGGCTATCATCGCATTCCCCTCACGATGCCGTCCCATGCTCTACCAGATTCCCTCGTTTCTTCTCGATGTGATCGTCGGCCTGCTCGGCGGCGCCTGCCTGCTGCGCCTGTACATGCAGTACCACCGCGTGCCGTTCGGCAATCCGCTCGGTCGTTTCATCTTTGCGATCACCGACTGGATCGTGCTGCCGCTGCGGCGGATCGTGCCGTCGGTGAAGCGCTGGGACCTCGCGAGCGGGATCGCGGCCTGGCTGCTGGTGCTTGCCAAGTTCCTGCTGCTCTGGCTCCTGATCGGCAACCTGGGCCGGCTCATTGCGCTGCCGCTGGTGTCGTTCGTGGGTCTGCTTCAGTTGGCCGTTTCGGGGCTGACGGCGTTGCTCGTGGTGTACGCCGTGCTGTCATGGATACCGGGCGCTTCGCCGATGCTGCTCGACCTGATTTCGCGGCTCGCGGAACCGCTGGTACGGCCGTTGCGCCGCTTCATCCCGCTGCTCGGCGGAGTGGACCTGTCGCCGCTGGTCGCGATCGTCCTGTTGCAGGTGGTCGCGATCGTGCTGGGCAACCTGCTGGTCTGGGCCTACCGGCTGGGCTGAACAGGGCTCGCGCCCCGTTGCCCTGCCGGGCAGCGCGCGTTCAAAGGACCGCGTCGGCTGGCTGGCGCAGCAGCATCGCCAGTGTGCTGGCCATGGTCTTGCGCAGTTCGCGGCGGTCGCAGATGAAGTCGATCGCGCCCTTGGTCTGCAGGAACTCCGCGCGCTGGAAGCCTTCGGGCAGCGTCACACGCACGGTCGATTCGATCACGCGCGGGCCGGCAAAGCCGATCAGCGCCTTGGGCTCGGCAATGACCACGTCGCCCACGAACGCAAAACCGGCCGAGACGCCGCCCATGGTCGGGTCGGTCAGCACGCTGATGTAGGGCAGGCCCTTCTTGGCCAGGCGCGTGAGCGCTGCATTGGTCTTGGCCATCTGCATCAGCGACAGCAGGCCTTCCTGCATGCGCGCGCCGCCGGTCGCGGTGAAGCAGATGAAGGGCACCTTCTGCTCGATGGCGGTCTCGACGCCCCGCACGAAGCGCTCGCCGACCACGCTGCCCATGCTGCCGCCCATGAACTCGAACTCGAAGCAGGCCACGACCACGCTGATGCTGTGGACGGAGCCGCCCATGACGACGAGCGCGTCGGTCTCGCCGGTGTTCTCGAGGGCTTCCTTGAGCCGCTCGGGATAGCGGCGGCTGTCCTTGAACTTGAGTGCATCGACGGGAAGCACTTCCTGGGCGAGCTCGTAGCGGCCCTCGGCGTCCAGGAAGGCATCGAGCCGCGCGCGCGCGCCGATGCGGTGATGGTGGCTGCAGCTCGGGCAGACGTTCTGGTTGTGCTCGAGATCGGTCTTGTAGAGCACCGTCTCGCAGGCCGGGCATTTGATCCACAGGCCTTCGGGCACCTGGCGGCGCTCCGAAGGGTCGGTCTGGGCGATCTTGGCGGGTAGCAGTTTTTCAAGCCAGCTCATGGGCAATCCTCGGGGTCAGGGCAGCGGCGATTATCGGCCAGCCGCGTTCTTGGGGGTAGCCGCGGGCAGAGCATCGAGCGCCTCGCGGATTTCGGACAGGAATTCACGCACCACCGGCACCACCTGCTCGCGTGGTTGCCCGTCGATCAGCTGGATGATCTTGGTGCCGATCACGACGGCGTCCGCCGCCGAACCGACCGCCTGCGCAGTGCGCGCGTCGCGGATGCCGAAGCCCACGCCCACCGGGATGCTCACATGTTCGCGGATGCGCGGGATCATCTGGCCGACCGCCTCGGTGTCGAGGTGGCCGGCGCCGGTGACGCCCTTGAGCGAGACGTAGTAGACGTAGCCGCTCGCGATGCGCGCCACCTGCGCCATGCGCTCGCTCGTGCTGGTGGGCGCGAGCAGGAAGATCAAGTCGATGCCGGCCGCCTTGAGGTCGGCGGCGAAGTCCTCGCATTCTTCCGGTGGGTAGTCGACCACGAGGAGGCCGTCGACGCCGGCGGCGGCGGCATCGCGAATGAAGGCCTTCGGGCCATGCACGAGGTCGTAGCGCTCGACCGGGTTGGCATAGCCCATCAGCACCACCGGCGTCGTCGCATCATCCTGGCGGAAGGCGGCGACCATCGCGAGCACCTGCTTCATGCCCACGCCCATGGCCAGCGCCGCTTCACCGGCCTTCTGGATCACGGGGCCGTCGGCCATCGGGTCGGAGAACGGCACGCCGAGCTCGATCACGTCGGCGCCCGCGGCCACCATGCCGTGCATCAGCGCCGGTGTGATGTCGGCATAGGGAAAGCCGGCGGTGACGTAGGGGATGAGGGCGCGGCGCCCGTCCTTTTTCAGTGCGTCGAAGGTGGCGGCAATACGGCTCATCATTTGCCTCCCTTCACGCTCAGCCCGCGCATCGAGGGCCGGTCGTAGAAGTCGACGCCCGAAAGATCGGCCACGGTGCCGATGTCCTTGTCGCCGCGCCCCGAGAGGTTCACGAGGATCGACTGGTCGGGCCGCATGGTCTTGGCGAGCTTGAGCGCGTACGCCACCGCGTGGCTCGATTCGAGCGCGGGGATGATGCCTTCGGTGCGGCACAGGTAGTGGAAGGCCTCGAGCGCTTCGGTGTCGGTGATGCCCACGTATTCGGCGCGGCCGATGTCGGCCAGGTGTGCATGTTCGGGGCCTACGCCCGGGTAGTCGAGGCCCGCGCTGATGCTGTGCGTTTCAGTGACCTGGCCGTCCTCGTTCTGCAGCAGGTAGGTGCGGTTGCCGTGCAGCACGCCCGGGCTGCCACGCAGGATCGATGCCGCGTGCTTGCCG
Organism: Variovorax sp. Soil_C_39; assembly: GCF_057656815.1. Taxonomy (NCBI): domain Bacteria; kingdom Pseudomonadati; phylum Pseudomonadota; class Betaproteobacteria; order Burkholderiales; family Comamonadaceae; genus Variovorax; species Variovorax sp. Soil_C_39. Next base: position 248,704 of record NZ_JBDGJQ010000003.1, read on the forward strand.
CTGTCGAGGCCTTCGCCGGCGGCTTCCACGCCGATGAGCCGCGTGCCCGCGAAGGGGATGTACGGATGAAAGATGCCGATGGCGTTGCTGCCGCCGCCCACGCAGGCGATCACCACGTCGGGCTGCCGGCCCTCGGCTTCGCCGGTGATGCCCTGCGCCGCCAGCATGGCGGGCATCTGCTCGACGCATTCGGTGCCGATCACGCTCTGGAAGTCGCGCACCATCGTCGGGTAAGGGTGCGGGCCCGCCACCGTGCCGATGATGTAGAAGGTGTTTTCCACGTTCGTGACCCAGTCGCGCATGGCCTCGTTGAGCGCGTCCTTCAGCGTCTGGCTGCCCGAGTCGACCGGCACCACCGTGGCGCCGAGCAGGTTCATGCGGTAGACGTTCGGGCTCTGGCGCTTCACGTCCTGGCTGCCCATGTAGACCACGCACTCGAGCCCGTAGCGCGCGCAGATCGTCGCCGTGGCCACGCCGTGCTGGCCGGCACCGGTCTCGGCGATGACGCGGGGCTTGCCCATGCGGCGCGCGAGCATCGCCTGGCCGATCACGTTGTTGATCTTGTGCGCGCCGGTGTGGTTGAGGTCTTCGCGCTTCAGGTAGATCTGGGCGCCGCCCATCTCGCGGCTCGTGCGCGCGGCGTGGTAGATCGGCGAGGGGCGGCCGACGAAGTGCTTGAGCTCATAGTGAAATTCCGCGAGGAACGCTGGATCGTCCTTGCACTTCGCATAGGCGTCGCGCAGTTCATTGATCGCGTGGGTGAGCGTTTCGCTCGCGAAGCTGCCGCCGTAACGGCCGAAATGGCCGCTGGCATCGGGTTGCTGGTAATTGCTTTGCATGGTTCTCGATCGGTGGGCCGCGGCCCGATCGCGATCGGGAAGCGGCGGCTAACTGGAGGAGAAGGACGCGTCGGCCGCCCTGGCGGCTGCAACGAATTGCCGGATCTTGGCGGCGTCCTTCAGGCCCTTGTTTCCCGGGCCGTCGATTTCGACGCCCGAGCTCACATCAACGGACAGCGACTTGCAGCGCGTCCGCAGGATGCGAATGCCATCGCTCACGTTTGCAGGTGTGAGCCCACCACTCAAGACGAGGTGAGCGTCGACGGCGGGTGGAAGAAGTGACCAATCGAATGCCTTGCCGCCACCGCCATAACCTTCGACATGCGCGTCGAGCAGGATGGCCTGGGCGTGGGAGTAATCGGAAGCGTATTTTACGAGGTCGAAGGCCACGCCGGCAGCCCCCATGGGAATCCGGGCGGCGCGCATGTAGCGAAACCGCCCTTGGCCTGCGGCCTCGTTGCACTGCAACGGGGTCTCGTCGCCATGGAACTGCGCGATGGCGCCGTTCACGCGGGCGAGTGATTCCACCACCTTGGGCGCCGCCTCGTTGACGAACAGCAGCACCGGCGTCACGAAGGGCGGCAGCCGCGACGCCAGTTCGGCCGCGCGCTCGGCCGTGACCGCGCGCGGGCTGGCGGCGTAGAGCACGAAGCCCACGGCGTCGGCACCGGCCTCGACCGCCGCATCCACGTCGGCCTCACGCGTGAGGCCACAGATCTTGATGCGGGTGCGGGCTGCGCTCATGGCGGGCCATCATAAGCAGCGCCGCCGCCCTGCAGCGTGGCTTCGGCCGGCAGACCCCACCGGGCGTCGTACAACGGCCCGAGGAAGTACAGCCCATTCGCGGAAAAGGTAGGCGCCGCGACCTTGCGGCTGCGGGCCTCGAGCACTTCGGTGATCCACTCGGGCCGCTCGTCGCCGCGGCCGATGCGCACCAGGCAGCCCATCAGGTTGCGGATCATGTGGTGCAGGAAGGCGTCGGCCTCGAACTCGAAGTGCCAGCGGCAGCGCTCGCCGTCGCCGCGGCGCGTGATCTCGATGCGCCGCAGGTCCTTGACAGGCGAGAGGGCCTGGCAGGCCGAGGCGCGGAACGAGCTGAAGTCGTGCCGGCCCACCAACTGTGCCGCCGCGGCGCGCATTGCGTCGCCGTCGAGCGGGTACATCGACCAGCCGACTCTGCCTGCGTCGAGGCTGGGTCGCACGGGCGACTGCGAGAGCACGTAGACGTAGCGGCGGGCCAGGGCGCTGGCTCGGCAATGGAATTCGTCAGGCACCGGGTGCGCCCACTGCACCGCGATGTCGTCGGGCAGGTAGCGGTTGGTGCCGCGCATCCAGGAGACGTTGTCGCGTGCGATGTCGGTGTCGAAGTGCACCACCTGCATCAGCGCATGCACGCCGGCGTCGGTGCGGCCGGCGCACAGCGTGCTGACCCTGCTGCCTGCGGACAGCCCGGCGAACTTCGCGAGCGCGGCTTCGAGCTTGTCCTGCACCGTGCGGCCCGAGCGCTGGCTTTGCCAGCCCTCGTATGCCTGCCCGTTGTAGCGGATGCCGAGCGCGAGCCTCACGAATTCAGGAAGAACAAGGCGGCGGGCGGCTCATCGCAGCTCGGCGAGGAGCTGCCGGGCCTGCGACTGGACGTCGCCGGCGCTTTCGGCTTCGACTTCCTCGACCAGCGAGCGGGCGCCTTCGACGTCGCCGATCGCCTGCAGTTCGCGCGCCAGCGACAGCTTGACTGCATGCGGGCTGTCTTCGTCGTCCTCGTCCAGGCTCGGCTCCGCGCGCAGCGTCGCCCCGGTGGCGGCGTTGCTGTTGCTCCTGTCGGCCGCCGGACGGGCCGGAAGGCCGGCCAGCGCGCTCATGTCGAATTCGATGAAGCCCGAGTCGGCGGGGAGCGCGCTGCGCAGGCCGACAGGGCGCGTGTTGGGATCGACATCGCCGAGCGCCCCGGGGCGGGTTATCGGTGCCAGTGCGCCTGGCGCGGTGTCGAAGTCGTTCTCCATGTCGGCCGGCGCGATGGGCGGCTGCGCGGCGGGATGGCTGTTGCCCAGCGGCGCGACAGGCGTCGGGGCTGCATAGGCGGTCTTGGGCAGGCTGGCGCTGACCGGGGCAGGCGCAGGTGCCGGCGCAGGGGAGAGGGCCGCGGGCTGGCTCAGGTCGAGGTCGAAATCCAGCGGTGCGACCGAAGGCACGAAGGCCGGCGGTGCCGACACGGCGGGCGCCGGGGCAGGCGCAGGGGCCGGTGCTGCGGGCTTGGCTGCTGCGGCCGCGGCCAGCGCGCCGGCAAACGCAGCGCTTTCGGCCGGGCTCACGCCGCGGGCCGTGCTGCCCGCGTCGTACAGCGGGTTGCCCGGATCCAGGTCTTTGCCCATGTCGACCACACGGTTCCAGTCGGGACCGGTGCCATTGGTGAGCTTGTGTACTTCGGTGGCCAGGCCTTCGTAGGCCCGCACGTCGCGGCGCTTGGCGTGGATTTCGAGCAGCTTGAGGTGGATCGCCGTGCGCTCGGGGTTCACGCGCAGCGCTTCGCGCAGGATTTCCTCGGCCTGCAGGTCGCGACCGTAGGCGAGATACACGTCGGCTTCGGCCACCGGATCCACGTCGCCGGCATCGAGCTGGCTCGGCGAGTACGACAGCGACGAGACGGTGGAGTCGCCGCGCTGCTTGGTGTCGACCGATTCGCCGCCGCTGGCGCCGAAGAACGAGTCCTTCGGAATGCGGCTCTCGAGGAACACGCTCTCGCTCATTTCCTCGCGCCGGCGGCCGAGCACGCGGAAGAGCAGGAAGCCGACGAGCAAGGCGACCAGCGCGGCACCCGCGAGCATCAGCGGGTTGGCGAGCAGCTCTTCGAAGAAGCCGCGCTCGGGCGGTGGCGGCGGAGGGGCTGCCTTGACGACCGGCTTGGGGGGCGCAACCGGTGCGGGCGCCGCGGCACTGGCCGCCGCCGCGGGAGCGCCCGGGGTCGTTTCGGCCGTGCTCGGTGTGCCAACGGTGGCTTCGGGCGCGGCGGTGGCTGGCGCCGCGGCCGTTGCTGCTGCGGCCGGGGCTTCTGCCGCAGGCGTGGGAGCGGTCGGCGGAGTGGCGGGGGCTGCGGCCGTCGCCGGCGCGGTCACGCCCGGGTTGGGAACCGGAATGCCGGGTGCCGCAGGCGCTGCGGGCGAACCCGCAGCAGGCGCTGATCCTGCAGCAGGCGCTGACCCTGCGGGGGGCGTCACCGAACCGGTGGCGGCCTTCAGCTTGGCCAGTTCCTCGATGTTCTTGGAGAGCTCCGCGACACGGTTGCTGTTCTCCTGCGCCTGGCGCGCCTGGGCAACCTTTTCTTCGGCTGCGCGGGCTGCGGCGCTGTTCTGCGTGATGGTCAGCTTGTCGGGCGCGCTCGCTGCCGCATTGCGGTCTTCGACACTGGCCTGCAGCCTGCCCGACGCGCTGCGGTCGGCCGCGGCGACGTTCGAGGTGGGCGCGTTCTCGGCCAGGCGCCGGCGGTAGGCGCCGAAGTCCCGGCTTTGCGCGACGATGGTGCGCCGTGCCTCGGCGGCGGGTGTCGCACCCGCCTCGGTGGCGCTCGGCAGGTCGAGCACTGCACCAGCCTTCATGCGGTTGACGTTGCCACCGATGAATGCATCGGGGTTGGCCCGCAGGAGTGCGACCAGCATCTGGTCGAGCGAAACCTCGGCAGGTTTGTGGGCCGCGGCGATCCTGCCGGCGGTATCGCCGCGCTGGACGGTGAGCTGCTCGCCGCCTGTCGCGCGGGGCGGGGCGGTGGTGGCGGCACGCTGCGGCGCTGCGGCGGGCGGCGTGGCGGTGGGCGCTGGTGCGGTGGCGGGCGCAACCGGGGCAGCGGGCGCAGAAAGTGCCCGCTCTCGGCGCGCGCGTGCTGCCAGTACCTCGGGGCGTTCCACGGGCGCGCGGACCTGGGGCGACACCGGAGCAATCGGTGCGGCGGGCGCGGGCTGGCGGGTCGTCGGCGGGTCGAGCAGCACGGTGTAGTCGCGCACGATCCGGCCCGATGCGCCATTGGCTTCGAGCAGCAGGTCGATGAACGGATCGTTGAGCGGGCGGCTGCCGGTCAGCCGCACGACGTACTGGCCCCCGGCACGTCGCTGCAGCGTGGCCCTGACGTCGCTGAGCGCCGCGTTGTAGGGCACGCCGGCGTTCTTGAATGCCTCTGCGCTGGCAACCCCGATCTTCAGGCTTTCGGCCTCGGCGGCGGCCATTTCGGTCACCTCGATCTCGGCGCGCAGCGGTTCGCCCAGGGCCGACTGCACCTTCAACTGTCCGAGCGCAAAGGCGCTGGCGTCGGCGCTTCCAAGGCCCAGGACCACGGCGATGGCCGTGCCGAGCACCGAGAGACGGAGGCCATGGAGGGTCGGCGAAGGGCGAGCGGCCGATGGGCGGGCCGCGGGCAACAGATGTCTTGTCATGCTGATAGGGGGCGGCTCAGGCCCAGAAATTGTAAGAGGACGTTAGCACCAAGACCGGGGGCTGACAAGGCGCCGCGCCCCGTCTACCCAGTGCGCGCATACTTACGCACGCGTTCGGTGTTGCCTGCCGGCAACACCCTTGACCTCTGGGGAGCCCGCGAACCCCCATCAAGCCCCGAGCAGGATCCGCAGCATGCGACGCAGCGGTTCGGCGGCGCCCCACAGCAGCTGGTCGCCGATCGTGAACGCGCCGACGTATTCGGGGCCCATCGCCAGCTTGCGGATGCGGCCCACCGGGATGTCCATGGTGCCAGTCACGGCCACGGGCGTCAGGGCCGCGAGCGTGGCTTCGCGGGTGTTCGGCACCACCTTGGCCCAGGGGTTGTCGGCGGCGATGAGCGCTTCGATGTCCGCCACCGGCACGTCCTTCTTGAGCTTGAAGGTCAGCGCCTGGCTGTGGCAGCGCATGGCGCCGATGCGCACGCAGAAGCCGTCGACCGGCGTGGCCGCCGTACCGAAGCCCGCACCCTGGCCCAGGATCTTGTTGGTTTCGGCGCCGGCCTTCCATTCTTCCTTCGAGACGCCATCGCCCAGGTCCTTGTCGATCCAGGGAATCAGCGAGCCGCCCAGCGGCGCGCCGAAGTTCGCGGTTTCGGAGGCGCTGAGGTTCTGCTGGCGATGCAGCACCTTGCGGTCGATCTCAAGAATGGCCGACTTGGGGTCGTCCAGCAGCGCGCGCACCTCGGCGTTGATGGTGCCGAACTGGGTCAGCAGTTCGCGCATGTGCTGCGCGCCGCCGCCCGAGGCCGCCTGGTAGGTCATGCTGGTCATCCATTCGACCAGCCCGGCCTTGTAGAGCGCGCTCACGCCCATGAGCATGCAGCTCACGGTGCAGTTGCCGCCGATCCAGTTCTTGCCGCCCTTGGCGAGCGCGTTCTGGATCACCGGCAGGTTGACCGGGTCGAGCACGATGACCGCGTCGTCGTTCATGCGCAGCGTGGAAGCGGCATCGATCCAATGGCCGCTCCAGCCTGCCGCGCGCAGCTTGGGAAATACCTCGGTGGTGTAGTCGCCGCCCTGGCAGGTGATGACGATGTCGCACTTCTTGAGTGCGTCGATGTCGTTCGCATCCTTGAGCGTGGTCTCGTTCTTCGCCATGGCCGGGGCCTTGCCGCCGACGTTCGAGGTCGAGAAGAAGACCGGCTCGATGAGCCCGAAGTCGCTTTCGGCCTGCATGCGGTCCATCAGGACCGAGCCGACCATGCCGCGCCAGCCTACGAGGCCGACCAGGGGTTGGGATGCGTTCGCCATTTCAGTTTGCCCTTTGAAAAAGTTTCTCTTTCGCCCGACTCGTCGAGCCGGGGAGGGGCGTGACGAAGCGGGCTGCGGTTAGCCGGTAATCGTCTTTTTGGTGATTGCTGCAACGACCGCATCGCCCATTTCACGGGTGCCGACGCGCTTCGTGCCTTCCGACCAGATGTCACCCGTGCGCAGCCCGGAGGCGAGCACTTGCTTGACTGCCGACTCGATACGGTCGGCAGCTTCGGCTTGGTTGAGTGAAAAGCGGAGCATCATGGCAGCGGACAGTATTGTAGCCAATGGATTGGCAACCCCTTTGCCCGCAATGTCGGGTGCGCTGCCGTGGCTGGGCTCGTAGAGGCCCTGGTTGCTCGCATTGAGCGAGGCCGAAGGCAGCATGCCGATCGAACCCGTGAGCATCGCCGCCTCGTCCGACAGGATGTCGCCGAACATGTTGCCGGTGACGATCACGTCGAACTTCTTCGGCGCCTTCACGAGCTGCATGGCGGCGTTGTCGACGTACATGTGGTCGAGCTCGACGTCGGGGTAGTCCTTGTGCACTTCGGTCACCACGTCCTTCCAGAACTGGAAGGTCTCGAGCACGTTGGCCTTGTCGACGCTGGTCACGCGCTTGCTGCGCTTGCGGGCGGCCTCGAAGGCGACGCGGGCGATGCGCTCGATCTCGGGGCGCGAATAGCGCATCGTGTCGAAGGCTTCTTCGGCGCCCGGGAAGTGGCCGTCCACCGCGGTGCGGCGGCCGCGCGGCTGGCCGAAGTAGATGTCGCCGGTCAGCTCGCGGATGATGAGGATGTCCAGGCCCGCGATGAGTTCGGGCTTGAGGCTCGAGGCGTCGACCAGCTGCTCGTAGCAGATGGCCGGCCGGAAGTTCGCGAACAGACCGAGGTTCTTGCGCAGGCCCAGGATCGCCTGTTCGGGCCGCAGCGGGCGGTCGAGCTTGTCGTACTTCCAGTCGCCGACGGCGCCGAAAAGCACGGCGTCGGCTTCCTTCGCGAGCTTGAGCGTCGCCTCGGGCAGCGGATGGCCGTGCGCTTCGTAGGCGGCACCGCCGACGAGCGCCGTTTCCATCTCGAACGAGAGGTCGAGCGCGTCGAGCACGCGGATGGCTTCCGCCACGATTTCGGTGCCGATGCCGTCACCCGGGAGAACTGCGATTTTCATGGTTGGTCTGAGGTTTGGAAATGGGATGCGGATGCCGTTCAGGCGATCATCGTGTGCGCCAGCCAGGGCTTCGACGCGAGCCGTTCGGCTTCGAAGGCCTTGATCTTGTCCTGGTGCCGCAGCGTGAGGCCGATGTCGTCGAGGCCGTTGACGAGGCAGTACTTGCGGAAGGCCTGCACGTCGAACGCGAACTCGCCGCCGTCGGGCTTCACGACCACCTGGCGCTCCAGGTCGATGGTCAGCGTGTAGCCGGGGAATGCAAGGGCCTCGTCGAACAGCTGGGCCACCTGCGCCTCGGGCAGCACGATCGGCAGCAGCCCGTTCTTGAAGCTGTTGTTGAAGAAGATGTCGGCATAGCTCGGCGCGATGATCGCGCGGAAGCCGTACTGGTCGAGCGCCCACGGCGCGTGCTCGCGCGACGAGCCGCAGCCGAAGTTCTTGCGCGCGAGCAGGACCGAGGCGCCCGCATAGCGCGGCTGGTTCAGCACGAAATCGGGGTTGGGCTTGCGGCTGGCCGGGTCCTGGCCCGGGAAGCCGGCGTCCAGGTAGCGCCATTCGTCGAACAGGTTCTGGCCGAAGCCGGTGCGCTTGATCGACTTGAGGAACTGCTTCGGGATGATCGCGTCGGTGTCGACGTTCTCGCGGTCCATCGGTGCCACGAGGCCTTGGTGTACGGTGAATTTCTGCATGTGTGGTCTCCAGATCAGGCGAACTTGCGCACATCGACGAAGTGGCCGTGGACGGCCGCGGCCGCAGCCATGGCGGGGCTCACGAGGTGGGTGCGCCCGCCGGCGCCCTGGCGGCCTTCGAAGTTGCGGTTGCTGGTCGAGGCGCAGCGCTCGCCGGGCTCGAGCCGGTCGGCGTTCATCGCCAGGCACATCGAGCAGCCCGGCTCGCGCCATTCGAAGCCCGCGGCCTTGAAGATCGCATCGAGCCCTTCGCGCTCGGCCTGTTCCTTCACCACGCCCGAACCGGGCACCACCATCGCGAGCTTCACGTTCTTCGCGACCCTCTGGCCGAGCTTCTTCACCACGGCGGCGGCCTCGCGCATGTCCTCGATGCGGCTGTTGGTGCACGAGCCGATGAACACCTTGTCGATGAAGATGTCGTCCATCGCCTTGTTCGGCTCCAGGCCCATGTAGACCAGCGCGCGCTCGATGGCGCCGCGCTTGCTCGCGTCCTTTTCCTTCTCGGGGTCGGGCACGCGGCCATTGATGGCGACCACCATCTCGGGCGAGGTGCCCCAGGTCACCTGCGGCTGGATCTGCGCGGCGTCGAGCTCGACCACGGCGTCGAAATGCGCGTCCGGGTCGGAATGCAGCGTGCGCCAGTAGCTCGCGGCCTGGTCCCATTCGACGCCGGTGGGCGCGAGCGGTCGGCCCTTCACATAGCTCAGGGTCTTGTCGTCGACGGCCACCAGCCCGGCGCGCGCGCCGGCCTCGATGGCCATGTTGCAGACCGTCATGCGGCCTTCCATGCTCAGGTCGCGGATCGCGGAACCTGCGAACTCGATGGTGTAGCCGGTGCCGCCGGCGGTGCCGATCTTGCCGATGATCGCCAGCACGATGTCCTTGGCGGTGCAGCCGAGCGGCAGCTTGCCCTCGACCTTGACGAGCATGTTCTTCGCCTTCTTGCCCAGCAGCGTCTGGGTGGCCATGACGTGCTCGACCTCGCTGGTGCCGATGCCGTGCGCGAGCGCGCCGAACGCACCGTGCGTGGAGGTGTGCGAGTCGCCGCAGACCACGGTCATGCCGGGCAGCGTGGCGCCCGATTCGGGGCCGATCACGTGCACGATGCCCTGGCGCTTGCTCAGGAACGGGAAGAACGCGGCGGCGCCGAACTCGGCGATGTTCTTGTCGAGCGTGGTGACCTGTTCCTTGCTGGTCGGGTCGGCAATGCCTTCATAGCCGAGTTCCCAGCCCGTGGTGGGGGTGTTGTGGTCGGCCGTGGCCACCACGGAGCTGATGCGCCACAGCTTGCGGCCGGCGACGCGCAGGCCTTCGAAGGCCTGCGGACTGGTGACTTCGTGCACCAGGTGGCGATCGATGTAGAGGATCGCGGTGCCGTCTTCCTCGGTGTGGACGACGTGTTCGTCCCAGATCTTGTCGTAGAGCGTGCGTGCCATGTCGGTCTCTTGGTCTTTCGTGGGGAAACTAGATTGTGTCTATGCCGCGAGCGGCTGTTCGTCGGCGCCGGCGCCCGCGGCCGCGTGCAGGTGGTTCACCAGCGAGCGAGCCGCCACCGGCAGGGTGGAAAAGTCGCGCGCCACCAGCCGGATCTCGCGCTCGGCCCAGGCGTTGTCGAGCGCCACGCTCGCAAGGCCGCGGCCGATGCCGTCGTGCATGAGCTCGAAGGCGCGCTGCGGCATCACGCCCACGCCCAGGCCGTTCTCGATCATGCGGCACATGGCGTCCAGGCCGGTGACGTGGATGCGCAGCTTGATGCTGCGGCCGGCGGCGAGTGCGGCCTCGTGCATCGCCACGTAGATCGAACTGTTGGTGTGCAGGCCGACATGGTCGAATTCGAGCGACTCGACGAAGTCGATGCGCGCGCGCGCAGCGAGCGCATGGCCCGCAGGAACGATCAGCGCCAGGCGGTCGTGGCGGTACGCAAGGCTCTGCAGCTCGCCCGCGCCGCCGGCCACGTGGCAGACGCCGAGATCGGCCGCGCCTTCCTGCACCGCGCGGATCACCTCGCTGCTCAGGTGCTCTTCGAGGTCGATCTTGATCGCTTCGTGGGCGCGCGAGAACACGCCGAGGTCTTCAGGGAGGAACTGCACGATCGCCGAGATGTTCGCGTGCACGCGAACATGGCCGCGCACGCCGTCCGCGTACTCGCTGAGCTCGCCCTGCATCTTCTCGAGGCTGTAGAGCACCGAGCGGGCGTGGTGCAGCAGGCTCTCGCCCGCGGGCGTGAGGTCCACGCCGCGCGCATGGCGGTAGAGAAGGGGGGTGCCGAGCGTGGCCTCCAGGTCGGACAGCCGCTTGCTGATGGCCGAGGCAGCAATGAATTCGCGCTCGGCCGCGCGCCCGATGCTGCCGAGCTCGCAAACGGCCACGAACAGCTGCAACGACGTGAGGTCGATGCGGCGGGCGAAATTGCGTTCGGAGGTGCTCATGGGGGTGGCGGCATCGCGCTTTGCGATGAGTTTGCCATTTTCCCCCGGTTTTCAACGCGATGCCATCGCCATCTGCGATGGGTTCGTTGCCATGGGGCGACGAGCAGCGGGCCGACGCCCTGGAGCGAGTCGGCCCGTGTCGGCGCGCTTACTGGCGCTTCTTGGCGGCGTCCTCGACCTTTTCGCCACCCTTCTGGATGTCCTGTCCGGCACCCCGGAAGGTGTTGCAGCCACTCAGCGGAATGGCGAGGGCGAAAGCGACGGCGAGCAGCGCGGTGATTTGCTTCATGACGGGTCTCCTGACGGAAGGTTGAAAAAACAAGGTCGGGATCGAGCCTCGTGTCTGAACCTAGTCTCCCCCAACGCCGTTCGTGTCAGCCAAGACGCAAAAAGGCTGCCCGTGGGCAGCCTTTTTGGAAGCGATGCGCCGCGGTACTTAGCGGGCCGAGATCGGCTTCACGTCGCGCTTGGGCGAACCTTCGAACAGCTGGCGCGGCCGGCCGATCTTGTACTCGGGGTCGCCGATCATCTCGTTGAGCTGGGCGATCCAGCCGACCGTGCGCGCGAGCGCGAAGATCGCGGTGAACAGCGGCACCGGGATGCCGATGGCGCGCTGCACGATGCCCGAATAGAAGTCGACGTTCGGGTAGAGCTTGCGCGAGACGAAGTACTCGTCTTCAAGCGCGATCTTCTCGAGCTCCTTGGCGAGCTTGAACAGCGGGTCTTGCTCGAGGCCGAGTTCGGTCAGCACTTCGTTGCAGGTTTCCTGCATCAGCTTTGCGCGCGGGTCGTAGTTCTTGTACACGCGATGGCCGAAGCCCATGAGCTTGACGTTCGAGTTCTTGTCCTTGACCTTCTTGATGAACTCGCCGATCTTCTCGACGCCGCCCTCACGCTGGATGTCGTACAGCATGTTGAGCGCCGCCTCGTTGGCACCGCCGTGGGCCGGGCCCCAGAGGCAGGCCACGCCGGCCGCGATCGCCGCGAACGGGTTGGTGCCCGACGAGCCGCACAGGCGCACGGTCGAGGTCGAGGCGTTCTGCTCGTGGTCGGCGTGCAGGATGAAGATGCGGTCGAGCGCGCGCTCGAGCACCGGGTTCACCTTGTACTCCTCGCAGGGCGTCGCGAACATCATGTGCAGGAAGTTGCCCGCATAGCTGAGCTCGTTCTTCGGGTACATGTACGGCTGGCCGATCGTGTACTTGTAGGCCATGGCCACGAGCGTAGGCATCTTCGCGATCAGGCGGATCGCGGCGATCTCGCGGTGCTCGGGATTGTTGATGTCCGTGCTGTCGTGATAGAAGGCCGAGAGCGCGCCGACAAGGCCGGTCATGATGGCCATCGGGTGCGCGTCGCGGCGGAAACCGCGCAGGAAGAACTGCATCTGCTCGTTGACCATCGTGTGGTTGGTCACGAGCTTCGTGAAGTTGGCCTTCTTGGTGGCGTCGGGCAGTTCCCCGTAGAGCAATAGGTGGCAGGTCTCGAGGAAGTCGCAGTTGGTGGCGAGTTGCTCGATCGGATAGCCGCGGTACAGCAGCTCGCCCTTGTCGCCGTCGATGTAGGTAATGGCCGACTGGCAGGAAGCGGTCGACATGAAACCCGGGTCGTACGTGAACATGCCGGTCTGCGCATAGAGCTTGCGGATGTCGATCACGTCGGGGCCGATGGTGCCTTTGTAGATCGGCAGTTCGACGTTGTCTCCGCCGTTGCTGAACGACAGCGTGGCCTTGGTATCGGAAGCTTTCATTTCGGGTTTCTTTCAGAGGTGGATTCAGGACGATGGAGAGGTCGAGGGGCGCTGGGCGCCGTCGGTGCGCATCAGCTGCAGCAAGGCGACCACCTCGGCCCCGGCCCATGCGGGCTCGGGCTCCTTTCTTTGCAGGAGCAGATCGAGGAGATCGTTGTCCGACAGGTCCATCAGGGTCTCCATCGCCGCAGCCTGGCCGACGGTGATGTCGGCCTCGTGCCGCTCGAAGAAGCGGGCGATGAACAGGTCGTTCTCGAGCAGGCCGCGCCGGCAGCGCCATTTCAGCTTGCTCAGCGCGCGTTCGCTGAGCGGCTGTGCGAGGTCGGCAGCGGTGTCCATGGCTTCTATCGGTCCGGGATCAGATGGCGCGACGCACCATCAGTTCCTTGATCTTGCCGATCGCCTTGGTCGGATTCAGGTTCTTCGGGCACACGTCGACGCAGTTCATGATCGTGTGGCAGCGGAACAGGCGGTACGGGTCTTCGAGGTTGTCCAGGCGCTCGGCCGTGGCTTCGTCGCGGCTGTCGGCGATGAAGCGGTAGGCCTGCAGCAGGCCGGCGGGGCCCACGAACTTGTCGGGGTTCCACCAGAAGCTCGGGCAGCTGGTGGAGCAGCTCGCGCACAGAATGCACTCGTAGAGGCCGTTGAGCTCGTCGCGCTCCTCGGGCGACTGCAGGCGTTCCTTCTCGGGCGGCACGTTGTCGTTCTGCAGGTACGGCTTGATCGAGTTGTACTGCTTGAAGAACTGGGTCATGTCCACGATCAAGTCGCGGATCACGGGCAGGCCCGGCAGCGGCTTGAGCACCACGGTGCCCTTGAGCGTGTTCATGTTTGTCAGGCAGGCCAGGCCGTTCTTGCCGTTGATGTTCATCGCGTCGGAGCCGCAGACGCCTTCGCGGCACGAGCGGCGGAACGACAGCGTCGGGTCCTGCGCCTTGAGCTTCATCAGGGCGTCTAGCAGCATGCGCTCATGGCCGTCGAGTTCGATCTCGATGGTCTGCATGTAGGGCTTGGCGTCCTTGTCCGGGTCGTAGCGGTAGATCTGGAATGTGCGCTTCATCGTGAAACCTTGTGATGTTGTTCTGGCTTAGAACGTACGGACCTTGGGAGGAACGGAGTCGACCGTCAGTGGCTTGAGGTTGACCGGCTTGTAGGAAAGGCGGTTGCCCTCGCTGTACCAAAGCGTGTGCTTCATCCAGTTGGCGTCGTCGCGGCCGAGCGGTGCGACCGGGTCGTCCGACGGACGCTCGTAGTCCTCGACCGTGTGCGCGCCGCGGCATTCCTTGCGGGCGGCAGCCGACACCATCGTGGCCTGGGCCACCTCGATCAGGTTGTCGACCTCGAGGGCCTCGATGCGCGCGGTGTTGAACACCTTGGATTTGTCCTTCAGGCCGATCGCGTTGACGCGCTCGCGCACCGCGGCGATCTTGACCACGCCTTCGTCCATCGAAGCCTGCTTGCGGAACACGGCGGCGTGCTGCTGCATGACGGTGCGGATCTCGCCGGCCACGTCTTGCGCGTACTCGCCGCCGGCATCGGCCTCGAGCCGGTTCAGGCGCTCCAGCGTGCGGTCGGCCGCATCGGCCGGCAGCGGCTTGTGCTCCTTCTGCTTGTCGTTGAACTCGACGATGTGGTTGCCGGCCGCGCGGCCGAATACCAGCAGGTCGAGCAGCGAATTGGTGCCGAGGCGGTTGGCGCCGTGCACGCTCACGCAGGAGCATTCGCCCACGGCGTAGAGGCCGTTCACCACCTGGTTGTGAACGTCGCCGTTCTGCACCACCACCTGGCCGTTGATGTTGGTCGGGATGCCGCCCATCTGGTAGTGGATGGTGGGCACCACGGGGATCGGCTCCTTGGTGATGTCGACGTTGGCGAAGTTCACGCCGATCTCGTACACCGAAGGCAGGCGCTTGTGGATGGTCTCGGCACCGAGGTGGTCGAGCTTCAGCAGCACGTAGTCCTTGTTGGGTCCGCAGCCGCGGCCTTCCTTGATCTCCTGGTCCATCGAGCGCGACACGAAGTCGCGCGGGGCCAGGTCCTTCAGCGTGGGCGCATAGCGCTCCATGAAGCGCTCGCCGTTGCTGTTGAGCAGGATGGCGCCTTCGCCGCGGCAGCCTTCGGTCAGCAGCACGCCCGCGCCGGCCACGCCGGTCGGGTGGAACTGCCAGAACTCCATGTCCTGCAGCGGGATGCCCGAGCGCGCGGCCATGCCCAGGCCGTCGCCGGTGTTGATGAAGGCGTTGGTCGAGGCCTGGAAGATGCGGCCCGCGCCACCGGTGGCGAGCAGCACGGTCTTGGCCTGCAGGATGTGCAGGTCGCCGGTTTCCATTTCGAGTGCCGTCACGCCCACCACGTCGCCTTCGGCGTCGCGGATCAGGTCGAGCGCCATCCACTCGACGAAGAACTGGGTGCGTGCCTCGACGTTCTTCTGGTAGAGCGTGTGCAGCATCGCGTGACCGGTGCGGTCGGCCGCGGCGCAGGCGCGCTGCACGGGCTTTTCGCCATAGTTGGCCGTGTGGCCGCCGAACGGGCGCTGGTAGATCGTGCCGTCGGGGTTGCGGTCGAAAGGCATGCCGAAGTGCTCGAGTTCGTACACGACCTTCGGCGCTTCGCGGCACATGAACTCGATCGCATCCTGGTCGCCGAGCCAGTCGGAGCCCTTGATCGTGTCGTAGAAGTGGTAGTGCCAGTTGTCCTCGCTCATGTTGCCGAGAGAGGCGCCCACGCCGCCCTGCGCGGCGACGGTGTGCGAGCGGGTCGGGAACACCTTCGAGAGCACGGCCACGTTGAGGCCGGCACGCGCGAGCTGCAGCGAGGCGCGCATGCCGGAACCGCCGGCACCGACGATCACGACGTCGAACTTGCGCTTGGTGATTTGTTCTTTTGTGTAGGTCATGGTGGGGATCGCGTCGTCAGATTTTCCAAAGCACTTGAATGGCCCAACCCGCGCAACCGACAAGCCAGACGATGGTGAAAATTTGCAGGGCAAGGCGGATGCCGACCGGCTGGATGTAGTCCATCCATACGTCGCGCATGCCCACCCACACGTGGTAGAGCAGGGCGGCGATCACGGAGAAGGTCAGCACCTTCATCCACTGCGCGGCAAAGATGCCGGCCCAGAGGTCGTAGCCGATGGGGCCGCGCGAGAAGATCAACTGCGCGAGCAGCACGATCGTGAAGAGCGCCATCAGGCCGCCCGTGATGCGCTGGCTGAGCCAGTCGCGAAGACCGTAATGTGCGCCGACGACGATGCGCTTGGAGCCGTAGTTCACAGACATGGTTCTGGCTCCTTCTCAGTACAGACCGAACAGCTTGGCGCCGAGCACCACGGTGAGCAGGATGCTCAGGACCAGCGTGACCAGGGCCGAGCTGTGGCCAAACTCCTTGGTCACCGCCTTGTGGCTCACGTCCATCCAGAGATGGCGCAGGCCGGCGATGAAGTGGTGCAGGTAGGCCCAGATCAGCGCGAGCGCGACAAGCTTGAAGAACCAGCCCGGAGCGAAACCAATGCCGCTGTTGAAGGCGGCCTTGAACCTGGCGAACGAATAGTCCGAAGACAGCGAGGTGTCGAACATCCAGATGATGAACGGCATCAGCAGGAACATCAGCACGCCGCTGATGCGGTGCAGGATCGACACGATGCCGGCCGGCGGCAGCCGGTAGGTCGTGAGATCGGTGAAGGCGTTGATGTTGCGGAACTCGCGGCGCGGTGTCCGGGGGGGAGTGGCAAGCTCTGTCATGGGGGGAGGGCTTTCGTGGCTTGTTGGCTTGTTCTGAGAGCGAACGCTGTTGTTTCTTCTGCGGAATGCAAACGACGCAAAATTCTATTGCAATGCACCATTGTCCGGCGGAGGGGCCCGCGTCGTCGCACCGCGGCAGTCGGATGCTATCGACTTGGTCGCATGGTGGACCCGGCGCGCCGGCGCTGCAATGCGGTCCGATCCGGATGCGATGTGGAATGGGCCCGGCATCGTCTCAACCCAGCTGGTTGCGGTAGTGGTGCGTGTCGGTGCGGTAGAGCCCGCGCCGCAGTTCCATCGGCGTGTCGTGGTAGGTGTGCGCCAGGCGCTCGACGCTCAGCAGCGGCGTCTGCGGCGCCACGTCGAGCAGGGCGGCCTGCTCGGCATCGGGCAGCACGGCGCGGATCTTTTCCTCGGCCCGCACCATGCGCACGCCGAACTCGGTCTCGAACATCGCGTACATCGGCCCCGGCCAGGCGCGCAGCCGCTCGGCCGTCAGCCCTTTGAACGGGGCGCCCGGCAGCCAGAGGTCTTCGAGGATCGTGGGCACGCCCCCGTACGCGAGCACGCGCCGCACCTGCAGCACCGCGTCGCCCGTGCGCAGCCCCAGCGCGCGCGCCACGTCGGCCGAGGCGCGCTGGCGCCGACAGTCGACGATGGTGCGCTCGGCGGGCCCTTCGGCAGCCGGGCTGCCGGTGTCCGGCACGAGCTTGAGGAAGCGGTACTGCACATGCTGCTCGGCATGCGTGGCGACGAAGGTGCCCTTGCCCTGGCGCCGCACCACGAGGTTCTCGGCCGCGAGCTCGTCGATGGCCTTGCGCACCGTGCCCTGGCTCACGCGGTAGCGCACCGCCAGGTCCATCTCGCTCGGGATCGGTTCGCCCGGCTTCCATTCGCCGGCCTGCAGGCTCTGCAGGATCAGCGTCTTGATCTGCTGGTAGAGCGGGCTGAAGGACGGCGTCGCGGAATCTTCGAGGACGGAGGGGGCATTCATGGCAGCGGTGGGTGCGCCGTGGCGGCAACCGTGGAGCATATCTTATATAAGACATAAGACGAGGCGAATCGAATCGGCTTAAAATGCGGGCCGGCCTGCGCCGCGGACGAACACCCGCCCCGCAGGAAGCCTGGCGCCTCCACGCGCCCGCCCCTACCGTTTCACCATCTTCTGGAGTCTTCCCATGAGCAAAAAGCCCGTCCGCGTTGCCGTCACCGGTGCCGCCGGTCAAATCGGTTACGCCCTGTTGTTCCGTATCGCGTCGGGCGAAATGCTCGGCAAGGACCAGCCGGTCATCCTCCAGCTGCTCGAGATCCCCGATGAAAAAGCGCAGAAGGCGCTCAAGGGCGTGATGATGGAGCTCGACGACTGCGCCTTCCCGCTGCTGGCCGGCATGGAAGCCCACGGCGACCCGATGACCGCCTTCAAGGACGCAGACTACGCGCTGCTCGTGGGCTCGCGCCCGCGCGGCCCGGGCATGGAGCGCGCCGAGCTGCTCGCCGTCAACGGCGCCATCTTCACCGCCCAGGGCAAGGCCCTGAACGCCGTGGCGAGCCGCAACGTCAAGGTGCTGGTGGTCGGCAACCCGGCCAACACCAATGCCTACATCGCCATGAAGAGCGCGCCCGACCTGCCGCGCAAGAACTTCACCGCCATGCTGCGCCTCGACCACAACCGCGCTGCCAGCCAGATCGCCGCCAAGACCGGCAAGGCCGTGGCCGACATCGAGAAGCTCACCGTCTGGGGCAACCACTCGCCCACGATGTACGCCGACTACCGCTTCGCCACCATCAACGGCGAGAGCGTCGCCAAGATGATCAACGACCAGGAATGGAACGCCAACACCTTCCTGCCGACCGTCGGCAAGCGCGGCGCCGCCATCATCGAGGCGCGCGGCCTGTCGTCGGCCGCCTCGGCCGCCAACGCCGCCATCGACCACATGCGCGACTGGGCGCTGGGTACCAATGGCAAGTGGGTCACGATGGGCATTCCGTCGGACGGCCAGTACGGGATCCCGAAGGACGTGATGTTCGGCTTCCCGGTCACCTGCGAGAACGGCGAGTACAAGCTGGTCGAAGGCCTCGAGATCGACGCCTTCAGCCAGGAGCGGATCAACAAGACCCTCGAAGAGCTCGAAGGCGAGCGCGCCGGCGTCGCCCACCTGCTGTAAGCAACCCGCGCATGCTCGACTGGAACCCCGCGCTCTACCGTCGCTACGAGGACGAGCGCACCCGCCCCGCACAGGAACTCCTGGCGCGGGTGCCACTGGCCGAGGCCCGACGTGTCGTCGATCTCGGCTGCGGGCCGGGCAATTCCACCGAGCTGCTGTCGCGGCGGTTCCCGGCGGCACGCGTCGTCGGCACCGACAACTCCGAAGCCATGCTGGCCAGTGCGCGCGAGCGCCTGCCCGAGGCGCGCTTCGAGTTGAGCGACATTGCGACCTGGGCGCCGCATGAAGCGCCCGATCTCATCTATGCCAACGCAGCCCTCCAGTGGGTGCCGGACCACGAAAAGCTGATCCCGCGCCTGTTCGCTGCGCTGGCCCCGGGCGGCGTGCTCGCCGTCCAGATGCCCGACAACCGTGAAGAGCCCACGCACCGCCTGATGCGCGCCGTTGCGGCCGAGGCGCCCTGGGCCGAACCCATCGGCGACGCCGATCGCCTGCGCACGCTGCTCTTGCCGCTCGGCGGCTACTACGACTTGCTGGCGCCCGAGGCGGCCCGGGTCGATGTGTGGCACACCATCTATCAGCACCCGATGGCCAGCGCCGCGGCCATCGTCGAATGGGTGCGCGGCACCGGGCTGAAACCCTTCGTCGACCGGCTGCCGGCCGACCTGCAGGCCAGCTACCTGGCTGAATACGAGCGCCGCGTCGACCAGGCCTATCCGGCGCGGACCGACGGCAAGCGGCTGCTGGCGTTCCCGCGCATGTTCATCGTGGCGCAGAAAAAAGCATGACGACGAAATCCGTTCATCCTGCCGAAGTGCTGCTCGGCGCCCAGGCCGGCGCCGTCACGCTGCCGGTGTGCGACCACTACAGCGGCGTCGAGGCGCGCATGCGCAAGAGCCTCGCGCTGCAGGCCGAGATGGCCGACGAATTCGGCGCCTGCGTGTTCGACGTCACGCTCGACTGCGAGGACGGCGCACCCGTGGGCGGCGAGTCCGACCATGCCGCACTGGTGACCGAACTCGCGCTGGCCGCCAGGCCGGGCCTGCGGGTCGGCGTGCGGGTGCACCCGGTGGACCACCCCGCCTTTGCCGGCGACGTCGTCACCATCGCGGGCGGTGCGGGCCAGCGGCTCAGCCACCTGATGGTGCCGAAGGTCGAATCCGTGGCCGACGTGCTGCAGGCGGTCGAAGCGCTCGACGCGGCCGATGCCCCGGCGCTGCCGCTGCATGTGCTGATCGAATCGCCGCTCGCCGTGCACAACGCCTTCGAGATTGCGGCGCATCCGCGCGTGCAGTCGCTGAGCTTCGGCCTGATGGACTTCGTCTCGGCCCATGCGGGTGCGATTCCCGCCGACGGCATGGGAGCGGCCGGGCAGTTCACGCATCCGCTCGTGGTGCGCGCCAAGCTCGCCATCGCCTCGGCCGCCCATGCGCATGGCAAGGTCCCCTCGCACTGCGTGGTCACCGAGTTCAACGACACGGACGCCATGCGCACCGCGGCGCGCAGGGCGGCGGCCGAATTCGGCTACACGCGCATGTGGAGCATCCATCCGAACCAGATCCGGCCGATCCTCGAGGCCTTTGCACCGGACGAGGCGCAGATCGAGGTGGCCACAAGAATCATTACAACTGCGGCGGCCGCCGATTGGGCGCCGACACAAATTGATGGCACATTGCACGACCGCGCGAGCTATCGCCATTTCTGGCAGGTGCTGACGCGCGCCCAGGCCACCGGGCGCACGCTGCCGCCAGAGGCCCAGGCCTGGTTTGCACTCGCGGCCTCCTGAAACCCGATCCAGCCTCAAGGACACACCCATGAAGAAAATCGCTCTGATCGCCGCCCTGGCCCTGGCGCTGCCGTTCGCGGCAGTGGCCCAGACCGCCCCCGCAAAGCCTGCAGCCAAGGCTGAGGCCAAGCCGAAGGCCAAGAAGACTCCGCCCAAGAAGAGGGTCGCGCGCAGCGCCAAGAAGGCGGTGGAGGAAGTCACCCCCATCGCCGACGACGCCAACATCGTGCTGACCGACGCCGACCTGGCCGTGGCTCAGCGGGTTTCCACCGGCCGGGCGCAGTGCGAACTCGGCGCCGACGTGACGGTGAGCGCCGACGACAAGAAGCCCGGTTTCTTCAACGTGACCACCAAGGGCCTGAAGTACCGCATGCACCCGGTCGAAAGCCGCACCGGCGCGATCCGCCTCGAAGACCCGCGCGCCGGCGCCATGTGGCTGCAGCTCGGCAACAAGTCGATGCTGATGAACCAGAAGGCCGGTCTGCGCATTGCCGACGAATGCCAGACGGCGGAGCAGCTGGCCTTTGCCGAAGAAATGAAGAAGAACCCGCCGAAGAGCCTGTTCGAAGGCTCCGACGCGCCCAAGCAGTAGTAAGAGAGCCCTGTCGGGCTGCGGCGCGGCGCCTGCCTGGCCGCACCGCACGCCCGGCCCCCGTTTCCGGAGAAAAGAAGATGTTGCAAGCCTACGTTGACCATGTTGCCGAACGCGCCGCGCTCGGCATTCCACCGCTTCCCCTGAGTGCGAAGCAGACCGCCGAAGCCATCGAGCTCCTCAAGGGCGCGAACGCCGAGGACGGCGCTTTCCTGCTCGACCTGCTGACCCACCGCGTGCCTGCCGGCGTCGACGATGCCGCCAAGGTCAAGGCCAGCTACCTCGCGGCGGTGGCGCATGGCACCGAGAAGAGCCAATTCATCACGCGCGCCCGCGCCACCGAACTGCTCGGCACCATGCTCGGCGGCTACAACATCTCCCCGCTGATCGACCTGCTGGACGATGCCGAGGTCGGCAGCGTCGCGGCCGAGGGCCTCAAGAAGACCCTGCTGATGTTCGACCAGTTCCATGACGTCAAGGAAAAGGCCGACCAGGGCAACGCTCATGCCAAGGCCGTGCTGCAAAGCTGGGCCGACGCCGAGTGGTTCACCAGCCGCCCCGAAGTACCGCAGAGCATCACGGTCAGCATCTTCAAGGTGGCCGGTGAAATTAACACCGATGACCTGTCCCCCGCACCCGACGCCACCACGCGTCCCGACATTCCGATGCACGCCCTGGCGATGCACAAGAACGCCCGCCCCGGCATCGTCCCTGAAGAAGACGGCAAGCGCGGCCCGGTGAAGTTCATCGAAGACCTGCGCGCGCGCGGCCACCTCGTGGCCTATGCCGGCGACGTGGTCGGCACCGGTTCTTCGCGCAAGAGCGCCACCAATTCGGTGCTCTGGTTCACCGGCGAAGACATTCCCTTCGTGCCCAACAAGCGCTTCGGCGGCGTCTGCCTCGGCGGCAAGATCGCCCCCATCTTCTATAACACCATGGAAGACTCGGGCGCGCTGCCCATCGAGCTCGACGTGAGCCAGATGAACATGGGTGACGTGGTCGAGCTGCGTCCCTACGAAGGCAAGGCGCTGAAGGACGGCAAGGTCATCGCCGAATTCACCGTCAAGAGCGACGTGCTCTTCGACGAAGTGCGCGCCGGCGGCCGCATTCCGCTGATCATCGGCCGCGGCCTCACGACCAAGGCGCGCGAGGCGCTGGGCCTGCCGGTCTCCACGCTGTTCCGCCTGCCGCAAAGCCCGGTCGACACCAAGAAGGGCTTCTCGCTCGCACAGAAGATGGTCGGCCGCGCCTGCGGCCTGCCCGAAGGCACCGGCGTTCGCCCGGGTACGTACTGCGAACCCAAGATGACCTCGGTCGGCTCGCAGGACACCACCGGTCCGATGACGCGCGACGAGCTCAAGGACCTGGCCTGCCTGGGCTTCTCGGCCGACCTCGTGATGCAGTCGTTCTGCCACACGGCGGCGTACCCGAAGAAGGTCGACGTCAAGATGCACCACGAACTCCCGGAGTTCATGGCCAACCGCGGCGGCGTTTCGCTGCGTCCCGGCGACGGTGTGATCCACAGCTGGCTCAACCGCCTGCTGACGCCCGACACCGTCGGCACCGGCGGCGACAGCCACACCCGTTTCCCCATCGGCATCAGCTTCCCGGCCGGCTCCGGCCTCGTGGCCTTCGCGGCCGCCACCGGCGTGATGCCGCTGGACATGCCCGAATCGGTGCTCGTGCGCTTCAAGGGCCAGATGCAGCCTGGCGTCACGCTGCGCGATCTGGTCAACGCGATTCCGCTGTACGCCATCAAGTCGGGGCTGCTCACGGTCGCCAAGCAAGGCAAGAAGAACATCTTCTCGGGCCGCATCCTCGAGATCGAGGGCCTGCCCGACCTGAAGGTGGAACAGGCCTTCGAGCTCAGCGACGCCTCGGCCGAACGCTCGGCCGCCGGCTGCACGGTGCACCTGAACAAGGAACCGATCATCGAGTACATCAACAGCAACATCACGCTGATGAAGTGGATGATCGCGGAGGGCTATGCCGACGCCCGCACGCTCGAGCGCCGCATCGCGGCCCAGGAAGCCTGGCTCAAGGACCCGCAGCTGCTCAAGGGCGATGCCGACGCCGACTACGCCGCCGTCATCGAGATCGACCTGGCCGAGATCCACGAACCGATCGTCGCCTGCCCGAACGACCCCGACGACGTCAAGACGCTCAGCGACGTGGCCGGCGCCGTGATCGACGAAGTGTTCATCGGCTCGTGCATGACCAACATCGGCCACTTCCGCGCGGCATCGAAGCTGCTCGAAGGCAAGCGCGATATCCCGGTCAAGCTCTGGATCGCGCCGCCGACCAAGATGGACGCGCAGCAGCTCACCGAAGAAGGCCACTACGGCGTCTTCGGCAATGCCGGCGCACGCACCGAGATGCCCGGTTGCTCGCTGTGCATGGGCAACCAGGCGCAGGTGCGCGAAGGCGCCACGGTGATGTCGACCAGCACCCGCAACTTCCCGAACCGCCTGGGCAAGAACACCAACGTGTACCTGGGCTCGGCCGAACTCGCCGCCATCTGCTCGCGCCTCGGCCGCATTCCGACGCGCGAGGAGTACATGGAACAGGTGGGTGTGCTCGATGCCTCGAGCGCGCAGATCTACCAGTACCTGAACTTCGACAAGATCGACGACTACAAGACCGAGGACGCCAAGGTGGCGGCCGCCGTGTCCTGATCCTGTCTTCGGCCTCGACGACCAAGCCCCGCACTGCGGGGCTTTTTCATGGGCGCCGTTCGCCGTGCCGCGCCGGTCTCCGACAGCCGGGAGCGCCCTCGGCCGGCCCGCGCCGCGGGTGGTCGTGCACAAAATGGAGCAGGCGCGGGGCTTGCCGCGCAACAAGAAGGAGACCACCCCATGCCTCTGGCTTCTCTGATCGGCCGCTGGGCCATGCAGCCCTTCGCCAAGGCGCTGCCGCCGCTCGGCGACACCGAGCGTGCAGCGCTCGAGGCCGGCACCGTCGGGTTCGAAGGCCGGCTTTTTGCAGGGCGGCCCGACTTCGACGCGCTCGCGCAGATGGGCCCGAACCGCCTCACCGATCGCGAGCAGGCCTTCCTCGACCGCGAGGTGGCCGACCTCTGCCGCATGCTCGACGACCATGCCATCGACGAGGCGAAGGACCTGCCGCCCGAGGTCTGGCGCTTCCTTCGTGAGAAGCGCTTCTTCGGCATGATCATTCCCGAGGAGTTCGGCGGCCTCGGCTTCGGCCACTACGCGCATGCGACGGTGGTCGCGCGCATCGCCAGCGTCAACGTCGCCACGGCCGTCACCGTGATGGTGCCCAACTCGCTGGGGCCCGCCGAACTGCTGCTGCGCTACGGCACCGAGGCGCAGAAGGCGCACTACCTCCCGCGCCTGGCCAATGGCAGCGAGCTGCCGTGCTTCGGCCTGACCTCGCCCTACGCGGGTTCCGATGCGGCCGCCATTCCGGACCGCGGCGTGCTGGTCGAGCGCGACTTCGGCGGCCGCCGCACGCGCGGCTTCCTGGTCGACTTCGACAAGCGCTACATCACGCTCGCGCCCGTGGCCACGGTCGTGGGCCTGGCCTTCCATGCCGTGGACGAGAGCCGCCCGGAAGGCGAGCGCGAACTCGGCATCACCTGCGCGCTGATCCCCGTGCCGCACGAGGGCATGGAGATCGGCCGGCGCCATCGCCCCATGGACAGCGCCTTCATGAACGGCCCGATCCGCGGGCGTCAGGTGTTCGTGCCGATGGACTGGGTGATCGGCGGCGAGCAGCAGGTGGGGCAGGGCTGGCGCATGCTGATGGAATGCCTGGCCGCGGGCCGTGCGATCTCGCTGCCTGCGCTCGGCTCGGCCATGCAGCAGACGGCGCTCTACGTGAGCAATGCCTACGGCCAGATCCGCGAGCAGTTCGGCCTGCCGGTGGGCAAGTTCCATGCGGTGGCGGGGCTGATCGCGCAGATGTCGGCCGAGCTCTATGCGAGCGATGCGGCGCGGCGCTTCACCGCGGCCGCGCTCGACAACGGCGAGCGGCCCAGCGTGGCGAGCGCGATCCTCAAGGTCCAGCTCACCGAGGCGGGCCGGCGCGCCGTGAACCACGGCATGGACATCCTCGGCGGCAAGGGCATCATCGCGGGCCCGTCGAACCTGCTCGGCGTGGCCTACCGTCAGGCGCCGATCGCGATCACCGTCGAGGGCGCCAACATCCTGACGCGCGCGCTGATCGTGTTCGGCCAGGGGGCGGTGCGTTGCCATCCGCATGTGTTCGACGAGATGGCGGCGGTGCAGGCCCGCGACGAAACCGCGCTGGGCCGCGCGCTCATCGCCCATGGCAGGCATGTGGCCCGCAACCTGTGGCACAGCCTGTTCGGCGCACCGGTGGTCGGTGAACCGCCCGAGGCACTGGCCCACGAGGCGCGGCTGATCGCGCGCATGAGCGCCAAGTACGCGCTCACGGCCGACCTCGCAATGGGTCTTCTGGGCGGCAAGCTCAAGCGCATGGAGCTGCTCTCGGCGCGCCTGGGCGACGTACTGGCGCACCTGTACCTCGCGAGCGCCTGCATCTGGCGCTGGCGCGTCGATGCCGCGCCGGAGATGCTGCCCTTCGCGCAGGCGGCGATACGCCTGCAGATCGATGCGGCCGGCGAGATCCTGCACGATCTCTATGCCAACCTGCCGACGCCGGGGCGCCGCCTCATCGGTGCGCTGGTGCTGCGCCGGACCGCACACCTGGCGCCGCTGCGCGACGTGCAGTTGATGGCGCTGGCCGAGCTGCTGCGCAGCGACCCGCGCACGGTCGCGCGGCTCGCGCCCGACCTCAGCGCGCCCGGCCCGGGCGGTCTGCGCGACCTGATGCACGCGATGGAACTCGCCGCACAGCTGGGCGATGCGACCGCGGCGCTCAACAAGAACCTGCGCCGCACCGGCTCGCTCGAGGAAGCTGCGGCTTCTGCGCCCGATCCCGCGCTGGCGCTGGCCTACCTGAAGGCCGCCGACAAGGTGATCCAGGTCGACGACTTCGAAGGCATTGCCACGCAGCGTCCCGGGCGCCCGGACCTCAGCCCGCCGCCGTCAGCGCCGTCAGCGCCGCAGCCGTCTGCGCATCCGCGGGAAAGAACGATTCCACCGCCAGTTCCTGCAGGGTGACGTCGACCGGCGTGCCGAAGATGGTGGTGGTGCTGATGAAGCTCAGCATGCCGTTCGGCGTCGCGAGCTGAAACGGCACCACCACGTTCGACAACTCTGCGGCCGCGGGCGGTGCGTCGTGGCCGACCTGCGGCATGGGGTAGGCCTCGAGCTCGTCGTGCAGCGCCTGCAGCACCGCATCGCCAGTGGCGGCGATCTGCTGCTGCAGCCGCTCGAGCAGGTGCGCGCGCCATTGGGCGAGGTTGGCGATGCGCGGGGCCAGGCCATCGGGATGCAGGCTCAGCCGCAGCACGTTGATCGGCGCACGCACCAGTTCGGGCGCCGCGCCGGCCATGAGCATCGGCACCAGCGCGTTGTGGGCCACGAGGTTCCAGTGCCGGTCGACCGCGAGCGCGGGAAAGGGCTCGTGGCCCTTGAGCACGAGGTCCACCGCGCGCCGCGCCGCGGCCATCGCAGGGTCGTCGAGCGAACGCTGCCGGTACATCGGCGCGAAGCCGGCGGCCACCAGCAGCGCATTGCGCTCGCGCAGCGGCACGTCCAGGCGCTCGGCCAGGCGCAGCACCATCTCGCGGCTCGGCGCGGCGCGGCCGGTTTCCACGTAGCTCAGGTGCCGCGTCGAGACCTCGGCCTCCTGCGCCAGGTCGAGCTGGCTGAGCCGGCGGCGCGTTCGCCAGTGCCGCAGATGGGCGCCGAAGGGATCGCGCGCGCCGGGTTGGGCGACGGCGGACGAAGGGGGGCGGGGCGTGTTCATCATGCCGCGCATTCTGGCGCGGCCGCGGCGCCGCGCCATGACCTGCGAGGTTATCGACCGTGCGCGGGCGCTTCGGGATCATTGGCTCCAACGCGGCAGGACAGGCTTGCCGTACAACCCGAAGGAGAAAGTCATGTCCGTCTTTGCGTCCCCCCGTTTCCTGCCCCGCGTGATGTGGGCCGATGCCGCCTCCTGCGCCGCGACCGGTGCGCTCCAGGTCGCGCTGACCGACACGCTCGCGCGGCTCACCGGCCTGCCGGCGCCGCTGCTCATGGCCACGGGCGTGTTCCTGCTCGGCTATGCGGCGGCCGCGGCCTGGATGGCCAGCCGCAAGACCCCGCCGCGCACGCTGATCGGACTGGTGGTGGCCGGGAACTTCGGCTGGGCCGCGGGCTGCGTCGCGCTGCTGATGAGCGGCATGCTCGCGGTCACAGCGCTCGGCGTGGCCTGGGTGCTGGCGCAGGCGCTGTGCGTGGTGGTGCTGGCCGAGCTGCAGTGGACCGGCCTGCGCCGCACGCGCGCCGGCGCCGGCATGGCGGTCGCCTGAAAAAGACCCTCGGTGCGGACCATGGTCATCGTTCCCTGCTATCTTTGAGGTGCTTCCACGAACAGACCGAACGAACAGGAGTTTCCTCAATGGCCCAAGCACCGGCGCATGCCTTTGCCTCTACCCTCAAGACCTTCAAGACCGACTCGGGCAAGGCCGGCAAATACTGGTCACTGAAGGAGCTGGCGAAGCAGTATCCGTCGATCGAGCGCCTGCCGGTCTCCATCCGCATCGTGCTCGAGTCGGTGCTGCGCAACTGCGACGGCAAGAAGGTCTCGCCCAAGCACGTCGAGGAACTGGCCCGGTGGACGCCCAACTCGGACCGCACCGACGAGATTCCCTTCGTCGTCACGCGCGTGGTGCTGCAGGACTTCACCGGCGTGCCGCTGCTCGCCGACCTGGCCGCCATGCGCAGCGTGGCCGCCAAGCTCGGCAAGTCGCCCAAGACCATCGAGCCGCTGGTGCCCGTCGACCTGGTGGTCGACCATTCGGTGATGGTCGACCACTACGGCACGCCGAAGGCGCTCGACCTCAACATGAAGCTCGAGTTCCAGCGCAACAACGAGCGCTACCAGTTCATGAAGTGGGGCATGCAGGCCTTCGACACCTTTGGCGTCGTGCCGCCCGGCTTCGGCATCGTGCACCAGGTCAACCTCGAGTACTTTGCGCGCGGCGTCTACAAGAGCGCGAGCGACACGGCCGAGGTGCCGGTGTACTACCCCGACTCGCTCGTAGGCACCGACAGCCACACCACCATGATCAACGGCGTCGGGGTGGTCGGCTGGGGCGTCGGCGGCATCGAGGCCGAAGCCGCCATGCTGGGCCAGCCGGTCTACATGCTCACGCCCGACGTCGTCGGCTTCGAGCTCACGGGCAAGCTGCGCGAAGGCGTCACGGCCACCGACCTGGTGCTGTATGTCACCGCGATCCTGCGCGCCGAGAAGGTGGTGGGCAAGTTCGTCGAGTTCTTCGGCCCCGGCGCCGCCTCGATCGCGGTGCCCGACCGCGCCACCATCGGCAACATGGCGCCCGAATACGGCGCGACCATGGGCTTCTTCCCGGTCGACGAGATGACCGTGGCCTATTTCAAGGGCACCGGCCGCACCCAGGAGGAAGTCGAACGCTTCGAGGCCTACTACAAGGCCCAGGGCCTGTTCGGCATGCCGGCGCCGGGCGACATCGACTACACCAAGATCGTCAAGCTCGACCTGGGCACCGTGTCGCCGAGCCTCGCCGGACCGAAGCGCCCGCAGGACCGCATCGACCTCGGCCAGCTGTCGACCAAGTTCTCCGAGCTCTTCAGCAAGCCCAACAATGCCAACGGCTTCAACCAGCCGCCCGAGCGGCTCAAGCAGCGCCATCCGCTGCCGGCCGGCGACGTCGCCATCGGCAACGGCGACGTGCTGATCGCGGCCATCACCTCGTGCACCAACACGTCGAACCCGAGCGTGATGCTCGCGGCCGGGCTGCTGGCCAAGAAGGCGGTGGAGGCGGGCCTCACGGTCAAGCCGCACGTCAAGACCTCGCTGGCCCCGGGTTCGCGCATCGTGACCGAATACCTCGAGAAGGCCGGCCTGCTGCCGTACCTCGAGAAGCTCGGCTTCTATCTCGCGGGCTACGGCTGCACCACCTGCATTGGCAACGCCGGCGACCTCACGCCCGAGATCAATGACGTCATCGTCAAGAACGACCTCATCGGTGCGGCCGTGCTCTCGGGCAACCGCAACTTCGAGGCGCGCATCCATCCGAACCTCAAGGCCAACTTCCTCGCCTCGCCGCCGCTCGTCGTGGCGTTCGCGATCGCGGGCAACGTGATGGTCGACCTGATGACCGAACCCGTGGGCAAAGGCAACAATGGCAAGGACGTCTATCTCGGCGACATCTGGCCGACGCCGAAGGAGATCGACGAGAACCTGCGCCATGCGATGAACGCCAAGTCGTTCCGCGCCAACTACGACAAGGTCAAGACCGACCCAGGCAAGTTCTGGAGCAGCATCAAGGGCACCACGGGCCAGGTCTATGACTGGCCCGCTTCGACCTACATCGCCGAGCCGCCCTTCTTCGAAGGCTTCAAGATGGAGCCGCACGCGTCGGACGCGGGCTTCAAGGGCGCGCGCATCATGGCGCTCTTCGGCGACTCGATCACCACCGACCATATCTCTCCCGCCGGCGCCATCAAGGAAAGCTCGCCCGCAGGGATCTGGCTCAAGGCCAACGGCGTGGCCAAGGCCGACTTCAACAGCTACGGCTCGCGCCGCGGCAACCACGACGTGATGATGCGCGGCACCTTTGCCAACGTGCGCATCAAGAACCTCATGATCCCGCCGGACGTCAACGGCACGCAGGAAGAGGGCGGCCTCACGCTGTTCCAGCCCGGCGGCGAGAAGATGTTCATCTACGACGCGGCCATGAAGTACATGGCCCAGGGCGTGCCGACGGTCGTGTTCGGCGGCGAGGAGTACGGCACCGGCTCGTCGCGCGACTGGGCCGCCAAGGGCACGCAGCTGCTCGGCATCAAGGCCGTGGTGGCGCGCAGCTTCGAGCGCATCCACCGCGCCAACCTCGTCGGCATGGGCGTGCTGCCGCTGCAGTTCCGCGGTGCCGATTCCTGGCAGACGCTGGGGCTCAACGGCGACGAGAAGATCGACGTGGTGATCGGCGGCGAACTCAAGCCGCAGATGGACGTGAAGCTCGTCGTGCACCGCGCCGACGGCAGCCACCAGGAAGTGACGGTGCGCCTGCGCATCGACACGCCGATCGAGGTCGACTACTACAAGCATGGCGGCATCCTGCCGTTCGTGCTGCGGCAACTGCTGGCCGCCTGAGCTTGGTCCGCGTCGGCCTGATCTCCGACACCCACGGCCTGCTGCGGCCGCAGGCCGTGGCGGCGCTGCAGGGCTGCGACCGCATCGTGCACGGCGGCGACATCGGCAGCGCGGCGATCCTCGAGGCGCTCGCGGCCATCGCGCCACTCACCGTGGTGCGCGGCAACAACGACCGCGAGGCCTGGGCCGACGGAATTCCCGAGACCGCGGAACTCGGCGCCGAGGGCGTGCGCATCCATGTGATACACGACCTGTCGCAGATCGCGCTCGGCCTCGCGGGGGTGCGCGTGGTCGTGTCGGGCCATTCGCACAAACCGAGGGTCGAAACGCGCGACGGCATCCTCTACGTCAATCCCGGCAGCGCCGGGCCGCGGCGCTTCAAGCTGCCGGTTTCGGTAGCGGAACTCGCCATCGAGGGCGCTTCCGTCAGCGCGCGCATCGTCGAACTGGCGGTCTGAACACGGGCTGTGCGGCGCTATTCCGCACGCCAGCCAAAGGACTTTCTCTGCGACTGCAATTGAGAATTGATAGCATCTGGGTTTTGCTCCTTGGCGTGGCCGGTTTCCGGCGTGCTTTCTCACCGTGCAAACCTCTGACTCCGGCGCCGCCCTGGCGCCCACCGGCCTGCGGCTCGACCAGCTTCCCGACAACCAATGGGCCACCGTGCTCGACGTGGCGCGCCCCGACGGCGCGGACGATCGCGAGCTGGTGCTGCGCCTGACCGAGATCGGCTTCGTGCCGGGCGAGGCCGTGCGCATCGTCGCGACCGGCATGGCAGGGCGCGAGCCGCTCGCGGTCCGGCTTGGCCACACCACCTTTGCCCTGCGCCGCCACGAGGCCGCGCTGATCCGGGTGGCACCCGACACGCCGGAAGGAGTCCGCCATGGGTGAGGCCGTGATCCAGGGACCGGGCCGCCTCGCGGCCACCGCCCAGCCGGGGCGCGTCGCGCTGCTCGGCAACCCGAACTGCGGCAAGACCGCGCTCTTCAACCTGCTGACCGGCAGCCGCCAGAAGGTCGCCAACTACGCGGGCGTGACCGTCGAGCGCAAGGAAGGGCTGCTGCGCACCCCGTCGGGGCGCCGCGTCTTCGTGCTCGACCTGCCCGGCGCTTACAGCCTCAACGCGCTGAGCGCGGACGAGGCCGTGACGCGCGACGTCGTCACCGGCAAGAGCACCGAGGCGCTGCCCGACCTGCTGGTGTGCGTGACCGATGCCACCAACCTGCGGCTCAACCTGCGGCTGGTGCTCGAGGCCAAGCGCCTCGGCCTGCCGATGGTGGTGGCGCTCAACATGACCGACATGGCGCGCAAGCAGGGCATCGCGGTCGACACCGCCGTGCTCGCGCGCGAGCTCGGCGTGCCGGTGGTCGAGACCGTCGGCGTGCAGTCGGGCGGCGCCCACGACCTGCTCGCGGCGCTCGATGCGCCGGTGCCCGCGGCTTCGCCCAAGGCCTGGCAGGCACCGGGGCTCGACGACGTGCTGGCCACGCAGCGCGAGGTGCGCCGCATCCTCGGGCTCGCGGTCACCGAGCCCGCGACCAGCCTCGTTACCAGCGACCGCATCGACCGCGTGGTGATGCATCCGGTGTGGGGCATGCTGGTGCTCGCGGTCACGATGTTCCTGATGTTCCAGGCCGTGTTCAGCTGGGCCAGCGTGCCGATGGACGCGATCCTCGCTGCCACCGACGGCGCCGGCGGGCTGCTCAAGACCTACATGCCCGAAGGCATGCTGCAAAGCCTGCTGGTCGACGGCGTGATTGCTGGCGTGGGCGGCGTGATCGTCTTCCTGCCGCAGATCCTGATCCTGTTCCTTTTCATCCTCGCGCTCGAGGACTCGGGCTACTTGCCGCGCGCCGCGTTCCTGCTCGACCGCATGATGGGTTCGGTGGGGCTGTCGGGCCGCTCGTTCATTCCGCTGCTGTCGAGCTTTGCCTGCGCCATTCCCGGCGTGATGGCGACGCGCACCATCAGCAACTGGCGCGACCGCATCACGACGATCATGATCGCGCCGCTCATGACCTGTTCGGCGCGCCTGCCGGTGTATGCGTTGCTGATCGCGGCGTTCATCCCCGAGCGCTCGGTGGCCGGGGTGTTCAACCTGCAGGGCGTGGTGCTGTTCGCGCTCTACGTGTTCGGCATCGTCTCGGCGATGGCGGTGGCCTGGGTCATGAAGCGCTTCCGCGACAACAAGCAGCACTCGCCGTTGCTGATGGAACTGCCGGCGTACCGCTGGCCCAACCTGCGCAACCTGGCGCTCGGCCTCTACGAGCGCGCCTGGATCTTCCTGCGCCGCGTGGGCACCATCATCCTCACGCTCACGATCCTGCTGTGGTTCCTGTCGACCTTCCCGTCGCCGCCCGAGGGCGCCACGGGGCCCGCGATCCAGTACAGCCTGGCCGGCATCATCGGCCGCGGGCTCGAGCACATCTTTGCGCCAATCGGCTTCAACTGGCAGATCTCCATCGCGCTGGTGCCGGGCATGGCGGCGCGCGAAGTGGCGGTGGGCGCGCTCGGTACGGTGTATGCGCTGTCGGCCACGGGCGACGACGTCGCGGGCCAGCTCCAGCCGCTGATCGCGGGCACCTGGTCGCTCGCGACTGCGCTGTCGCTCCTGGTCTGGTTCGTGTTCGCGCCGCAATGCATCTCGACGCTCGCGGCGGTCAAGCGCGAAACCGGCGCGTGGAAATACGTCTGGATCATGGCGGGCTACCTGTTCGCGCTCGCCTACGTGGCCTGCTTCATCACCTACCGGGTGGCGCTGGCTTTGGGGGCGGGGTAAAAAGAAGGCTTGGCAACAAGGGACGGACATGACACAGCAACTGATCGTCGGATTGATCGTCGCGGCTGCCGCGTTCTACGCGGTCTGGCGCTGGATGCCCGCCGGCTGGCGCCGCAGCGCCGCGCAGAAGCTCGCTGCCGGCACGCATCGGGCCGGCTGGGTCGACCGCGAGCGCGCCGATGCACTGGCCGCGTCGCTGGCCAAGACCTCGGGTTGCGGCTCCTGCGACAGTTGCGGCAGCTGCGGCCCCAAGGTGCGCCCCGGCGCCGAGGCTGACAAAACCAGCCAGGATCTCCGCGACACGCATCCCAGCCGCTGAGGCCATGCCCGCGCACATCCTCGTCGCCGGCGGCGGCATCGGGGGGCTTGCCGCGGCGCTGGCGTTGTCGCGCGGCCGGCACCGGGTCGATGTCTTCGAGCAGGCGGCGGCCTTCGGCGAAATCGGTGCCGGCATCCAGCTCGGCCCCAACGTCACGCGTCGCCTCGCACGCCTGGGCCTGGCCGAAGGCCTTGACGCGATCGCTGCGCGCCCCACCATGCTGGCGGTGCGCAGCGCCGGCAGCGGCGCCGAACTCGCGCGGCTGCCGCTGGGCCCGGCGATGCGCCGGCGCTATGGCGCACCCTACGTCTGCGTTCACCGTGCCGACCTGCACGCGCTGCTGCTCGATGCGGTGCGCGCCGCGGGCAGCGGCGTGCTGGTCACCGACGCGCGCATCGCCGACGTCGAGGCCGGCGAAGACCTGGTGTGCATCTCGAGCAGCGGTGCGAGGGCCTGGGAGGGCGAGGCGCTGGTCGGCGCCGACGGGCTCTGGAGCATCGCGCGGCAGCGGCTCGACGCGCCTTCGGCCGCAGAGGCGCCGCGTGTCACCGGCCACACGGCCTGGCGCGCGCTCGCCGCCCAGGCCGACCTGCCGCAGGCGCTGCGCCGCGACGGCATCGACGTCTGGCTCGGCCCCCGCCTGCATGCGGTGGCCTATCCGGTGCGCGGCGGCGACTGGCTCAACGTGGTGGTGATCGCCGAAGCGGCAGCCACCGGCAACGTGCACGACTGGGATCAGGCCAGCAGCCTGGCCGCGCTGCAGCAAGCCACGGGGCCGAGCGGGCGCAGCCTGCAGGCCCTGCTCGAGGCGATGCCGGGCTGGCGTGCCTGGTCGCTGAGCGACCGGCCCCCGATGCGCTCGGCCGCCGAGATGGCGCACGAACGCGTGGCACTGGTCGGCGACGCCGCGCATCCGATGGTGCCGTACCTCGCGCAGGGCGCAGGCATGGCCATCGAGGATGCGGTGGCGCTGGCCGATGCGCTCGGCGAGGGCTCCGCGGCCGAGGTGCCGGCCGCCTTCGCGCGCTATGCCGAGGCCCGGTGGCAGCGCAATGCGCTGGTGCAGGCGCGGGCGCGGCGCAACGGCCAGGTCTTCCACGCGACCGGTGCCACGCGCATCGGCCGCGACCTGGCGATGCGGGTGCTCGGCGCGCGGCTGCTCGACCAGCCCTGGCTGTACGCGGGCTGAGCCCGGCGGGCTGCCGCGCTCAATCGAGGCTGAATGCCTGCAGGTGTTCGATGCGTTCGGCCAGGCCCTCGGGCCCGAGATAGTGGCCCTGCGTGTCCTCGCGCACCTCGAGCAGCGTGGCCTTGAGTTCGCCCAGCATGGCTTCGCGTTCCAGGGCGAACGCGGCCGGCACGTCGATGCCCGCCTTTGCGCAGGCCTCCGCGATCAGGTGCGCGCTCGCAGGCGCGCCGCAGGCCGCGCACTGCACGATCGCGACCACGCTAGGCTCGGCACCGTTCGCGAGCAGGGCGCTCGTGAGTTCGGGCGAGATCTGGCCGTCGATGTTGGCCAGCGCCTCGCGCGCCACCGGTGCGCCGGCGCGCACCAGTGCCATGGCGGCTGCGAACGCGCCGTGGCCGATCGCCACGTCGGTGGCCAGTGCGCTGCCCTGCTGTGGGCCCTGGAAGCTCACGCCCGCGGCCGCGAGCTCGGCCACCAGCGAGGCGTCGTCTGTGCCGATGGCGTGGCGCAATGCCGCGCGTGCGGTCGCCGGCTGGAGGCGCAGCGTGCCGTCGGCGAGCGGCGTGCGCCAGTCGCGCATCGCGCGGCGGTAGAAGGCCACGAGCTTGTCGACGAGGTCGATCGCGAGGCCGTGTTCCTCGTGCTGGTCGTCGAGGTATTCGAGTAGCGCCTGGCCCGAGAAGTAGTCGCCCGCGGGTGCGAGCGGATCCTCGTCGAGGTGCAGCGCCGCGAAGGCGCCGCGCAGGTCGGGCGCAATGGTGCTGACGCCGTCCTCGTGCAGCGCATGCGTCCAGGCGGGCGGCAGGCCGTGCTTCCATGCGACGATGCTGCCGTGCTCGCCGCCGGGTTCCACCACCGCGTACACGCGGTCGAGGTACTCGAAGCCGCCGAGCGGCAGGTGCGTGAGCTTGCCGCTCCAGGTGCGGCCCTCGTCGTCGGCGGCTTCCTGGGCGATCTCCTGCTCGTGCGCGATCCAGCCCTGCAGGTCGTGGTAGCCGTCGCTGCCGTCCCAGAACAGCTCCGACCAGCTCACGGCCTCGATGTTGCCTTTCATCGGCAGCGAGAGGTCGTAGTCGAGGCGGCCGCCCGCGGTTTCGCGCCAGAGCGCGGCGAGCGCATCGGGAACCGGCCCGGCGCACAGGACCTCGACCTCGGCGATGCGCGCCTCGGGCATCGGCGGCCGGGCTTCGAAGATCACGCGGTCCGCGAACAGCACCACGCCATGTGTGCGCAGCGTGGCGAGTTCGTCGGGAGAAAACTGGACGTCGTCTTTGTGCATGGCAGGTCTCCGTGAGGTGTCTGCCAATGTAGCGTGTCGGGGCGCGTCCTAGAGATCCGTTCGGATCTTCCAGATTTCAGGGAACAGAACCACGTCCAGCATCTTGCGCAGGTAGCTCACGCCACCCGTGCCGCCGGTGCCGCGCTTGAAGCCGATCACGCGCTCGACCGTGGTCACGTGGCGGAAGCGCCAGAGCCGGAAGGCATCTTCAAGGTCGGTGAGCTTCTCGCCGAGCTGGTAGAGATCCCAATGCGCATGCGGATCGCGGTACACCGTGAGCCATGCGGCCTCGACGCCGTCGCTCGCATCGTACGGCTGCGTCCAGTCGCGCTCGAGCTTGTCGGCGGGCACTGGCAGTCCGTGGCGCGCCAGCAGGCGCAGCGACTCGTCGTAGAGCGAGGGCGAGCGGTAGGCGGCCTCGACCTGTGCCAGCAGATCAGGGCGGTGCGCATGGGGTTTGAGCATCGCCGCGTTTTTGTTGCCCAGCGCAAATTCGATGCAGCGGTACTGCGCGCTCTGGAAGCCGCTCGAGTTCGCGAGGTAGGGGCGCATGGCCGTGTACTCGGGCGGCGTCATGGTCGAGAGCACGGTCCATGCGCTCACGAGCTGTTCCATGATCCGGCTCACGCGCGCGAGCATCTTGAAGGCGTCCGACAGCTTCTCGCTGGCGATGCAGGCCGTGGCCGCGCGCAGTTCGTGCAGCATGAGCTTCATCCAGAGCTCGCTGGTCTGGTGCTGCACGATGAACAGCAGCTCGTCGTGCGCGGGCGACAGCGGATGCTGCGCGTTGAGGATCTCGTCGAGGTGCAGGTAGTCGCCGTAGCTCATCGACTTGCTGAAGTCGAGCTGTGCGCCTTCTTCCCGCACGATGTGCTCGGGGTGGTTCGGCGAAGGCTTCCCGGTGCTCATGTCACTGCATTCTTCTGGTTGAACTCGGCGCGCCGCCATTCGCCCGTCTCGAGCACCTGCACCAGGTGCTCCACCGCATTCCACACATCCTCGAAGCCGAGGTAGAGCGGCGTGAAGCCGAAGCGCAGGATGTCGGGCATCTGCGCGTCGCCGGCGCGGTAGTCGCCGATCACGCCGCGGGCGATCAGCGCCTGCACGATCGCGTAGGCACCCGAGCCGCCCTGCGGGTCTTGCGGGTCCGTGCGGCTCAGGCAGACCTGCGAGCCGCGGCGTGCCGGATCGCGCGGTGTGACGAGCGAGAGCCCGTGGCCCGCGCAGCGCGCCTCGACCAGCGCGATGAACAGGTCGGTCAGTGCGAGCGACTTGGCGCGCAGGGCCGCCATGCCGCCCCGGCCGTTGTCGAAGGTTTCGGCCGCGAGCACGGTGTCGATGCCGCATTCGAGCCCCGCGAGCGCAATGATCGGCTGCGTGCCGCAGAGGTAGCGGCCCACGCCGGGCGCTGGCCGATAGTGCGGCGTGAACTCGAACGGCGCCGCATGGCCCCACCAGCCCGCGAGCGGCTGTTCGAACTGGCCCGCGTGCCGGGTGTGCACCCACACGAACGCCGGCGCACCGGGGCCGCCGTTCAGGTACTTGTAGCCGCAGCCGATCGCGTAGTCGGCCTGACTGTCGTTGAGCGCGACCGGCACCGCACCCGCGCTGTGGGCCAGGTCCCAGACGGTCAGCGCGCCGACCGCATGCGCGGCCGCGGTGACGGCCTTCATGTCGTGCATCGCACCGGTGCGGTAGTTGACGTGCGTGAGCATCAGCACGGCCACTTCGTCGGTCAGCACGGCGGGCAGCTCGCCCTCGTCGACGAGCTTGAGCGTGAAGCCGCGTTCGCGGCACAGCGATTCGGCGATGTAGAGGTCGGTCGGGAAGTTGCTGCGCTCGCTGACCACGAGCCTGCGGCCGGCATGCTGCTTCTGCTGCGCGAGCGCGGCGAACAGCACCTTGTAGAGATTGACCGAGGTGCTGTCGGTGCACACCACCTCGCCGGGTGCGGCACCGATCAGCCGCGCCACCTTGTCGCCCAGGCGCTGCGGCAGGTCGAACCAGCTGGCCGTGTTCCAGGAGCGGATCAAGCCCTGGCCCCATTCGGCGGCCACCACTTCGGCAATGCGTGACGGAGCCGCCTTCGGCAGCACGCCGAGCGAGTTGCCGTCGAGGTAGATCACGCCCTCGGGCAGGATGAATTGGTCGCGCAACGCGCCGAGCGGGTCTTGCGCGTCGAGCGCGCGGCAGTCTTCGAGGGTGGTCATGGAGGGAAGGGATGTCAGCGGGGAAGGTCGCGCAGCACCGCGCGAACGGGAGATGCATCGGCACTCGCCAGCTTCAGCGGCAGCGCGATGAGTTCGTAGTCGCCTTCGGGCACCGCGTCGAGCACGAGGTTCTCGAGCACGCGCATGTCGAGCCGGCGGATGCGCTGGTGGCTGTCGAGCGTCTTGCTGTCGGCCGGGTCGATGCTCGCCGTGTCGATGCCGATGAGCTTCACGCCCATGGCCGCGAGGCGCTCGACCGTGTCGGGCGCATAGGCCGCGAGCTGCGGGTCCCAGCGGTCCACCGGCATGGCCGCATAGGTGCGCACCAGCACGCGCGGCGGCAACTGGCTGTCGACAGCGTGCGCGATGTGCGCCCATTCGACCAAGGGTCCCTTGGCAATGGCATGGATGACGCGGCAGGGCCCGAGAAAGGGCGCGAGATCGACCAGGCCGATGGGCAGGCCTTCGGCGTCGTAGTGAAGCGGTGCGTCGGCATGCGCGCCGGTGTGCGGCGAGAGCGTGATCTCGCTTACGTTGACGGGGCAGCCCGGCGAGATGGTGGCCGCCCAGCGTTGCCGGTAGGGCGTGTCGCCGGGGAACACCGGCGTGCCTTCATGGACCGGCGGCGAGATGTCCCAGACGCGGGGTTGGGGTTGCAGAGAGCGCATGGCGCGAAGGTAGCGCCGCGCGCGCGGTCGTGGTGTCGGTTATTTCCAACAACTGCGGTGACGAGTTGATGGGCGCGGGTTTCAGGACGCCGCGAGCGCCGGCAACCCGTGGCGCGCGCGGGCACGTTCGCAGGCGTCGCTGCCGGCCTCGAGCTCGTGGCAGGGGTTGGGACGCCATTCGTAGATGCCGCAGCCCACCGCCTCGCCGATCCGGCCGGTGAGCGCCGCGCAGCGCGGCCGAGCGTGGTCGGTGCCGCGCATGCGGGCGATCGCCTCGTTGACGTCCACCGCGAGTCCGGCCGGCACCGCGCCGCCGTGCGTGTCGAGTTCGTGCACGCTGAAGTCGACGCGGTAGGCGGCGCAGCAGGCGCCGCATTGCTGGCAGGAAGAATAGCGGCTGCTCATGGCGGCGATGCTATCCGCCCGGCCGCGGCAGGCGCACGCGAAAGCCAACGCCGCGGCCCCGCAGCCCCTCCAAGATCTCGATGCTGCCGCCCAGGCGCGCGGCAGCCTGGCGGACGATGGCGAGCCCGAGGCCGGCGCCGTTCGCGCGCGGCTCGGTGCCGCGGTGGAAGCGCTCGAAGACCCTGTCGCGCTCGGCCGCTGCGATGCCGGGGCCATCGTCGCGCACGTCGAGCTGCAGCTCGCCGCCGGTATCGCAGAGGGTAACGGCCACCATGCTGCCGGGCACGCCGTGGCGCAGCGCGTTGTCGACCAGGTTTTGCACGATCGACTCCAGCGTGCCGAGCTCGACCCTCCAGGGCAGCGTGTCGGGCGCGTCCAGCGAGAGTTC
Organism: Variovorax sp. Soil_C_39; assembly: GCF_057656815.1. NCBI lineage: Bacteria > Pseudomonadati > Pseudomonadota > Betaproteobacteria > Burkholderiales > Comamonadaceae > Variovorax > Variovorax sp. Soil_C_39. The sequence continues at coordinate 288,055 of NZ_JBDGJQ010000003.1, forward strand.
GCGGCCTTCGCGCAGCGCGGCCTGGGCGGCGGGCCCGAGCAGCGTGCGCAGCCAGTGCGCCAGGTCGATGCGGCTGGCGCTCGGCGCACCGGCGCGGTCGAGCGCGGCGAGTGCCAGCAGTTGCCGTGCCAGGTGCGAGGCGCGTGCGATGGCCTGGCTCAATTGCGCCTCGGCCGTGGCGCGCTCTGCCGGCTCGCGCGCATGCGCCAGCACATGGGCCTGCGCGCTGATGACGGCCAGCGGCGTGCGGATCTCGTGGGCCGCGTCCTGCACGAATGCACGCTCGCGCTCCACCGTGCCGCGCAGGCGCGACACCAGCGTGTCGAGCGCCTGCACCAGCGGCCTGAGTTCGCGGTAGTGCGCCGGCACGCCGACCGGGCTCAGGTCGTCGGCCGGACGCGCTTCGATCCGCTGCGCCAGCTGCTGCAGTGGCCGCAGGCTGGCGCGCACCGTGAGCCACACCGCGAGCAGCACGAAAGGGAACGCCACCAGCAGGTAGGGAGCGATGGTGCGGGCGTTGTAGCCGAGCCATGCGCCGCGGGTGCGGCGCGGGTTGAGGATCTGCAGGTGCCACTGCGCACTCGTGCCGTGGTAGCGCCAGTAGCGCTCGGTCCAGCGGCCGTCCGGCGGTGTAGCGGCTGCCCACGGCCACGCGTCGGACGCGTACACGCGGGCGCCGCCGCGGTCGCGCAGTTCGTAGAGCACGATGCCGCCGAGGCGCCTGTCCTGGGTGCGGCGGATGGCAGTCCAGCGTTCGGTGGCGGCCATCACCATGCGCGCCTGGGCCGGGTCCGGGGTTTCGTCGAGCGCGACGAGCAGCGCGTCGCCGAACTGCTGCAGCCCGGGCGCCTCGGCCAAGTACCTGCGGTTCTCGAGGTACATGTAGCCCAGCAGCACGGCCCAGATCAGCAGCAGGACCAGCAGCGTCGCCGCGGTGCCGCGCCGCACCAGCGAGGGCTCGCGCACGCGCTGCCACAAATTGCGAAGCGCAACGCTCATGGCTCGAGCAGATAGCCCACGCCGCGCACCGTGCGCACGCGTTCGGTGCCGATCTTCTTGCGCAGGTTCGAAACATGCACCTCGATCGCGGCAAAGTCGACCGGATCGCCCAAGGGCTCCAGGCGCTGTGCCAGCCGGTCCTTGGGCACCACGACGCCCGGTTCGCGCGCCAGTTCGAGCAGCAGCTGGAATTCGCGCGGCGAGAGCGCCAGCGGTGTGCCGTGCAGCCTGGCCTGGCGCCGGCCCGGTTCGATTTCGAGGGCGCCCACGGTCCAGTCTTCGCTCGCCTGCCGCGCGCTGCGCCGAACCACCGCGCGGATGCGCGCCACCAATTCGGCGGTGTCGAAAGGCTTGATGACGAAATCGTCGGCACCGCCTTCGAAGCCGGCCAGCCGGTCGTCGATGGCCGAGCGCGCGGTGATCACGATCACCGGCACGCGAACTTCGCTGCGCCGCCAGCGCCGCAGCAGGTCGAAGCCGCTGGCATCGGGCAGGTTCAGGTCGAGCAGCACGCAGTCGACGCGCGCGGCATCGACGGCCTGCGGTGCATCGGCGGCGCGGCGCACCCACTCGCTCGTGAAGTGCTCGACCTTGAGCGTGGCCTGCAGCGCACGCCCCAGGTCGAGATCGTCTTCGATGAGCAGGAGGTGCATGGCCGCATTGTGGCGCCCGCACCTTTGGGATCGCCAAAGGTCGGGCGGCTCAGAATCCGGCCTGCAACAAGGAGGCATTCCCGTGACGCTGCCAAGAATGTGGATCGCGCTTTTTCTGACGGTGCTGCTCGGCGGCTGCGCCATCGCGCCGACGCACCCGGCGCTGCAGGATGCGCCGCTGCCGCCGCTGATACCCGTGCGTGAGTTCGTCGCGAACACCGTGGGCACGAGCCTCTACCGCGTGTCGCCCGACGGCGCGTCTCTTGCATGGAAGGGCGTCAGCGGGTTGCAGCCGGCCGTCTGGGTGAAGAAGCTGGCCAGCGGCGACACGCGGGCGATCCCGGTGCGCGCGCGAGGCATCGTCTGGTCGGGCGACAGTCGCTTTCTCTTCCTCACGGTCGATCGCACAGGCGACGAGGACACCCATGTGCTGGCCGTTGACCTGATGCGCGCCGATTCGCAGCCCGTCGACCTGACGCCCTTCAAGGGCACCCGCTCGCGCATCGTGCGACGCGTCGACGGCAGTGCCGAACTCCTTGTGATCTCCAACCTGCGCGACAAGAAGGTCTTCGACCTCTACCGCATCGATCCCGCCACCGGCGCGCGGACCTTGCTGGCGCAGAACCCGGGCAACGTCACCTCTTGGGTGGTGGACCGCGCGGGGCGCCTGCGCGCGCGTTCGGTGCTGGACGGGGACGCGCGCTACCTGCAGCTGCCCGATGGCGATGGATGGCGCACCACGTTGCGCTGGCAGAAGGGCGAGAACTGGTGGATCGCCGACTTCGTGCCCGGCACGAACATCGCGTGGGCGGTCTCGGGCCGCGGCCGTGACAAGGACGCTTTGGTGCGCCTCGACCTCGAATCGGGCGCCGAGGAAGTGGTGCACGCCGAGCGCGAGGTCGACGTCGAGCAGGTGCTCATCAGTCGCCGCAGCCATGCGCCGCTCGCGGCCTATGCGATGCCGGGCTACCCGCGCGCCAGGTACTTCGATACCGCGCTGGCGGCGCGGCTCGAACCGCTGGCGGGCGGCGCACCGGCTGCGGTGCACGTGACCAGCATGGCCGACGACGAGCACGCCATGACGGTCAGCGTCGGAACCGACAAGGGTTGGAAGCATTACCTGCTGCACCGCGATGCGGGCACAGCGCCGCTGCTGCTCGGCGAAAACAACACCAGCGGCCTCGCTGCCTCGCTGGCATCGACGCGGCCGATCGACTACGCCGCGCGTGACGGCTTGCGGATCCATGGCTACCTGACGCTGCCGCCGGGCGCGCAGGCGCGCGCGCTGCCGATGGTGCTGCTGGTGCACGGCGGGCCTTGGGCGCGCGATATCTGGACCTACCAGAGCAACTACAGCGTCCAGCAGTTTCTTGCCAACCGCGGCTATGCGGTGCTGCAGGTCAACTACCGCGGTTCCACCGGCTACGGCCGCGCGTTCATGGAAAAGGCCGTGGGCGAGTTCGCGGGCAAGATGCACGACGACCTCATCGACGGCGTGCGATGGGCCGTGGCCGAGGGCGTGGCCGATCCCGCGCGCGTGGCGATCTACGGCGCGAGCTACGGCGGCTATTCGGCGCTCGTGGGCGCCACGATGACGCCGGAGACTTTTGCCTGCGCGGTCGACGTGGTGGGGATGTCCGACCTCTCGCGGCTGATCGAGAACGCGCCCGCCTACTGGTCGCTCAACCTGCCTTGGTGGAAGCGCTATGTGGGCGATCCGGCCGATCCTGTGCAGCGCAAGCTGTTGGACGCCAAGTCACCGATCAATCACGTCGCCCAAGTGCGCGCGCCGCTGCTCGTCATGCATGGCGTGAACGATGCGCGCGTGAAGTTCGATCAATCGGAGCGCATGGTGGCGGCGCTGCGCGCGGCCGGCAAGAAGGTCGAGTTCGTCAGCTTCCGGGGCGACGGCCACGGCAACCAGAAGTGGCCCAACAACCTCGCCATGTACCGCCACGCCGAAGATTTCCTCGCCGGCTGTCTCGGCGGGCGCAGCAGCGGCTTCGACTATTACCAGCTGGGCGCCTGGGCGTTTTGATCAGGCCCGAGGCGCCAGGACTTACAGCCGCCCCAGCAGCAGAAACTCCATCAGCGCCTTCTGCGCATGGAGCCGGTTCTCGGCCTCGTCCCACACCACCGACTGCGGCCCGTCGATGACTTCGGCCTGCACCTCTTCGCCACGGTGCGCGGGCAGGCAGTGCATGAAGAGGGCGTCGGGCTGGGCGGCGCGCATCATGTCCTCGTCGACGCACCAGTCGGCAAAGGCCTTGCGGCGGGCCTCGTTCTCGGCTTCGTAACCCATGCTGGTCCAGACGTCGGTGGTCACGAGGTCGGCGCCGCGGCAGGCTTCCATCGGGTCCTTGAAGACCTTGTAGCTGTCGCCCGAGCGGATGCCGGCGATAGACTGGTCGACCTCGTAGCCGCTGGGCGTGCTCACGTGCACCGAGAAGCCGAGGATCTCGGCTGCCTGCAGCCAGGTGTTGGCCATGTTGTTGCCGTCGCCGACCCAGGCCACGGTCTTGCCCTGGATCGAACCGCGGTGCTCGATGTAGGTGAAGATGTCCGCAAGGATCTGGCAGGGATGGAACTCGTTGGTCAGGCCGTTGATCACGGGCACGCGCGAATGCGCGGCGAAGGTGTCGATCTTGGCCTGCTCGTAGGTGCGGATCATCACCAGGTCGACCATGCGGCTGATGACCTTGGCGCTGTCTTCGATCGGTTCGGCGCGGCCGAGCTGGCTGTCGCCGGTGGTCAGGTGCACCACGCTGCCGCCGAGCTGGTACATGCCGGCCTCGAAGCTCACGCGGGTGCGTGTGGAAGCCTTCTCGAAGATCATCGCCAGCGTGCGGTCGGTCAGCGGCTGGTGCTTCTCGTAGGTCTTGAACTTCTGCTTGATGACCGCCATGCGGTCGAACAGGTAGGTGTATTCGTCGGCCGTGAGGTCCGAGAACTGCAGGTAGTGGCGGATGGCGTTGGGCGTGGTGGCGGCGGTCGTCATTGCGCGGCAGGTTCCGAAAGGAAGTTCTTCACGATGGGCGCGAGGATGGCCACGATCTCGTCGGCCTCGGCAATGCTCAGGATGAGCGGTGGCACGAGGCGGATCACGCGGTCGGCGGTCACGCTCAACAGCAGGCCGGCGTCGCAGGCGCGGTTCAGAATCACGCCGCAGGGCCGGTCGAGCTCGATGCCGAGCATCAGGCCCTGGCCGCGGATGTCCTTCACGCCCGCCAGCCCGCCAAGCTCGCGCTCGAGCGCGGCCTTCAGGTGCGCGCCCACGGTGGCGGCATTCTCGAGCAGCTTGTGCTCTTCCATGATGCGGATGGTCTCGATGCCCGCACGCATCGCGAGCGGATTGCCGCCGAAGGTGGTGCCATGGTTGCCGGGCGCAAAGATGTTGGCGGCTTTGGGGCCGGCCACCACGGCGCCGATCGGCACGCCCGAGCCCAGCCCCTTGGCGAGCGGCATCACATCAGGTTTGATGTCCGCCCACTGGTGCGCGAACCACTTGCCCGTGCGGCCCATGCCGCACTGCACCTCGTCGATCATCATGAGCCAGTCGCGCTCGTCGCAGAGCGCCCGTACCTGCTTGAGGTAGTCGAGGCGCATCGGGTTGATGCCGCCTTCGCCCTGGATGGTCTCGAAGAACACCGCCACCACGTTCGGGTTGCCTTCGGTGGCCTTCTTGAGGGCATCGATGTCGTTGAGCGGCACGCGGATGAAGCCCTCGACCAGCGGGCCGAAGCCGGCCTGCACCTTCGGATTGCCGGTGGCAGACAGCGTGGCGATGCTGCGGCCGTGGAAGGCGGCCTCGTAGACCACGATCTCGGGGCGCTCGATGCCCTTGTCGTGGCCGAACTTGCGCGCGAGCTTCAGCGCGGCCTCGTTGGCCTCGAGGCCGGTGCAGCAGAAGAAGGCGTTGGTCAGGCCCGAGAGTTCGACCAGCTTGGCCGCGAGCTGCTCCTGGCCCGGCACGTGGTAGTAGTTGGAGCTGTGGATCAGCTTGGCGATCTGGTCCTGCAGCGCGGGCACCAGCTCGGGGTGGTTGTGGCCCAGCGTGTTGACGGCGATGCCGCCGAGACCGTCGAGGTAGGCCTTGCCCGCGGTGTCCCAGACTCGGCAGCCCTGGCCGTGCGACAGCGCGATCGGCAGTCGACCGTAGGTGTTCATGACGTGGGGCGAGGTGGGCTCGGCGGTGGCGCTCATTCGGTTCTCCAGAAAGGGAAGGGGAATTCTAGGCGGGTGGTACGACGGCTTCGTTGACGATTCCGCATCACAGCAATGCCCCCGGCCATGGCCGCCAAAAGGGCGCGGATACAATTGCATGCTGCACCGCAGCACCTGCTTCGGTCGCCTCTTTCAACGATGATTTCCCCCACTGCCAAAGAAATCTTCATCCAGGGCATCACGCGCGATGGCCGGACTTTTCGCCCCAGCGACTGGGCCGAGCGGCTGGCCGGTGTGATGTGCTCCTTCCGCCCCGGAGGGGCCTACCCGGGGAGCCATCTGAGCTATTCGCCCTGGTGTGTTCCCACCACGATCAACGGGGTCAAATGCGTGGTGGTGAACAGGGCGCTGCGCGACGCGGAGCCCATGGCATGGGACTTCTGCGTGAACTTCGCGCGCGACAACGACCTGCAGGTGGCCGAGGCCTGTCTGGTGCCCGACGTACCCGAAGTGCCGCCCAAGGCCTGAGCCGCCGCCCTCGCGAATCCATCGCCCATGAAAAAACCGCCCGAAGGCGGTTTTTTACACTTTGCTGCAGCGCACCCCGATCAAACGGCGGACTGAAACATTTCAGTCCGGGCTTGCCTGACAGGTGTCAGGCGGCGGCCTTTTCAGGCGCGAGGGCGAGGGCCTTGACCTTCGCCGACAGGCGGCTCTTGTCGCGGGCAGCCTTGTTCTTGTGGAAGATGCCCTTGTCGGCGATGGCGTCGACGATGCTCTGGGCCTTCGCGAAGAGTTCGCTCGCCTTGGTCTTGTCGCCGGCCAGCACGGCCTTCTCGACATTCTTCACGGCGGTGCGGTATTTGGAGCGCAGCGAGGTGTTCGCAGCGTTGAGCTTGGTGTCCTGACGGACGCGCTTACGGCCCGACGCGAGGCGCGGGTTCTTTTTCTTGGGCTTGGCGGATGCCATGGTTTTGGTTCCTTAGGTGTCTGAGGATGATGCAGCAAAGCCCTCCATTATAGGCCGGGTTGCGTTTTCGGCCGAATCGGGGCTTTCCGGGCCCTACACTCGCCCCGTGTCCCTGCTCAAATCCGCCTCCACCGTATCCCTGCTGACGCTCGCCTCGCGGATCACGGGCCTCGTGCGCGACGTGCTTTTTGCCTCGGTCTTCGGCGTCAGCGCGCTGACCGACGCTTTCAATGTCGCATTCCGCATTCCCAACCTGTTCCGGCGGGTGTTCGGCGAGGGCGCCTTCAGCCAGGCCTTTGTGCCCGTGCTGGCCGCGCACAAGACCGAGGCCGGCGAGGAGGGCGCCAAGGCGCTGATCGACCATGTCGCGACGCTCCTGACCTGGGCGCTGGTGGTGGTGTGCGTGGCGGGCGTCGTCGGCGCACCCTGGTTGGTGTGGGCCATGGCCAGCGGCCTGCCGGGCTTCGACGCGGCCGTGGTGATGACGCGCTGGATGTTCCCCTACATCGGCTTCATGTCGCTCGTGGCGCTGGCCGGGGGGGTGCTCAATACCTGGCGCAGGTTCGCGGTGCCGGCCGCGTCGCCGGTGCTGCTCAATCTGTCGCTGATCCTTGCGATCGTGGTCGGCGCGCCGCTGTTCCGGCGCTGGGGCATCGAGCCGATCTATGCGCAGTGCGCCGGCGTGCTGGTCGGCGGCGTGCTGCAGCTGGCGCTGCAGGTGCCGGCACTGCGCAAGCTCGGGCTCGCGCCGCGCATCGGCGCGAGCCTGGGCGCGCTGCGCGCGGCCTGGCGCGACCCCACCACGCGCAAGGTGGCCAAGCTCATGGCGCCGGCGCTGCTGGGCGTCAGCGTGGCGCAGATCTCGCTGCTCATCAATACGCAGATTGCGTCGCACCTCGCGGTCGGCAGCGTGACCTGGATCGCCAATGCCGACCGCCTGATGGAATTTCCCACAGCGATGCTCGGCGTGGCGCTCGGCGTGGTGCTGATGCCGCAGCTGGCGGGCGCGCGCGCGGCCAAGGACGACGCGCGCTATTCGGCCCTGCTCGATTGGGGCCTGCGGCTCGTGGTGCTGCTTTCGGCGCCCTGCGCGGTGGCGCTGCTGCTCTTTTCGCAGCCGCTGGTGGCGGTGCTGTTCCACAACGGCGCCTACAGCGGCGAGGACGTCCGGCGCACCACGATGGCGCTGATGGGCTACGGCGTGGGGCTCGTCGGCATCGTGGCGATCAAGGTGCTGGCGCCGGGCTACTACGCCAAGCACGACATGCGCACGCCGGTGATCATCGCGGTGTCGGTGCTGGTGCTGATCCAACTTCTCAACCTCGTGCTGGTGCCGGTGCTCCAGCATGCGGCGCTGACGCTGACCATCGCGATCGGCGCGCTGGTCAATGCGGTCTGGCTGCTGGTCGGGCTGGTGCGCCGCGGCAACTACCAGCCGGCGCCCGGCTGGGGCCGGTTCGTGCTGCAGGTGGCCGCCGGCACGCTGGTACTGGCCGCCGTGCTGGCCTGGGGCGCACAGCATGTCGACTGGATCGCCTTGCGCGAGCAGCGGCTGTTGCGCATCGGCTGGCTGGCGGCGCTGATCGCGGGCGCGGGGCTGTTGTATTTCGGCGTGCTCGCGGCCGTGGGCGTGCGGCTGCGCAGCTTCCTGCGGCGCTGAAGGCCCGCGGCCACCGCGACTGGCGCAAGCTGAAAACACCGCCTTGACGCACCCCTGGCGCTCCTCTACAAAGACACATGACGTTCAGCTTTCAGGTTCCCACCGCCCTCGCGTATTTCGAGTCGCTGGTGCAGAGCGACGACCATTTCCCGCTGCTCGAGGCTGCCGCCAGCCTGGCGCAGGACGAATACCCTGACCTCGACGTGCAGCAGGTGCTTGGCGACGTCGACCAATTGCTCGCGCGCCTGAAGCGCCGGCTGCCGGGCGACGCCGCGCCGCTGGCACGGCTGCGCGCACTCAACCAGTTCTTCTTCAGCGACCTGAGCTTCGGCGGCAACGTCAACGACTACTACGACCCCGACAACAGCTACCTCAATGCCGTGCTGCGCACGCGCCGCGGCATCCCCATCTCGCTCGCGGTGCTCTGGATGGAGCTGGCGCAGGGGCTCGGACTGCAGGCACGCGGCGTCGGGTTTCCGGGCCACTTCATGGTCAAGGTGACGCTGCCGAAGGGGCAGGTGGTGATCGATCCCTTCAGCGGCAAGTCGCTCTCGCGCGAGGAACTCAGCGAGCGGCTCGAGCCCTACAAACGCAGCAACGGCCTTGTGGGCGATTTCGACGTGCCTCTGGGCCTCTACCTGCAGCCCGCGAGCTCGCGCGAGATCATTGCGCGCATGCTGCGCAACCTCAAGGAAGTGCACCGCGCGCAAGAGGACTGGCAGCGCGCCATTCCCGTGCAGGACCGCCTCATCGCGCTGCTGCCGAATGCCTGGGGCGAGTACCGCGACCGCGGCATCGCCCATGCCGAGCAGGGCAACACCGCGGCGGCCGTGCGCGACCTCGAAACCTACCTCACGCATGCCGAAGATGCGCTCGATGTCGACGACATTGCCGAGCGCGTGGCCGCGCTGCGCCGCGCGTCGAACCGATGACCCCCGCGAGGCCCGGCGTCGCGCCCGCGGCCGACCTCGGGACGCTGCATCAGTTCCACGGCTTGCAGCCGGTGCTGCCGGTGTCCGACGTCACGCGCGCGGCGCGCTGGTTCTGCGACGTGCTGGGCTTCGAGCTCGACTTCATCGCGGGCGAACCGCCGAGCTATGCCAGGGTCAAGAAGGGTGACGGCAGCCATGGCGACCCGGTCTACCTGCGCCTGTGGCAGTGCAGCACGCGCGACGCGCCGCCCTGGCGCGGCGAGATCGTGATCCACGTCGGCAAGGACATCGACGGCCTGCATGCCGCCTACCTCCGGCGCGGCGTCACCGTGGTCGAGCCGCCGGTGTCGCAGCCCTGGGGCCTGCGCGAGTTCGCGGTGCGGGAACCCGACGGACATGTGCTGCGCTTCTGCGGCTATCTGTGAGCGCGCGCGGGGGTGGCACTGCGCCCGGCCGGTTCGACGTTGAAGCACTAATTTACAAATTGTCAGTCGCCCGCGTGTCGATCCGGCGGCACGCTGCGCGACGTGTGAACAGGCGCAGGTGTTTTTTCCGCGCCGTTTCTTTCTTCATCCACCCTCCAGGAGAAACGACATGCGATTCATGGTTCTGGTCAAGGCCAGCAAGGATTCCGAAGCCGGCGTGATGCCGAGCACCGAGTTGCTCACCGCCATGGGCAAGTTCAACGAGGCGCTGGTCAACGCCGGCGTGCTGCTTGCCGGCGAAGGGCTGCATCCCTCGTCGAAGGGTGTGCGCGTGCGCTGCGAAGGCACGAAGCGCACCGTCATCGACGGCCCCTTCACCGAGACGAAGGAGCTGCTCGCGGGCTTCTGGCTGCTGCAGGTCAAGTCGAAGGAAGAGGCGATCGAGTGGATCAAGCGCAGCCCCTTCGAGGAGGGCGAGATCGAGATCCGCCAGGTGTTCGAAGCCGCCGATTTCGGCGAGGCGATGACGCCCGAACTGGTCGCGCAGGAAGACCGCCTGCGCGCCCAGACCAAGGCCGCCCACTGACCGCCCCGCAATAAAGGAGACCCGCCATGCGATTCATGCTGCTGATGATTCCCCACGGCTACGAGACGGCCGCGCCCGGCACCGTACCCGACGACATCGATGCGGTGTCGGCCATGATGGCCTACAACGAGTCGATGCAGCAGGCCGGCGTGCTGATCAGCTGCGACGGCCTGCACCCGCCTTCGATGGGTGCGCGCGTGAGCTTTCCGGGCCGCAAGCCCAAGGTCGTCGACGGCCCTTTCGCAGAAGCCAAGGAAGTGCTCGGCGGATTCTGGATCATCGACGTGCCCACGCGCGCCGACGCCATCGAATGGGCCACGCGCTGCCCCGGCGCCGAGAACGAGGTCATCGAGGTGCGCCAGATCCAGGAAGTGGCCGACTATCCGCCCGACGTGCAGGCCAGGACGAGCGATTTCGCGTCGATGCAGACGCTGAAGAAGCCCCAGTGAGCGCCTCCGCCACGGCCGCCATCCACCGCAGCATCGAGGCGGTGTGGCGCATCGAGTCGGCGAAGATCGTGGCCACCGTCGCGCGCATGGTGCGCGACGTGGGCCGCGCCGAGGAACTGGCCCAGGACGCGCTGGTTTCGGCACTCGAGCAATGGCCCGCGGCCGGCGTGCCCGACAACCCCGCGGCGTGGCTCACGGCCGTCGCCAAGAACCGGGCGCTGGACCAACTGCGCCACGGCCAGCTGGTCGAGCGCAAGGCGCCCGAGATCGGTCGCGAGCTCGACGCCCAACACGCGATCGCGCAGGCCGACTTCGCCGAGGCGCGCGATGCGGCGATCGACGACGACATCGGCGACGACCTGCTGCGGCTGGTGTTCACCGCCTGCCACCCGGTGCTGTCGACCGAGGCGCGCGTGGCGCTCACGCTGCGCCTGGTCGGCGGCCTCGCCACCGACGAGATCGCCCGTGCCTTCCTCGTGCCCGAAGCCACCATCGCGCAGCGCATCGTGCGCGCCAAGCGCACGCTGCGCGAGGCGCGCGTGCCTTTCGAGGTGCCGCGCCGGCATGAGCTCGCGGCGAGGCTCGCGTCGGTGCTCGAAGTGCTCTACCTGGTCTTCAACGAAGGCTATTCGGCCACGGCCGGCGACGACTGGATGCGGCCCGCGCTCTGCGACGAAGCGATGCGCCTGGGCCGCATCGTGGCCGGGCTGATGCCCGGGGAGGCCGAGGTGCACGGCCTGGTCGCGCTGATGGAGATCCAGGCCTCGCGCACGGCCGCGCGTGTGGGCGCCTCGGGGGAGCCTGTGCTGCTGCTCGAACAGAACCGCGCGCGCTGGGACCAGATGCTGATTCGCCGCGGCCTGGCCGGGCTGGCGCGCGCCGAAGCGCTGGGCGGCGCTCTCGGGCCCTATGCGCTGCAGGCCGCGATCGCCGCCTGCCACGCGCGCGCCCGCGGCGCGGCCGATACCGACTGGCCGCGCATCGCCGCGCTCTACGACGCGCTGGCCCAGCTGTCGCCGTCGCCCGTGGTCGAGCTCAACCGCGCGGTGGCGCTGTCGATGGCCTTCGGGCCGGCCGCAGCGCTCGAGGTGGTGGATGCGCTCGTCGGAGAAACGGCCCTGCAGGGGTATCACCTGCTGCCGACGGTGCGCGGCGACCTGCTGTTCAAGCTTGGCCGCCACGACGAAGCGCGCAGGGAGTTCGACCGCGCCGCCTCGCTCACGCGCAACACGCGCGAACGCGCACTGCTGTTGGCGCGTGCGCGGGCGTGCCTGCCTCAGTGACGCGACGCCGAGGGCGAGCCCGGCAGGCCGAACTGGTGCCAGGCGCGCCGCAATTGGGTGTCGGAGCCGAAGCCCGAGATCTCCGCGGCCCGCGTCACGCTCGCCCCCGAGGCCAGCGCGAGCTGCGCCGCCGCGAGCCGCAGCCGCCGCAGGTAGGCCAGTGGCGCGACGCCCCCATGCTCGACGAACAGCCGCGTCAGGTGCCGCGCCGAGGTGTGCGCCACTTCGGCCATGCGCGGCACGCTCCAGTCGGCCTGCGGCTGCTCGCTCACCGCGTCCTGCACGCGGTGCAGCGCGGCATGCAGGTGGTTGCGGTAGGCCAGAAACGGCGACAGCTCGGGATCGTGCGGACCGCGCCGTTGCGCCACCACCATCGTCTGCGCCACCTGTGCAGCCAGCGCTTCGCCGCAGACGTCGCCGATGCGGTGCAGCATCAGGTCGATGCCGGTGGTCACGCCCGCGCTGCTGTAGACCGGTGGATCGAGCACGAACACGCGGTTGGCCACCACTTCGCAGCGCGGCTCGGCTGCGCGCAGTTCGTCGAGGTGATGGTGGTGGGTGGTCACGCGCCGGCCCGCGAGCGCACCGGCATGCGCGGCCAGCAGCGCGCCGGCGCAGATCGTGATCAGCTCTAGCCCGCCGCGTTCGAAGCGCAGCCCGCGCAGCCAGTGCAGCAGGTCCTGCGCCTCGGCGCTGTCGATCGGGATCGCATCGCCCGGCAGCCCGACCAGCACCACCCAGGCTGGCCCGTTCCACGCTGTCGGCAGCGGTGCGAGATCGGCGAGCGCGATGCCGACCGAGCCGATGGCGGTAGGCCGCGGACTCGCGAATTCGATCTCGAAGCGTGCCGGCCGTCCCGCGGCGCCCAGCCGCTGGTTGGCGATGCGCAGCGCTTCGGCGGGCCCGGCCCAGTCGAGCACGAGGCTGTCCGGAAGCAGCGCGAACACGACGCGGATGGGCGGCGCTGTGTGCTGCGGAGCCATCGGTCGTCCGTCTACCGCGCCGCGGCGGCCTCTACGGCGCCCGCGCGCTCGAGCGCCTGCGCCACGCTGCAGACCGTCGCGAAGCGCTCGTGAAGCACCGTGGCCGTGCGAGCACGGATGTCGGCCGCGGCGAGCGGCCGGCCATCGGGCTGCACCATGTCGAAGGTCAGCGTGGCCTCGGCCACGAAATCGACCTCCCAGCCCAGGTCGGAGGCGTGGCGCGTGGTGGTCTCGCAGCATTGCTCGGTGCGGATGCCGCTGACGATCAGCCGGCCGATGCCGTGCTGCGTGAGCCAGACCTCGAGCCCGCTTCCAACCAGCGCGCTGTGGCGGTGCTTGGTGAAGGTGGCGGCCGCCTCGAACGGCGCCAGGCCTTCGATCGGGCGCACGAAACCCGATTCAAGCGCGAACGGGTTGTCGGGCACTGCGGGCGCGTCGATGTGGAACACGCGAACGATCGGCACGCCCGCGTCGGCGCAGCCCTCGATGAGCGCGTTCTGCGCCGCGAGGTACGACGGCAGGCCGCCGGCGGACCAGTACGGCCGGTGCCGAAACGATTCCTGGACGTCGATCACAATCAGACAGGATCTCATGGGTGGAGTGCTCGCACGGGCGGAGTGAATGATGCCGTCTATTCTTGGGCGCCGCCAGCGCAGGGTCCGTGCCGAAGCGGACCGGAATCGATCAGATCAGGACATCAAGAGCCGGAAGAGCGCACGCCCTAGACCAGCCCCGCCGCCTGCAGCTCTTTCTTGAGGTAGGCGTAGAACAGCGGCGCCGCCACCAGTCCGGCCGGCCCGAACACCGCCTCGGCCACGAACATCACCGCGAGCAGCTCCCACACGCTCATCTGCGTGCGGCGTCCGACCACCTTGGCATTGATCACGTACTCGGCCTTGTGGATGACGATCAGGAAGATCAGGCAGGCAAGCGCGGTGATCGGCGATACCGACAGCGCCACCAGCGTGATGACCGTGTTGCACACCAGGTTGCCGACGATTGGCACCAGCCCGGCCACGAAGGTGAGCGTGATCAGCGCCGGCGTGTAGGGCAGCAGCGGGCCCCAGAGCGGCATCAGGAACAGCAGGAAGATCGCGGTCAGCAGCGTGTTGAACGCCGCGATCCAGAACTGGGCCGCGACGATCTGGCCGAAGGCCTCGCCAAACATGCTGATGCGCCGGTGCAGTTCGGCCGCGAGCGGCGGCCGCTCCCGGTTCTGCACCGCCACCGCTGCGAGCGCGCCGATGACCAGGCCAACATAGGCGAAGAGCAGGGCGCCGAGCCAGGCGCGGCCCGTGAGTGCAAGCGCGCCGGCCTGCGTGCGCATGTAGTTGGCCGCCATGCGCTGGATCTCGGCCGCACCCTCGGGCAGGTAGACGGCGATCTCGGGCGGCAGCTTCTGGCGCAGCTCGAGCACGGTGCGCGCGGTGTAGTCGACAAGTTCGCGGTACTGGTCGGGCGCATCGATGACATATTCGCGCGCCTCGGAAAAGCCCAGCGAGAGCAGCCCTACCGGCGCCAGCAGCACCAGGATGACCGAGAGAACACGCGCCAGCCCTTCGCCGCGGCCGCGAAGCACGCCGAGGCGGGCCAGCTGGGGCGCGATGAGCCGGGTGAACCAGCGCGTGGCGAGAAACCCGATGCAGACGCACAGCAGGCCCGGCAGCAGGTGCTGCCACATCACGAGCAGCAGGCCCGCGAGCATCAGCAGATAGCTCGCGACCACCACCTGGCGCGACGCGGTGCGCGCAGGCGGGGTGGCGAGGGGTGTGGCGGGCAGCGGCTTGGTCATCCGTGGCGAGGGCTGCGCGTCGTACCGGAAGCCGCGGGCCTCAGGCCACCACCACGGCCGCGCCTTCGCCGCGTTCGGCGATGGTGCCGATCTCGTGCACCGTTTCGCCGGCCGCGCGCAGCGTGTCGGCGCAGGCTGCGGCCTCGGCCGCGTCGATCACCACCACCATGCCAATGCCGTTGTTGAAGGTGCGGTTCATTTCGATGTCGTCGATGCCGGCCACCTTCTGCAGCCAGGCGAAGAGTTCGGTCTGGGGCCAGCTGCCCTTCTTCAGGTGCGCGGCCATGCCTTCGGGCAGCACGCGCGGGATGTTCTCGAGCAGGCCGCCGCCCGTGATGTGGGCCAGCGCCTTGATCGGATGCTTCATCAGGGCCTCGAGCACGGGCTTCACGTAAAGGTGCGTGGGCGCCATGACCGCTTCGCGGAAGGGCATGCCGTCGAGCGTGGCGGGCAGTTCGGCGCCCGCGCGCTCGATCACCTTGCGCACCAGGCTGAAACCGTTGGAATGCACGCCAGCCGAGGCGAGGCCGAGCACCACGTCGCCGGGCTTCACGTTGAGGCCCGTGAGGATCTTCGATTTCTCGACCGCGCCAACGGCGAAGCCGGCCAGATCGTATTCGCCGGCCGGGTACATGCCGGGCATCTCGGCCGTTTCGCCGCCGATCAGCGCGCAGCCCGAGAGTTCGCAGCCGCGGGCGATGCCGCCGATCACGGCCGCGGCCGTGTCCACGTCGAGCTTGCCGCAGGCGAAGTAGTCGAGGAAGAACAGCGGCTCGGCTCCTTGCACCAGCACGTCGTTCACGCTCATGGCCACCAGGTCGATGCCGACCGTGTCGTGCATGTTCCATTCGAACGCCAGCTTGAGCTTGGTGCCCACGCCGTCGGTGCCGCTCACCAGCACCGGCTCCTTGTAGCGCTTGGGCACCTCGAACAGCGCGCCGAAGCCGCCGATGCCGGCCAGCACGCCTTCGCGCAGGGTCTTTTTTGCGAGCGGCTTGATCCGGTCGATCAGGGCGTCGCCGGCATCGATGTCGACGCCTGCGTCCTTGTAGCTGAGCGGGGTGGGCGTGGGGGAAGTCATGGTCGGACGGTGTCGGAAAAGGCGAAACGATGGGCCGAAAAGCAGGCGGGCGGTGGAGGCGCCGGCAACCGAAGCGGCCGGGCCGATAGAATTCCTGTTGATTTTAAGGGTCCCAGCGGCCCCCTCCATGAACCTTCCCGGGATGAAACAGCTCGCGCTCGATATCGGCATTGCGACGGGCCCCAGCTTCGACGCCTTTTTTGCCGGCCCCAACGAGGCGGCGCTGCGCCACCTTCAAGTATGGGCGGGCGGCGCCGGCGGCCCCGTGCCGCACTCGCCGGTGCCGACCTACCTGTGGGGCGAAAGCGCCAGTGGCAAGAGCCATCTGCTCGAATCGGTGCGCGTCGCACTGCGCGAGCAGGGCGCGAGCGTGGGCTGGCTGCATGCCGGCCTGCTCGAGCCGCCCGAGTTCGACGAGCGCTGGGGCGCGGTGCTCCTTGACGACGTGCACCTCTACACCGCGGTGCAGCAGCACGCGGCCTTCAACTGGTTCGTCAATGCGCAGACCCTGCAGCGCGGTGTGGTGGCCGCTGGCGCATTGCCGCCGGCCGACCTGCCGCTGCGCGAGGACCTGCGCACGCGCCTCGGGTGGGGCCATGTGTTCCACCTGCAAGTGCTGAGCGAAAGCGAACGCCGCGCGGTGCTGCGCCAGGCGGCCGACACGCGCGGCGTGATGCTGTCGGACGACGTGCTCGACTACATGCTGCACCGCTTCAGCCGCGACCTCGGCAGCCTGATGGAGCTGCTGAACCAGCTCGACGGCTATGCGCTGCAGACGCAGCGCGCGATCACCATTCCCCTGATTCGATCCATGCTCGAAAACGAATAAGAAGAGCCTCAACCAACAATGATCAAGAAATTCATCGACAAGCTGCTCGGCAAATCGCCCGGCGGCGCACAGGGCAAGAGCCGCTTCGGCAAGCGTCAGGAGGTATCGGCGGAGGTTCACAAGATCGACCCGGCCCTGGTCGACGAACGTGCGAAGAACGTCGTCACCACGCTGCAGCAGGCGGGCTACGAGGCCTATGTGGTGGGCGGCGCGGTGCGCGACCTGCTGCTCGGCCTGCGCCCGAAAGATTTCGACGTGGCCACCAATGCCACGCCCGAACAGGTCAAGTCGCTCTTTCGCCGCGCCTTCATCATCGGGCGGCGCTTCCGCATCGTGCACGTCGTGTACGGGCGCGGCCGCGAGCACGAGGTGATCGAGGTCTCGACCTTCCGCGCCTACATGGACAGCGCCGCGGCCGGGCAGGTGACCGGCAACGAGCGCACCAGCAAGGGCGAGCTCGCGAGCATGACGCATGCGGTGGATGCGAGCGGCCGCGTGCTGCGCGACAACGTGTGGGGCCCGCAGGAAGAAGACGCGGCGCGCCGCGACTTCACCGTCAACGCCATGTACTACGACCCGGCCAACCAGGTCGTGGTCGACTACCACAACGGCATTCGCGACGCCCAGAAGCTCACGCTGCGCATGATCGGCGACCCGGCCACGCGCTACCGCGAGGATCCGGTGCGCATCATCCGCGCGATCCGCTTCTCGGCCAAGCTCGCGGCGCTCGGCTTCAAGATGGAGACCAAGACGGCCGCGCCGCTGGTCGAATCGAGCCGGCTCCTGGCCGACGTGCCGCAGAGCCGCCTGTTCGACGAGATGCTCAAGCTGCTGCAGACCGGCCATGCGATCGCCACCGTCGAGCAACTGCGCAAGCTCGGCCTGGCCAAGGGCATTTATCCGCTGCTCGACGTGGTGGTGGAGCGCGCCGACCAGCCCTTCGTGCAGGCGGCGCTTCTGGACACCGACCGTCGCGTTGGCGAGGGCAAGCCCGTCGCGCCCAGCTTCCTGCTGGCCTGCGTGCTGTGGGCCGACGTGCGCGATGGCTGGTCCCAGCGCATCGAGGGCCAGCGCGGGCATCGGCCGCAGCCGCCGTTCCCGGCGCTGCAGGATGCGATCGACGATGTGTTCAACGCCCGCATCGGCGACGTGTCCGGCCGTGGCAAGCTCGCGGCCGACATGCGCGAGATCTGGATGATGCAGCCGCGCTTCGACAAACGCACCGGCTCCACGCCCTATAGCCTGGTCGAGCAGGCGCGCTTTCGCGCTGCCTTCGACTTCATGCGCCTGCGCGCCGACGTGGGCGAGATCGGCGAAGCAATCGCCGAGTGGTGGCAGGAGTTCAGCACCGCCGACGACGTGCGCCGGCAGGACCTGCTAGAGCAGGTGCGCGAGGAGCAGAAGACCCGCCAGCGCGTGCGCACGCGCGACCCTGTGGCACCGAAGCCGCGCGCGGAGCCCGCCGGGCGCCAGCGCGAGGAAGGGCGCGAGCCGCAGCCCGACGAGGTGCTCGAGGCCGAAACCGTCGCGCCGTCCGGCGAAGGCGGTGGCGACCCCACGACGCCGCGCAAGCGCCGGCGCCGCCGCAAGCCCCGCACCGATGGCGCGGCCGGCAGTGAAGGCGGCGCAGGCGCCGCATCCGAATGACGCGGCCTTCCCAGCCGAAGGGCGGCAAGCCCCCTGGCCCCGCGCGGGCGAACGACAAGCGCGCGCCGTCGCGTCCGCGGCCGGCAGGCAAGGCGGCGCCCAGGCCGGCGCCCGCCGCCCGCCGCCCGCGCGAGGACTACCCGACCGTGCAGGCCTTCGTGGCCATCGGAGCCAACCTCGGCGACGCCCAGGCGGCCGTGACGGTGGCCATGGACGCGATCGCCGGCATCGAACGGACCCAGGTCACGGCGCGGTCGTCGCTCTACCGCAGTGCGCCGATCGATGCAGAAGGGCCCGATTACATCAACGCCGTGGTGGCGGTGCGCACCGGCCTCACGGCCGAGGCCTTCCTGGCCGAGTTGCAACTGCTCGAGACCCAGGCCGGGCGCGAGCGGCCGTTCCCCAATGCGCCGCGCACGCTCGACCTCGACCTCCTGATGCACGGCAACACGGTCAAGGACGCGCCCGCGCTGAGCCTGCCGCATCCGCGCATGCGCGACCGCGCCTTCGTGCTCAAGCCGCTTGCCGAGATCGCGCCCGACAAGGTGCCGCGCGCAGCCTTGGCGCGCGTTTCCTCGCAAGTGGTCGAGCGCATCCGCGACTGAAGCGGCGGAGCCGGGCCCCCGATCGCCGGGGGGGCTTGATCGCCCATTACACTCCTATGGTTTTTCATAACGCTGTCACATGCCTGTGGCAGACGCGAACCCAGGAGAGCGCCATGTTCGGCAAGCTGCTGCCCCGCGAGGGGAATTTTTTCGAGATGTTCAACCAGCACGCCGAGCGCATCGTCGAAGCGGCGCGCGCGTTCGAGCAACTCGTGGCCAACTACAGCGACGTGCACCTGCGCGAGCAGTACAACCGTGACGTCGACAACGCCGAGCGCGCGGCCGACCGTGTGACGCACGACGTCAATCGGCTGATCCACAAGACCTTCATCACGCCCATCGACCGCGAGCAGATCCACAAGCTCATCAACACGATGGACGACGTGGCCGACCTGATCCAGGACTCGGCCGAGACCATGGCGCTGTACGACGTGCGCCACATGACCGAAGAGATCGTGCGGCTCACGGCCTTGTGCGTGAAGTGCTGCGACCGCCTGAAGGATGCCGTCAAGTTTCTGAGCAAGATCGCCGATCCGGCGGTGGCCGAGGCCACGCTCAAGACCTGCGAGGAGATCGACCGCCTCGAGTCGGATGCCGACCGCGTGATGCGCAGCGCCATGAGCAAGCTGTTCCGCGAGGAGCCCGATGTGCGCGAGGTGATCAAGCTCAAGGCCATCTACGAGCTGCTCGAGACGATCACCGACAAATGCGAGGACGTGGCCAATGTGATCGAGGGCATCGTCCTCGAGAATTCCTGAGCGGCGGCTACCGATGGAAACGATGCAGGTCGCCCTCTGGGTGGTGATAGTGCTGGTCGCGCTTGCGATCCTGTTCGACTTCATGAACGGCTTCCACGACGCCGCCAACTCGATCGCGACGGTGGTGTCCACCGGCGTGCTCAAGCCGGGGCAGGCGGTGGTGTTCGCGGCGTTCTTCAACCTGATTGCCATCTTCGTGTTCCACCTGAGCGTGGCCGCGACGGTGGGCAAGGGGATCGCCCAGCCGGGCGTGGTGGACGTGCATGTCGTCTTCGGCGCACTCATCGGCGCCATCAGCTGGAACCTCGTTACCTGGTATTACGGCATTCCGAGCAGCTCGTCGCACGCGCTGATCGGCGGCATTGTCGGCGCGGTGATCGCCAAGACCGGGACCGGCGGCCTCGTGGCCTCGGGCATCTGGAAGACCCTGGCCTTCATCTTCGTGTCGCCGGTGCTCGGCTTCCTGCTCGGCACCCTGATGATGGTGGTGGTGGCCTGGGGCTTCCGGCGCGCCACGCCGTCGCGCGTGGACCGCTGGTTCCGGCGATTGCAGCTGGTCTCGGCCGGAGCCTACAGCCTGGGCCACGGCGGCAACGATGCGCAGAAGACCATCGGCATCATCTGGATGCTGCTGATCGCGACCGGCTACCACTCGGCGACCGAGAGCGCGCCGCCCGGCTGGGTGGTCGTGAGCTGCTACGCCGCCATTGCGCTGGGCACCATGTTCGGCGGCTGGCGCATCGTGAAGACCATGGGCCAGAAGATCACCAAGCTCAAGCCCGTGGGCGGCTTCTGCGCCGAGACAGGCGGCGCGATCACGCTGTTCCTGGCGACCGCGCTCGGCATTCCGGTGTCGACCACCCACACCATCACCGGCGCGATCGTCGGCGTGGGCGCGACCCAGCGCGCAAGTGCCGTGCGCTGGGGCGTGGCGGGCAACATCGTCTGGGCCTGGATCTTCACGATCCCGGCCTCGGCCTTCGTCGCCGCGATCGCCTACTGGGTGAGCTGGCAGATCTTCTGAGGCCCCGGCCGGCGGGCGGGGCTACTGCGAAATCTTCCGGCCCTCTTCGATCTGGTGCTCGAAGTAGCGCTGGAAGCTGAACACGATGCTCGACATGAGCACCGTGGTGCCGAAGAACAGCGCCAGCACCACGGCGCCGATCGTGGCCCAGTTCGTGCGGCCCGGTTCGGCGTCGGCCGGCGCGCCGGCGTTGAAGCGGGCATTCCACTTCTCGGGCGCCATGAGGCCATAGACGATGGCCATGAGCGCACAGCCCGCGATGGTGAAGCCCAGCATCGGAATCAGCACCCAGCTCCAGCCGTCGTCCACGCCGTACATGCGCACGCGCTCCATGCCATAGAGGCCGAGCGTGGTCGGAATGGGCAGCAGCCATCCGAGCCAGTCGCCGAATCCGCGCAGGTAGAAGCGGTGCAGCCCGAAGGGGCCCCCCAGGAAGGAGAGCCAGGCGGCAGTCGTCTTGTTTTTCATTCGGGTCGGGTGGTGCTGCCTTCGCCGAGCACCTTCTCCATCAGCACCACGTCGCGCCATTCGCCGAATTTCCAGCCGCAGTCCTTGAGCACGCCGACGTGCGTGAAGCCCTGGGCGCGATGCACGCCGACAGAGCCGGCATTGGCAGAATCGCCGATCACCGCGATGAGCTTGCGGATGCCCGCGGCTTCGGCGGCCTCCGACAACGCCGCCAGCAAGCGGCTGCCGAGCCCGCGACCGCGTGCGGCTTCGGCCAGGTAGATCGAGTCTTCGGCCGAGAAGCGGTAGGCGGGGCGCGGCTTGAACCAGTTGCAGTAGGCAAAGCCCAGCACTTCGCCGGCCTCTTCGGCGACGAGGTAGGGCAGGTTCTTGCCGAGCACGTCGGCGCGCCGCGCCGCCATGTCGGCAGCCGGGGGCGGCTCGGTCTCGAAGGTGCCGGTGCCGTTCAGCACGTGGTGCGCGTAGATCGCGGTGATGGCCGCGACGTCCTCGTCGCGGCTGGGTCGAATGGTGAGGGTCATGCAGGTGGAGAGCGGGAGACGCAGGGGGCCGAATTCTGTAAAAGCGGTTCGGGCTATAATCGCAGGCTTTTCAGCGTGTCGCTGGCCGGGTGGCCATGTCGCGTGTCTCGACGCTGAAAGAACTCTGTGGGCGGGCATTCAGGCTCGCTGCACCACCCAAGGATAAATCATGGTCGTCATTCGACTCTCCCGCGGCGGCTCGAAAGGCCGTCCGTTCTTCAACATCGTCGTGTCGGACAAGCGCGTTCGCCGCGATGGCCGTTTCATCGAGCGTCTGGGTTTCTACAACCCGACCGCGAAGGAAAACGAAGAAAGCATCCGCATCGCCCAGGACCGCCTGGCGTACTGGAAGAGCGTCGGCGCACAGGCTTCGCCCACGGTCCTGCGCCTGATCAAGCAAGCGGCAGCCGCAGCACCCCAGGCCGCGGCCTGAGCCTGCAGGCCTTTCGCACGGCCATGCTGCCCGCACTCGAAACCGCCGAATTGCCGGCGGACGCGATCGAGGTAGGACGCATCGCCGATGCCTGGGGCATCAAGGGGTGGTTCAAGGTCCTGCCCCACAGCGCCCAACCCGAGGCGCTTTTTTCTTCCAAACGCTGGTTCCTGCAGGCGCCCGGCGCCACCACCAGCGCTGCATTTCGGCTCGCGATCCGCGAAGCCAAGGAACATTCCGACTGCATCGTCGCCTCGTCCGAGGACGTGCCCGACCGCAATGCGGCCGAAGCGCTTCGCGGTGCGCGGGTGTTCGTGCCGCGTTCGAGCTTTCCCACCGCCGGCGATGACGAGTACTACTGGGTCGACCTGATCGGCCTCTCGGTCGTCAACCGCGAGGGCGTGGTGCTCGGCAACGTGCGCGAGCTGCTCGCGACCGGGCCGCAGACCACGCTGGTCCTGTCCGCGGAAGAAGACGGCAAGGCGATCGAGCGCATGGTGCCTTTCGTCTCGGCCTTCGTCGACAAGGTCGACCTGCCGGGCCGGCTCATCACGGTCGACTGGCAACCCGACTACTGACCGGGCTCGCGCGCATGCGCTTCGACGTTCTCACGCTCTTTCCCGAGCTGTTCGCGCCTTTCATGGCCGCGGGCGTGACGCGCCGTGCCTACGAGTCAAAACAGGTCGAAGTCGTGCTCTGGAACCCGCGCGATTTCGCGCAAGGCAACTACCGGCGCGTGGACGATCGTCCGTTCGGCGGCGGGCCGGGCATGGTCATGATGGCCGAGCCGCTCTCGGCCTGCCTCGATGCGGCGCTGGCCGCGCGCGGCACGCCGGCACCGGTCGTGCTGTTTTCGCCGATTGGCGACGTGCTGCGGCACGAGGCGGTCGAACGCTGGTCCGCGAGCGACGGCGCCGTGCTGGTCTGCGGGCGCTACGAGGGAATCGACCAGCGCTTCATCGACACGCGCGTGACCCACCAGGTGAGCCTCGGCGACTTCGTGCTGTCGGGCGGCGAGATCGCGGCCATGGCGCTGCTCGATGCGGTGGCACGGCTGCAGCCCGGCGTGCTGGGCGACGAGGCCAGCCATGTGCAGGACAGCTTCAATCCCTCGCTCGACGGACTGCTCGACTGCCCGCACTACACCCGGCCCGAGCAGTGGAACGGGCAGGGCGTGCCGGCGCCGCTCCTGTCGGGCCACCACGTCCAGATCGAGCGCTGGCGCCGCGACCAGCGGCTCGCGATCACCGCGGCCCGGCGTCCCGACCTGATCGACGCCGCGCGTACCGCGGGCCGGCTGAGCAAGGCCGACGAGACGGCGCTCAAAAAAAAGCTATAATCCTTGGTTCTCCGATCCTCTGCCCGGCCGCGCCTGGGTTTCGTCTTCGGCTTCTTTCGAAGCAGCCGACAAAACCCAAGGGCGCCTTTTGTGTAGCGCGAGCACGATCGACATCAGGAAATCATGAACCTCATCCAGACCCTCGAGCAGGAAGAAATTACCCGTCTCGACAAGAAGATCCCCGACTTCATGCCCGGTGACACGGTCATCGTCAGCGTGAACGTCGTCGAAGGCAGCCGCAAGCGCGTGCAGGCCTACGAAGGCGTCGTGATCGCCAAGCGCAATCGCGGCCTCAACAGCGGCTTCACGGTGCGCAAGATCTCGAGCGGCGAAGGCGTGGAGCGTACGTTCCAGACCTACAGCCCGTTGATCGCCGGCATCGAAGTCAAGCGCCGCGGCGACGTTCGCCGCGCCAAGCTGTACTACCTGCGCGAGCGCAGCGGCCGCTCGGCACGTATCAAGGAAAAGCTGCCGGGCAAGCGCGCAGCAGTGGCTGCCAAGTAAGCCGTTCTTCTGCCGTGCAAAAAGCCGCCCTCTGGCGGCTTTTTGCGTTGTGCGCTGTGCAGGCCTTTCCGCGAAAAGACAGCACAGCAGTTTCGGGTTCTACTCCTTCACCAGACAGCCAGCTACCACTTGACCACCCCCGCCGACCCCTCCATGCAGCTCGAGCCCGCCGAACCCGTCAATGCCGTGGTGCCGCCCACGCTGCTCGTGGTCGACCCGCGCAAGGCGCCGGTGGTCGGCGGTCCGGATGGCCTGCCCGCGGTTGACGTGGCCGAGTTGACGGCCGAGGCGCTGCGCCGGCGATTCGCCACGCCCCCCGAGTGGATGCCCGAGCTGCGCCGCGAGCCACGCCTGAGCGACCGCACGCCGGCCCAGGCGGCGGTGCTGGTGCCAATCGTCCAGCGTCCGGAAGGCCCCACGGTGCTGCTGACCGAACGCACCGCGCACCTGTCGAACCATTCGGGCCAGGTAGCGTTCCCGGGCGGGCGCGTCGACCCCGAAGACGCGAACGTCGCGGCGGCGGCCCTGCGCGAGGCCTGGGAAGAGGTGGGCCTCTCGGCGCAGTTCATCGAGGTGCTCGGCAGCCTGCCGACCTACACGACGATCACCTCGTTCGTCGTGACGCCCGTGGTCGCGCTGGTGAAGCCGCCCTTCGAACTCACACTCAATCCCTACGAAGTAGCCGCCGCCTTCGAGGTGCCGCTGGCCTGGCTCATGGACCCCGCCAACCATCGCCGGCACACGGTGCCGGCCCCCGACGGCACGCGCCGCGAGTGGTATTCGATGCCCTACCAGGATGGCGCCGAGGAGCGCTTCGTCTGGGGCGCCACGGCGGGCATGCTGCGCAACCTCTACCGCTTCCTGATCGCCTGATGGTGAGCGCCGGCGTGAAGCGCCGGGGCGCCCTCGCTATCATCGAAGGATGAGCTTCTTTGCCATCCTGTGTGCGTTGCTGATCGAGCAGGTGCGTCCGCTGGCGCCACACAACCCGGTGTACGGCGGCGTGCTTTCCTGGACCCGCTGGACCAGCCGCAACTTCGATGCCGGCAAACCGCACCACGGATGGGTCGCATGGGGGCTCGCGGTGCTCATGCCCACGTTTGCAACGCTGGGCATCCACTGGCTGCTGGTGCTCACGCTCGGACTGCCGTTCGCGGTGCTCTGGAGCGTCGCCGTGCTCTACGTCACGCTGGGCTTCAGGCAGTTCAGCCATCACTTCACCGGCATCCGCGATGCGCTCGACGAAGGCGACGAGCCGCTCGCGCGCTCGCTGCTCGCCCATTGGCAGGGCGTGGACGCGGCCGAGTTGCGGCGCAGCGAGATCGTCCGTCGCGTGATCGAGCATTCGGTGATCGCCGCGCATCGCCACGTGTTCGGCGTGCTGGCCTGGTTCTCTGTGCTCGCGGCGCTGGGCCTCGGTCCGGCCGGCGCGGTGTTCTACCGCATGAGCGAATTCGTCGCGCGCTACTGGGCCCACAAGGACGGCGCGGCGGTGCAGCCCTCGAGCGTCTCGGTGCAGCGTGCCGCCGAGGGCGCCTGGCATGCGATCGACTGGCTCCCGGCGCGCATCACCGCGCTGGGCTTTGCCGTCGTCGGCAGCTTCGAGGAGGCCATCGACTGCTGGCGCAACGACGCGCGCCGCTTCGCGAGCGAGAACGACGGCGTGATCCTCGCGGCCACGTCTGGTGCGGTCAACGTGCGGCTCGGCGGGGGGGCGCTGCGGCCGATTCCGCTCGCTGATGCGCTCTCGCGCGCCCAGGCCGGCGATTCCTTGGCCGACGACCGCCGGACCGACAGCGGCAGCACGCCCGGGCGCGAGCCCGAGCCGGGTCACCTGCGCAGCGTGGTCGGCCTGGTCTGGCGCTCGGTGGTCATGTGGATGGTGCTGCTGGCCCTTCTCACGCTGGCCCGCCTGCTCGGTTGAGCGGGCTGCTCGCCACCACGACGCCATGGCGACCTCCGTGCCGACCTTCTGGAGCCCGCGCATCGGCGCGCTCGAACCCTACGTGCCCGGCGAGCAGCCGCGCATCGCCGACCTCGTCAAGCTCAATACCAACGAGAACCCGTATCCGCCGTCGCCGCGCGCGGTCCACGCGATCCGCGAGGCGGCTGCCGAGGGACTGGAGCGCTACCCCGATCCAAGCTCGCTCGCCCTGCGCGAAGCCGTGGCCCGGCGGCATGGCCTGGACGTGGCGCAGGTCTTCGTGGGCAATGGTTCGGACGAGGTGCTGGCACACGCCTTCTTCGCCTTCTTCCAGCAGGCCGAGCCGCTGCTCATGCCCGACGTGAGCTACAGCTTCTACCGCGTCTATGCGCAGCTCTACGGCATCGCCTGCGAGCTGCTGCCGGTCGACGCGCAGTTGCGCATCGACGCCGAGGCGATGGCGTCGCGCGCGGCCAGCGGCTGCGCCGGCCTGGTGATTGCGAACCCGAATGCGCCCACGGGGATCGGCCTTCCGCTCGAGCGCATCGAGCGGCTCGCCGCCGCCTGCCCCGAACGCGTGGTGCTGGTCGACGAGGCCTACGTCGATTTCGGCGGCGAGAGCGCCATGCCGCTCATCGCCTGCCATCCGAACCTGCTCGTGGTCCACACCCTGTCGAAGTCGCGCTCGCTCGCGGGCCTGCGGGTCGGCTACGCCTGCGGCCAGTCGCACCTGGTCGATGCGCTGGTGCGCGTGAAGGACAGTTTCAATTCCTATCCGATCGACCGCCTCGCCTCGGCGGGCGCGGTGGCGGCGCTCGACGACGAGGCCTGGTTCGAGCGCACGCGCCGCCAGGTCATGGACGCGCGCGAAGGGCTGTGCCTGCAGCTCGAAGACCTGGGCTTCGAGGTGCTGCCTTCGCAGGCCAATTTCGTTTTCGCCCGCCACCCGGGGCGCGACGCGGCCGAACTCGCGGCGCTGTTGCGCGAGCGCGCGGTGCTGGTGCGGCATTTCAGGCAGCCGCGCATCGCGCAGCACCTGCGCATCAGCATCGGCACGCGCGACCAGTGCAGCCTGCTCGTGCAGCGTCTGCAGGAGATTCTCCAGGCGCCCTGAGCGGTTCAGTAGCGCGTCTGGCTCAGTTCGGCGAACAGCTCGCCGTAGATTCGGTAACGCGTGGCGCTGATCGGGGCCGGCTTCCCGGGCGCGTCGACATTCGCGATGACGCCGCACCCCGGCTCGTGCAGGTGCGTGCAGTTGTAGAACTTGCATTCCTGCGCATGCTCGGCGATGTCCGGCATCAGTCCCGCCAACTGCATCGGGGCAATGTGGTTGAGACCGAATTCCTGGAACCCCGGCGAATCGATGAGGCCTGTGGTGCGCGCCTCGTCGACCCAGTACCAGGTGGTGCTCGTCGTGGTGTGCTTGCCCGAATTGAGCGCCTGCGAGATTTCGTTCGTCAGCGCGGCGGCACCCGGCACGAGCAGGTTCACGAGCGTGCTCTTGCCTGCGCCCGAGGGGCCCAGCACCAGGGTGCGCTTGCCCGCGAGCAGTGCCATGAGCGTGGCGCGGTCGGCGTCGCCCGTGGCCGTGAGCGACAGCGGCAGCACGCCTTCATGCATGCGCCGGTACGGTGCGAGTCGGTTCCATGCGCGCTCGAACGGCACGGCCAGGTCGCGCTTGTTGAGCGCGATGATCGGCACGATGCGCTCGGCCTCGGCCGCGATCAGTGCGCGGGCCAACTGGTGCTCCGAAAACTCCGGTTCGGCCGCGATCAGGATCAGCACCTGGTCGAGGTTGGCCGCGAACGACTTGGTGCGGATCTCGTCCTGCCGGTAGAAGAGGTTGCGCCGCGGCACGACCTCTTCGATCGTGCCCTCGTCCTCGCTGGCCTGCCAGCGCACGCGGTCGCCGACCACGGCCTGGCTCTTCTTGCCGCGTGGATGGCAGATCAGCCGTTCGCCCGCAGGCGTCTCGACCAGGCAGTGGCGTCCGTGGCTCGCGACGACCAGGCCATCGTGCAGGGTGCGGGCGGCGCCCGCGGCGCCCTTGGCGGGGGTGCGGGGCGGCTTAGCCAAAGGCGCGAGCCCTCGTCACGGCGCGGGCCCGGCCACCAGCGCGTCGGCCTGGCGTGCGCACTCGAAGTCGGTGCTCGAGATGCCGCCGACGTCGTGCGTGTTGAAGCGCACCACGCAGCGGTTGTAGTGCACCGACAGGTCGGGATGGTGGTCTTGCGTATGGGCGACGAAGGCCAGCGCATTCACGAAGGCCATGGTCTCGAAGTAGTTCGCGAAGCTGAAGGTCTTTTCGATCGCAACGTTGGCGCCGTCGCCATTGAGCTTCCATCCGTCGAGCTTGGCGAGACCCGAGACGATCTCGGTGGCGCTCAGTGCCTGGCGGGTAACGCCCTTCCAGTCTTTGGGCTTGAACATGCTGCTCATGGTGTCGGCTTTTTCTTCGCGAGAGGTGGGAGTCATTCAGGCGGCCTGCATGCGCGCGAGGCGCTCGGAGGCCGGTGGGTGGGAGTAGTAGAACTTGACGAACACAGGGTCGGGCGTGAGCGTCGACGCGTTGTCCTGGTAGAGCTTCAGCAGCGCAGCGGAGAGATCGGCGCTGCTGGTCTGCGCCACCGCATAGGCGTCGGCCTCGAACTCGTGTTTGCGCGACAGCCGGGCCGCGAGCGGCGCGACGAAGAAGCCGAACACCGGCACCGCGAGCATGAAGAGCAGCAGCGCGAGCGCGTCGTTCGGCGCCGTGGGCGCCATGTTCGGCTGTACGCCGAGCCCGCCGTAGAACCAGGCCTGTGTCGACACCCAGCCCAGCAGCGCGAAGCCCGCCAGGCTCAGCGCGAACATCGAGGCGAGCCGCTTCACGATGTGGCGGTGCTTGAAATGGCCGAGCTCGTGCGCGAGCACCGCCTCCATCTCGGCCGCATTGAGCTGGCGCAGCAGCGTGTCGTAGAAGACCACGCGCTTGCTCGCGCCGAAGCCCGTGAAGTAGGCATTGGCATGCGCGCTGCGCCGGCTGCCGTCCATCACGAACAGCCCCTTGGCGCGAAAGCCGCAGCGCTTCATGAGCGCGGTGACGCGCTCCTTGATGGTGGGATCGTCGAGCGGCTTGAACTTGTTGTAGAGCGGTGCAATGAACATCGGATAGACGATCATCAGCAGCAGGTTGAAGCCCATCCATGCCGCCCAAGCCCAGAGCCACCACAGCGTGCCGGCCGCGCCCATGATCCACAGGATCAGCGCGGCGATCGGCAGCCCGATGGCTGCGCCGATCAGCGTGGAGACGGCCGTGTCGCGCAGCCAGAGCCGCCAGCTCATCTTGTTGAAGCCGAAGCGCTCCTCGAGCCGGAAGATCTGCCACAACGTGAACGGCAGCTCGAGCAGCGCGCCGATCGCCGCGAATGCTGCGAGTAGCGCGAGCTGCTGCACCATGCCGCCACCGAGCCACGCCACGAGCAGCTTGTTGAGCAGGTCGAGGCCGCCGAGCAGCGTCCAGCCGAGCAGCACCGCCGTGCCCCAAGCCATCTCGACCATGCCGAAGCGCGCCTTGGCCACGGTGTAATCGGCGGCCTTCTGGTGGGCCTCGAGCGTGATCTTGTGCTCGAAGGCGGGCGGCACCGCGTTGCGGTGGCGCGCCACGTGGCGCACCTGGCGCGAGGCGAGCCAGAACTTCACGACGAGCCCCGCGACGAGTGCAGCGGCGAAGGCGGCGGTGAAGATGAGTGAATAGGACATGACCGGCGAGTTTAGGGCGTGTTGCCGCCCGCCGGGTCCGCAGCGCGGAAGCCATCGGCGACAATCCGGGCATGCTCGAATCCCTGGACCCCACGACCGGCGGCGCACTGCCGGTGCTGAAGAAAAGCGACCAGAACCTGGTCTGGCTCGACTGCGAAATGAGCGGGCTCGACCCCGAGAAGGAGCGCCTGCTCGAGATCGCCGTGGTCGTGACCGGCCCCGACCTGAGCCCCCGCATCGACGGCCCCGTGCTCGTGATCCACCAGAGCGATGCCGTGCTCGACGCCATGGACGCCTGGAACAAGGGCACGCACGGCCGCAGCGGCCTGATCGACAAGGTGAAGGCCTCCACCCTCGACGAAGCCACGGCCGAACTGCAGCTGCTCGAGTTCATCGCGCGCTATGTGCCCAAGGCCGGCTCGCCGATGTGCGGCAACACCATCGGGCAGGACCGGCGCTTCCTGGTCAAGTTCATGCCCAGGCTCGAGGCCTATTTCCACTACCGGAACCTCGACGTCAGCACCCTCAAGGAGCTGGCCAAGCGCTGGAAGCCCTCGGCCTACAGCGCGTTCAAGAAGCAGCAGGCGCATACCGCGCTGGCCGACGTGCACGAATCCATCGAGGAGCTCGCGCACTACCGTGAAACCTTCTTGCGTTTGACGGATTAGGTAAAAACCCCGATCCGTGCCATAATCGTTGGCTTCGCTGGTCGACAGGTTTTTTTCGGCCAGCGTCTCTTGCATCTCCCTATCTTGCACACCGCGCCCGATCGCATCCGCTGATCAAAAAGGGCCGCAGCCTCCGGCGAAATCCGGAAGTTGAATGTCGTTGGATGGTTGATGTTTTTAACCACCAACGGGGCGCCGCCTACGGCAGCGCTCGCGTTTGAGATTGACAAATCACATGACCGACGCTTTTGAAGCGCAGGGCGAGTTCGCGCCTGTGCAATCCACCAACAACAACGAATTCATCGCCGCTCCGGACACCGCGTCCGAGTCGCCGATCCTCGAGGCACTCGACGCCGCGCTGCCCGAAGCGGCCGTGGCCGAGGCGCCCGTCGCACCGAACGGTTTCGTCCGGCTCGGTCTCGCGCCCGAACTCATCGCCGCCGTGGCCGACCTGGGTTTCACCCAGCCCACGACCGTGCAGGACAAGGTGATCCCGCTCGCCATGGGCGGTGAAGCCGGCCAGGACGGCAAGGCCCGCTTCGTCGACCTGATGGTCTCGAGCCAGACCGGCTCGGGCAAGACCGCAGCCTTCCTGCTGCCGGTGCTGCACACGCTGCTCAAGCGCCAGGCCGAAGCCGAAGAGGCCGCCAAGGCCGAATACCAGCGCCTGGCTGCCGAAGCCGCCGCGCGCGGCGAAGCCGTGCCCAAGAAGGCGAAGCGCAAGGACCCGACCAACGCGCGCCACTTCAAGGCCGCCACGCCCGGCGCCCTGATCCTGTGCCCGACGCGCGAGCTCGCGCAGCAGGTGGCGCACGACGCCATTGAGCTGGTGCGCCATTGCCGCGGCCTGCGCGTCGCCAACGTGGTGGGCGGCATGCCCTACCAGCTGCAGATCGCCAAGCTGCAGAACGCCGACCTCGTGGTTGCCACGCCGGGCCGCCTGCTCGACCTGCAGCGCTCGCAGCAGCTCAAGCTCGACCAGGTCAAGTTCCTGGTCGTCGACGAAGCCGACCGCATGCTCGACCTCGGCTTCTCCGACGACCTGGCCGAAGTCAACCAGCTCACGATCGAGCGTCAGCAAACGATGATGTTCAGCGCCACCTTCGCGCCGCGCATTCAGCAGCTGGCTCAGCGCGTCATGCGCGAGCCGCAGCGCATCACCATCGATAGCCCGCAAGAGAAGCACGCCAACATCAAGCAGTCGCTGTACTGGGCTGACAACAGCCAGCACAAGCGCAAGCTGCTCGACCATTGGCTGCGCGACACCAGCATCAACCAGGCGATCGTGTTCGCCAGCACGCAAGTCGAGTGCGACGGCCTCGCCAACGACCTGCAGCAAGAAGGCTTCAGCGCCGTCGCGTTGCACGGCGCCCTGAGCCAGGGCCTGCGCAACCGCCGCCTGATGGCACTGCGTCAAGGTCAGGTCCAGATCCTGGTGGCCACCGACGTTGCTGCCCGCGGCATCGACGTGCCGACCATCACGCACGTCTTCAACTTCGGCCTGCCGATGAAGGCCGAGGACTACACCCACCGCATCGGCCGCACCGGCCGTGCCGGCCGCGATGGCCTGGCCATCACGTTTGCCGAATTCCGCGATCGCCGCAAGATCATGGACATCGAGCAGTACAGCCGTCAGCAGTTCAAGGCGGAAGTGGTTGCCGGCCTCGAGCCGCAGCAGCGCATGCCGCAGTCGCGCCCGCAGGGCGACTTCGGCGGCCGTGGCCGCGACAACAACAGCGGCCCGCGTGGCGACCGCAAGTTCGGTGGCGGCGGCAATGCAGGCGGCCCGCGCGGCGGCTATGCCGGCGCCAGCGGCTTCAACGACCGCCGCGGCGCCCCGGCCGGCCCGCGTGGCTTCCAGGGCCAGAACGCCGGCTTCGGCGGCGGTGGTGCCCGTGAAGAGGGCGGCGGTGGCGGCTACGGTCGCAAGCCGGGTTGGGGCGGCGACAACGCCGCACCGCGCGGCGGCCGTGGCGACGGCGGCTTTGCACCGCGTGAAGGCTTCGCACCCCGCGAGGGCTTCGCACCCCGCGGCAATGGCGCAGGCCATGGCGGCCCGGGCAAGGTCTTCGTGCCGCGCGACGCCCAGAAGCGCGCCTTCAAGCCCACGCGCTGATCCCCTCCAGGGCGGCCTGCGGGCCGCCCGCACCCGAGAAAGCCCGGACTTCGCGAGAAGTCCGGGCTTTTCCTTTGCGGGTTTCCGCGGGGGCCGCAGTCACGGAAGTTGGTTGACACATGAAACGATGAAAAGTAATGTATTGAGGCATTTACTTCTCCGGTCCGCACCGCGGCTGCCGGTTCATCGACATCTGCCTTCAAATTCCGAACATGAAAATTGCGATTCTTGGCGGTGGCCATGGGGCCTACGCGGCGGCCGCGGACCTCTCCGAAGCGGGCCATGAAGTGCGGCTGTGGCGCCGCGATGCGGCAGCGCTCGAGCCGGTGGTGCAGGCGGGCGCCATCACGCTGAAGGATGCCGACGGCGCGCGCGAGGTGCCGCTGGCCCTGGCCACCGGCGATATCGCCGCGGCATTGAAGGGCGCGGAACTCATCGTCGTTCCCACCCCGGCGATCGCGCAGCACGACATCGCGCTGGCCATGGCGCCGCACCTCGCCGACGGCCAGGTGGTGTTCCTGCCGCCCGGCACCTTCGGCAGCTACGTGATGGCGCGCACCGTGAAGGCGGCAGGCAGCCGTGCCGACGTGGCGTGGGCCGAGACCGGCACCCTGCCATACCTGGCGCGCAAGCACGGCGAGCGCGAAGTGAACGTCACCATCCGTGCGATCCGGCTGCCCACCGGCGTCTATCCTGCGCAGAAGGAAGCCGAGGCGATCGAGGTGATCCGCCAGGCCTACCCTGCGGTGCACGGCTGCGGCAATGCGCTCTCGGGCGCGCTGATGAATGCCGGCCCGGTGATCCATCCGCCGCTCATGGTGATGAACGCCGCGCCGCTGCAGCACTTCGAGCGCTGGGACATCCACAACGAAGGCACGCAGCGCGCGGTGCGCGACGTGACCGACCGGCTCGACCAGGAGCGCATGGCGGTGCGCGAAGCCTTCGGGCATGCGGCGCCGCACTATCCGCTGGCCGACCACTACAACAACGACCAGTGGATGTACGGCGATGCGCACAAGAAGCTCGTCAAGTCGGGCGACTGGCGCGAGCACATCGACCTGCACACCCACCGCTACATCACCGAGGACACCGAACTCGGCCTGGCTTTCCTGGCCTCGGCCGCGCGCCATGCGGGCGTGGATGCGCCGATCGCGCACGGCCTGCTGGCCATCGTGGGCGGCTTTCTCGGCCGCGACCTGCGCCGCGGCGCGCGCACCTTCGAAAGCCTGGGGCTGGCCGACCTGAGCGCGGCCGACCTCCAGCAAAGGCTGCACGATGGCGAATGAAGCCGCGCTGCCCCGCTTTGCGGCCGTCGGCGCGGGCCGCATGGGGCGCGGCATCGCGATCGCGTTCGCCTATGCGGGTCACCGCATCGCATTGATCGACCTGCGCCCGCGCAGCGACGAAGCCTGGCAGCGGCTGCAGGCCGAGGCCCGGGCCGAGATCGAGGCCAGCCTCTCAGGGCTGGCGCAACTCGGCGTGATCAACGCCGCGCAGGCCGAGGCCATCGCGGCGCGCGTGCACCTCGTGAATGCGGCCGACGCGCCGCAGGCCCTGGCGGCCGCCGAGCTGGTATTCGAAGGCGTGCCCGAGACGCTCGAGGCCAAGCGCGAGGCCTTCGAGCAGCTCAACCGGCATTGCCGCGACGACGCGATCCTCACGTCGACCACGAGCAGCATCCTCGTCACGCAGCTCGCGGCGCTCGTGCGGCGGCCCGAACGCTTCCTCAACATGCACTGGCTCAATCCGGCCTACGTGATTCCGGTGGTGGAGCTCAGTTGCCACCCGGGCACCGACGCCGCCGTGCTCGCGCGCACCAAGGCGCTGATGGAGGCCATCGGCAAGCTGCCGGTGGTCTGCGGCGCATCGCCGGGCTACATCGTGCCGCGCCTGCAGGCGCTGGTCATGAACGAGGCCGCACGCATGATCGAGGAGGGCGCCGCCACCGCCGAGGAGATCGACAAGGCCACGCGCTACGGTCTCGGCCTGCGCTTCGCGGCGCTCGGCGTGGTGGAGTTCATCGACTTCGGCGGCTGCGACATCCTGCACCACGCGAGCCGCGAGATGTCGGCCTCGCTCGATGCGGGGCGCTACACCGCGCCGGCCATCGTCGGGCGCATGGTCGAAGAGGGGCGGCTCGGCCTCAAGAGCGGCAGCGGCTTCTACGACTACGAAGGCCGCGACGTGGCCGCCTACCGGCGCGACGTGCTCTCGCGCACGCTCGGCGAACTGAAGCACGCGGGCCTCTGGCGCGCGCCCGCCGCCGACACCCTGCCATGACGATCCGCCGCGCCTTCGCCGATCTGTCGGTGGGACAGGTGCACTACGCGGCGTGTGGCGACATTTACGCGCCACCCGTGCTGCTGCTGCACCAGTCGCCGCGCAGCTGGGCCGAATACCGCGCGGTGCTGCCGCTGCTGGGTGCGCGCTACCGCGCCATTGCGATGGACACCGCGGGTTTCGGCGACTCCGACGACGGCGGCGCGCCTGCGAGCATCGCGCAATGGGCGCGCGTGGCCTGCGAGTTGCTCGACGCGCTGGGCATCCTGCGCGCCGACGTGGTCGGCCACCACACGGGTGGGGTCGTGGCGCTGGAAATGGCGGCTGCGTTTCCCGAGCGCGTGCGCAGCCTCGTGTTGTCGTCGACGCCTTTCACCGACGAAGCCTTTCGCCGCGCGCGGGCCGAACGTCCGCCCATCGACGAAGTCGCGCCCAGCGAAGACGGCATGCATCTCGCGGCGCTCTGGCAGAAGCGCCAGGGCTTCTATCCGCCGGGCCGCCCCGACCTGCTCGAAGCCTTCGTGCGCGATGCCATGAAGGTCGGCCATCGGCTCGAGGAAGGGCACCGCGCCGTGGCGTCGTACCGCATGGAGACGCGCATCGCCCGCGTGACGCAGCCTGCGCTCATCGTGCGCGCCACGGCCGATCCGTTCGCCGCGCCGCATGCGGCGGAGCTGCAGCAGCACCTGCCGCAGGCGCGCATCGTCGACATCGAAGGCGGCATGGTGCCGCTGCCCGACCAGATGCCCGGAGCCTTCGCGCGCACGGTCGCCGACTTCCTGTCGACGCTGCCATGAAGGCCGTGCGCATCCATGGCTTCCATGCCGCGCCGGTGCTCCAAGAAGCCGCCGATCCACTGCCGCGCGCCGGACGCACCCTCGTGCGCATGCAGGCGGCCACGGTCGGCCACATCGACCGCACCGTGTGGCGCGGCAGCTTCCTGCGCCATCCGCCGATGCCGTACATACCGGGCGTGGAGGCCGCGGGCATCGTGGTCGCGAGCCAGCGCTACGCGGCGGGCCAGCGCGTGTGGCTGCGCGGCGGCGGGCTCGGCACGCTCTTCGACGGCACCTGGTGCGAACTCATCGACGCGCCCGACGAAACCCTGGGCCTGCTGCCCGATGCCGTGCCGATGGCGCTGGGCGCGGCTTTCTTCTCGCCGTGCACCTCGGCCTGGGTCGCGCTGCACGAGGTCGCGAAGCTGCAGCCGGGCGAGCGCGTGCTCGTGACCGGCGCGAGCGGTGCGGTCGGATCGCTCGCAATGCAATTGGCGCGCGATGCCGGCTGCACCGCGTCGCCGGTCGATCCCGATGGGCCGCCGCCGGGCGAGGGCACAGCCGACCTGCTCGTCGACACCGTCGGCGGCGACGTGCTCGCGAAGGTATTGCCGGCGGTGCGTCCCGGTGGCCGCGCGGTGCTGGTCGGCTACACCGCGGGGCCGTTGCTGCAGCTCGACATCGCTCATTTCCTGCAGCGCGACGTGGCGCTGCTGCCGCTCAACATGTTCCGGCGCGAAGCCGCGGGCCGTGCGGCGGCGCCCGACCTGCTCGCGCGGCTGGCCGACGGGCGGCTGCACCTCGATGTGACGCCGTTCGCGCTGGCCGATGCGGGTGCGGCGCTCGAATGGATCGCGCAGCGCGGACACCGCGGCCGCGCGGTGCTGGTGCCCTAGCTTTCCTCGCCCGCGGCCTCGGCCTCGCCGGTCGGCACATGGACATGCAGCTCGATCATCTGCCGCAGCGTCTGCTTGAGCTCTTCGGCACGCCGCAAGCCGAACGGCTCGAGCACCCGGCGCTCGTGTTCGCGCGCGAGTTCCATCAGGTGCTCGACCGCGTGCAGCCCCTTGCGCGTGATGCGCACCAGCGTGATGCGGCGATCACTCTCGTGGGGCAGCCTCTCGACCTGGCCGCGCGCTTCCATGCGGTCGAGCAGCCGCGTCACGGTCGGCTGCTTGGTCACCGTCACCTGCGCGAGCTGGCCGATGCTGACCGGCTCGCTGCCGGCGAGCGACGCCATCACGCGCCACTCCGACACCGAGAAGCCGTGCTGGCGCGCCACCTCGTGGAACTCCGACGAAATCAACTGGCTCGCCTGCGCCAGCAGGGCCGGCAGGTAGTCGTCGACGAAGCGGTGCGTCTCAGCAGCAGGCTCGGCCATGAAGGCACCTCACAACCAGAGGGGTCGAACGAGCCTCGGGCACGCGGTTTGCATGTCTAGGGTAATTCATGATTGTGGATACGTTTATTTGTCAACATTATAGGAAGCACGGTGTGGCAGCGTTTGCGCATCGTCCCACGAGAGAGAACAAGGACACCCCATGGCTGAGCGTTCATTCGTCGAAGAAGTCAAGAAGCTGCGGCTTTCCGGTGGCGAAGTATTTCGCGGTGAAGGCATCCTGGCCGTCACCAAGGCCCTGCTCGAATCGGGAGTGTCCTACGTCGCGGGCTACCAGGGTGCGCCGATCTCGCACCTGATGGACGTACTGGCCGATGCGCAGGACATCCTTGCCGAGCAGGGCATCCGCTTCGAGAACAGCGCGAGCGAGGCCACGGCCGCGGCCACGCTGGCGGCCTCGGTCAACTACCCGCTGCGCGGTGCCGTCACCTTCAAGGCCACCGTGGGCACCAACGTGGCGTCCGATGCGCTGGCCAACCTCGCGTCGGGCGGCGTCACCGGCGGCGCGCTCATCATCGTCGGCGAGGACTACGGCGAGGGCTCGTCGATCATGCAGGAGCGCAGCCACGCCTTCGCGATGAAGTCGCAGATCTGGCTGCTCGATCCGCGGCCCAACCTGCCGAGCATCGTCGACGCGGTGAAGACCGGCTTCGATCTCTCCGAGGCGAGCAACACGCCCGTGATGCTGCAGCTGCGCATCCGTGCCTGCCACGTGCATGGGCATTTCATCGCGGGCGACAACAAGCGCGCCAAGTTCACGCTGAAAGACGCGCTCGAGAACCCGCAGCGCGACGTCGGCCGCATCGTGCTGCCGCCCGCGAGCTTCGTGCACGAGCAGGAGAAGGTGAAGGACCGCTGGCCCGCCGCCGTGCGCTTCATCGAGGAGCGCAAGCTCAACGAGTTCTTCTCGGAAGACGCCGACGACATCGGCATCATCGTGCAGGGCGGCAGCTACAACACGCTGCTGCGCGCGCTCGAGCGGCTCGGCCTGGCCGACGTCTACGGCAACACCGAGGTGCCGCTCTACGTGATGAACGTGGCCTACCCGGTCATCGAGAGCGAGGTGATCCGCTTCTGCGAAGGCAAGCGCGCGGTGATGGTCGTCGAGGAGGGCCAGCCCAACTTCGTCGAGCAGAACCTGGCGACCATCCTGCGCCAGGCCGGCTCGACCACCGTGCTGCACGGCAAGGACATGCTGCCGGTGGCCGGCGAGTACACCGCGTCCGAACTGCTCAAGGGTGCACGCACCTTCTGCGAGCGCTATGAGCGGCTCGCGCCGCTGCCCGTGCCCGCGCCGGTGCGCAAGGTGATTCCGCTCAAGGAAGTGGCGGCCATCGGCGTCGATGCGGCGCCCCAACCGGCCGAGCCGTCCATGGCGCTCGGCGAGGTCGTGCATGCGCGTCCGCCGGGCTTCTGCACCGGCTGCCCCGAGCGGCCGATCTTCAGTGCGATGAAGCTGGTCGAGCGCGAACTCGGCGCGCACCACGTGAGCGCGGACATCGGCTGCCACCTGTTCTCGATCCTGCCGCCGTTCAACATCGGCAACACCACCATGGGCTACGGCCTGGGCGGTGCCGGTGCGGCGGCATTGAATGCACCGGCGGGCAAGCGCGCGATCTCCATGATGGGCGACGGCGGCTTCTGGCACAACGGCCTCACGAGCGGCGTGGCCAACGCGGTCTTCAACAAGAGCGACAACCTCACGATCATCGTCGACAACAACTACACCTCGGCCACGGGCGGGCAGGACATCCTCTCGTCGAGCGCCGTCAACCGCACGCGCAGCACCGGCCACGAGATCGAGCGCGCCGTGCGCGGCGTGGGCGTGGAGTGGGTGAAGACGCTGCGCCGCACCTACGACGTGGCGGGCATGCGCGACGCGCTGAAAGAAGCGCTCACCACCACGAAGAAGGGCCCCAAGGTCCTGATCGCGCAGTCGGAGTGCATGCTCAACAAGCAGCGCCGCGAGAAGCCGCTGGTGCGCAAGGCCATTGCCGACGGCCAGCGCATGGTGCGCGAGAAGTTCGGCGTCGATTCCGACACCTGCACCGGCGACCATTCGTGCATCCGCCTGTCGGGCTGCCCGTCGCTGTCGATCAAGCCCAACCCCGATCCGCTGCGCACCGACCCGGTGGCCACCGTGCTCGACAGCTGCGTGGGCTGCGGCGTCTGCGGCGAGGTCTCGCATGCCGCCGTGCTGTGCCCCTCGTTCTACAAGGCGCAGATCGTGAGCAACCCCACGCGTTGGGACCGCCTGCGTGATCGCGTGCGTTCTGCCGTGATCGGCTGGCTGCAGCGCGGCGAGGCGCGCCGGCGCGACACCTATGCCTTCTGAAGCAGCCATGACGAACAAGGCGCAACCGATCAAGATCGCGATCCTCGCCATGGGCGGCGAGGGCGGCGGCGTGCTGGCCGACTGGATCGTCGACATGGGCGAGGCCAACGGCTATCACGCGCAAACCACCTCGGTGCCGGGCGTCGCCCAGCGCACGGGCGCCACCATCTACTACGTCGAGCTGTACCCGGTGGCGCAGGCCGAGGTCGATGGCGGGCGCCCTGTGCTCGCGCTGATGCCGCTGCCCGGCGACGTCGACGTGGTGCTGGCCTCCGAACTCATGGAGGCCGGCCGCGCGGTGCAGCGCGGGCTGGTCACGGGCGATCGCACCACGCTGATCGCCTCCACCCACCGCGTGTTCTCGATCGCCGAGAAGAGCGCGCTCGGCGATGGCCGCGTCGACAGCGACCAGCTGCTCGCGCATGCGGGCCGAGCGGCCAAGCGCTTCATCCGCTTCGACATGGCGCAGGCGGCCGAGGCCGCGGGCAGCGTGATCAGCGCCGTGCTCTTCGGCGCGCTCGCGGGATCTGGCGTGCTGCCGTTCAGCCGCGCCCAGTTCGAGGCCACCATCGAGCGCGGCGGCGTGGGCGTGAAGCCGAGCCTGAAGGCCTTCGGCGCAGCGTTCGCGCGTGCGCAGGACGGCGACGATGGCGAGCCCGTGCCGCAGGCGCCCATCGCCACGCCCGCGCCGCAACCGCGCCACCCCGCGGTGCGCGCGCTCGTCGAGCGCGTGCAGCGCAACTTTCCGCCCGATGCGCAAGACCTGCTGTTCGAAGGCGTGCGCCGCCTCATCGACTACCAGGATCCGGACTATGCGGGGCTCTACCTCGACCGCATGGCCGAAGTGGCGGCGCTGCCCGGCGCCGGCTCGTACCGGCTGCTGCGCGAGACCGCGCGGCACCTTGCGCTCTGGATGTCGTACGAAGACACCGCGCGCGTCGCCGCACTCAAGACCCGGGCCACCCGCTTCGAGCGCGTGCGCGGCGAGGCGCGCGTGCAGCCTGGCCAGGTGCTCGCCATCAACGAATACATGCATCCGCGGCTGCAGGAAATCTGCGAGACGCTGCCCGGCGGGCTCGGCCGCTGGCTCATGGGTTCGACGCTGCCGAAGAAGCTCGTCGAGCGCTTTACCCAGCATGGCCGCGTGATCCGCACCAGCTCGCTGCACGGCTACCTGATGCTGCGCACCGTGGCCGCGATGAAGCGCTGGCGCCGTTCCACGATGCGCTATGCCGAGGAGAACCGCCGCATCGAGGAATGGCTCGCGCGCATCGCCGGCATCGCCGCACGCAACCCCGAGTTGGCGGTCGAACTGGCCCAGTGCCAACGCCTCGTCAAGGGCTACAGCGACACGCACGAGCGCGGCATCCGCAACTACGACACCGTGATGCGCGCCGTGGAGCGCGCGGGCACGGCGCTTGCACCGGCCACGCTGCGCGAGTGGCGCGACGCGGCGCTGGCCGACGAACACGGCGACAAGCTGCAGGCCGCGCTGGCGCGGCATGCCATGGCCTGAAGAGACGACCACGATGACCGCACCCACCGCCACGCTCCAGCTTCGCGTCGCCGAAGCGCGCCAGCTCAATCCGTTGATCCGCCTGCTGCGCCTGCGCGCCGACGACGGCCGCGCTTTGCCCGGCTTCGCGGCCGGCGCGCACATCCGCGTGCAGGTCTCGCTCGCCGAGGGCCAGACCGACTGGCGTCACTACTCGCTCATCAATTTCGACACCGCGCGCAATGCCACGAATGCGCCGACCGACTACGTGATCGCCGTCCGCAAGGAGGCCGATGGCCGCGGCGGATCGCGCTTCATGCACGAGCGGCTCAACGAGGGCGACACGCTCGCCGTCGAGGCGCCGAAGAACGACTTCCCGCTGCACACCGGCCCCGGCGGCACGGTGCTCGTGGCGGGCGGCATCGGCGTGACGCCGCTCGCCAGCATGGCCGCGCGCCGCCGCGCCGAAGCCGCGCCGGTGCGCCTGCACTACGCCGGCCGCAGCCGCGAACTCATGGCCTTCCTGCCCGAACTGCAGGCGCTGCTCGGTGACGACCTGCGCGTGCATGCCGACGCC
The DNA here is from genome assembly GCF_057656815.1 of Variovorax sp. Soil_C_39. NCBI lineage: Bacteria > Pseudomonadati > Pseudomonadota > Betaproteobacteria > Burkholderiales > Comamonadaceae > Variovorax > Variovorax sp. Soil_C_39. The sequence goes on from NZ_JBDGJQ010000003.1 coordinate 329,471, forward strand.
GAGGCCGGCGCGCCACTCGACATCGACGCATTGCTCGACAGCGTGCCTGCCGGCGACCGCCTCTATGTCTGCGGCCCCAAGGTCATGCTCGATGCCGTGCTCGCGCGGACCCAGGCGCGCGGCTGGGAACACGACCGCGTGCACTTCGAACTCTTCACCGAGCCGGTCGCCGAGGAAGGCGACCAGCCGTTCGAGGTCGAGCTCGCGCAGTCGGGCCAGCGCTTCACCGTGCCGGCCGACCAGAGCATCCTCGACTGCCTCATCGACCACGGCTGCGACCCGATGTTCGATTGCAAGCGCGGCGAATGCGGCGTGTGCGCGGTGCCCGTGATCGAAGGCGAGATCGACCACCGCGACTACGTGCTCACGGCCCGCGAGAAGGCCGAGGGCAACGTCATGCAGATCTGCATCTCGCGCGCCAAGGGTGCGCGCCTGGTGCTCGACATGTGAACGACAAGGAGCCGCCCCCGATGACCTCCTACCGCGACAACCCCGATGCGATCCGCGCGCTGGTCAAGCCCGACCGCGTGCACCGCGACCTGTACATCAGCCAGGAACTGTTCGAGCTCGAGCAGGAACACTTCTTCGCCAACACCTGGAACTACGTCGGCCACGAGAGCCAGCTGCCCAAGCCCGGCGACTGGATCAGCAACGAGATCGCGGGCCGCCCGCTGATCGTGGTGCGCCACTCCGACGGCACGGTGCGCGTGGTGATGAACCGCTGCGCCCACAAGGGCTCGCGGCTCGTGAGCGGCCCGTGCGGCAACACCGGCAAGTTCTTCCGTTGCCCGTACCACGCCTGGACCTTCAAGACCGACGGTTCGCCGCTCGCGATTCCGCTCAAGACCGGCTACGAGAACACGCAGCTGCACGAATGCGAATCGGGCAAGGGCCTCACGCCCGTGAAGCACGTGCGCAGCCACCGCGGCTTCATCTTCGTGAAGATCAACGATGCGGGGCCGGACTTCGAAGAATACTTCGGCGATTCGCTGAGCTCCATCGACAACATGGCCGACCGCTCGCCCGAAGGCGAGCTCGAAATCGCGGGCGGCTGCCTGCGCTTCATGCACCAGTGCAACTGGAAGATGTTCGTCGAGAACCTCAACGACACCATGCATCCGATGGTGGCGCACGAATCGTCGGCCGGCACGGCCAAGCGCATGTGGGCCGACAAGCCCGAGGACGAGCCCAAGCCCATGGCGGTGGAGCAGTTCGTGCCCTTCATGTCCGACTACAAGTTCTTCGAGGACATGGGCATTCGCACCTACGACCACGGCCACAGCTTCACGGGCGTGCACTTCAGCATCCACAGCAAGTACAAGGCCATTCCCGCCTACGACGACGCCATGAAGGCGCGCTACGGCGAAGAGAAGACCGCGCAGATCCTGGGCATGGCGCGGCACAACACGGTTTACTACCCGAACCTCACGATCAAGGGTGCGATCCAGGCGATCCGCGTGGTCAAGCCGATCTCGGCCGACAGGACGCTCGTGGAAAGCTGGACCTTCCGCCTCAAGGGCGCGCCGCCCGAGCTGCTGCAGCGCACCACCATGTACAACCGGCTCATCAACTCGCCGTTCTCGGTGGTCGGGCACGACGACCTGCAGGCCTACCGCGGCATGCAGGCCGGCCTGCATGCGAGCGGCAACGAATGGGTGAGCCTGCACCGCGACTACGACCCGGCCGAACTCGAGGGCGGCGAGATAACCACCGGCGGCACCAACGAGCTGCCGATGCGCAACCAGTACCGCAGCTGGCTCCAACGCATGACGGAGACGATGTGATGACGCCGACCGAAGTCACCCGCCAGGACCTGATCGACTTCGTGGTGAACGAAGTGCATCTGCTCGACACGCGCCGCTACGAGGAGTGGAACGCGCTCTTCACCGACGACGCCTTCTACTGGGTGCCGCTCGTGCCCGACCAGGAAGACGGCCTCAACCACACCTCGCACCTGTATGAGGACAAGCTGCTGCGCGAGCTGCGCATCGAGCGCCTCAAGAGCCCGCGTGCGTTCTCGCAGCAGCCGCCGAGCCGCTGCCACCACCTGCTGCAGGTGCCGGTGGTCGAAACCCTCGATGCCGAGGGCAACCGCTTCGTGGTCCGCACCGCATTCCACTACACCGAAGCGCAGGGCGACGAGCTGCAGTTTTACGTGGGCACCTTCTTTCACCACCTCACCGTGCACGACGGCGCGCTGCGCATGACGCTGAAGCGCGTGAACCTCCTCAACTGCGACGCGGCGCTGCCGGCCGTGCAGCTTTTCATCTAGGGACGCGATGCAACAACAGCGCACTGTCCACGAGGTCTTCACGGCCACCGCGCGGCGCACGCCCGAGGCCGAATTCCTGTTCACCGAATCGGTGACCGCGGCGGCCTACGGCATCGCGGCCGGCGCCATCCGCTGGGGCGATGCTGCGGCCGAGGTCGAGCGCCTGCGCACGGCCTATGCACAGGCGGGGTACGGCCACGGCCACCGCGTCGGCCTGCTGCTGGAGAACCGGCCCGCATTCCTCTTCCACTGGTTCGCGCTCAATGCGCTGGGCGTGAGCGTGGTGCCGATCAACGCCGACATGCGTTCGGCCGAACTTACCTACCTGATCGGCCACAGCGAGATTGCTCTCGCGGTCACGCTGCCCGAACGCGCGAACGACCTGCGCGCCGCGGCGGCACAGGCCGGCATGGCCTGCGAGACCATGGGCCCGGACGATGCCGTACCGCGCGCAAAGACGCCCGCCCCGCGCGCCGGCGAGCCCATCGGCGAGGCCACCGAATGCGGCCTGCTCTACACCTCGGGCACCACCGGTCGGCCCAAGGGCTGCATCCTCGGCAATGCCTACTTCCTGCGCGCGGGCCAGTGGTACGCGGCGCTCGACGGCGTGTGCAGCATCCGGCGCGATGCGGAGCGCGTCATCACGCCGCTGCCGCTCAACCACATGAACGCGATGGCCTTCTCCACCATGGTGGTGCTGGTCGCAGGCGGCTGCCTGGTGCAGCTCGACCGCTTCCATCCGAAGAGCTGGCTCGCGAGCGCACGCGAAAGCGGCGCGACCATCGCGCATTACCTCGGCGTGATGCCCGCGATGCTGCTGTCGGCGCCGCCCTCGGCGGCCGACCGCGAGCATGCGATCCGCTGGGGTTTCGGCGCCGGTGTCGACCGCAAGAACCACGCGCCGTTCGAGGAACGCTTCGGCTTTCCGCTGGTCGAGGCCTGGGCCATGACCGAGACCGGCGCGGCCGCCTGCATCATGGCCAACCGCGAGCCGCGGCGCGTGGGCACCAGCTGCTTCGGCCGGCAGGAAGACTTCGTCGAGATCCGCCTCGTGGGCGACGACGGCAGCGAGGTGGGCACCGATGCGCCGGGCGAGCTGCTCGTGCGCTCGGCCGGCGCCGACCCGAGGCGCTATTTCTTCTCGGGCTACCTGAAGGACGAGGACGCGACGAGCGAAGCTTGGGCCGATGGCTGGTTTCACACCGGCGACCTGGTGCGCCGCGACGCCGAAGGCAACTTCTTCTTCGTCGACCGCAAGAAGAACGTGATCCGCCGCAGCGGCGAGAACATCTCGGCCGTCGAGGTCGAAAGCGTGCTCAACCAGCATCCGGCCGTGAAGGCCTCGGCCGTGGCCGCCACGCCCGATACGGTGCGCGGCGACGAAGTGCTGGCCTGCATCGTGCTGCGCGAAGGCGCCGGCGATGCGGCGCAGCGCGCGCAGGTTGCGGCCAGCATCGTCGAGCACGCGCTCGCGCAGCTCGCCTACTACAAGGCCCCGGGCTACGTCGCATTCGTCGAGGCGCTGCCGCTCACGCCCTCGCAGAAGATCCAGCGCGGGCAGCTGCGAGAGATGGCGCAGTCGCTGCCGGGGCAGGGCCACTGCATCGACACCCGGCCGATGAAGAAGAGGCAACCGGCATGAAGCGCAACCGGCTCTCCTACGAAGGCGTCGCGGTCGCGGTGCCCGTCACCGTGCCCTACGTGCGCTATTCCACGCGCACCGCGCACTGGTTCGTCGGCCAGGCCGTCGAGGCCCTCGTCAAGGCCAGCGGCGTTGCCAAGGAAGAAATCGACGGCCTCTGCCTCAGCAGCTTCTCGCTCGCGCCCGACACGGCCGTGGGCGTCACGCAGCATCTGGGCATGTCGCCGCGCTGGCTCGACCATGTGCCCACGGGCGGCGCCTCGGGCGTGATGTGCCTGCGGCGTGCTGCGCGCGCCGTGCAGGCGGGCGATGCCGACATCGTCGCCTGCGTGGGTGCCGACACCAACCATGTCGACTCGTTCCGCCAGACGCTCGGCAGCTTCAGCAACTTTGCGCGCGACGCGAGCTATCCGTACGGCTCGGGCGGGCCGAACTCGATCTTCGCCTTCATCACCGCCAACTACATGCGCACCTATGGCGTGAAGCGCGAGGACTTCGGCCGCATCTGCGTCGACCAGCGCACCAACGCGCTCGGCAACCCGAACGCGATGTTCAAGAAGGCGCTGACGCTCGACGAGTACATGGCGGCACGGCCGATCTCCGACCCGATCCACCTGTTCGACTGCGTGATGCCCTGCGCGGGCGCCGACGCGTTCCTGGTGATGAGCGAGGAACGTGCGCGCGACCTCGGCCTGGCCCACGTGGTGATCCGCGGCGCCATCGAACGCCACAACGCCTATGCCGAAGACCCGGTGATGGTGCAGGGCGGCTGGCGCATGGACCGCGACGACCTCTACGCGCAGGCCGGCGTGCAGCCCGCCGCGCTCGACTTCGTGCAGACCTACGACGACTATCCGGTGATCGTCATGATGCAGTTCGAGGACCTGGGCTTCTGCGAGAAGGGCGAGGGCTCGGCCTTCGTGCAGGCCAACACCATGACCTTCGATGGCAGCTTTCCCAACAACACGAGCGGCGGGCAACTCTCGGCCGGGCAGGCGGGTGCGGCGGGCGGCTTCCTCGGCATGGTCGAGGCGATCCGGCAACTGACCGATCAAGCCGGAGCGCGCGCAGTGCCCGACGCGCAACTGGGCCTCGTCGCCGGCTTCGGTATGGTGACCTACGACCGCTGCCTCTGTACGGGCGCGGTCATCCTGGGGAGATCGGCATGACCATGCCCCTGATGCGCCCACCGCGCAAGAACCCGGTGCTGCGCACCCGGCAGATGAACCTGCCGCCCGGCGCACGCGGCCGCGTGGCGCTCGGCCTCACGGCGGCCGCCGCCGAAGGCCGCTTCGAGTTGCAGACCTGTGACGACTGCGGCACGGTGCAGTACCCGCCGCGCGAGGTCTGCCACAAGTGCCTGTCGGCTTCTCTGCGCTGGCGCGAACAGAGCGGCGAGGGCGAACTGCTCGGCAGCACCACGCTGCACCACAGCAACGACCTGTTCTTCCGCGAGCGGCTGCCGTGGCGGCTCGGGCTGGTGCACCTCGATGCCGGGCCGACGCTCATGGTCCACCTGCACGGCGAGGTCGGCGAGGCGCCGCAGAAGGTGCGTGTCGGCGCCCGGCTCGACCGCGCCGGCCAGGCCGTCCTCATTGCTTTTCCGAACGAAGGGAGTCCCCATATGGCCGACGACAAGATGCTGCGCGAAATGACCAGCGACCCAAAATTCCGCAAGGCGCTGGTGACCGACGGCAAGACCGAAGTGGGCCAGGCGCTGGTGCGCGCACTGGTGAAGGCCGGCGCCGACATCGTCTGGGTCGGTCATGCCGAGCCCTGGAAGAAGCTCGGCGATGGGCTGGACGACATCTCGGCCCTGCCGCAGGTCACGCTGGTGCCCTTGGACCTGACGAATGGACGCCAGGTGACCGAGGTCGCGGGTGCCATCGGCGGCAAGGTCGACATCGTGATCAACAACGCCGAGCTGCACCGCACCTTCGGCATCGGCACGCGCCGCGGCACCGACGTGGCCAGGGCCGAGATGGACATCAACTACTTCGGCCTGCTGCGCCTCGCGCAGGAGTTCGGCCCGGCGCTCAAGGGACGCTCGGCCGACGGCGCGACCGGCGCGACCGCCTGGGTCAACCTGCTGTCGATCTACGCGCTCAGCAACTTCCCGCCGCACGGCACCTTCAGCGCCTCGAAGGCCGCCGCGCATTCGCTCGCGCAGTGCCTGCGCGCCGAGATGCGCCCGGCCGGCATCCGCGTGATCAACGTGTTTCCCGGGCCGATCGACGACGAATGGAACCAGCACATGCCGCCGCCCAAGCTCGCGCCCGCCACGCTCGCCAATGCCATCGTCAAGGCGCTGCGCGACGGGGTGGAAGACGTGTACCCCGGCGACGTGGCGCAGGAGTGGCTGGAACGCTGGCGGGACAACCCGAAGGTGCTGGAACGCGAACTCGCGGCCGGCGGTTGAGAACAGGAGCCACACGAATGACCACGACCACCGAACTGATCTCCGCCGCCGAAGTCCTCGGCGGCCTCGTGACCGCCATGGCCAGCGGCCGCATCCGCGTGATCGACCTCACGCAGACGCTCACGCCCGAGTTCCCGCAGATCGCGCTGCCGCCCGAGATGGGCCAGTGCTGGCCGTTCCGCATCGAGGAAGTGTCCAAGTACGACGAGCGCGGCCCGGCCTGGTACTGGAACAACTTCTCGTGCGGCGAGCACACCGGCACGCACTTCGATGCGCCGATCCACTGGATCTCGGGGCGCGACCTGCCGAACAACTCGGTCGACACCATCCCGGTGCAGAACTTCGTGGCACCGGCCTGCGTGATCGACTGCTCGGCCGACGTGCAGGCCAACGACGACTACCTGCTGAGCGTGGCCGACATCGAGCGCTACGAAGCCGCGCACGGCCGCATCCCGAAGGGCGCCTGGGTGCTGATGCGCACCGACTGGTCCAAGCGCAGCGATCCAGCGGCCTACCAGAACTTCGACGAGACCGGCCAGCACACGCCCGGCCCGAGTACGGAGGCGGTGCGCTTCCTGGTGGAGCAGCGCGACGTGCTGGGCTTCGGCTCGGAAGCCATCGGCACCGATGCGGGGCAGGGCTACCACCTGCGCCCGCCGTACCCGTGCCATTACTACATGCATGGCGCGGGGCGCTACGGCCTGCAGTGCCTTGCCAACCTCGACCTGCTGCCGCCGGCCGGCGCGGTGCTGATCTGCCCGCCGCTGAAGATCGAGAAGGGCAGCGGCAGCCCGCTGCGCGTGCTCGCGCTGGTGGGAGCGCAGGCATGACGGCACCGGGCAAGGTCGCAGCCGTCACCGGCGGCAGCGCCGGCATCGGGCGCGCGATCTGCGAAGACCTGCTGGCGCAGGGCTACGAGGTGGTGTCGCTCGCGCGCCGCAAGGCCGACATCGCGCACCCGAATCTCCGCAGCATCGAGGTCGATCTGAGCGACCGCGCGGCCACCGGCGAGGCGGTGCGCGAGCTGGTTGCGCGTTTCTCGCCGACCACCCTGGTGCACAACGCCGGCGTGATCCGCGCGGCTTTGCTGTCCGAAGTGAAGCTCGACGACCTCGATGCGCTGGTCGACCTGCACCTGGGCGCGGCGATCCAGCTCGTGCAGGGCGCGCTGCCCGCGATGCGCGCACAGAAGTTCGGCCGCATCGTGCTGCTCTCTTCGCGCGCGGCGCTCGGCCTGGCCACGCGCACCAGCTACTCCGCCACCAAGGCCGGCATGCTGGGCATGGCGCGCACCTGGGCGCTCGAGCTGGCGGCCGACGGCATCACGGTGAACGTGGTCGCGCCCGGCCCCATCCGCACCGACATGTTCTACGACGTGGTCGAGGCCGGCAGCGAGAAGGAGCGCGCGCTCGCGGCCTCGGTGCCGGTCAAGCGCCTCGGCGAATCGGCCGACGTGGCACGCGCCGTGCGTTTCTTTGCCGACGCCGACAACAGTTTCGTCACGGGCCAGGTGCTCTACGTCTGCGGCGGCACCAGCGTCGGCAGCCTGGCGCTCTGAACCCGTCGCTCATTCATTCATTCCAAGCCTTCATTCACCACCATCCCACCGGGAGCATTGCCATGACAGTTCCGAACCGATTCCGAGCCCTCGCGGGCATCGCCGTGGGCCTCGGCGCCCTCGTCACCGCCGCGGGCGCATGGGCGGCCGATCTCAAGGTCGGTTTCATCACCTCGCTGTCGGGGCCGGTGTCGTCGCTCGGCATTCCCTACGAGAAGGGCATGAAGGCGGCCCTGGCCTACAAGTCGGAAGTGGGCGGCCGCAAGGTCCAGCTGGTGCAGCTCGACGATGCGTCCGATCCGTCGACCGCCGCGCGCAATGCGCGCAAGATGATCGACGAGGACAAGGTCGACGTGATCATCGGCACCGCCGGCTCGCCCGGTGCGCTGGCCATTGCCGGCGTGGCGCGCGAGACGAAGACGCCGCTCATCTCCATTGCCAATGCCAACCTGCCGGGCGAGGAGGGCGCGTGGATGGTCACGCTGCCGCAGCCCGCGCCGTTGATGGTGAGCGCGGTGATTGAGCGCATGAAGAAGTCGGGCGTCAAGACGGTCGGCTACATCGGCTTTTCCGACGCCTGGGGCGACCTGGTGTACGACGCGCTGCAGAAGAGCGCAGCCCCGGCGGGCATCAAGGTGGTCTCGAACGAGCGCTATGCGCGCGCCGATTCGTCGGTCACGGGCCAGGTGCTCAAGATCGTGGCGCTGCGCCCCGACGCGGTGATTACCGGCACTTCGGGCACGCCCGGCGCGCTGCCGTACCTTGCGCTCGCCGACCGCGGCTACAAGGGCCAGATCTACGGCATGCACGCACTCATCAACCCTGATTTCGTGCGCGTCGGCGGCAACGCGGTCGAAGGCCTGCTGGCGCCCACCGGCCCGGTGATCGTGGCCGAGCAGCTGCCCGAGTCCAACCCGATCCGCAAGGTGTCGCTCGACTTTCGCGCGGCCTACCAGAAGGCCAACGGCGCGCCGCCGACCGATGCCTTCTCGGCCTACACCTTCGATGCCTGGCTGCTGTACCTCGATGCGGCCGAGCGCGCCCTCGCCACCAAGGCCGAGCCCGGCACGCCGCAGTTCCGCCTGGCGCTGCGTGATGCCATCGTGAGCACCAAGGAGCTCGTGGGCACGCACGCGGTCTACAACTTCAAGCCCACCGATCGCTATGGCGCCGACGAGCGCTCGCGCGTCGTCGTGAGGCTCGAGAAGGGGCAGTGGAAGCTCGTTCCCTGATGGAAGCCAAGACAATGAAAAAACATCACCTGATCCGCATCCTCGGCCTCACTGCCGTGGCGCTGGCCGCCACGCAGGCCATCGCCGCCGACCTCAAGATCGGCTTCATCAGCTCGCTCTCGGGCCCCGTCGCCGCGCTCGGCGTGCCGTACGAGAAGGGCATTCGCGCGGCCATCGCCGAGCACCCGCAGATCGCCGGGCGCAAGGTCGAGCTGATCGTGCTCGACGACGCTTCCGATCCGACCACCGCCGGGCGCAACGCGCGCAAGCTCGTGACCGAGGACAAGGTCGACGTGCTCATCGGCACGTCGGGCGTGCCCGGCGCCATGGCCATCGCGGCGGTGGCGCGCGAGCTCAACACGCCGCTGATCTCACCCACGCCCGTCACCATCGCAGGCCCCGAAGGCGCGTGGACCGTCACCGTCTCGCAGCCGTTCCCGCTCATGGTCGCGGGCGTCGTCGACCGCATGAAGAAGTCGGGCGTCAAGACCGTGGCCTTCATCGGCTTTTCCGATGCGCTCGGCGACCTGGCCTACGACTCGCTCGTGAAGAGCGCCGAGAAGGCCGGCATCCAGGTGGTGGGCAACGAACGCTATGCGCGCAGCGATTCTTCGGTCGCGGGCCAGGTGCTCAAGATCGTCGCCAAGCGGCCCGACGCCGTGTTCGCAGGCAACTCCGGCACGCCCGGGGCGCTGCCGTACCTTGCGCTTGCCGAGCGCGGCTACAAAGGAAAGATCTACGGCACGCACGGCCTCATCAACGCCGACTTCGTGCGCGTGGGCGGTGCCTCCATCGAAGGCCTGCAGGTGCCCAGCGGCCCGGTGCTGGTGGCCGACCAGCTGCCCGACAGCAACCCCATCAAGAAGGTGGCGATGAGCTTCCGCGCGGCCTACCAGAAGGCCCATGGCGCCGTGCCGACCGATGCCTTCTCGTCCTACACCTACGATGCCTACCTGCTGCTCGCCGACGCGGCTTCGCGCACCAAGGGCGAGCCGGGCACGCCGCAGTACCGCACGGCGCTGCGCGATGCCATCGTCGCGACCAAGGAGCTCGTGGGCACCCACGGCATCTACACCTTCAAGCCCGACGACCGCTACGGATCCGACCAGCGCGGCGTGGTCGTGGTGCAGATGCAGAAGGGCCAGTGGAAGCTGGTGCCCTGACGCGACCCCGGACGACCCAAGGCCCGCGCCGATGACATCCGCCTACCGCGACCACCCCGAGCGCATTGCCGCGCTCGTGCAGGACGACTGCGTGCACCGCGACCTGTACCTGAGCGAGGAGATCTTCGCGCTCGAGCAGGCGCACCTGTTCGCCAACAGCTGGGTCTTCCTCGGCCATGCGAGCCAGGTGCCGGAGGCCGGCGACTTCGTGGCCGCGGAGATCGCCGGCCGGCCGCTCGTGATGGTGCGCCAGCCCGACGGCGACCTGCGCGTGCTCTACAACCGCTGCGCCCACAAGGGCACGCAGCTGGTCACCGACGAATGCGGCAACGCCGGGCGCTTCTTTCGCTGCCCCTACCACGCGTGGACCTACAAGCTCGACGGCGCGCCGCTCGGCATGCCGCTCAAGCAGGGCTACGAAGGCACACGGCTCAAAGCCTGCGAATCGGGGCAGGGCATGGCGCCGGTGAAGCATGTGAAGGTGTACCGCGACTTCGTCTTCGTGCGGCTCGCCGACACGGGACCTGGCTTCGAGGACTACTTCGGCGAGGTGCTCGGCGCGATCGACAACATGGTCGACCGCTCGCCCGAAGGCAGGCTCACGGTGGGCGGCGGCGTGCTGCGCAACATCGTGCACTGCAACTGGAAGATCTACCTCGAGAACATCAACGACACGGTGCACCCGATGTCGACCCACGAGTCCGCCACGCAGGCGGCCGAGGCGCTGTGGGAAGGCCATGCGCCCACCGATCCCAAGCCGATGGCGATGGAGCAGATCCTGCCGTTCGGCGCGGGCTATGCGTTCTTCGACGACATGGGCGGCCGGGTGTTCGCCAACGGCCACAGCATGCTCGGCGTCAACTTCAGCATCCATTCCAACTACGCGCAGCTGCCCGACTACGAGGCCGCGATGCGCGCCGCGCACGGCGAGGCGCGCGCCACCGAGATCCTGCAGCGCTCGCCGCAGAACTCGGTGCTGTACCCGAGCCTGTCGGTCAAGGGCTCGCCGCAGGCCATCCGCGTGATCCGGCCGCTGGCAGCGGACCGCACGCTCGTCGAGGCCTGGAGCTTTCGCGCGGCCGGTGCGCCCGAGCTTCTTTTCGAACGCGCGATGAGCTACAACCGGCTCGTGTTCTCGCCGATGTCGGTGGTCGCGCACGACGACGTGCACCTGTTCGAGAGCATCCAGCGCGGCCTGCGCGCCGAGGGCAACGACTGGGTGAGCCTGCACCGGAACTACGACCCCGCCGAGCGTGCGCAGACTACGCTCACCACCAACGGCACCAACGAGCTGCTCATGCGCAACCAGTTCCGCGCCTGGGCCCAGGCCATGGTGGCGGGCATGGAGGCCTCGGCATGAACGGCGACCCGCGCGATTTCGCCGCGCACGAGGCGGCGCTGCTCGACGAACGGCGCTTCGCCGAGTGGCTGGCGCTCTTCACCGACGACGGCCACTACTGGGTGCCGCTGCTCGGCGCGGCGCAGGCCGACCCGTTCTCGCACAACTCGCTGGCCTACGAAGACCGGCTGTTGCTGCAGCTGCGCGTGGACCGGCTGGGCAACCCGCGGGCCCATTCGCAGCATCCGCCGAGCCGCAGCCAGCATGTGCTGCAGCCGTCGCGCATCGAGACCGAGTCGCAGGGTGAGGTGCGCCTTCGCACACCGTTCCTCTACGTCGAGGCGCGTGGCGACGCGCAGGTGCTGCTGAGCGGCACGGCGCGCCATCACCTGGTGTGCACGCCCTCGGGTTGGGCCCTGCGCGAGAAGCGCGTCGACCTGCTCGACTGTGCGCGCGCATTGCCCGCGATCCAGTTGTTCATCTGAGTTTCCTCCCGTTCGTTTCATCCACCTTCCCTCACCGGAGCCAAGACATGAAGAGCCTGATGTTGACCTTGACGCGCGGCGCCCTCGCCGCGGCGCTGACCGCCTGCGGCATGGCGGGCGCCATCGCGGCCGATCTCAAAGTGGGGCTGAGCGTCTCGCTCTCGGGGCCCAACTCCTCGCTCGGCGTGCCCTATGCCAAGGGCATGCAGGCCGCGCTGGCCTACAAAGGCGAGGTCGAGGGCCGCAAGATCCAGCTCATCGTGCTCGACGACGGCTCCGACCCCACCACGGCCGGACGCAATGCGCGCAAGCTGATCGAGGAGGAAAAGGTCGACGTGCTCATGGGCACCTCGGGCGTGCCGGCCGCCATCGCGATGGCGCAGGTCGGCAAGGGCGCGAAGACGCCGATGATCGGCTTGACACCCATCCTGCTGGATCCGGCCGACAACGAATGGGTGATGACCGTGGCACAGCCCACGCAGCTCATGATCGATGCGGTGATCGAGCGCATGAAGCGCAACAACGTCAAGACCGTGGGCTACATCGGCTTCTCCGACGCCTGGGGCGACCTGGTCTACAACGCCATGATGAAAGCCGCGCCCGCGGCCGGCATCAAGGTGGTGAGCAACGAGCGCTATGCGCGCGCCGACGCATCGGTCACCGGGCAGGTGCTCAAGATCGTGGCGCTGCGCCCCGACGCGGTGATGACCGGCGGCGCGGGCACGCCGGGCGCACTGCCTTTCCTGGCGCTGCAGGAGCGCGGCTTCAAGGGCGGCGTGTACGGCCAGCATGGGCTGATCAACCCCGACTTCGTGCGCGTGGTCGGCGCGGCCGGGCAGAACGCGCTGATGCCCACGGGGCCTGTGATCGTGGCCGAGCAATTGCCCGAGAGCCATCCGACCAAGAAGATCGCGACCGACTTCCGTGCCGTGTTCCAGAAGGTCAACAACGCCGCCACCAACGATGCCTTCTCGGCCTACTCGTTCGACGGCTGGCTGGTGTTCGCCGATGCCGCCGCGCGCGCCATGAAGAAGGCAGAGCCGGGCACGGCCGAGTTCCGGGTGGCGCTGCGCGATGCGATCTTCAGCACCAAGGAAGTGGTGGGCACCCACGGCGTCTACACCTTCAAGCCCGGCAGCCTCTACGGCGTGGACGAACGCGCGCGCGTGATCGTCAAGCTCGACAACGGCCAATGGAAGCTCGCACCTTGAGTACACGCGCGCGAACGATCCGGACAACAACGATCCTGCAGGGAGTTTCCTCATGACATGGGACGTGGCATTGATCCTCGTCACCGATGGCCTCGCCAACGGTGCCGTCTATCTGCTCGCCGGCCTCGGGCTGGTGCTGATTTTTTCCGTCACCCGCGTGGTGTTCGTGCCGTTCGGCGACCTCGCGGCCTTTGCCGCGCTGTCGCTCGCGGCCTTCGAGACCGGCCGCGTGCCGCCGACCATCGGCATGGTGGCGGTGCTCGCGGCGCTGGCGCTTGCCACCGAGATCGGCAGCCTGGTGCGCCGCGGTGAGGCTGCGCGCATTCCGAAGGCGGTGCTGATGTGGGGCGTGCTGCCTGCGGTGCCCTGCGTGCTCGCATGGCTCGCGGCGCGGCCCGGCGTGCCCGTGGCCGTGCACATTGCCGTGGCCGTGCTGCTGGTGGTGCCGATGGCGCCGCTGCTCGCGCGGGTGGTGTTCCAGCCGATTGCCGACGCCTCGGTGCTGGTGCTGCTGATCGTGTCGCTCGCGCTGCACTTCCTGCTCTCGGGCCTGGGCCTGCTGTTCTTCGGACCCGAGGGCTCGCGCACCACGCCGCTCACGAGTGCGGTGTTCACGCTGGGCGACGGTTTCACCGTCAGCGGCCAGGTGGTGCTGATGGTGGGCGCCGCGATCGTGCTCAGCGGGTTGTTCTTTCTAGTCTTCGAACGCACGGTGGCCGGCAAGGCCCTGCGCGCGACCGCGGTCAACCGCGTGGGCGCGCGGCTGGTCGGCATCCGGCCGGTGCGCACCGCGTTGCTGGCCTACGGCTGCGCGTCGCTGCTCGCCGGCCTCATCGGCGTGTTGATCGCGCCGGTGACCACGATGTACTACGACTCGGGCTTCATCATCGGACTGAAGGCCTTCGTGGCCGCGATCATTGGCGGTCTGGTGAGCTACCCGATCACGGCGCTCGGCGCGCTGGCGGTCGGCGTGGTCGAGAGCTTCGCGTCGTTCTGGAGCGGGGCGCTGAAGGACGTGATCGTCTTCAGCCTGCTGATACCCGTGCTCATGCTGCGATCGTTCCTGGCGGTCCACAGCGAAGAGGAAGAAGACGAGGTGGAGCAATGATGAACGCGAACCGCAAACGCATGGCGTTGATCGCCGGAGTGGTCGTCGTGCTGGCACTGCTGCCGGCGCTGGCGGGCAGCTTCACGGTCTCGCTCTTCAACGACATCGGCATCGGCGCCCTGGTGGCGCTGGGCCTGGTGCTGCTCACCGGCGTGGGCGGCGCCACGTCGTTCGGACAGGCCGCCTTCGTGGGCATCGCAGCCTATGCGACGGCATGGCTCACGACCACGCAGGGCCTGTCGCCGTGGATCGGCCTTTTCTTCGCGCTGCTGTTGACCGGCGTCTCGGCGTTGGCGATCGGCATGCTCACGCTGCGGCTCGGCGGACACTTCCTGCCGCTCAGCACCATCGCCTGGGGCCTGTCGATCGCAATGCTGTTCGGCAACGTCGATGCGCTCGGGCGCCACACGGGGCTGTCGAACATTCCGCCGCTGCATGTCGCGGGCTGGTCGCTCGCCGATCCGCGCGCGATGTACTACCTGATCTGGGCGATCGTCGGGCTGGCCTGCCTGTTCAGCCACAACCTGCTGCAGTCGCGCCCGGGCCGCGCCATCCGCGGACTGCGCGGCGGCGCCACGCTGCTTGCGAGCGTGGGCGCCGACGCTTACCGCGTGCGCCTCACGCTGTTCGTCACGGCCGCGCTCTTCGCGGGCCTGGCGGGTTGGCTCTATGCGCACATGAACCGCTTCGTGAGCCCGTCGCCGTTCGACGTTCGGGTGAGCATCGAATACCTGCTGATGGCGGTGGCGGGCGGCCTGGGCCACCTGTCGGGCGCGCTGGTGGGTGCGGCGCTGGTGCTGGTGCTCAAGAACGGGCTGCAGGACGTGCTGCCCATGCTCACGCAGCGCGCGGGCCAGCTGGAAGCGGTGGCCTTCGC
The DNA here is from genome assembly GCF_057656815.1 of Variovorax sp. Soil_C_39. Classification (NCBI taxonomy): domain Bacteria; kingdom Pseudomonadati; phylum Pseudomonadota; class Betaproteobacteria; order Burkholderiales; family Comamonadaceae; genus Variovorax; species Variovorax sp. Soil_C_39. Next base: position 344,777 of record NZ_JBDGJQ010000003.1, read on the forward strand.
GACGCTCTTCATCCTGCTGCTGCACTTTGCGCGCGGCGGGCTGATGGGGCTGCTGCGACGCTGGACGCGGCGGCATGGCGGTACCTCGGGGGCTTCGCGCTACGAAGGGCCTGAAGTGGCGCCGCTCGCACACCGGCAGTTGCCCGCGCGCGGCACGCAGGTGCTGTCGGTCAAGGGCGCGGTCAGGCGCTTCGGCGGCCTCGTGGCGGTCAACGACGTGAGCTTCGAGGTCAATGCGGGCGAGATCGTCGGCCTCATCGGGCCCAACGGCGCCGGCAAGTCGACCATGTTCAACCTGCTGACCTGCACCTTGCCGATGAGCGCGGGCGAGGTGCGCTTTCTCGGGCGCGACATCGCGGGCATGCCGCAGCGGCAGGTCGCGCGGCTCGGGCTGGCGCGCACCTTCCAGCACGTCAAGCTGCGCCCCCACATGAGCCTGCTCGACAACGTGGCGCTGGGTGCGCATTCGCGCACGCGCTCGGGTGTCCTCAGGGCGGGCCTGCGGCTCGACCGCGCCGAGGAGCGGCAGATCCTGCAGGAGGCACAGCGCCAGCTCGACCGCATCGGCCTGGGCGACCGCGCGGACGAACTCGCGGGCAGCCTGCCGCTGGGCACGCAGCGCATCCTCGAGATCGCACGTGCGCTCGCGGCCGACCCGGTGCTGCTGGTGCTCGACGAGCCCGCGGCGGGCCTGCGCCGCAAGGAAAAGATGGCGCTCGGCGACCTGCTGCGCAAGCTGCGCGAGGAGGGCGTGACGATCCTGATCGTCGAACATGACATGGACTTCGTGATGAAACTCGTGGACCGGCTGGTGGTGATGAATTTCGGCTCCAAGCTCGTCGAGGGCGTGCCGTCGGCGGTGCGCGCCGACGAACGCGTGCAGGCGGCTTATCTGGGGAGCGTTGTATGACCGCCATGCTCGAGATCGGCGATCTGCACGTGTCGTACGGGCAGGTCGAGGCGGTGCGCGGCGTGTCGCTCGACCTGCAGCCGGGCCAGATCATCTCGGTGATCGGCCCGAATGGCGCGGGCAAGACCACGCTGCTCGCGGCGGCGATGGGCCTGCTGCCCTGCAAGGGAACGCTGCGCTTCGAGGGCGAGGACCTGCAGGGCCTCGACGTCGAATCGCGCGTGGAGCGCGGCCTGTGCCTCGTGCCCGAGAAGCGCGAGCTGTTCGGCGAGCTGACGGTGCTCGACAACCTGCAGCTCGGCGCCTATGCCAAGCGGCTGCGCGGCGACGCGATGAAGAAGCGCTTGCAATCGGTGTACGACCGGTTCCCGCGCCTGGCCGAGCGCCGCGCGCAGCGCGCCGACACGCTCTCGGGCGGCGAGCGGCAGATGCTCGCGGTCGGGCGGGCGCTGATGTCGGCCCCGCGGCTGTTGATGCTCGACGAGCCGAGCCTCGGGCTGGCACCGCTCATCGTGCGCGACATCCTGTCGATCGTGCGCAAGCTGCGCGACGACGGCGTCTCGATCCTGCTGGTCGAGCAGAACGCGCGCGCGGCACTCGAGACCTCCGACCACGGCTACGTGCTCGAGACCGGCGAGATCGCGCTGTCGGGCGCCTCGGCCGAACTGGCGGGCGACCCGCGCGTGCAGGCCACCTACCTCGGCGGAGGCACGCACGATGACGAGTGAGGTGCGCGCGCTGCCGCCCGGCCAGCGCATGCTGCCGGCGATGCTGCAGCGGCAGGCCGAGCGCTTCGCGGGGCGTCCGCTGGTGCGCATCGCGGGGCGGCAGTGGACGCACGGCGATGCGGCGGCGGCGGCCGCGGTGCGCGCCGGCGCCCTGGCCGCGGCCGGCGTGGCGCGCGGCGACCGCATCGCCGTGATGTGCGGCAACCGCATCGAGTTTCTCGAGGTCTTTCTCGGCGCCGGCTGGCTCGGCGCGGCGGTGGTGCCGGTCAACAGCGCGTCGATGGGGCCGCAGCTCGAATACTTCCTCGCCAACAGCCAGGCGAAGCTGCTGGTGATCGAGGCCGGATTCCTCGAACGGCTGGCGACGGCCGACCTCGCGCGCACGTCGCTGCAAGCGGTGTGGGTGGTTGGCGAGGCTGGCGCTGCGTGGACAGCGCCGGCAGGCGTGCGCGTGAGCCGCTATCCGCTGGAGGGGCCTTCGCTGCCACCCGCAGACGTTCTGCCCGGCGATCCGCTCGCCATCCTCTACACCTCGGGCACCACCGGCCCCGCCAAGGGCGTGGTCTGCCCGCATGCGCAGTATTTCTGGTGGGGCGTGAACAGTGCCGAGGTGATCGGCGTCGGTGCGGACGATGTGCTGTGCACCACGCTGCCGCTGTTCCACATCAATGCGCTCAACACCTTCGCGCAGGCCGCGCTGACCGGCGCCGAGGCGGTGTTCGAGACACGCTTCTCGGCGTCGGGCTTCTGGCCCGCGATGCGCGACAACCGGGCGACCGTGGTTTACCTGCTCGGCGCGATGGTGCCCATCCTGCTCGCGCAGCCCGAGGGCCAAGGCGAACGCGGCCACCGCGTGCGCATCGGGCTCGGGCCGGGCGTGCCCGCGACGGCCGCACAGGCCTTTTTGGCGCGCACCGGCGTGAAGCTGCTCGAGGGCTACGGCTCGACCGAAACCAACTTTGCGATCGCCACCGCGCCGGATTCACCGCGCGGCGGCGTCATGGGCTGGCTGCGTCCGGGCTTCCAGGCGCGCGTGGCCGACGAGGGCGACGTGGAACTTCCGATCGGCGAAGCCGGCGAATTGCTGCTGCGTTCGGACGAACCCCATGCCTTCGCGAGCGGCTACTTCCAGATGCCCGAGAAGACGGTCGAGGCCTGGCGCAACCTCTGGTTCCACACCGGCGACCGCGTGGTGCGCGATGCCGATGGGGCGTTCCGTTTTGTCGACCGCATCAAGGACGCGATCCGCCGCCGCGGCGAGAACATCTCGTCGTTCGAGGTCGAGCAGGTGCTGCTGAGCCATCCCGGCGTGGCGGCCTGCGCGGTCTATCCGGTGCGCTCGGAACTTGCCGAAGACGAGGTGATGGCCGCGCTCGTTGCGCGCGAGGGCGAGCACATCGAGCCGGCCGCGCTGGTGCGCTTCTGCGAAAGCCGGCTGCCGTACTTCGCGGTGCCCCGCTACATCGACCTGCTGCCCGACCTTCCGCGCACGGAGAACGGCAAGGTGCAGAAGTTCAAGCTGCGCGAACGCGGCGTGACCGCCGGCACCTGGGACCGCGGGCCGGCGTCGCGGCCTGCCGCAAAGGCGGCCTGATGGCCGCATCGCCCGTGCTCGCCGGCCGCGCCGCCTTCGTCACGGGTGCGGCGCAGGGGCTGGGCGAGGCCATCGCGCGCGGGCTGGCCGAGGCGGGCGCGCGCACCGTGCTCGCGGACATCGATGGCGATGGCGCCGAACGCGCGGCCGCGCGCTTGCGCGGCACAGGCGCCGACTGCGTGGCCATGCAGCTCGACGTGCGCGACGAGGCGGCGTTCTCGCGCTGCTTCGATGCGGCCGCCGCGCGCTTCGGCGCGGTCGACGTGCTGGTCAACAACGCCGCACGCACCGCCTTCACCTCGCTCTGGGACATCACGCCCGAGGAGTGGGACGAGGTGCTCGCGGTCAACCTGCGCGGCAGCTTCTTCGGCTGCCGCATCGCGGGGCGCCACATGCGCGCGCGCGGGCAGGGGCGCATAGTCAACATCGCGTCCATGGCGGGGCAGCAGCCCAGCGCGGCCACGGGCGCGCACTATGCGGCCAGCAAGGCGGCGCTGCTGGCGCTGACACGCAGCTTCGCCGCGGAACTGGCGCCGCACGGGGTCACAGTCAACGCCGTCGCGCCCGCGGCGGTCAGGAGCCCCGCGCTCGACGCGCTCGATGCGGCGCGGCAACAGGCACTACAGGCCGGCATTCCGGTAGGCCGCTTCGGCGAGCCCGAAGAAGTGGCGGCTGCGGTGGTCTATCTCGCGTCGCCCGCAGCGGCCTTCATGACAGGCGCCACGCTCGACCTCAACGGCGGCCGTTTCATGCGCTGAAAAGGCGATGCGCCAAAATCGCGGTTCGAAAAGTTCATAAGTAAATATTTCAGGTATGCAAGAAAATCCACTCGCCGGACGCCATGCACTCGTGACCGGCGCCGCGCGCGGCATCGGCGCCGAAATCGCCCGCACGCTCGCGGCCGAGGGCGCCACATTGACGTTGCTCGGGCGCGACCTCGATGCGCTCGCGCGCGTGGCCGCATCGCTGCCGGGCCAGGGGCACGGTGTCGCGGCGGCCGACGTGGCCGACGAGGCCGCGGTGCGCGCGGCCTTCGCACAGGCCAGCGCTGAACGCGGGCCCGTCGCCGTCCTCGTGAACAACGCGGGCGCGGCAGAGAGCGCACCGTTCCTCAAGACCACGCCCGCGCTCTGGCAGCGCATGCTCGACGTCAACCTGACCGGCACCTTCCTGTGCACGCAGGCGGCACTGCCCGGCATGCTCGAGGCCGGCTGGGGCCGCATCGTCAACATCGCGAGCACTGCGGGCCAGAAGGGCTACGCGTACGTAGCGGCCTATACGGCGGCCAAGCACGGCGTGATCGGGCTCACCCGCGCGCTCGCGCTCGAGGTGGCGCGCAAGGGCATCACGGTGAACGCGGTGTGCCCCGGCTACACCGACACCGAGATCCTGCGCACGAGCGTGGCCAACGTGGTCGGCAAGACCGGGCGCAGCGAAGCCGATGCGCTGGCCGAGTTCTCTGCCGTCAATCCGCAGAAGCGCATCGTGCAGCCGGCCGAAGTGGCCGATGCGGTGCGCTGGCTCTGCGGCGAGGGCGCCGGCTCCGTCACCGGGCAATCGGTGTCGGTCTCGGGCGGAGAGGTGATGTGATGCGCAACGACGCCTCGCATGCGGCGCTCAGCGACGCCGAAGAACTAGGCCACGAAGCGCGCGCCGGCCACGACGACCACGCGATGCTCAAGCTCTGGCTGCGCATGCTGGCCAGCACCACGCAGATCGAGGCCGAGATCCGGCGCCGGCTGCGCGAGCGCTTCGGCATCTCGCTGGCGCGCTTCGACTACATGGCGCAGCTCCATCGCTACCGCGAAGGCCTCAAGATGCGCGTGCTCTCGCGCTACCTGATGGTGACCGGCGGCAACGTCACCGGCCTGACCGACGAGCTCGAACGCGATGGCGTGGTGGTGCGCACGCACAGCCCCGACGACCGTCGCTCGTGGATCGTGAGCCTCACGCCCAAGGGCCGCACGAGCTTCGAGGCCATGGCCAAGGAGCACGAACAGTGGATCCTCGAGATGTTCTCGGGGCTCGACATGAAGACCGTCAAGCAGATGCATGCGCAACTCGGGCAGCTGCGCGTGCACGTGATGCGCAGCGAGCCTGCGGGCGAGGAAGCGGCGTGAGCGCCATCGACTCGCCCGCCCAGACCGTGGTCGAGTTCCAGCGCGCGCGGATGATCCGCTTCTCGGACTGCGACCCGGCGGGCATCGTCTTCTATCCGCAGTACTTCGTGATGCTCAACGGCCTCGTGGAAGACTGGGTGGGCGAGGGCCTCGGCGTGGACTACCACGCGCTCATCGGCGGGCGGCGCATCGGCCTGCCGACCGTGCAGCTCGAGGCCGATTTCCGCGCGGTGAGCCGCATGGGCGACGATGTGATGCTCGGGCTCTCGGTGGAGCGGCTGGGTTCGCGTTCGATCGCGCTCGCGCTGCGCTGCTTCGAGCCTGCGACCGGCGAGCTGCGCATGCAGGTAAAGCAGGTGCTCGTGACCACGTCGCTCGAAAGCCACCGTGCCGTGGCCGTGCCCGAAGACATCCGCGCTGCGATCCTGCGCGGCTTTTCGCCGCCGGCCTGAACGGAACAGGCAAAAAAAACCCGCCTGGGCGGGTAGAAAAACGAACTGGCGTTTGGACGCGAGACTTCTGTCGCGGTCGTTCTTGTTCTTCTTTTGGTGCGTGACAGCAGTTTGCAAGATGCCACGCCAAAGGACTGTCCGGCGTAGGCGGCGGCCGGAAGCAACTCGGATTGGCTGTGAAACCGTGAAATATTTCCTCTTCTTCCGAGAGGATCCTCTCCGGCCGGGGCGGCGTATCACCATGAAAAAAGCCTGCTACCGAGCGGTAGCAGGCTTTTCGTGTTGGTTGGTGGGCCCTGAGTGACTCGAACACTCGACCTACGGATTAAGAGTCCGCTGCTCTACCAACTGAGCTAAGAGCCCTTGCTTTTCAAACGCTTGGCGTTTTTTGGCAAGACCGCAAGTATAGCGTAAAAATTTTGGGGCTCAACGATTTTGTGCGCCGCAGCGGTAGCATGCGTCATCGGCGGCGGTCCACGCCCTTCACCAGGAGAACACTTCCATGACAACAGCAGACACAAGCACCATGCCGCATGTGGTGATCACCGGCGCCGCGGGCGCGCTGGGCCGTGCGGTGGTCCAGCACTTTCTTGCGCAGGGCGCACGTCTCGCGCTTGTCGACCATCGCGCGGACCGGCTGGCCGATGCCTTCCCGGGTCTCGACAATTCGCAGCACCTGCTGCTGGAGGGCGACGTGACCTCGGTCGACGAGATGTCGGCGCTCGCGACGCAGGCGCGAAAGGCGTTCGGCCGCATCGATGCACTGGTCCACATCGCGGGCGGCTTCGAGATGGGCGAGGCCACGCATGCGCTCACGCGCGCGAGCTGGAACCGCATGATGGACCTCAACGCCTGGTCGTTCGTGGCGGTCACGCAGGCGGTGCTGCCTTCGATGATCGAGCACGGCGCCGGCCGCATCGTCGCGGTCACCGCCAAGGTGGCTGCGCGCGGCCTGCCGGGCATGGCCGCCTACATCGCGTCGAAGAGCGCGCTGCAGCGCCTGGTCGAAGCCATGGCGGCCGAAGCGGCGCCGCATGGCGTGGCCATCAACAGCGTGGCGCCCAGCGTGCTCGACACGCCGGCCAACCGACAGGCGATGCCCGACGCGAATCCCGCCGACTGGGTGTCGACCTCGGTCGCGGCGCAGACCATCGCGTTCCTCGCCTCGCCCGCGGCAGCAGCGCTGCATGGCCAGCACCTGACGCTCGACACCTGAGAAGCGGCGCGCCCGGCCCACGGGCGGCACGCATCCAGAGGCCCCGGCACACACCGGGGCCTTTTTCACGGGCGCGCCCCGCGCTGGTGCACGCGAGGCAGGCGCTTTGTCATGCACCCGGGCGGCGGACCCGGGGCACATGTCTCCCCGGGCCGGGGGCGCACGGCCCATGCGCGCAAGCGTGCCAATTCCTACAGTGACGCCACATCACCGGGAAATACGCATGGAATCGCACGAACTGCTGCCAAGAAACTTCATGAACCTGCTGCGCGAGGAAGCAGGCATGTCGTTCATGGAGTTCGCACTCATCGGCTCGCTCGTGCTGGCCGTGTGCCTGCTCCTGCTGCTCGCGGTGCGGCGCAGCGCCTGACCGCCGGCAGACAGGAGCATCAGGCCATGCGCGGACTCGACGCCTTCCTCGACCTGTTGACGGTGGCGGCACTGGATTTTCGCCTGGGCGGGCTGCTGGTGCTGCTGGCGATGGCCGCGGTCAGCGACTGGCGCTTCTACCGAATTCCCAACTGGCTGACATTCGGCGGCATGGTCTTCGCGGTGGTCTACGGCACCATCGCGGCGCGCACGCCGGCGGCAGGTGCGTCGCACGCGTTCGGTGGCCTTGGCCTCGGCCTGGCCATCATGCTGCCGTTCTACCTGCTCGGTGTGATGGGTGCGGGCGACGTCAAGCTGATGGCGATGGTGGGTGCCTTTCTCGGCCCCCACCAGACGCTGACGGCCATCTTCTTCACATGCATGGCCGGGGGCGTGGCCGCCATCGCCTTTGCCATCCACCGCAGCCGCCTCTGCCACATGCTCGCCAACGTGGTCTCGGGGATGGCCTGCATGCGGCCGGACGCGGCCGGCGACCTGCGCCAGTCGATCGGAAAGCTGCCCTACGGCATCTGCATCTGCGCCGGGACCGTGACCCAGATCCTCGCGAACCAACTGGGCTGGTTGAAATGAAAGGGAAAGACCAATGAACCAGGTTCTCCAGGCCCTCGGCCAATCGACCCGCGGGTTCCTGCGCGGCGAAGAGGGCGCTCAGCTGGTCGAATACGCGCTGGTCATCGCGGTGGTGTCGATCACGCTGGTCGTGTCGTTCAGGGCGCTCGCCGAAGACATCGGCGGCTTCGAGACGATCTTCGGTCGTCTCACGGCCTGCCTCGCCCGGTCCGTCTGTGATTGAGCGGATACCGCCGGGCGCGGCCTGCCGCGCTCAGTGCGGCGCGACGTGGAGCTGGTGCTTCATCGCGTAGATGTACAGCTCGAGGCGGTTCGCGACGTCGAGCTTCTGGTAGATCGACGTCAGGTGATTGCGGAAGGTGTGCTCGGTCACGAACAGCCGCGATGCGAGCGTCTTGTTCGGCGCGCCGCTGCCTTCGACGACGGCGCGGATGGCCTGGCGCTCCTTCTGCGTCAGGCTTGCGATCCTGGCGGCTTCGGGGTCGGGCCTGGCGGCCTTCTTCGGTGAAGTGAGCTGCGAGAACACGCGGCCCATCGCCTGTGCGTCGATGCAGAGTTCGCCCTTGTGGACGCGCTCGATCGCGTCGAGCACCTGTTCCGCAGGGGCGTCCTTGCACAGCACGCCGCGCGCCCCGCTCAGCACCGCGAGGTCGAGCGTGTGCTGCTGGCGCTCGGCCGTAAGGATGAGCGCACGCGACACCTCGTTCGCGAGCAGCATCGGCAGGATGTCGAGGGCGCTCTGGCCGGCCAGGTCGAGGTCGAGCACGATCACGTCGGGCATCGTCGCCTCGCTTCGCTCCAGTGCCTGCTCGGCGCAGTTGGCCGTGGCGACGACCTTCATGCGCGGCTGTTCGCCGTCGATCAGCTTCGAGAGGCCCCAGAGCATGGTCCGATGATCGTCGACGAGCATGACGCTGATGGGTCGGGCGGTGGTTGGCTGCATGGGCACCTTCTCCTTGATTCAGATGGGTATTTCGACCAGCACGGCAGTGGCGCCGTCCCAGCCCCGACTCACTCTGGCGCTGCCGCCTAGGGCGGCTGCGCGTTCGCTGATGGAACGCGGGTGGAATTCGACCGGTTCCGCGTCGCAGGCATCGTTCTCGATGCGCAGCTGCAGCTTGCCGTCGGCGCAGCCGATGCGGATGCGGCCGTGGTGCGCGTCGGTGTGCTTGCAGATGTTGTGCAGGCCTTCGCGCGCGAGCTGCAGCACTTCGGCCGTCATGCGGTCGTCGAGCTGCACGTCGCCCTCGACCACGATGTCGATGTCGATGCCGTAGAGCACCTTGATGCGCGCGGCCTGGCGGTGCAGGTGCGGCAGGATGAACTCGCAGCGGTTGTCGGCGCCGTCGCGCACGGTGCCCGCGTAGTGGCGCAGTTCTGCCACCACGCCGTCGGCCATCGCGGCCAGCCGGTCGAGGTCGGCAATCAGCGGGTTGTCGGCCGACGCTTTCTTGCGCAGCGCGCTCAACCCGAGCTTGAGCCCGATGTAGGGCTGGATGGCAGTGTCGTGCAGGTCGAGCGAGATCTTCAGGCGCTCCTTCGAGGCGGCCTCCGAGGCCATGCGGTCGAGCACCTTGATCGTCTCGATCACCGGGATGACCTGGCTCATGATGTGCGCGAGGAAGGTCGCGTCGGCCTTCTGGAACAGCCCGCCGCGCGAGCCCACGAAGATTCGCCCCTCGCCCTGGCGCAGCGGCAGCGGCGCGCTGATGAAGGCGCGCACCTCGAGCATGGCGGCCACCGCGGCGCTGCGTGCGAGCCCTTGCGCATCCTGGGCAAGCCAGCGCTGCGTCCGCGGGGCGCAGATCTGGCCCTGCGCGCCCAGCAGGCTCAGCGGCCAGGGCCTGCGGTTGCTCAGCACGATGTGCTCGGCGCCCAACCCCATCAGCGGCGAACTCGAGAGCAGGTCGAGCGTTTCGACGCTCGCCGGCTTGCCCGGGTCGGCGTGTCCGAGGCTGCGCATGGCCCAGGGGCCGTTGGCCGCGTCGCGCATCAGCAGGATGCAATGGCTCGCTTCGAAGAAGGCCATCGTCTTTTCCATCGTGCTCGCGAGGGTGCGGTCGACACCGAAGCGCGGGTTCGACAGCCGGCTCACCTGGCTCAGCAGCGCGAGGCGCCGCTGCAGCGCCACTTTCGATCCGCCCCAGTGGCCGACCATGTGGCCCAGCGCCAGCAGGAAAGTGGCGCGCATGAGCAACTGCGGCGTGCTGTTTCCCGTGACGCTCGCAAGGCAGCAGGCGCCGAACGAGACCACCGATGCCATCGTGATGCGTGCGCCTTCCTCGTAGCCCCAGCGGAACGACGACGTGAGGATCGCGAAGAAGTAGAAGAGGAAGTAGTGGCTTTGGATGCCGCCGGTCACGAAGATGAGCAGCGTCGACCACAGCACGTCGAACCAGTGGATCGCCTTGCCCTGGAAATACGGCTGGCCGCTGCGCGTGCAGGCGTAGACCCCGAGGCTGTAGAGCGCGTAACCCGAGAACGCGAGCCAGGTGCCGCCGTCCAGGCGCCGTTGCGACTCTCCAGCGTCAACCGCAACGGCCAGCAGGGCCGAGACCGCCAGCACCAGCCGCATGCCCGCCACCATGAGCGCATCGGCGGCGATGCCTGGGTCGGGCCCGCGGGGCGGGCTGAGGGGTTTGGCTGGCACGGAGTTGGTTCCAGTCCATACCGCGGCTCATGCCTGCCCGTTCCAACAGGCCAAGGCGTCCGCACCCCGGAGGGGGAGGTGGGAGGGCGTAACACCTTGGTTCACTTTGGATAGATATTTAATAAATGCGAGGCATTTACAGTACTACCTTTGTAGTCAATTGCAAACTTGATCTGAAAAACCCACTAAAGCAGTACGCTTTTGTTAACACAGGAGTGCAAATGCGAGCGGGAGCCGTTGGAGGTTGCGGCCGCAGCGCGCGCCGCAAAGAAAAAGGGCTCGGTGAAAACCGAGCCCTCGAATGGATTGGTGGAGAGGATGAGGATCGAACTCACGACCTCCGCATTGCGAACGCGGCGCTCTCCCAGCTGAGCTACCCCCCCAACGCAAGCCGAATTCTAACCAGATCGTGTCCGCCGGCGCAGGGCCGGCCAGTGCATGCCAAGATGCGCGTCCCCCCACAAGGAGCAGCATCCGCATGGCCGCGCACGACGATCCCGCCTGGCTCGAAGGCATGTACAACAACCTCGCCCGGGTCAAAGAGTATCCGGCGTATTTCTCGCGCTGGGCGCGCGAATCGGCCGCGGCGCGCGAAGCGCTGCCGTGCCGCATCGACGTGCCCTACGGAGGCGGTGTCAACGAGACCTTCGACATCTTTCCCGCGCCGGTGCCCGACGCGCCGGTGCTGGTGTTCATCCACGGCGGCTACTGGCGCGCGATGGACAAGCGCGACCATTCCTTCATCGCACCCGCATTCAACGACCGCGGTGTCTGCGTGGTGATGCCGAACTACGCGCTGTGCCCCGGCACGCCCGAGCAGCCGGTCACGGTGCCCGGCATCCTGATGCAGATGGTGCGCGCGCTCGAATGGGTCTGGCGGCATGCGGCGGCGCTGGGCGCCGACCCCGCGCGCATCACGGTGGCGGGGCATTCGGCCGGCGGCCACATGGCGGCTGCGCTGCTGGCCTGCGACTGGCAGGCGGTGGCGCCCGACCTGCCGGCGCAGCTGGTGCGCAACGCACTGTCGATCTCGGGCCTCTACGACCTGCGCCCGCTGCAGCACACGCCGTTCCTGGCCAACACGCTGAAGCTCGGCGATGCCGATGCGCTGCGCGCGAGCCCGGCGCTGTGGCCGGCGCCCGCGCGCGGGCAACTCCATGCGCTGGTGGGGGGCAACGAGAGCGACGAGTTCCTGCGCCACAACGCGATGATCCGCGCCGCCTGGGGCCGGCATGCGGTGCCGGTGTGCGAGACGCTGCCGGGCCTGGACCACTTCAGTATCCTCGATGCGCTGGCCGACCCGGCACACCGGCTGCACCGGTGCGCGGTGCAGCTGCTGGAGGCCTGACGAAAGAGGAGGACTCCGGACCGGGGGGCTACATCAGCAGGTGTTCGCCTGCGTTGTCGCCGCCGAGCGTGACGTAGTTGACCTTGCGGATGTCCATCAGCGTGCGCCCGCCCGCGTAGCTGATGGAGCTCTGCACGTCCTGCTCCATCTCGACCAGCGTGTCGGCCAGCAGGCCCTTGATCGGCTCGAGGATGCGCTTGCCCTCGACGTGCTTGTACTCGCCCTTGTTGAAGTCGCTGGCCGAGCCGTAGTACTCCTTGAAGCGGGCGCCGTCGACCTCGACCGTCTGGCCCGGCGACTCCTCGTGGCCCGCGAACAGCGAGCCGATCATCACCATCGAGGCGCCGAAGCGCACGCTCTTGGCGATGTCGCCATGGTCGCGAATGCCGCCGTCGGCAATGATCGGCTTGGTGGCCACGCGCGCACACCACTTGAGCGCGCTGAGCTGCCAGCCGCCGGTGCCGAAGCCGGTCTTGAGCTTGGTGATGCAGACCTTGCCCGGGCCGATGCCGACCTTGGTCGCGTCGGCGCCCCAGTTCTCGAGGTCGATCACGGCTTCGGGCGTGCCCACGTTGCCGGCGATCACGAAGGCGCCCGGCAGCTTCTGCTTGAGGTAGCCGATCATGTTCTTCACGCTGTCGGCATGGCCGTGCGCGATGTCGATCGTGATGTATTCGGGCACCAGGCCCTCAGCCACGAGCTGGTCGACCGTCTCGTAGTCGGGCTTCTTCACGCCCAGCGAGATCGAGGCGAACACGCCCTGGGCCTGCATCTCGCGCACGAACTTCACGTTGTCGAGGTCGAAGCGGTGCATCACGTAGAAGTAGCCGTTCTGCGCCAGCCAGAGGCAGATCGGCTCGTCGACCACCGTCTTCATGTTGGCGGGCACCACCGGCAGGCGGAAGCTGCGGCTGCCGAGCACGACGCTGGCGTCGCATTCGGAACGGCTCTCGACGCGGCACTTGCGCGGCAGCAAAAGGATGTTGTCGTAATCGAAAATCTGCATGGACTGGCTCCTCGGAAATTTCGTCCCAAAAAAACGAATGAGCGCTTGGTCCGGCCGGTTCTCGTGTGCTTTTCACCAAAGTGAGCGGGCACAAAAAACCGGGCGCAAGAAACTTGGGCCCGGTGATTGATTTTACGCAGTCCCACGAAGGCGGGTCTTCCGCTTCTTCATATAACCCCCATACGCGGCGGTTTCTACAATCGACGGATGTTGTTCAACGATCCTGCGGCTGATGCCCACCCCTCGGACCTGCCGCTGCTGCAGAACCTGAACCCGGAGCAGCGCGCTGCGGTCACGTTGCCTGCGGGCAATGCACTCATCCTCGCGGGCGCGGGCTCGGGCAAGACCCGCGTGCTGACCACGCGCATCGCCTGGCTGCTGCAGACCGGCCAAGTCTCCGCAGGCGGCATCCTGGCCGTGACCTTCACCAACAAGGCCGCCAAGGAGATGATGACGCGGCTGACGGCGATATTGCCGGTGAACGTGCGCGGCATGTGGATCGGCACCTTCCACGGCTTGTGCAACCGCTTCCTGCGCGCGCACTGGAAGCTCGCCAACCTGCCGTCCACGTTCCAGATCCTCGACACCCAGGACCAGCTCTCGGCCATCAAGCGGCTCATGAAGCAGTTCAACGTCGACGACGAGCGCTACCCGGCGAAGCAGACGCAATGGTTCATCGCGGGCGCCAAGGAAGACGGCCTGCGCCCCAAGGACGTGGAGATCCGCAGCGAGGACGACCGCAAGAAGGTGGAGCTCTACCAGCTCTACGAAGAGCAGTGCCAGCGCGAGGGCGTGGTCGACTTCGGCGAGCTCATGCTGCGCAGCTACGAGCTGCTGCGCGACAACGAGCCGGTGCGCGAGCACTACCAACGGCGCTTCCGCCACATCCTGATCGACGAGTTCCAGGACACCAACCGGCTGCAGTACGCCTGGATCAAGATCCTCGCGGGCAACACGGTCTCGGGGCACTTCGTGCCCGGTCCCAACAGCGTGATCGCGGTGGGCGACGACGACCAGAGCATCTATGCCTTCCGCGGCGCGCGCGTGGGCAACATGGCCGACTTCGTGCGCGAGTTCGATGTGCAGAACCAGATCAAGCTCGAGCAGAACTACCGCAGCTATAGCAACATCCTCGATTCGGCCAACGAGCTCATCAGCCACAACAAGAAGCGGCTCGGCAAGAGCCTGCGCACCGACCAGGGCCCCGGCGAGCCGGTGCGCGTGTACGAGGCGCCGAGCGACCTGGCCGAAGCGCAGTGGATGGTCGAGGAGATGCGCCAGCTCGTGCGCGACGACTTCGAGCGCAAGGAAATGGCCGTGCTCTACCGCAGCAACGCGCAGAGCCGGGTCATCGAGACGGCGCTCTTCAATGCCGGCGTGCCGTACCGCGTGTACGGCGGCCTGCGCTTTTTCGAGCGCGCCGAAATCAAGCACGCGCTGGCCTACCTGCGCCTGCTCGAGAACAAGGACGACGACACCAGCTTCCTGCGGGTGGTCAATTTTCCGCCGCGCGGCATAGGCGCGCGCACGCTCGAGCAGCTGCAGGACGCCGCGCGCAACGCCGGGCGCTCGCTGCACGACGCGGTGCACGCCGTGGGCGGCAAGGCGGGTGCGAACCTCACGGCATTCGTCGCCAAGATCGACGTGCTGCGCGAGCAGACGCAGGGCATCAGCCTGCGCGAGATCATCGAGCTGGTGCTCGACCACAGCGGCCTCGTCGAGCACTACCGCGCCGACCGCGAAGGCGCCGACCGCATCGAGAACCTGGAAGAACTCGTGAACGCGGCCGAGAGCTTCGTCACGCAGGAGGGCTTCGGCCGCGATGCGGTGGCACTGCCAGTCGACGAGCTGCGGCAGTCGCCCGCGAGCCAGGGCCTCGACCCGAGCCGGCCAGTGCTAGACGAACCGCTCGCACCCGACGCCGAAACGGGCGAGACGCTGAGCCCGCTCGCGGCCTTCCTCACGCATGCGGCGCTCGAGTCGGGCGACAACCAGGCGCAGGCCGGGCAGGACGCGGTGCAGCTCATGACGGTGCACGCCGCCAAGGGGCTCGAGTTCGACTGCGTGTTCATCACCGGCATGGAAGAGGGCCTGTTCCCGCACGAGAACTCGATGAGCGACTTCGAGAGCCTCGAGGAAGAGCGCCGCCTGATGTACGTGGCGATCACGCGCGCGCGCAAGCGCCTCTACCTGAGCCATTCGCAGACCCGCATGCTGCACGGCCAGACGCGCTACAACCTGAAGAGCCGCTTCTTCGACGAGCTCCCCGAGGGCGCGCTCAAGTGGCTCACGCCGAAGAACCAGGGGTTCAAGCCCTCGGCTTTCGGCTACGGCGGTGGTTACGGCAGCACGCGTTCCGGGGGCGGCGGCGGCTACGGCGGGGGCAGCGGCTACGGCAGCAGCAACAAGGACAGCTTCGCGAGTCCGCCGGTGCCGCCGCAGAAGGCCGCGCCCTCGCACGGCCTGCGCTCGGGCATGCAGGTGTTCCACAACAAGTTCGGCGAAGGCACGGTGCTCGCACTCGAAGGCACCGGCGACGATGCGCGCGCGCAGGTGAAGTTCTCGCGCCACGGCGTGAAGTGGCTCGCGCTGTCGGTCGCCAAGCTCACGCCGGTTTGACGATGCCCGCGCCGCAGGCGGGCTGCGGTTTAGGTCGATAGTTCAAACTGCGGCCACCGTCGCCCTCGCGGCAGCGGGTTATTTCGCATCGGCGTGCCCAACGCGGCGAGAAATCGGGAAAGATGCGGCTTCTTCTGCCCGAAGGAGGTGCCGCATGAAGCCTGGTGCGAACTCATCGCGCCCCATGGTGTGTGTTGTCCGTTGGTCCGTGGCGTTGGCTGCGGCCTGGTTCTGCGCGGCCGGTGCACAGCAGCCGGCCGGCAACGCACCGGACACGCCCGCGGTCACGCGCATGGCGGTGGAGGACGCCGCGATGCGCCGGCCACCGGTGCTCGAGGCCGTCGATGCGGCCGTTGCCGCGGCGGTTCAGTTGCCGGTGCCCATCGAGCCGCACCCCGCGCGCGAATGGTGGCTGTGGGGCGCGCTGTGCGTCGCGCTGCTGCTGCTGGCGGGCATGGTCTGGTCGCTGTTCGCGAGCCTGCGCAAGGACCGGGCGCGCGGCTGAGCGGCGCGTCTCGCGCCGCGTTCAGTTCGGGTCGAAGCTGTCGCGGAAGGTGAACCAGGTCGAGCTCAGCGACATGGCCGCGAGCACCAGCGCCGAGCCGACGATCAGCATGTTGCCCAGGAAGGCCGCCGAGCCCACGCTCATCAGCACGGTCGCGACCAGCCCCATGGCGATGCCCGCGAGCAGGAACACGCCGAACCAGGCCACCGCGAACAGCGCGTAGGCGCCGAAGTTGCGGAACAGCGCCACGATGCTGAAGAAGATGCTCTTGACCGGCTCGACGCGGTGCCAGTGCACCAGCGCGGGCGCATGCCACATGGCCAGCGACAGCGGCAGGTTCAGGCACATCAGGAACATGCGCGCGAGCTGGAAGTCGCTGCTTGCCATCACCTCGGGCGTGGGCGCCTGGTCGAGCAGGTAGGCGCGCGCCAGTTCGCCGCCGTCGATGAAGCCCGTGAGCAGCACCGCGAGCGCGAAGTACACCGCCGAGATCACGCCGAGCTTGACGAGCGCGCGCCATTCGGCGCGCATGGCGCCGATCACCGCGACCAGCATCGCGGAGCCCATGGGCCGCTGCACCTGGCCCGCGGTGGCGGGCTGCGGCGGACCCTCGCCGTAGGCCACGGAGGTGGCGACCATCAAGCCCAGCGTCATGAACGGCAGCAGGATCGGCGCCAGCAGGCTGCCGACCAGCGGCAGTAGCGACACCGTGGAGATGATCGCCATCAGCAGGAAGAACAGCGAGATGAAGGCCAGCGGCTGGCGCCAGAAGGTCTTGAGCCCGAGGCGGACCCATTCGGCGCCGGTTCGCGCCGGCACGATGTGGAGTTTCATTTCTTGGGGCTCAGGCGGCCATGGACTCGAGCGATCGCGCCATGGCGTGCGGATGGAAGACGCGCTCGCGCAGCACGCGCTCGAAGTGCGCCGGGTCGTGCGGCTTCAGCATGCTGGCTTCGCGTGGCAGGTGAAAGTCCCAGAGCCGCGAGGTCCAGAAGCGCAGCGCCGCGGCGCGCAGCATGGCGGGCAGCAGGGCGCGCTCGGCCGCATTCAGCGGGCGCACGGTCTCGTAGGCTGCGAGCAGCGCGTCGGCGCGCGCGGCATCGTGCCGGCCGGTCGCGAGGTCGATGGCCCAGTCGTTCAGGCACACGGCAAGGTCGAACAGCCAGGTGTCGGTGCCCGCGAAGTAGAAATCGAACACGCCCGTCAGGCGCGGTGTGGCGCCGGCTTCAGCGTCGGCCTCGGTGCCGCTCGCGAACATCACGTTGTCGCGGAACAGGTCGGCATGCACCGGCCCGCGCGGCAGCGCCGCATAGGCCGCCGATTCGGCAACGTGGTTCTGGTAGGCGAGTTCGGCGCGCAGCAGGGCGGCCTGGGCCTCGTCGATGTAGGGCAGGACCACCGGCACCGTCTCGTTCCACCACGCAAGGCCGCGCAGGTTCGGCTGGATGCGCGGAAAGTCGCGCGCCGCGAGGTGCATGCGCGCGAGCATGCTGCCGAGCTCGGTGCAGTGCGCGGCGTTCGGCGCCAGTTCGCTGCGGCCCGAAAGGCGCTGCACCAGCGCGGCCGGCTTGCCCGCCACCTGCAGCAGCAGTTCGCAGGGCGCCTGGGCGGGCATGGTGAGGGGGTGGCCCGAAGGCGGCGCGACGGCTGGGTCGGCCACGGGCTCGGGCACCGGCAGGCCGCGCGCGGCCAGGTGCTTCATCAGGCAAAGGTAGTAGGGCAACTGCTCGGCGCCCAGGCGCTCGAACAGCGTCAACACGAACTCGCCACGCTCGGTGGTCGCGAAATAGTTGGTGTTCTCGATGCCGCCCTCGATGCCGCGCAGTTCGCGCAGGGGGCCCAGGCCAAGGCGCTGCACGAGCGCGTCGGCCTCGCCGAACTCGACTTCGGTAAAAACTGCCATGGCGGTGCTCAGCGGGGTGCTGCCAAAGGAAGGCGCAGCACGGTCAGAACTTCATCACGTTCCAGACGCGCGCGCCGTTGCCGCTCGAGTCGCTCGGCCCGGGGCGGGCGGTGCCGGCGTCCTGCGGCAGCACCTCGTAGCCGGGCATGTTCGATTTGGGCTTGACGTTGATGCTCTGCGTGCGGCCGCCGTAGCGGACTTCGTCGACCGTGGCGCCGCTGTCCTCGGTGCGGATGTGCTCGATCTTCTGGTTGCGGCGGCCGTCGGCCTGCTCCTGGTTCTGTAGCGACTCGGCCGGCGGCGCGGCGGGCGCGGGTTGCGCCTGCAGGGCGGCAACGGGGGTGGCGAAGGCCAGCGCCAGCAGGATGCGGCGGGCGACCAGGAGTGTGGAGTCAGGCATGGCCGGATTGTAGGCGCGCGCCCGTTCCAGCGTGTCGGTTGGCCGCGCATGCGCCCGTGGTTCGGAAGGCCGCGGCGGGCACGGCAAAATGGCCCGATGACCGACAAGAAAACGCTGCTGCTCGTCGACGGATCGAGCTATCTGTACCGCGCCTTCCACGCCATGCCCGACCTGCGGGCCGTGCCGGGCGATCCCAAGAGCCCGGCCACCGGCGCGATCCGGGGAATGATCAACATGATGACGGCGTTGCGCCGCGAGGTACGCGCCGACTACGCGGCCTGCGTGTTCGACGCGCCCGGCAAGACCTTCCGCGACGACCTGTACCCCGAATACAAGGCCAACCGGTCGCCGATGCCCGACGAGCTGCGCAGCCAGATCGAGCCGATCCACGAGGTGGTGAAGCTGATGGGCTGGCCGGTGCTCTGCGTGCCCGACATCGAGGCCGACGACGTGATCGGCACGCTCGCCAGGACGGCCGCGGCGCAGGGCGTGGAGGTCATCGTGTCGAGCGGCGACAAGGACCTGAGCCAGCTGGTCGACGAGCACATCACGATCATCGACACGATGAACGGCAAGAAGCGCGACGTGGCAGGCGTGACGGCCGAGTTCGGCGTGCCGCCGCAGCTGATGGTCGACTACCAGACGCTCGTGGGCGACGCGGTCGACAACGTGCCGGGCGTGGACAAGGTCGGGCCCAAGACAGCGGCCAAGTGGCTGCTCGAATACGGCTCGCTCGACGGCTTGATCGCACGCGCCGCCGAGGTCAAGGGGCAAGCCGGCGAGAACCTGCGCAAGGCGATCGACCGGCTGCCGCTGTCGCGCCAGCTCGTCACCATCCGCACCGACTGCGACCTGGCCGCGCATGTGGCGGGCCTGCCTTCGCTCGAGGGCCTGCCGGTGAGCGCACCCAAGACGGCCGAGCTCAAGCCCTTCTACGAGCGCTTCGGCTTCAAGAGCCTGGTCAAGTCGATCGAGGCGATGGAAGTGCCGCCCGAGCTGATCGAGGAGAACATCAAGAAGCAGGCGGCGCGCGGTGGTGCGGCGAGCACCGACCAGGCCGGCCTGTTCGACGAATCGACCAACCTCGGCGCGCTGGCGGCCGCCGAACCGGCGAGCAACCTCAAGTACGACACGGTCACGACCTGGGAACTGTTCGACGCCTGGCTCGCCCGGCTCGAGGCCGCCGAGCTCGTGGCGATCGACACCGAGACCACCTCGCTCGACGAGATGGTGGCGCAGATCGTCGGTGTGAGCTTCAGCGTCGAGCCCGGCGAGGCGGCCTACGTGCCGCTCGCGCACGACTACCCCGATGCGCCCGCGCAGCTGCCGCTCGACGAGGTGCTCGCGCGGCTCAAGCCCTGGCTCGAGAACGGCGAGAAGAAAAAGCTCGGCCAGCACATCAAGTACGACCGCCATGTGTTCGCCAACCACGGCATCGAGGTGCAGGGCTATGCGCACGACACGATGTTGCAGAGCTACGTGCTCGAGGCGCACCGGCCGCACGGCCTCGCGAGCCTGGCCGAGCGCCACCTGGGGCGCAGCGGCATTTCGTACGAAGACCTGTGCGGCAAGGGCGCGCACCAGATCCCGTTCAGCCAGGTCGACATCGCCAAGGCCGCCGAGTATTCGTGCGAGGACAGCGACCAGACGCTCGACGTGCACCGCGCGCTGTGGCCGCAGATCGAGCGCGACGAGAAGCTGCGCTTCATCTACCGGCTCGAGCTGGACTCGAGCGAGGCGCTCTACCGCGTCGAGCGCAACGGCGTGCTGATCGACGCACCCACGCTCGCGGCGCAGAGCCACGAACTCGGCACCCGCATCATGGCGCTCGAGCAGGAGGCCTACGAGCTCGCGGGCCAGCCTTTCAACCTCGGTTCGCCCAAGCAAATCGGCGAGGTGTTCTTCACCAAGCTCGGGCTGCCGGTCGTCAAGAAGACGCCGAGCGGCGCGCCGAGCACCGACGAGGAAGTGCTCGAGAAGCTGGCCGAGGATTTTCCGCTGCCGGCCAAGATCCTCGAGCACCGCGGCCTGTCGAAGCTCAAGGGCACCTACACCGACAAGCTGGGCCAGCTGGCCAATCCGCGCACCGGCCGCGTCCACACGCACTATGCGCAGGCGGTGGCGGTGACCGGGCGGCTGTCGAGCAACGATCCCAACCTGCAGAACATCCCGATCCGCACGCCCGAAGGCCGCCGCGTGCGCGAAGCCTTCGTCGCCCCGCCGGGCAGCGTGATCGCGAGTGCCGACTACTCGCAGATCGAGCTGCGCATCATGGCCCACATCAGCGGCGACGAGTCGCTGCTGCGTGCGTTCCGCGAAGGCATCGACGTGCACCGCGCCACCGCGGCGGAAGTGTTCGGCTCCACGCCCGACCAGGTGTCGAGCGAGCAGCGCCGCTATGCCAAGGTCATCAACTTCGGGCTGATCTACGGCATGAGCAGCTTCGGGCTGGCGCGCAACCTCGGCATCGAGACCAAGGCCGCGGCGTCCTACATCGAGCGCTACTTCGCGCGCTACCCGGGCGTGAAGGCGTACATGGACGAGACCAAGGCGATCGCCAAGGAGCAGGGCTACGTCGAAACGGTGTTCGGCCGCCGCCTGTACCTGCCCGAGATCAACTCGCCCAACGGCCCGCGCCGCGGCGGTGCCGAGCGCGCGGCCATCAACGCGCCGATGCAGGGCACCGCAGCCGACCTGATCAAGCTCAGCATGGTCAAGGTGCAGGACGTGCTCGATGCCGAGCAGCGCGCCACCAAGATGATCATGCAGGTGCACGACGAACTGGTGTTCGAAGTGCCCGAGGCCGAGGTCGAATGGGTGCGCGCCGAGATCCCGCGCCTGATGGCCGGCGTGGCCGAGCTCAAGGTGCCGCTATTGGCCGAGATCGGCATCGGCCCGAACTGGGACAAGGCCCATTGAGCGGCGGCTGCGCCTGAAGAAGGCGTGGCTCGCGAGCGCCAGCAGGCCGACGCCGATGCCCGCATAGCGCATCACGTCGCCGAAGCCTTCGCGCAGCGCCGCCTGTGCGAGCGCGGGGCCGGCGGCGCCCGGCAGCACGTCGAGCTTGCCGGCCGCCACGCCCTGCGCGAGCTGCAGCAGTTCGCCGGGCCCTGAAGGCAGCCCCGCGTCGCCCAGGTGGCGCGCAATGCCGCTCACCAGCACGAAGCCCATGAGCGCGATGTTGAAGGCCAGCGTGATGAGCCGCGCGCTGAAGTCGATGCCCGAGGCCATGCCCGCGCGCGCTGCCGCCACCGAGCCGGTGCTGGTGTTGGTGACGGGCGAGTTCGTGAGGCCGAGGCCGATGCCCGCCGCGAGGCAGGCGGCGATCACCACGGCGTCGCTGCCCTGCGCGTCGCCCAGGGCCATGAGCCCGAACCCCGCGGCCATCAGCCCCAGGCCGCCGGGAATGACGCGTTCGACGCCGTGGCGCAGCGCCAGCCGCTCGGCCAAGGGCGGCACCAGCAGCGTGGGCAGCGTGTAGGCCAGCAGCGCCCAGCCCGTGCGCATCACATCGTGGCCGAGGCCCGCCTGGAAGTAGATCGGCAGGTAGATCATGAACGGCCAGAAGCTGAAGTTCATGCCGATCGAGCCCATCATCGCGCCGTTGAAGCGGTGGATGCGAAAGACCGAGAAGTCGAACATCGGGTGCGCGCTGCGCCGTTCGGCCCGCACGAACAATGCAAGGCTCAGCGCCGCGCCGGCCAGGAGCGCGAGCCCGAGCGGGTTCGAAAAGCCGCGCACCGTGCCGAGCGTGATGAACCAGACCAGCGCGAACACCGCGAGCGTCAGCGTGAGCATGCCGGCCAGGTCGAGCCGGTGCGCCTCGGGGTCGCGCGATTCCTGCACGCTGGCATGCACCAGGCCGAGCGTCAGCAGCGTGAGCGGCGCATGCACCAGGAACACCCAGCGCCAGTCGGCCAGGGCCACGATGGCGGCACCCACGATCGGGCCGAACCCCAGGCCGATGCCCGCGACCACGCCCCAGAGCGCGAACGCGCGCGAGCGCGCTGCGGGTTCGCGGAACTGCTGCGACAGGATCGCGAACTGGCAGATCATCATCGCGCCGGCCCCCACGCCCTGCACGAAGCGCGCCGCGATCAAGAGCGGCGCACTCGGCGCCAGGCCGCACGCCAGCGATGCCACGCCGAACAGCCACAGGCTCGCCACCAGCACCCGGCGCCGGCCGTAGCGGTCGGCCAGCGTGCCCGCGGCCATCAGCACCGAGGTGCAGGCCAGCGTGTAGGCGTTCATGATCCATTGCGCGTCCTGGAAGTCGGCGTGCAGCACCTGCTCGAGCGCCGGCAGGATCACGGGCACGCTGGAGATTTCGAGGCCGAACATCAGCGCGACGAGGCAGATGGCGGCGAGCGCGGCGGCATCGCGGCGCGGGCTGGGTGGGGAAACAGGCTGTGGCGGTGGAGTCATGCGGTTATCTTGATGGGAAAGCACTTCCGCATTGGCGACATCGGTTCTGCAGATTCGGGAATGAGAAGGCACAATCCCGCGCCATGACCGACCGATTCGATGGCATCCAGACCTTCCTCGAGGTGGTCGAGAGCGGCAGCCTCACGCTCGCGGCCGAACGGCTCCATCTCACGCGCTCGGCGGTGGGCAAGGCCCTTGCGCGGCTCGAGGCGCGGCTCGGCGTGCGCCTGCTCCAGCGCACCACGCGCAGCCAGAGCCTGACCGAGGAAGGGCAGGCCTATTACGAGCACTGCCTGCGTGCACAGGCCGAACTCGAGGCCGCGGAGTCGGGCCTCGACAGCGGCGGGCGCGCGCCGCGCGGCCGGCTGCGCGCCAGCCTGCCGCTGGCCTTCGGCCATCACTACGCCGCGCCCGCGCTGCTGGGGCTGATCGAGCGCCATCCGCAGCTGCAGGTCGAGATCGCCATCAGCGACCGCATGGTCGACCTGGTGCAGGAGGGCTACGACCTCGCGGTGCGCATCGGCGAACTGCCCGACAGCGACCGGCTGGTGGCGCGCCGCCTCGGCGAGCAGACGATGGTGCTGGCGGCCTCGCCGGCCTACCTCGCACGCTTCGGACGGCCGGCGGACGTGGCCGCGCTGGCGCGGCACCGCGGCATCGACTATTGCGGCCCCGGCGATTCGCAGCGCTGGCAGCTGCGCGATCCGCAGGGCCGGCTGCTCACGGTGCAGTTGCCCTGGCATGCACGGCTGAACGACCTGCAGGCCGTGGCCGATGCGGCCATCGCAGGAGCCGGCCTCGCCTGGCTGCCGAACTGGCTGCTGGCGCGGTACGTGCAAGCCGGGCAGCTCGAACGCGTGCTGGCCGACCACCACGCCGACGCGATGCCGATCCACGTGCTCTGGCCGCACGCGCGGCATCTGCCCGCGAAGACGCGCTGCGCGATCGATGCGCTGGTCGCCGCGATGCCGGCCTGCATGGAAGAATGCCCGCACCGTGCGGTACCGGCCGCGCGGCCCCATAAAACAAAAGGACGTTGACCATGAATCCGTTTTCCGTTCGTTCCTGGCGCCACCTCGGCAGCGCCGGCCTGCTCGCTGCAATGTGCGGCGCCGCGCTGGCTGCGCCCGATGCGCGCATCGCCACCCTGGCCGCCGAGCAGAAGCAGCCGCTGCTCGATTCGCTGTCGCAGCTCGTGGGCATCGAGTCGGGCAGCCGCGACCTCGAAGGCCTCGCGAAGATCTCCGACCTCATCGCCGGCAAGCTCAAGGCGCTGGGCGGCGAGGTCGAGCTGATCGACCCCAGCGCCGAGGCCTACCGCATGGAAGACACGCCCGAGACGATGGGCCGCGTCGTGCGCGCCACCTTCAAGGGCACGGGCAAGAAGAAGATCATGCTGATCGCGCACATGGACACGGTCTACACCGTGGGCATGCTCAACAAGCAGCCGTTCCGCATCGAGGGCGACAAGGCCTTCGGCCTCGGCATCGCCGACGACAAGCAGGGCGTGGCGGTCATCATCCACACGGTGGCGATGCTGCAGGCGCTCAAGTTCAAGGACTACGGCACGCTCACGGTGCTGATCAACGGCGACGAGGAGATCAGCTCGCCGGGCTCGCGCGCGCTCATCACGCGCCTCGGGGGCGAGCACGACGCGGTGCTGTCGTTCGAGGGCGCCTCGGTCAAGGAAGACAAGCTCTCGCTCGCCACCGCCGGCATCGCCTCGGTCACGCTCAACGTCACGGGCAAGGCCTCGCATGCGGGCTCGGCGCCCGAGCTCGGCGTGAACGCGCTCTACGAGCTGTCGCACCAGGTGCTGCAGATGCGCGACCTGTCCGACCCCGCGACAGGCCTCAAGATGAACTGGACGATTTCGAAGTCGGGCAGCAACCGCAACGTGATTCCGGCCAGCGCCACCGCGGCGGCCGACGTGCGCGTGCTCAAGGTCAGCGACTACGACCGCATCGAGCAGCAGGTGCAGGAGCGCGTGAAGAAGCAGCTGATCCCCGAGGCCAAGGTCGACATGAAGTTCGAGCGCCGCCGTCCGCCGCTGGAAGCCACCGACGCCTCGCGCGCGCTCGCCAGGCATGCGCAGGCGATCTACAAGGACGAGCTCGGCCGCCCACTCGGTGCCGACGACAAGGCCGCGGGCGGCGGCACCGATGCGGCCTTTGCCGCGCTCAAGACCAAGGCGCCCGTGGTCGAGCGCTTCGGGCTGCAGGGTTTCGGCGCGCACTCGGCCGATGCCGAATACGTGCTGGTCGACTCGATCGAGCCGCGCCTTTACCTTGCCACGCGCATGGTGATGGACCTTTCGCGCGACAAGGTCGGCGGCCGCTGAGCGATGCGGCTGCGCCACATCGAGGTCTTCAACGCGATCATGCTCACGGGCAGCGTGAGTGCGGCGGCCCGGCTCATCAACATCACGCAGCCGGCGGTGAGCCGCACCTTGCAGCATGCCGAGCTGCAGCTGGGCTTTCCGCTGTTCCAGCGCGCCAAGGGCCGGCTCACGCCGACCACCGAGGCGCTCACGCTGTACCCGCACATCGAGCGGCTGTTCGCGCAGCTCGACGAGGTGCAGCGCCTCGCGTCGAACCTGCGCGCGGGCAGCGACACGGGCGAACTGCGCATCCTGAGCGTGCTGGCGCTGAGCTACGAAATCCTGCCGCGCGCGCTCAAGGCCTTCCGCGAGAAGCACCCGGGCCATGCGATCACCGTCGAGTCGCTGCACTCGCCGCAGATCATGTCGGCGCTGTTGCTGCAGGAGGCCGACGTGGGCTTCGTCTTCAGCCCCGCGGTGCATCCGTCGCTCACGCAGGAGACGCTCGCCGACACGCGCATGGTGTGCATCGCGCCCAAGGGCATGCTGCCGCGGGCATTGGTGCGCAACGGTTCGGTGGCGCTGCACGACCTGGTCGACCGGCCGGTGATCGGCCTCGACAGCCGCGACCCGGTGGGCACCAGCCTGAGCCAGGCCTGCCGCCAGGCGGGCGTGGGCTTCCAGCAGGCGGTGGTCACGGTGCAGACCTACCACGCCGCGCTGTCGATGGCGCACCACGGCCTGGGCGTGGCGCTGGTCGACGGCTGCACCGCGCGCTCGGCCGACGCGGCCAAGGTCGACGTGCTCGCGCTGGAGCCGCACATTCCGGTGCCGGTGCGCGCCTTGCGCTTCGCGGGGCGGCCCGACTCGGTGGCGGTGCGCGGCATCACGCGCTGCATGCGCGAGGCCATCGAGCAGGCGGCATAATCCCGGCCCATGCACGCCCTTCGAGCCCTCCGCTTCCTGCACCGCCTTGTGCTGGCGTGGTTCATGGGCTCGCTGCTGGTGGCCGGGGCCTCGCCGCTGGTCAACCCGCAGTCGATCGAGCTGATCTGTTCCGCCGCCGGAACCGTCAAGCTCATCGTGCAGGGCGACGACGGTCCGGCTGAATTGAACGCGGCCGCCATGCACTGCCCGCTGTGCATGGTCTCCGGGCCACCGCCTGCCGCCGTGCAGGTCGTGCTGCCCACGCCGCTGCCGCTCGGCCGCGCGCTGCAATCGATTCCCGCTGCCCGCATCGCGGCAGCCACGGCCGCGCCGTTGCCGGCGCGCGGACCGCCCGCGCTCTCCTGAACTTCCGCCTTTCGTCCGCCTGACGCAGCCCGCCCCCGGGGCGCGTGGCGGTTCCCGGTCGTTCCGTGGCCGGCGCTGCGTCTGCGCTTTCTTCTCTTGCGCGCGCACGCCGATGGCCAGAGAGATTCCATGTTCCGCCTTCCTTTTGCTCCCACGCTCGGGCTGCTTGCCCTTGTCGGCGCCGCGAGCGCCCCCGCACGCGCCCAGACCGCCGGCGCGCCCACGCTGCCACCGATCGAGGTGGTCGACGAGGCGCCGCGCGCGAACGGCCGCCTCGACCTCGATACTCCGTCCGGCACCGCGAGCCGGCTCGGCCTCACGCCGCGCGAGACGCCGGCCTCGGTCACGGTGGTGAACCGCACCGCGATCGAGGCGCGCGGCGCGCAGGACACGCAGGAGATCCTGCGCGCCATTCCGGGCGTGACCGCCCATGACGCGCCGGGCAACGTTGGCGTGAGCTACCGCGGCTTCGGCAGCAACTCGATCGGCCAGCTCTTCAACGGCATCAGCGTGCAGTATTCGATTGCGGCGCGCCCGGTCGACAGCTGGATCTACGACCGCGTCGAAGCCATCGGCGGACCCTCGAGCTTTCTGTTCGGCTCGGGCGCGCTGGGCGGCTCGGTCAACTACATCACGAAGGTCGCCGAGCGCGGCAACGACTTTGCCGAGGCGCAATTGCGGCTCGGCACCGAGCACCTCAGGGAGGCCTCTTTCGGCCTGAACCGCCGCGTTGTGGGCGATGGCGGGCCGGGCAGCCAGCATGCGCGCATCGACGTGAACCACCGCGATGCCGACGGCTGGACCGACGGCACCAGGCGCCGTGCCACGCAGCTCGCGGCCTCGCTGCTGTCGGATCTGGGCGGCGGCCTCACGCACACGCTGGCCTACGAATTCCAGGACGAGCAGGTCGACCGGCCGTACTGGGGCACGCCGGCGCTCAACCCGCTGGCCGGCACGATGCGCATCGACCCCGCCACCCGCTTCAAGAACTACAACAGCAGCGACGGCCGCTATGCGCAACGCGTGCAGTGGCTGCGCTCGGTCACAGAATGGCAGGCCACCGACGCGCTGCAGCTGAAGAACACCTTCTATGCCTATGACGCCCTGCGCGACTACCGCAACGTCGAGAGCTACCGCTACAACCCGTCGAACACGGCCGTGGTCCGCTCGGCCGCGCTGCTGCAGCAGCACGACCACACGGTGTGGGGCAACCGCATCGAGGGCGTCTACAAGGGGCAGCTCGGCGGGCTGAAGAGCGACTGGTCGTTCGGGCTGGATTTCAGCGAGAACCGGCAGACGCGCTTTCCGAACAGCCTGCCGGGTACGGTGAGCACGGTGGACCCCTACCTGTTCGCGACCGAGCGCTTCTTCGAGGTGCCGGGCATGGTGCCGGGCTTCCGGCCCGACCGCGACAACCGGGTGCGCACCACCGCGCTCTATCTGGAGAACCGCACCGCGCTCGCGCAGACGCTGCATCTGGTGACGGCACTGCGCCACGAGCGCATCGAGCTCGACCTGGTCAACCGTCGCACGGTCGACGCGTCGAACCCCGCCACCTTCCACCGCGGCTACAAGCCCACGACCGGGCGCATCGGCCTGGTGTGGGACTTCGCGCCGGGCGCGAGCCTCTATGCGCAGTACGCGACGGCGGCCGATCCGCCGTCGGGGGTGCTCTCCACCGCATCGTTCGCCGACGTGCGTAACAACAGCGAGCTCACCACCGGACGCCAGCTGGAGGTCGGCACCAAGCTCGACTTCTGGCAAGGCAAGGGCAGCGCCACGCTCGCGGCCTACGGCATCCGCCGCAACAACATCGCCACGCAGGACCCGGCCAACAGCGCACTCACGCTGCTGGTCGGCGAGCAGTCGTCCAAGGGGGTCGAGCTGGCCGTCGGGCTGCAGCCGACGCCGCGATGGTCGCTGCAGGGCAACCTCAGCTATGTGGATGCGCGCTACGAGCGCTTCACGCAGGGCGGCGTGTCACTGGCCGGCCGCACGCCGACCAACACGCCGGCCACGGTGGCGAACCTCTGGGTGTCGTATGCCTTCACGCCGAACCTGCAGGGCAGCGTGGGCGTGCGGCATGTCGGCAAGGTGTATGCCGACGCGGCCAACACGCTGCACTGGCCCGGCTACACGTTGCTCGACCTGGGCCTGAGCTGGAAGCTCAACCGGTCGGTCACGCTGGTCGGCCGCATCCGCAACGCGACCGATCGCATCCATGCCACGAACGTGGGCAGCACCTTTGCCTACCTCGGCGCGCCGCGCACGGCGGACGTGTCCGTTCGCGTGGCCTTCTGAACCGGAGCCGCACCATGCACTGGAAGCGCTGGTTGTTCCTGGTCCACCGCTGGCTCGGCGTGCTGGCCTGCGCCTTCTTCGCGATGTGGTTCGTCTCGGGCGTGGTGATGATGTACGTGGGCTATCCGAAGCTCACCGAGGCGGAGCGGCTGCGGCACCTGCCCGTGCTCGACGCTTCTGCGCCGCTGCTCGCGCCACGGCAGGCGCTCGACGCAGCGGGGCTGGTCGGGCCGTTGAAGGACTTGCGGCTCGCGGCGGCGAGCGGCGGGCGCCCCGTATACCTGGCGCGGGCGGCGGCGCGCGGCGGCGTGGTGGTGATCGACGCACGCACGGGCGCCGTGCTGCGCGAGGTCGACCGCGAGCGCGCACTCGCGAGCGCGCGCGCTTATGTGGGCGAGGGCCGGGCGGGCGAGGGCGTGGCGGCCGAGCACCGCGGCACGATCGACGAGGACGCGTTCACGCATTCGCGCGCGCTCGATGCCCATCGCCCGCTGCAGGTGGTCGATCTCGCCGATGCCGGGGCCACGCGGCTCTACGTGTCGGGGCGCACCGGGGAAGTGGTGCGCGATGCGCCGCGCACCGAGCGGCTCTGGAACTACGCCGGCGCCTGGATCCACTGGCTCTATCCGCTGCGCGGCACCGCGCTCGATCGGTATTGGGCCGACATCGTCAACTGGCTGTCGATCGCGGGCATCGCGCTCACGCTGACCGGCACCGCGGTCGGCCTGATGCGCTGGCGCTTTCGCCGCAGCTACCACCGCAGCGGCTCGCATTCGCCCTATCAGGGACGCATGATGCGCTGGCATCACATCGCGGGGCTGTTGTTCGCGCTCGTGACGCTGACGTGGATTTTCAGCGGGCTCATGTCGATGAACCCGTGGCGCATCTTCGACAGCGGCGCACCGGCGCTCCGCACCGAGGCGATGAATGGCGGCCCGCTCGAACCGTCGGCGGACGACGCCGCGCCGGCGGCGCTGCTGGCTTCTGCCGGCACCGGGGTGCGCGAGCTGCGCTGGGTGCGCGTCGCCGGGCGCACGCTGGTGCGCGCCGAGCAGGCGGGCGGCCGCCCGCAATTGCTTGACGCACGCAATGCCGCGCCGCAGGCGGTCGATGCCGAGGCGCTGCGGCGTGCGGTGGCGCGGCTATTGCCCGACAAGGTCGAGCGCGTCGAGGTGCTGCGCGCCTACGACAGCCATTACTACGCCCGCGATCCGCACACCATGACGGGCGGCAACGAGAAGCCCTTGCCCGTCTGGCGCGTGGTCTTCGCCGACGCGAACGCCACCTGGGTGCATGTCGACCCGCAGACCGGCGCGGTGCTCGGCCGCTCCGACAATCAGCGCCGCCTGAGCCGCTGGCTGTTCGCGATGCTGCACAGCTGGGACTGGCTGCCGCTGCTCGAGCGGCGCCCGCTCTGGGATCTTGTGCTGGTCGCGCTGAGCCTTGGCGGTGCGCTGCTGAGCCTGACCGGCGTCGTCATCGGCTGGCGCCGCCTGGGTCGCAAGCTCAGGACGGCGACGGCGGGGCGGCGTCCAGCGCCTCGGCAACCCGCAGCGCGGAGCCGAACGCCAGCGTGAAGCCCAGCGCGCCATGCCCGGTGTTGAACAGCATGTTCGACGGCGCGCCGGCGAGCCGCCCGATGATCGGCAGCCCCGTGGGGGTGGCCGGCCGCATGCCGGTCCAGGGGTGCAGTTCCGCGAGCCGGCTGGCGTGCGGGAACAGCGCGCGCGTGGCGGCCGCGAGCGTCTCGATGCGCGTGGCCGGAATGCTGGCGTCGTGGCCCACGAGCTCGGCCATGCCCGCCACGCGCAGCCGCGAGCCGATGCGCGCGAACACCACCTTGCGTGCGCTGTCGGTCACGTTCACGTGCGGCGCGGCGCCGGGCGCCGGGTCGACCTCGACCGTGATGCTGTAGCCCTTGAGCGGGTACACCGGCAGGTAGGCGCCGAGCGCGCGGCCGAGCCGGTGCGAGGCGGTGCCGAGCGCCATCACGAAGGCATCGGCCTCGATCGCGTCCGCGCTCGTCTGCACCGCGGCCACGCGGCCGCCGTGCTGCACGAAGCCATGCACATCGGTGCCGAGCAGAAAGCGCACGCCGCGCGCTTCGAGCACGCGCATCAGCTCGGCGCACACCTTCAGGCAATCGGCCGCGCATTCGCTCGGCGTGTACACCGCACCGGCCATCCGGTCGCGGTAGCCGGCCAGCGCGGGTTCGATCGCGATGCACTCGTCGGGCGTGACGATGCGCTGTTCGCTGCCCATCGTGCGCTGCAGTTCGAGCTGCGCGTGCGCGCCCGCGAGCGAGGCCTCGCTCGCATAGAGCACCAGCTTGCCGGTGGCGGAGAAGTCGCAGTCGGGCGAGACATCAGCCTGCATCGCCTCGAACCCGGTGCGGCTCAGTGCGGCCAGCGCCAGCAGCCGGGCGGTGGTGTCGCGCGAGGTCGGGGCATTGCAGGCCGCCAGGAAGGAGAGGCCCCAGCGCCATTGCAGCGGATCGAGCTGCGGCCGCAGCTTGAGCGGCGAGGTGGGCGACAGCAGCAGCTTGGGCAGCTGCTTCCAGATCGACGGGTCGGCCAGCGGCTGAACGTACGAGTAGCTGAGCTGCGCGCCGTTGCCGCCGCTCGCCCCCGCACCGGGGGCGGCACGGTCGATGACCGTGACCTCGTGGCCCTGGCGCTCGAGCTGCCAGGCGGTCGCCAGGCCCACGATGCCGGCGCCGAGCACACACACATGCATCAGGCAACTTTCAGGAAGGAAGACGGGGACAACGGAGAAGACAGAAAGCAGAAGAACGAACCGGAACGACGAATGTAGGTGCGCCTCGGCCGTGCCGGAAATGCCAAAAGCGCCGCGCCCCATAGCCAAACCGCATGGCTGGCCTGCCAGGTAC
This sequence comes from Variovorax sp. Soil_C_39, assembly GCF_057656815.1. NCBI lineage: Bacteria > Pseudomonadati > Pseudomonadota > Betaproteobacteria > Burkholderiales > Comamonadaceae > Variovorax > Variovorax sp. Soil_C_39. The sequence goes on from NZ_JBDGJQ010000003.1 coordinate 376,417, forward strand.
CCATAACCTTTGGGTATGGCCTAGGGTTCATTTGGAATTGTCGCGGTGTGTCACTCCTTCTTACACTGGCCGCTCCGTTCAACCCACTGAAGAAGGCACGCATGAAACTCTCCGCTTTGATGGCCGCCGCCCTGGTGACGCTCACCGCCACCGGCGTCCAGGCCGCCGACACGCTGGCCAAGATCGCCGCCTCCGGCAAGATCACGCTCGCCTACCGCGAGTCGTCGGTGCCCTTCAGCTACCTGGACGGGAACAAGCCGATCGGCTTCTCGGTCGAGCTTTCGAACGCCGTGGTCGAGGCGGTCAAGAAGAAGCTCAACAAGCCGGACCTGCAGGTCGGGCTCATGTCGGTGACCTCGCAGAACCGCATCCCGCTGATCACCAACGGCACGGTCGACCTGGAGTGCGGCTCCACCACCAACAACACCGCGCGCGGCAAGGACGTGGCTTTTGCCGTCAACCATTTCTACACGGGCACGCGGCTGCTGGCGAAGAAGTCGTCGAAGATCACGAACTACGCCGACCTCGCCAAGAAGACGGTGGCGAGCACCACCGGCACCACCAACGCGCTGGTCATGCGCAAGTACAACGCCGAGAAGAACCTCGACATGGACATCGTGCTCGGAAAGGACCACGCCGATGCCTTCCTGCTCGTCGAAAGCAATCGCGCGGTGGCCTTCGCGATGGACGACATCCTGCTGTTCGGCCTGATCGCCAACGCCAAGAACCCGGCCGACTACGAGGTGGTGGGCGACGCGCTGCAGGTCGAGCCCTATGCCTGCATGCTGCCCAAGGACGACCCGGCCTTCAAGAAGCTCGTGGACGACACCTTCACCGGCATGATGAAGAGCGGCGAGTTCGAGAAGCTCTACACCAAGTGGTTCATGTCGCCGATCCCGCCGCGCAACGTGCCGCTGAACCTGCCGATGAACCAGCAGCTCAAGGACAACATCGCGAACCCGAGCGACAAGCCGGCGACCTGATCGGGCAAGGCGCACGCGGCATGGCTTCCCCCAACGTCGTCGGCATCCTGGGCGGCATGGGCCCGGCGGCGGGGGCCGACTTCGTGCGGCTCTTCGTCGAGGCCTGTGCCGGGCAGATGCGCGCGCGCGGGCTGCCGGTGCGGGACCAGTCCTTTCCCGAGCACTGGCTCGCGCAGGTGCCGGTGCCCGACCGCACGCAGGCGCTCGGCTCGCCCGACAGCGGCGCGCACCAGCCGCTCGAGCCGATGCTGCAGGCACTCGGGCGCCTGGCGGCGCTCGGCAGCCAGGCCGTGGCCATCGCCTGCAACACGGCGCATGCCTGGCACGCCAAGCTGCAGGAGCGCTTTCCGCAGGTGGAACTGCTGCACATGGCGCGCGAGGTGGCGCTGCACCTGGCCGCGCACAACGTGGGCAAGGTGGCGCTGATGGCCACCGAGGGCACCTACCGCGTGCGCCTCTACGAACAGGCGCTGGCCGAGGCGGGGCTCGAATGCCACGTGCCGCTCGCCGACGAACGCCGCGCCATCACACGGGGCATCTTCGACGGCGTCAAGGCGGGCAACATGCCGCTCGCCGAGCAATGCTTCTCGCAGGTGGCGCTGCGGCTCGCCGAGCGGCACGGGCCGGTCACCATCATCATGGGCTGCACCGAGGTGCCGCTCGGGCTGCAGGGCTCGGCGGCCGTGGCGGGCCTCGCCCTGGTCGATCCGGCGCAGGTGCTCGCCGACGCGTTGGCGCGGCGCGCCTACCGCGGCTGGACAACCCTGCCGTCAGTCGGGCCGGCCTGATTTCGCCTACATTGCGGCGTGCGTTCCAGAGCCTGGTCCGCATGCCCCTTCTGTTCGACGAACCCACTGGAGCCCCTCCCATGTCCCTTCGCGACGACAGCCGTTCCGACCTCCGATCCGAATTCGATTCGCTGCGCCCCGGCGAGAGCACCGAGCAGGGCGCCACGCGCCGCACCGCGCTCAAGGCCGCGATCGGCGTGGGCTATGCCGCCGCCGTCATGCCGGTGATGGCGCAGAGCACCGTCAGCACCTCGGCCGAGGGCCTGAAGGCCGGCCCGATCAAGTACACCGTCAACGGCTTCGAGGTGCCCGGCTATGCCGCCGCGCCGGCCGGCAAGACCGGGCTGCCGGTGATCCTCGTGGTGCAGGAGATCTTCGGCGTGCACGAGTACATCGCCGACACCTGCCGCCGCCTCGCGAAGCTCGGCTATCTGGCGATCGCACCCGAGTTCTATGCGCGCCAGGGCGACCCGCGCGGCTACACCGACATCCCCAAGCTGCAGGCCGACATCGTCTCGAAGGTGCCCGATGCGCAGGTCATGGCCGACCTCGACGGCGCACTCGCCTATGCCGCGGCCAACGGCGGCGACACCAGCAAGGCGGGCATCACCGGCTTCTGCTGGGGCGGCCGCATCACCTGGCTCTATGCCGCCACCGGCAAGGTCAAGGCGGGCGTGGCGTGGTACGGCCGGCTCGTCGGCAACGCGAGCGAACTGACGCCCAGGCACCCGGTCGACGTGGCCGCCAGCCTGCAGGCGCCGGTGCTCGGCCTCTATGGCGGCAAGGACCAGGGCATCCCCCTTGACACGGTTGATAAGATGAAGGCCGCCCTGGCGACCGGAACCCCGGCTGCCAAGGCCTCGAGCTTCGTCGTGTACCCCGAAGCAGGCCACGCGTTCCATGCCGACTACCGCCCGAGCTACGTCAAGAGCGCAGCCGACGACGGATGGCAGCGCGCCTCGGCCTGGTTCAAAGCCAATGGCGTCGCCTGACGATCGCCAGTAGCCAACCACTGCCGAAGGCCGTCCGCGTGACGGCCTTTTCCGTTTATTTGTTGATGAACGACATCGGGCGCATGCGCCCATCGACCTTGCGCAAGCAGCTATGAATTTGATAGTGATCATCGTGGCGACCCTGGTTGCCGGCATCGGAAGCGTGTGGCTCGCCGCAGGGTTGCTGCGCGTGGGCGTGCGCAGCGGCTCGGGCGGCGTGAATCCGCAGCACCTATTGAGCCTCGCCGCGGGCGCGCTGCTCGCGACCGCCTTCATGCACCTGCTGCCCGAGGCCTTCGAGAGCCGCATCGCGCCCGCGCTCCTGTTCGGCGTGCTGCTGTTCGGGATCGTGTTCTTCTTTCTGCTCGACAAGGCCGAGCTCTGGCACCACGGCCACGAGCATCACCAACATGGCGGCCATCACCACGCGCATGGCCACGATCACGACCACGCGCATGCCCCGCGCGCGGGCGGCGGCTGGGCCGTGCTGACCGGCGACAGCGTGCACTGCTTCGGCGACGGCATCCTGATCGCATCGGCCTTCGTTGCCGACATGCGCCTGGGCCTCGTGGCGGCCGTGGCGGTGCTCGCGCACGAGGTGCCGCACCACATCGGCGACCTGGTCGTGCTGCGGCAGACCTCGGCCAACCCGCGCGCTGCACTCGTCAAGGTGTCGCTTGCGGGCACCATGACGATGCTCGGCGGCATCGCGGGATGGTGGCTGGTCGACCAGCTCAAGGACTGGCTGCCGTATTTCCTGGTGCTGGCGAGCAGCAGCTTCGTCTATGTGGCGCTGGCCGACCTGATTCCGCAACTGCAGAAGCGCCTGGGCGCACGGCAGACCGCGGCCCAGGTGGCCTGGCTTGCGGTGGGCATCCTGCTGGTCGCGCTCGTGAGCGGGCTGGCCCACGGCGACCATGCGCATGGGCATGCCCAGGGACATGAGGAACATGGCCACGAGGGCCATGACCACGGCACGCACGGCGAGCCCGGACACAAGGACTGAATCCGCGGCCGGCGGGGATTTGGCGCAATCCCGAAACAGGCGCACCATCGGGGCTCGCGATTGTTTCGTCCATTCCCTTCGCCGAGGAGCCGATCATGAAGCACGTCGACGCCCACAAGCGTTCCGCCCCGCCGCCATCGAACGAAGATGAAGACGACTCGCCGGTCGACGATTTCGAGGAAATGGAATCCGAAGCGGGCGACGATCTCTCCGAGGCCGGCCTCGACCTCACGGACGCCAGCGATCTCGATGCCGACAACGTGCCGGCCGACGAGGAATTCGCGCGCGTGATGAACGCGCCCGACTAACCCGCCCAACTAACGCGCCGCTGCCGCGTCCCGCCGCACGATCACCTGCCCGTTGCGCGCCCCGCTGTGCACGCCGTGCTGCCAGGTGACGGCGCCGTTCACGATCACCACGTCGATGCCCTCGGCTGGCTGCGCCGGCGCTGCGTAGCTCGCGGTGTCGCGCACCGTGGCGGCATCGAAGATCACCACGTCGGCATGGTGGCCCGGCGCCAGTGTGCCGCGTTCGGTCAAACCGAAGTTGCGCGCGGTGAGCCCGGTCATCTTCCACACCGCCGTCTCCAGCGGGAACAGGCCGATGTCGCGGCTGTAGTGGCCTAGCACGCGCGGGAAGGTGCCCCAGAGCCGCGGATGCGGCTTCTCGCCTAGCGGAATGCCGTCGGAGCCGATCATGGTTTCGTCGAACGCCAGCACGCGCTGCACGTCGTCCTCGTCCATCATGAAATAGATCGCACTGCCGGGCAGCAGGCGCTTTGCCGCTTCTTCGGCCGGCACGCCCCAGTCGGCGGCGATGTCCTTCAGGTCGCGGCCCGCGCACTCGGGGTGCGGCACGCTCGAGGCGATCAGCACGCGGCCGTCGAGCATGCCCCGGTCGGTACGGATCATGGTGGAGCCTGCGGTGTACGGATAGCAGTCGAGCCCGATGCACTGGTGCTGCATCGCCTGCTGGATGAAAGGAAGCGTGACCTTCGTGCGGCCGAAGTTCTGCGCGTTCTGCACCTTGTGGTGCGACACCACCACCGGAATGCCGAGCGCGCGCCCGATGTGGAAGGTCTCCTCGAGCGATTCCATCACGCGGTCGCCTTCGTCGCGCATGTGCGTCACGTAGAGCGCCTTGCGGGCGGTGAGCGGGCGTGCGACCTCGATGATCTCCTCGGTCGTCGCCTTCGTCGCGGGCGGGTAGAAGGTGCCGGTCGACAGGCCGATCGCGCCGGCCTGCATCGCTTCTTCGACCAGCGCCTGCATCGCCGAGATTTCCTCTGCGGTCGCGGCGCGGTCGAGGTCGGACATCACCACCGCGCGCAGCGTCGAATGGCCGACCATCGCGGCCACGTTCACCGATGAGGGCGCGGCGCGCAGCGCGTCGAGGTAGGCCGTGAAGCTGGTGAAGCGGCCTTCGGCGGGCGCCTCGAGCAGGCTCAGCGGCATCGGCAGGTCCATGTCGGGCCGAAGCGGTGCAGCGCTGATGCCGCAATTGCCGGCCACCACGGTCGTGACGCCCTGCGACACCTTGAACGGCATCTGCGCCTGCGACAGCACGGCCTGGTCGTCGTGCGTGTGCGAGTCGATGAAGCCCGGCGCGACGATGCGGCCGGTGGCGTCGAGCACGCGGTCGGCCGTGTGGCCCGCGAGCTGGCCGATGGCGGCGATGCGGCCGCCCGCGATGCCGACGTCGGCATCGAAACGCGGCGCCTTGGTGCCGTCGATCACGGTGCCGCCGCGGATCAGCAGCTCGTAGTGGGGGGGCTTATCGGTCATCGGTGAGGTCGTTTCTTCAGCGAAAGTGGCAGGCAACCCAATGGCCGCCGGCCGATGACGAAGGGCGCTCGCCCAGTTCGGGCGTCTTTTCCTTGCAGACCGCCTGCGCCATCGGGCAGCGCGTATGGAAGCGGCAGCCGGAGGGCGGGTTTGCGGGGCTCGGCGGATCGCCCTGCAGCAGCATCCGGCGCGCGGGCGTGCGCGGATTGGGCACCGGCACCGCCGAAAGAAGAATCTCGGTGTAGGGATGCAGCGGCGTCGAGAACAGCGTGTCGCGGTCGGCGATCTCGACGATGTGCCCGAGGTACATCACCGCCACGCGGTGGCTGATGTGCCGCACCACGGCCAGGTCGTGCGCGACGAACAGGTAGGCGATGCCGAACTCCGCCTGCAGGTCCATCAGCAGGTTCACCACCTGCGCCTGCACCGACACGTCGAGCGCCGACACGGGCTCGTCGCAGACGATGAGCTTCGGGTTGAGCGCGAGCGCGCGCGCAATGCCCAGCCGCTGCCGCTGGCCGCCCGAGAACTCGTGCGGAAACTTGCTGGCCGCTTCGGGCCGCAGCCCCACGCGCGAGAACAGCCACTGCACGCGCTCACGCCGCTCGGCGGCGGCACCCATGCCGAAGTTGCGCAACGGCTCGGCCACGATCTCGCCGGCCGCCAGGCGGGGGTTCAGCGAGGCGTACGGGTCCTGGAAGATGATCTGCAGTTGCCTGCGGCGCAGCCGCATCTCGTTGGCCGAGAGCGTCAGCAGCTCTTCGCCCTCGAGCGCCACCGAGCCCGAGGTCGGCTCGACCAGCCGCATCACCGACTTGGCCGTCGTCGTCTTGCCGCAACCCGACTCGCCGACCAGCGAGAGCGTCTCGCCGCGCGCGACCGAGAACGAGACGCCGTCGACTGCCTGGATCGCCGGCTGAGCGGGTCGCAGCCAGCGCTTGGGCGAGATGTAGTGCTTGCGCAGGTTGCGTACCTGGAGCAGCGGCGCGCTGTCGGTCGTCGTCATGCGCTCACCTCCACGGCATCGGCGGGCTGGTCCCAGCGTTCCTCGACGGCGAAGCAGGCCACCTCGTGGTCGCCGCCCTGCGGCGCGAGCCGCGGCGCCTCGGTGCGGCAGCGCTCGCGCGCGTGGCTGCAGCGGGCGGCGAAGGCGCAACCGCGCCCCAGTTCGTGCGCAGCGGGCACCAAGCCCGGGATCTCGCTGAGCCGCGCACGCGCCGTGTTCATTGCGGGCATCGAGGCCATCAGCGCCCGCGTGTACGGATGCAGCGGCCGGTCGAACAGGTCGATCACGTCGGCTTCCTCGACCTTCTTGCCGGCGTACATCACCACCACGCGGTCGCAGCTTTCGGCCACCACGCCGAGGTCGTGCGTGATCATCACCACGCCCATGCCGAGTTCCTTCTGCAGCCGCTTGATGAGGTCGAGGATCTGCGCCTGGATCGTCACGTCGAGCGCGGTGGTGGGCTCGTCGGCGATCAGCACCTCGGGGTTGCAGGCCAGCGCCAGCGCGATCATCACGCGCTGCCGCATGCCGCCCGACAGCTGGTGCGGGTATTCGTTCACGCGCCGCTCGGGCTCGGGGATCTGCACCACGCGCAGCATCTCGACCGCGCGCTGCATCGCCTGGGTGCGGGTCGCCTTCTGGTGCAGCTGCACCGTCTCGGCGATCTGCCGGCCCACGGTGAGCACCGGGTTCAGCGAGGTCATCGGCTCCTGGAAGATCATCGAGATGCGGTTGCCGCGGATCTGCCGCATCTCGCGCTCGCTCAGCTGCATCAGGTCGGTGCCGCGCAGGCGCACAGAACCCATATGGCGGCCGGGCGGCGTGGGCACGAGCCGCAGGATCGACAGCGCGGTCACGCTCTTGCCGCAGCCCGACTCGCCGACCACACCGAGCGTTCGGCCCGCGCGCACCGTGTACGAGACGCCATCGACCGAACGCACCACGCCATTCAACGTGTGGAAGTGCGTGCGCAGCTCGTCGACCTCGAGCAGGGGCTCGCCGGGGGCGAGGGCCACATGGGACATCGGCTTCATGGCGCTCTTCCCACTTTCTACAGTTGCCGCGCCAGGCGCGGATCGAGCGCATCGCGCAAGCCGTCGCCCAGCAGGTTGATCGCCAGCACCGTCGCGGCCAGCAGCAGCCCCGGGTACAGGATGATGTGGAACGCCACCGCCACGAAGTTGCGGCCCTCGGCCATCATGTTGCCCCAGCTCGGCGTCTGCGCGGGCACGCCCACGCCCAGGAACGAGAGGGCGGCCTCGGTCAGCACCGCCGCGGCCGCGACGAAGGTCGATTGCACGATCAGCGGCGCCACCATGTTGGGCAGCACGTGGCGAAACAGGATCAACGGCAGGCGCGTGCCCACGGCGTGCGCGGCTTCCACGTAGAGCTGTTCGCGCAGCGTGAGCGCGAGCGAGCGCACCAGCCGCACCACGCGCGGGATCTCGGGCACGGTGATGGCGACGATCACCGTCGTGAGGCTCGCGCGCGTCACGGCCATGAGCGCGATCGCCAGCAGGATGCCGGGGATGGCCATGAGCCCGTCCATCACGCGCATCACGGGCCCGTCGGCCCAGCGCACGAAGCCCGCGAACAGGCCGATCAGCACACCGAACACGGTGGCCAGCGCGGCCACTGCAGCGCCGACGATCATCGACACCTGCCCGCCCCACACCGCGCGGCTGAACACGTCGCGACCGAGCGCGTCGGTACCGAACCAGTGCTCGGCCGACGGCGGCTGCATGCGCGCGAGCGGATCGATGTCCTGCGGATCGTGGGTGGCGATCCACGGTGCGGCGATCGACAGCACGGCCACGGCGATCAGCAGCAGCGCGCCGACGATCAGCGTCGGGTGCTTGCGCGCCCAGCGCCAGCGCGGCGGCACGAAGGGCGCCTCGTCGGGCATGGCAGCGGCAGGCGCCGCGGGCAGGGTGTGTTCGTTCATCGGAAGGATGCTGGACATCACGGTGGGCTAGTAACTGATGCGCGGATCGAAGAACCGGTAGCTCAGGTCGATCAACAGGTTGATCAGCACGTACACGCCGGCCGACAGCAGCAGCACGCTCTGGATCACCGGGTAGTCGTGGCGCTGCACCGAATCGATCACCAGCCGGCCCACGCCCGGAATGGCGAACACGGTCTCGGTGACCACCACGCCGCCGATCAGCAGCGCGATGCCGACACCGACGGTGGTGGCGATCGGGATCGCCGCGTTGCGCAGCGCATGCCCGAGCACGGGCAACACGCCCAGGCCCTTGGCGCGCGCAGTGCGGATGTAGTCTTCATGCAGCACCTCGAGCACGGTGGCGCGCGTCATGCGGGTCACGAGCGCGATGTACACCAGCGCGAGGTTCACGCACGGCAGCACCAGCGAGCGCAGCCATTCGCCGGGGCCGTCGGCAAAGCGCACGTAGCCCTGCACCGGGAACCACGGCAGCTGGATCGCGAAGGCATAGATCAGCAGATAGCCGACGAGGAACACCGGCACCGAGAACGCGAGCACCGCGAACAGCATCACGAGGCGGTCGACCCAGGTGCCCGCGCGGTAGGCCGCGAGCGTGCCCAGCGGCACCGCGACCACGAGCGTGATCAGCATGGTGAGCGCAGCGATCGACACCGTGGGCTCCAGCCGCTGGCCCAGCAGCTGCGACACCGGCACCTGCGTGAAGATCGAGGTGCCGAGGTCGCCGGTGAAGAGCTTGCCGAGCCACAGCACGAACTGCTGCCATAGCGGCAGGTCGAGCCCGAGCGCGGTGCGCAGCTTCTCGATGTCTTCCACGCTCGCGAGGTCGCCCGCGATCAGCGCGGCTGGATCGCCCGGCGACAGGTGGATCAGCAGGAACACCACGACGGCGACCACCGCCATGACGGGAAGCGTCGCGATGACGCGTCGAACGATGTAGCCCATGGCGGTGCCTGCGTTGCCTATCGGCTGAGCGCCCAGAACATCGGCATGCCGGCCCAGAGCTTGTCGAGTCCCTTGAGGTCGGAACGCGCGGCGAAGGCGGCCGAGTACTGACCGGCGTTGATGTAGGGCACCGCCTCGTAGGCGCGGACCTGGAAGGCGTCGAGCAGCTCCTTCCGCTTGGCGGGCACGGTTTCCTTCAGCCAGGCGGTGCGCAGCTCGTCCAGCGGCTTGTCGCACGGCCAGCCCGGCAGCGTGTTGCCGCAGGCTGCACCCAGGTAGGCGTTGCTGATCGGCGAGTTGACGTCGAACTCGCCGGCCACCGTCACGTACATGTTCCAGCCGCCGGCCTCGGGTGCATCGCGCTTGGCGCGGCGCGCGCCGATGGAAGCCCAGTCGAGGTTCTGCGCATCGACGTTGATGCCGATGCTCTTCATGGTCTGGGCGGCCATCAGCGCCTCGGCGTTGAGGTAGGGCACGTCGCTCGGCACCAGCAGCACCACCTTCTCGCCCTTGTAGCCCGCGTCGGCCAGCATCTTCTTGGCCTTGGCGACGTCGGATTTGCGGTAGGGCTCGGCACCGGCCGCGGTCTCGTTCGGGCTGCCGCAGATGAAGAAGGTGGGGCAGTAGGCCATGCGCATGTCGAGCGGATAGCCCATGGCCGCGACGAAGCGCTCCTGGTTCACCGCTGCGAGCAGCGCCTGGCGCACCTTCGGGTTGTTGAACGGGGGATGCAGCTGGTTCATGACCAGGAAGCCCTGGTAGGCGCCGCCCGAGCCGATCTTGATGCTGCTGTCGGTGCGCAGCGGCGCGATGTAGTCGGGCTGCAACTGCTCGACGAGGTCGACCTCGCCGCGCTTGAGCGCCGCGATGGCGCTGTTGGAATCGGGCAGGTAGAGCCACTCGATGCGGTCGAAGTGCGGCTTCTTGCTGCCCGCGAGGCCGTTGGGCGGCTCGCTGCGCGCCACGTAGTGCGGATTGCGCACGAACACCGCCTTGTTGCCCGGCACCCATTCATCGCGCTTGAAGACGAACGGGCCCGAGCCCAGCACCTCGGACAGCGGCGCGGTCGCCGACATCTTCGCGAGCCGCTCGGGCAGCACCACCGGCGGAAAACCCGAGGGCTTGGCGAGCGCATCGAGCACCATGCCGAAGGGCTCTGCGAGCGTGAGCGTGAAGCTGCGCGCATCGGCGGCCTTCCATTCGGCGCCGACCGCGGTCATGGCACGGCCCAGGCTGTCGCGCGCGGCCCAGCGCTGCAGCGAGGCCACCGCGTCGGCCGAGGTGACGGCGCTGCCGTCGGAGAACTTGAGGCCCTCGCGCAGCGTGAAGTTCCAGGCCTTGCCGTCCTTCGAGACCGTGTATTTCTCGACCATCTGCGGCTGCGGCTTGCCCGACGCATCCTGCGCGAACAGGGTGTCGTACACCATGTAGCCGAAGTTGCGCGAGATGTAGGCGGTGGTGAAGGTCGGGTCGAGGATCTTCAGATCCGCATGCGCGACCACCTTGAGCGTTTTCGTCGCGGGTGCCTGGGCCAGCGCCGGCAGGCATGCGGCGGAAAGCGCCAGGGCAACAGCAGCAGCGTGGACTGCGAGCGTTCGTCGTTTCATGGTCGGTACTCCGGTGGGGCAAAAGAAGAAAGGAAAACTCAAGCGGCGACGCCGATCGGCCACTTGGGCAGCCGCGCCTTGCGGTAGGGCAGGGTGTTGAGATCGAGCGTGACCGCGCCCGGCGCGCCGGCGTAGATCACGTGCTTCGCGACCTTCGAATACGACGCGTAGAAGTGTTGCGACGACTTCACGACGATGATCTTCTTGGCCGCGAGGTCGCAGCCCAGCTGGGTGAACAGGTCGGTGCCCATGGCCTGGTTGCGCAGCGTGATCAGCACGATCTCGATGCCGTTGGCTTCGACGAGGGCGCTGTCGCCCATCAGCGTGGGCGTGCCGGCAAGCCCCGTCATCACCAGGTCGTGCCGCAGCGCCTTCACCGTGCATTCGAGATCGATCGGGTCGCCCGAGAGCGGACTGATCTTGCCGCCGAGGCGCATGGCCAGCCGGGCGCCCACGCCCGCATCGAAGGCGATGCGCACCGCGATCGGATCCCACATCGGGCCGAGCGCCGCATTGGCGATGCCGCGTTCGACCATGCGGCGCAGGATGAAGGTCGCGTCGCTGGCGGCGCCGCCGCCGGGGTTGTCGGCGCCATCGGCGAGCACCACAGGACCGCCGTCGAATGCCAGCGCCTCGTCGAGCGAGGCATCGATGCCGGGGTAGTTCAAGGTGAGGCCGTCGCGCATCGCGATGACTTCGTCGGCGAGCTGGCGCGCGAGCGCATCGGCCTTGGCCTGGTCGCCGTCGGTGTAGACCAGCACCTTGGTGCCCATCTCGGGCACGTCGCCCCACGAGAAGCCGTGCGTGAGCGAGATCGACAGCACGCCGTCCTTTCCCTCGAGCGACTGCATGCGTTCGACGAAACCGCGCGCCGGCTCGCGCGAGGTGTGCACCGTCACGATCATGTCGCAGTCGACCACCGCCGCCACCGGCCTGACCTTGCCCTCGACCATTGCGGCGCAGAGGTCCACCAGCTCGAGCCCGCGCTCGAGCACGTCGGTGTGCGGGTATTCCTTGAACGAGATCATCAGGTCGGCGTTCGCGATCATCTCGGGCGTGAGATGGTTGTGCGGATCGAGCTCGGCACCGATCACCGCGCCGGGCCCGGCGATCTGCCGCACGCGTGCCAGCAGGTCGCCTTCGCAGTCGTCGTAGCCGTCGGCCACCATCGCGCCATGCAGGCCGAGCAGCACCATGTCGACGGGCAGCACCGCGCGCAGGTCGGCCAGCAGCTCGTCGCGCAGCGTCTCGTAGGCGTGGCGCGTGGTGGTGCCGCTGGGCTGCGCGCCGGCCACCATGCCCTCGAACAGTGTCCAGCCCTTGTCGGCGCCGCGCATGCGCGCGGCCCACAGCGGGCCCGAGAACAGCGTCATCGCATCGGGGTGCTTGCCGGCCGCGAAATAGCCGCGGTCCTTGAAGGAGGCAAGGCCGGTCGGCATCGGGCCGAAGGTGTTGGTCTCGGTGGCGAGCGAGGCGCTGAAGACACGCATGGGATGTTCTTTCGTTCGAGGGGGTGGTTGTTCTTGTCAGGCGGGCGACGCGCTTCGCAGCCGCTCGGGGCCGAGCATGGCGGCCGTGAGCCCGAAGGACGCGATGCGCTCGGGCAGCGGCAGCCCGCGGGCCAGGGCCGCGCAGGCCTCGCCCATCGCCGCCGAGGTCTGGATGCCGTAGCCGCCTTGCGCCGCGACCCAGAAGAAGCCCGGCGCGCCGGGCTCGAAGCCGCCGACGAGGTCGCCGTCGGCCACGAAGGAGCGCAGGCCGGCCCAGGTGCGCGTGGGCCGGCGGATGGCGAGCGTGGTGGCTTCTTCGATGCGGTGGATCGCGATGGCGATGTCGAGCTCCTCGGGCTGCACGTCCTGCGGGTCGACCGGATCGGCATTGGCCGGCGAGCCGAGCAGCATGCCGGCATCGGGCTTGATGTACCAGCCCTCGTCGGCGCTGAAGACCATGGGCCAGTGCGCGACGTTCTCGCCCTCGGGCGGCGCGAAGATGAAGGCCGAGCGACGGCGCGGCTCGATGCCGATGGGCCGCACGCCGGCCAGCTGCGCGATGGCGTCGACCCAGGCGCCAGCGGCATTGAGCAGCACCGGCGCTTCGTAGGCAACGCCGCCGGCCGTCACGCGCCAGCGTTCGCCGATGCGCTCGATGGCCGTGACGCCGGCGTCGCACACCAGCTTGCCGCCGGCCTGGCGCATGCCGCGCAGGTAGCCCTGGTGGATGGCGTGCACGTCCATGTCGGCGGCATCGGGCTCGTAGACGGCTCCGTCGACCTGGTCGGGGCGCAGCGCCGGCACCATGGCGATGGCCTCGGCGCCGCTGAGGCGCATCGCCTCGCGGTCCATGGCGCGCAGCACGTTCCAGTGCGCATCGAGCACGGCGGACTGCGCGGCGCTGCCCACCATCATGGCGCCGCGCGGCGTGAGCAGCGGATGTTCGGCAAAGCCCTCGGGCGGGTTCTGCAGGAACGCGCGGCTCGCCATGGTGAGGGCCCGCACCTGCGGCGTGCCGTAGCTTTCCATGAACAGCGCGGCCGAGCGGCCGGTGGCGTGGTAGCCCGGCTGGGCCTCGCGTTCGAGAACGATCACGCGCGCGTGCGGCGCGAGCCAATGGGCCACCGAGGCCCCGGCAATGCCGCCGCCAATCACGAGGTAGTCGGCTGCCACAACGGGCGCGGGTGTGCTGGAAGTCATTGGCGAAAAGTGTAGGCAGGATTTTGCGGATACGCAAATTATTTGCAACGCACCAAGGGGAAACCATGACGCACCGCATCGGTGAAATTTGCGTGAATGCAATTTGCGGATACGCAACTTCCGCGCCTGCGTCATCCGGGTTGCCATGGATGGCGTGCTGCCCACTGGCAGAATCGCCATGCATCACAAGAGAAAGCCAAGCGTGAATCCACACACAGTGACCAGAGCGGGGACCAAGCCGAAGGACGAGCCGCCCACACTGGACCGCACCACTTTCGGTCACCGGCTGCGCAGTGCGCGCAAGCGTTTCGGCTGGACGCTGGCGCAGCTGGCCGAGCGATCGGGCGTGTCGATCACCACCATCTCGCGCGCCGAGCGCGGTCAGCTCGCACTCGGCTACGAGAACTTCACCGCGCTGGGGCGCGCGCTCGAGATGGACATGAACGCCATGTTCGCCGGGGCCGGCATCAAGCCCGCGCAGCTCGACGGCCCGGTGGTCACGCGCGCGGGCAAGGGCGTGGTGTACCGGGGGCTTTCGATCGCCTACGAGTTCCTCGGCACCACCGCGGCCGGCAAGCAGATGAGCCCGATCGTCGGCACCGTGCATGCGCGCCGCATCCATGGCCCCGAAGACTTCGTGCGACATGCGGGCGAAGAGTTTGCCTATGTGCTCTCAGGCGAGATCGAGGTGCATTTCGAGAACGGCGAGGTGGTGCGCCTCGCGCGCGGCGACTCGTTGTACTTCGACAGCCGCATCGGCCATGCGTACAAGAGCGTGAGCCGCCAGCTCGCGAAGATCGTGGGCATGACCACGGGTGAAAGCGGGCACATGAAGTCGGCGCGCGAGGCGCCGGCGCTGGCGCCGAAGGGCGCCGCCCGAGGCCGAAAGGCCTGAGCCGCCTTACTTCGCGCCGCCCGTGTACTTGGTGACGCTCGTGGCGCTCACGTGGTAGCCGCTCACGCCCATCATCGAATCGTTGCGCTTGGTTTGCAGCTTGCCCGTGACCCACACGGTGTCCATCGCGCGGAACTTGGCGCCCTTGGGCGTCACCACGTGCAGGATCTGGTTCGCGGGCGGCGGCGGGGTGTGGATGCAGGCGCCGAAGTAGGGCACGAGCAGGAACTCGGTGACTTCGCCCTTGACCTCTTCGAGCGGCACGATGAAGCCTGGGATCTTGACGTCGACGCCGTTCATCGCCGGGTTGGTGGGCGCGTTGTTCGACACTTCCTGCATCTTCATGAGCAGCTCGTTCGCGCGCGGATCGCCGTCCTCGAGCGCGCTCAGGTCGATGCCCTTGAACTCCTTGGCGGGATCCCAGTCCTTCGGCACCAGTTCTTCCCAGCTGATCTGGCGTGGCTGCCCGGCGGCAGCCTTGGCTGCGGCCGCCGGCGCACCCCCCTTGCCGCCGAGCGGGTTCGTGGCGGTGGTGTCTTTGGGCGCGGGTTCGGCGGCCCAGGCCGCAGCCGTGAGCAGCGAACTGGCCAGCGCCAGGGCGGCGCAGGAACGGAAGCCGCGAAGTCGGGGGGTGTTCATGTTTCTAGATCCTCGGAGAAAGCCCGTCCGCCAGCGACAGCCTGTACGCGCGGATTCCGGGCAGCAGGCTTGCCAGCCAGCCTGCGGCCAGCAGGCTCGCCAGCAGCAGCCATTCGTTCAGTGTAGGTTCCGAAAGGCTCAGTGTCAGCCCGAACTGCGACTGCAGCCATGGCGCCAGCAGGGCAATGCCGAGCACCGCCATCGCCACGCCGAAGGCCACGCCGAGCACGGTGACCATGGCGCCTTCGAGCGCGAGCAGCGCCAGCACATGGCGCCCGCCGGCGCCGACGGCGCGCAGCACCGCGAGCTCGCGCCGCCGTTCGTTGAGCCCCGCCAGCACCACCGACACCAGCCCCGCGAGGCTGACGAGCGCCACCAGCGCCGACATCAGGAGCAGCGCGTTCTCGCCCACGCCGATCACGCTCCACAGTTCGTCGAGGGCCACGCCGGGCAGGATCGCCATGAGCGGCTCGCCGTTGTAGGTCGAGATCCAGCGCTGCACGCCGAACACCGCGGCGCGGTTCTTCAGGCCCACGAGCGCGGCCGTCACGTTCTTCGGCGTGAGGTCGAACTTGCGCACCTGCTCGGCCGGGATCTTCACGCCCGGCATCGGTGCGCCGCCCACCCACTCGAGGTGGATCGCCTCCATAGCCTCGAGGCCGATGTGCACCGTGCGGTCGACCGGCGTGCCGGTCCGCGCGAGCACGCCCACCACGGTGAAGGGCTTGTCGGCATGCTCGGCGGTGTTGAGTTCGCCACCGCCATGGGCGAGCGTGATCTTCTGGCCCACGTGATAGCCGAGCCGGTCGGCCACTTCGGCGCCGACCACCGCGTCGAACAGCGCGTCGAATGGCTTGCCTTCGCGCAGCACGAGCGGCTGCCGGTTGCCGTAGCGGAACCGCATGAAGTACTCGGGCGAGGTGGCAAGCACGGCAAAGCCGCGGTGCGAATCGCCGAGCGACAGCGGCACCGCCCAGTCGACGCCCGGGTGCGCGGCGAGCGCCTGCACGCTCTTCCACGCAATGTTGTTGGTGGCCGAGCCGATGCGGAATACCGAATACAGCAGCAGCTGCGTGGAGCCCGTGCGCGCGCCGACGATCAGGTCGGTGCCCGAGACCGACGCGGCGAAGTTCTGGCGCAGCTCGGTGCGGATGCGCTCGACCCCGAGCAGCAAGAAGGTCGACAGCGCGATCGAGAACACGGTGAGCGCGAGCGTGAAGCGGCGGTTCCAGGCGCTGCGCCAGGCGATCGAGAAGAGGGCGCTCATATCATTTCCGACGCGCCCGCCGCCGCGCGGTTGATCTCGGGCAGCAGCACGTGGCGCGCAAAGCGCTGGGCGATGCGCTGGTCGTGGCTCACGAAGACGAGCGCGCTCTGCTTCAGTGCGCAGGCGGTCAGCAGCACGTCGAGAAAGGCTTCGCGCCGGTCCTCGTCGAGCGCCGAGGTGGGTTCGTCGGCGATCACCACCTCGGGCTGGCCGATGAGCGCGCGTGCCGCGGCTACGCGCTGCTGCTGGCCCACCGAGAGCTGCATGGCCGGGCGCTGCCAGAGGCTGCGCTCGAGGCCCATGTCGCCGAGCAGGCGCTCGGCCTCGGCGCGCGCGCTGCCGCCGTGCTGCGCCGCCTGGTTGCTGCGCCGCTCGGAGAATCGGCAGGGCAGCAGCACGTTGTCGACCACGCTCAGGTACGGCAGCAGGTTGAACTGCTGGAAGATGTAGCCCACATGCGCCACGCGGCAGCGGTCGCGCGCCGCGCCCGAAAGCTTCGACCAGTCGTGGCCCAGCAGGCTCACGCGGCCTTCGTCCGCCACCAGCACGCCGGCCAGCAGCGACAGCAGCGTGCTCTTGCCACAGCCGCTCGGCCCGTGCAGGAAGACGGATTCGCCGGCGGTGATGCGGAAGGCTTCGATGTCGATGCAGGGCCGCGTCGCGCCGGGCCATGCAAAGCGCAGGCCTTCGGCGGCAAGCACCACGCGCAGCGGCTTCGCTTGGCCCGCGGCGAGGGTGCTCACGGCCTCATTGGCCCCAGCCGAGGCGAACCGGCTGGGCCGCCTTGGCGCCGCCCGGGCGCTTGAGCTGGCGCTTGAACTGTCCCTGGGCCGTGGCGACCTGCACGTCGATCTGCCGCATGCCCTTGAAGGCGGAGAAGAGGTTCACGTCGATGAATTTGGCCGCGGCTGCGCTGGTGCAGTTGAAGGAGAAGGTGGCGTCCAGGTCGGCATGGCCCGCGGCCTCGGCGGGGTCCGGCTGGCCCAGGCCCAGCGCGCTGGAGCGCAGTTCGACCGGGCCGAGCTTGCAGTTGGCGGCGGGATCGATGGCGAAGAGCTTGTCGGCCGCGCGCAACTGGGCCACGGCGTCCTCGGCGGTTTTTTTCTCGGCGTCGGTGCGGGGCGCGCGCTCGAAGCCCACGAGGTTGTCGAGCGGGGATTCCATGGCGATCACCACTGTGGGGCCGTCGACGGCCACGTCGAGCGTGAGCTGGCCATGCACATGCGCATGCTGGTGCTGGGCCTGTGCAGGAAGAACGCAGGCGGCAGCCAATGCTGCTGCCATTGCGAGGGCGAAGCCGGACGACGTGCGTCGGAGTCGAATGCGTTTCATGGTTCTGCGCCTTGCCGGGTCGGCAGCCCCGGGGTGTTGCTCCATTCGCTCCAGCTGCCGGCATAGAGCGCGGTCGTTCCCAGCCCCGCGATCTGCATCGCCAGCAGGTTGGGCACGGCGCTCACGCCACTGCCGCATTGGTGCACGACCGTCGCCGGATCGCGTCCCGCGAGCAGCGCCTCGAACTCGGCACGCAGCTGCGATGCCGGCTTGAACTTGCCGTCGGGGCCGAGGTTCTCGGCGAAGGGCCGGTTCAGGGCCCCGGGGATGTGACCCGCGATCGGGTCCAGAGGTTCCACCTCGCCGCGATAGCGTGCGGCGGCACGCGCATCGATCAAGTTCTGGCCGGGCTGGCCGAGCCGGCGGACCACGTCGTCGGTGGTCACGAGCCGAGCGAGCGGCTCGCTGGCGACGAAGTTCGACTGGAAGCGCGCCGGCTCCTCGCGGTCGGTCACTTCGCCGCCTGCGGCCTGCCACGCCTGCAGGCCGCCGTCGAGCACGGCCACGGCATCGTGGCCCATCCACTTGAGCATCCACCAGAGCCGGCCGCAGTAGTTGGCGCCGTTGCGGTCGTACACCACGGCCTGCATGTCGTTGGAAAAGCCCACGCTCGACAGCCACTGCGCGAATTTCTCGCGGCTCGGCAGCGGATGGCGCCCGCCCGAGGCCGGCACGCCGTCTTCTTGTGCAACCACCACCTCACCGTGCGCGCCGGGCCTGCCGTGCGGCGCGCTCAGGTTGTCGTCGAGGTCGGCATGCACTGCGCCCGGGATGTGGGCCGCCGCATATTGCTTTGCGCCGGCTTCGGGCGCCATGAGGTCGAAGGTGCAGTCGAAGACCATCAAGGGCGTGTCGCCCGCTTGAAGCGCGCGGAGTTGTTCGACGCTGACGAGGGTGGTGTACATGGCAAGTTCCTTCGCTGTCGCGTTGATCGGTTTGATGCGCCGGCGTGTCAGTGTTCCTCGGCGGGCGCCTTGGGCACGGCGCGCTGACGCAGCACGGTGGCCGCGATGCCGCTCGCGATGATGAGCGCCATGCCGGCCCACCCGGTGGCGTCGATGCGGTCGTCGAACAGCACCACGCCGTAGAACGCCGCAAAGACGATGCCGGAATACTGCAGGTTGGCGACCACGAGGGTGCCGGCCTGCGTCTTGGCAGTGGCATAGGCGCGTGTCATGCAGAGCTGGCCGAGGGCGGCCAGGAGGCCGATGGGCAGCAGCCAGAGCGCATGCTGCCACGTCCATGCGCCGTTGCCCGAAAACCCGGTGGCGCCGGTCGCGAATGCGCCGGCCACGGCCGAGCCCACCGCAAAATAGAAGACGGTACGCAGCTCGGGTTCGCCGATGCGCGACAGCGCCACCACCTGCATGTAGGCGAAGGCGGCCGTCAGGCCCGACAGCAGGCCCAGCATGCCCGCGAAGCCGTTGCTGTCGTCCACCGTGGGCTTGAGCATCAGCACCACGCCGACGAAGCCCGCGAGCACCGTGGCCGCGAGCGTGCCCTGCAGCGGCGGGCGCTCGACGCGGCCGTCGCGCCCGCGCACCGGCACCCAGGCGAGCAGCGTGCCGCCGACCAGGAAGGCCGCGACCCAGACACTGCTCATGTAGTTGAGCGTGACGGCCGTGGCGAGCGGCATGTGGGCGATGGCGTAGAACCACGCGCCGAGCGACACCACGCCAATGATGCTGCGCCAGGCGTGCATGCCGGGGTAGCGCGTGGCCATCGACACGCCGCGGCTGCGCGCCAGCAGCCACAGGAACACGATGCCGATCAGCCCGCGCCCGAGCACCATCTCGCCGCTGTTGAACCAGGCCGATGCAATCTTGACGACCACGCTCATGGTTGCGAAAAGAAAGGCGCCCAGCACCATCCACAGTGCTTGCATCAGCCGCCCCCGCCCGCCGGCGCAGCGGTCATCGCCTCAGGCGGCATGCATCGTCTGCCGATACCACTCGTGGAACTGCTGCATGCCGTCTTCCATCGGGCTCTGGTAAGGGCCGGTCTCGTTCTCGCCGCGCAGCATCAGCGCGCGGCGCCCGGCGTCCATGCGCTCGGCGATCTCGTCGTCCTCGACGCAGGTTTCCATGTACGCAGCGCGTTGGGCCTCGACGAATTCGCGCTCGAAGGCGACGATTTCCTCGGGGTAGAAGAACTCGACCATGTTGAGCGTCTTCTGCGGCCCCACCGGGTGCAGCGTGGAGACGGTCAGCACGTGCGGATACCACTCGATCATGACGTGCGGGTAGTAGGTGAGCCAGATGGCGCCGAACTTCGGCGGCTTGCCTTCGCGGTACTTGAGCAACTGCTCCTGCCAGCGCTGGTAGACGGGGCTGCCGGCGCGGCCGAGCCGGTTGGCCACGCCCACGGTCTGCACGGAGAAATTCTTGTTGAATTCCCAGCGCAGGTCGTCGCAGGTCACGAAGCTGCCCAGGCCCGGGTGAAAGGGGCCCACGTGGTAGTCCTCGAGGTAGACCTCGATGAAGGTCTTCCAGTTGTAGTTGCACTCGTGCAGCTCGACGTGGTCGAGCGCATAGCCCTCGAAGTCGAGTTCGGCGCGCGGCCCCAGCGTGGCGAGGTCGGCCACCACGTCGCGCCCGTTGGCCTCGAACAGCAGCCCGTTCCACTCGGTGAGCGGGTAGTTGTGCAGGTTCAGGCAGGGGTCCTGGTCGAAGTGGGGCGCGCCGATCAGCGTGCCCGTGGTGCGCGGGTCGCTCGCCGCGTAGGTCCACCGGTGCAGCGGACACACGATGTTGCCGCCCGCCTGGCTGTCGAGTTGGCCGCGGCCCTGCAGGATCAGCGCCTGCCGATGGCGGCACACGTTGGAGATGAGCTCCACGCCCTTGGGCGTGTGCACGAGCGCGCGGCCCTGGTGCTCCTGCGGCAAGGTGTGGAAGTTGCCCGGTTCGGGCACGGCCAGCCGGTGACCCACGTAGCGCGGGCCTTGGGCGAAGAGCGTCTGCATCTCGCGCGCGTAGAGCGAGTCGTCGAAGTACGCGGAAACTGGAAGTTGGCTCGCGGCCTGCTGCAGTTGAAGACTTAAATCAGACATGGAGGACCTGACCAAGCTCCCCACAGGGAGAAAAGAGAAAGACGGAAGGGCGCCGTGCGGCAATGCGACGGCCCGAGAGTTGTGCCGGCGCTGCCGGCGGGGGAATCGGGCATTGTACCCAAGGGGGCGTCATCGCGCCGGCCCAAGGTCGAGGCCCGGCGGCAGCCCGCTGGTTCCCCGTCCTAAAATGCCATGTTTCATTCACATTCCCTCGCATGCCCAAGGTCACTCCCTCCGCTTCGTCCAGCCCGGAAGCCTCGCCCGACACAGGTCCGCTGCCGGCCAGCTACGAAGCCGGGCTCCAGGAGTTGGAGAAGCTGGTTGCAGAGCTCGAGTCGGGCCAGTTGCCGCTCGACCAGCTGCTGGGCAGCTACCAGCGTGGCGCCGCCCTGCTCGCCTTCTGCCGCGAGAAGCTCCAGGCGGTCGAAGACCAGATCAAGGTGCTCGATGCCGGCGCGCTGAAGCCGTGGGCCGCCGAATGAGCGCTGAACGTCTGGCCGGGCACTGGGACTCGGCGCGCCTCGCGCGCTGGAGCGAACCGCACCTCGCACGCGTCGAATCGGCGCTGTCGGCCTGGGTCGGTGTCGATGCGCCCGTGCTGCTCGGCGATGCCATGCGCTATGCAGTGCTCGACGGTGGCAAGCGCCTGCGGCCCCTGCTGGTGCTGGCGGCGAGCGAGGCGGTCGACGGCAATCCCGCCGCGGCGCTGCGTGCGGCCTGCGCGGCGGAACTCATTCATGCGTATTCGCTGGTGCACGACGACCTGCCCTGCATGGACAACGACGTGCTGCGCCGCGGCAAGCCCACGGTCCACGTGAAGTTCGGCGAAGCCGATGCGCTGCTGGCCGGCGACGCGCTGCAGGCGCTGGCCTTCGAGCTGCTGACGCCCGAAGGCGACGAGGTGCCTACGCCGATGCAGGCCACCCTGTGCCGGCTGCTCGCGCGCGCCGCAGGCAGCCAGGGCATGGCGGGCGGCCAAGCCATCGACCTTGCCAGTGTCGGCATGGCGCTCGACGAAGCCCAACTGCGCGAGATGCACCGCCTGAAGACCGGCGCGTTGTTGCAAGGCAGCGTCGAGATGGGCGCGGCCTGCGCGGCCGGTACGATGCCGCCCGGCGCCGTCGCAGCGCTGCGCGAATACGGAGCCGCGATCGGCCTGGCGTTCCAGGTGGTCGACGACATCCTCGACGTGACGGCCGACT
Source organism: Variovorax sp. Soil_C_39 (assembly GCF_057656815.1). NCBI lineage: Bacteria > Pseudomonadati > Pseudomonadota > Betaproteobacteria > Burkholderiales > Comamonadaceae > Variovorax > Variovorax sp. Soil_C_39. The sequence continues at coordinate 398,565 of NZ_JBDGJQ010000003.1, forward strand.
CGCAGACCCTCGGCAAGACGGCCGGCAAGGATGCGGCCGCGGACAAGCCCACCTACGTCTCGCTCTGGGGCCTCGAGGGCGCGCGCGCGCAGGCGGCCCAGTTGCTCGCCCAGGCGCTCGCCGCGCTCGAACGCAGCGGCCTCGCCGACACGGCCGCGCTGCGCGCGCTGGCCCACATGGTCGTCGACCGCGACCGATGAACTGACCACCGATGGACAAGAAGACCCACGACGAACCCATGGCACCGCTGCTTTCCACGCTCCACGACCCGGCGCCGATCCGGCAGTACGACCGGGCCCAGCTCAAGCAGCTGGCGGACGAGGTGCGGGCCTGCGTGCTCGACAACGTCTCGCGCACCGGCGGCCACCTGAGCTCCAACCTCGGGACGGTCGAGCTCACGGTCGCGCTGCACCATGTGTTCGAGACACCGCACGACCGGCTGGTGTGGGACGTGGGCCACCAGACCTATCCGCACAAGATCCTGACCGGCCGGCGCGATCGCATGCCCACGCTGCGACAGATCGGCGGCATCTCGGGCTTTCCGCAGCGCACCGAGAGCGAATACGACACCTTCGGCACCGCGCACTCGTCGACCAGCATCTCGGCCGCACTCGGCATGGCGATGGCGGCCAAGCAGAAGGGCGAAGACCGCCACACGGTCGCGATCATCGGCGACGGCGCACTCACCGCCGGCATGGCCTTCGAGGCGCTCAACAACGCGGGCGTGTGCGACTGCAAGCTGCTCGTGATCCTGAACGACAACGACATGTCGATCAGCCCGCCCGTGGGCGCGCTCAACCGCTATCTCGCGCAACTGATGAGCGGCAACTTCTACGCCGCGGCCAAGAACGTCGGCAAGAGCGTGCTGCGCGCCGCGCCGCCGCTGTTCGAGCTGGCCAAGCGCTTCGAGCAGCATGCCAAGGGCATGGTGGTACCGGCCACGCTGTTCGAGCAGTTCGGCTTCAACTACGTCGGACCGATCGACGGCCACGACCTCGACTCGCTGGTGCCTACGCTCGAGAACCTCAAGCACCTCGACGGCCCGCAGTTCCTGCACGTGGTCACCAAGAAGGGGCAGGGGTACAAGCTGGCCGAGGCCGATCCGGTGGCCTACCACGGGCCCGGCAAGTTCGATCCGCAGGTCGGCCTGGTCAAGTCCGCCGCGCCGGCCAAGCAGACCTTCACCCAGGTCTTCGGCCAGTGGCTCTGCGACATGGCGGCGCACGACGGACGGCTCGTGGGCATCACGCCCGCGATGCGCGAGGGCTCGGGGCTGGTCGAATTCGAGCAGCGCTTCCCCGACCGCTACTACGACGTGGGCATTGCCGAGCAGCATGCGGTCACCTTCGCGGCCGGCCTCGCGTGCGAGGGCCTGAAGCCGGTGGTCGCCATCTATTCGACCTTCCTGCAGCGCGCCTACGACCAGCTGATCCACGACGTGGCGATCCAGAACCTGCCCGTGGTGTTCGCGCTCGACCGCGCGGGCCTCGTGGGCGCCGACGGTGCCACCCATGCGGGCGCCTACGACATCCCGTTCCTGCGCTGCATTCCGAACATGAGCATCGCCTGCCCGGCCGACGAGCGCGAATGCCGGCAACTGCTCACGAGCGCCTACGAGCAGAACCATCCGGTGGCGGTGCGCTATCCGCGCGGCGCGGGCGCCGGTGTGGTGCCGCACCTTGCGCTGGACGCGCTGCCCTTCGGCAAGGGCGAGGTGCGCCGCCAGGGACGGCGCATTGCGATCCTCGCGTTCGGCACGCTGCTCTATCCGGCGCTCACCGCCGCCGAATCGCTCGACGCCACGGTGCTCAACATGCGCTGGGCCAAGCCGCTCGACGTCGAGCTGTTGCTCGAGGCCGCCCGCACGCACGAGGCCATCGTCACGCTCGAGGAGGGCGCGGTCATGGGCGGCGCGGGCAGCGCGGTGCTCGAGGCGCTGCAGGCTGCGGGCGTGCAGAAGCCGGTGCTGCAATTGGGCTTGCCCGACCGCTTCATCGAGCATGGCGACCCGGCCGGGCTGCTGGCGTCGATCGGGCTCGACGCGGCCGGCATCGAGGCCGCCATCGCCCAGCGCTTCGGCGCGGTCGCAGGGTAAACCCCGGCGAGCCGGGTGTAAGCGGGTTTTTACAATCGCGAAGACTCACAAAAGTCCCCAACGCGGTCACAAGCCGCGTTTCGTTTTTTCTGAAGCACCCGGAGTGAAATCAATGGATCGTCGTTCTCTCATCAAAAACGCAGGCATCGCCGGCGTTCTGGCTGCCGGCATTGCGCCCGCGGTTCACGCGCAGGCCGCCGTCCGCTGGCGCCTCGCATCGAGCTTTCCCCGCTCGCTCGACACCATCTTCGGCAGCGCCGAAATGCTGTCGAAGACGGTCAAGGCCATGTCGGGCGGCAAGTTCGAGATCTCGGCGCACCCCGCCGGCGAACTGATGCCCGCGTTCGGCGTGGTCGATGCCCTGCAGGGCGACACGCTCGAGATGGCGCAGAGCGCCGCCTACTACTTCACCGGCAAGGACCCGATCTTTGCGTTCAGCTGCGCCGTGCCCTTCGGCCTCACCGCACGCCAGAACGACGCCTGGAAGGAATACGGCAACGGCCGCAAGCTGCTCGATGCCTTCTTCGCCAACTACAACTTCCACACCGCCAGCGCCGGCAGCACCGGCACGCAGATGGGCGGCTGGTACCGCAAGGAGATCAAGACCGTCGCGGACCTCAAGGGCCTGAAGATGCGCATGGGCGGCGGCGTGTTCGGCGAGGCGATGGCCAAGCTGGGCGTGATCTCGCAGAACATGCCGGCCGGCGACGTGTACCAGGCGCTCGAGAAGGGCACGCTGGACGCGGCCGAGTTCGTCGGTCCGCACGACGACCAGAAGCTCGGCTTCAACAAGGTTGCGCCGTACTACTACTACCCCGGCTGGTGGGAAGGCGGCGCCGACCTCGAGTTCTTCATCAACAACAAGGCATTCGCCAAGCTGTCCGACGAGAACAAGGCGATCCTCAACGCGGCCACCAAGGTTGCCGCGCGCGACATGCTCGCCAAGTACGACGCGTACAACCCCATCGCGCTGAAGAAGCTCGTGGCCGACAAGACCCAGCTCAAGGCCTTCCCGAAGGCAGTGATGGACGCCGGCTTCAAGGCTTCGATGGAAGTGTTCGCCCTGCACGAGGGCAAGTCGCCCGAGTTCAAGAAGATCCACCAGGACATGCGCGCCTTCCAGCGCGACCAGATCCTGTGGAACCGCTTCTCGGAGTACCCGTTCAACCAGTACATGAACTCGGTCAAGATCTGACCGAACGCACCGGCGAGCAATCGTCGGGCGCACGACAAAAAAGAAGGCCGGCCACTCGCAAGAGTGGCCGGCCTTTTTGCCGTCAGTGCCTGGCGGCAGGTCAGGGCTTCTTGCCCTCCTGCTGCTTGAGCGCGTCTTCCATGGCCTTCAGCGGATCACTCTCCGCGCTCTCCGCGCTCTCCGCGCTCTCCGCCGGTTCGGCGGGTTCAGCCGACGGCGGCGGTTCTTCCGGCGCAGGGCTGCTGCCGAAGGTCGGCACTTCGGAGCCATAGGGCTCGGGCGCGAGTCCGCCGCCTTCGGGTGTGAGGCTTTCACGCATCTGGCGGCCGATGTCCTCGAGATTGACGTTCGGCGCCTTCTCGAGGCTGCCCGTCACGATCTGCGGGAACGCGATCAGGATGCCCACCATCGTCAGCTGGATCAGCAGGAAGGGAATCGCGCCCCTGTAGATCTGCATCGTGGTGACCGGCTCCATGACCTTCTGGGTCACGCGGTCGACGTACTGCTTTTCGGGCGCCACCGAGCGCAGGAAGAACAGTGCGAAGCCGAACGGCGGATGCATGAACGAGGTCTGCATGTTGACCGCGAGCAGCACGCCGAACCAGATCAGGTCGATACCAAGCTTGTCGGCCACCGGCGCCAGGAGCGGCACCACGATGAACGACAGTTCGAAGTAGTCGAGGAAGAACGCCAGGAAGAACACCAGGATGTTCACCACGATCAGGAAGCCCACGGCGCCGCCCGGCAGCGAGGAGAGCAGGTGCTCGACCCAGATCGGGCCGTCGGCGGCCTGGAACACCAGGCTGAACACCGTCGCGCCGATCAGGATGAACATCACGAAGCTCGACAGCTTGGTGGTCGCGGCCAGCGCCTGCTTGAGCAGCGAGAAGCTCAGCCGGCGGCGCACCCAGGCCATGATCAGCGCGCCCATGGCGCCCATTGCGCCGCCTTCGGTCGGCGTGGCAACGCCCAGGAAGATGGTGCCCAGCACCAGGAAGATCAGCAGCAGCGGCGGGATCAGCACGAAGGTCACGCGCTCCGCCAGTCGCGACAGCAGGTTGAGCTTGAGCGCCTTGTTGGCCAGGGCGATCACCAGTGCGAGGAACACGCCGCCGCACAGCGCCACCACCACCTTCTCGTCGGTGGCCACGAAGGTGACTTCACGGCCTTGGATCCAGGTGTGCACCGCTTCCATGTTGCGCGCCAGCCAGACCGCCACCACGGCCGACAGCGCCGTGAGCCCCACCAGCGAGATGTAGCCGCCGCTGCCGTTGGGCTCACGGTAGGTGCGCGCCTCGGGCGGCAGCGCAGGCACCTGCGACGGCTTGAAGATCGCGAGGAGCACGACGTACAGCACGTACAGGCCCATCAGCATGAAGCCGGGCAGGAACGCGCCCTTGTACATGTCGCCCACGCTGCGGCCGAGCTGGTCGGCCATGATGATCAGCACCAGCGAGGGCGGGATGATCTGCGCCAGCGTACCCGAGGCGGCGATCGCGCCGCTCGCGAGGCGCCGGTCGTAGCCGTAGCGCAGCATGATCGGCAGCGAGATCAGGCCCATCGAGATGACCGAGGCGGCCACTACGCCGGTGGTCGCCGCCAGCAGGGCGCCGACGAAGATCACCGCGAGCGCCAGGCCGCCGCGCATGGGGCCGAAGACCTGGCCGACGGTGTCGAGCAGGTCCTCGGCCATGCCGCTTCGCTCGAGGATGAGCCCCATGAGCGTGAAGAAGGGCACGGCCAGCAGCGTGTCGTTGGCCATGATGCCGATGAGCCGCTGCGGCAGCCATGCCATCACCGAAGACTGGAACACGCCCAGTTCGATGCCCACGAGACCGAAGAAAAGGCCGCAGGCGCCGAGGCTGAAAGCCACCGGAAAGCCGAGCAGCAGGAAACAGATCAGCCCCGCGAACATGATCGGGGCGAAGTTGGCAGCAATGAATTCCATGATGTGGTTCTGGCGGGGTCAGTGCTGTGGCTTGGGCTCGGCGGCGGCCTTGGCGGCCTCGACCTCGGCCTGCAGGCGCAGGGCTTCGATGAGTTCGGCCTCGGCCGTCTTGTCGGTCAGGCGGCCCATCGGGTCGGGCCCCTCGCCGCGCAGGAATGCGATGCGCTTGATGAGCTCGGACCAGCCCTGCAGCATCAGCAGCATGAAGCCCACCGGCAGCGCCGCCCACACGGGCCAGCGGATCAGGCCGCCCGAATTGCCCGAGGTCTCGCCCGACTGGTACATCTGGAGCACCACCGGCGTCGACAGGTACAGCACCGTGAGGCACAGCGGCGTGAGAAAGAAGGCGAAGCCGATGATGTCGATCCACACCTGCTTGCGTTTGGACAGGCGGCTGTTGACCACGTCGATGCGCACATGCTCGCGGTGCAGCAGCGTGAAGCCCGCCGCAACCAGGAACGACCAGGCGAAGAGGTACCACTGCACTTCGAGGAACGCGTTCGAACTCATGTTGAAGACCTTCCGGACCACCGCATTGAGTGCGCTGATCACGGTGGCCGCCAGGATGAGCCAGATGGCGTATTTGCCCACTTGGGCATTGAGCCAGTCAATGGCCCGGGACAGCTTGAGCAAGCCTTGCATCACATCTCCATCTTTGTATTGGAAGCCCCCGATACGAATGCACCCGACGCACCGGCGTTGTGCGCCGATGGGTCGGGTGCGGGAGGGCGGGCTGAATTCTAATGAACTACCCAGGGGAATACCTTCAGGGGCTACCCGCGGGACGGTGCCGATAATGCGGGCCATGGCCCAGGCACCGCGCTCCGCATTCGATCCGGCGATCTCCGTGCCCGCCGGCATCGATTCGCCCGAGATGCATCGGGCCGGGCGCGACCTGCTCTCACTGGCGCTGATCGACGCGCGCAACCACACGCTCCACCTGCTGTCGCTCTACGAACAGGCGCTGGGCTCGGCCAGGCTGCCGGTGCCCGCGGGCGAGCCGGACGTGGTGCCGCCGCTCTGGCTCGCCGGGCACATCGGCTGGTTTGCCGAATGGTGGATCGGCCGCAACACCCAGCGTGCCTTCGGCGCCGACTGCCCGGTGCGCCCGACCCGACTCGCCGCCATCGACCCGCAGGCCGACGAATGGTGGAACCCGGCGCAGCGCGGGTCGTCGGACCTGCCCGACCTGGCGCACACCCGGGCCTACCTGCTCGAGACCCTGGAGAGCACGCTCGAACTGCTCGAGCATGCGGCCGAGACCGATCCGGGGCTCTACTTCTATCGCCTGGCGCTGTTCCACGAAGACCTGCGCGGCGAGCAGTTCATCGTGATGGCGCAAACGCTGGGGCTGCCGCTCGGCATCGGCCAGCCGCCAGCCGCTGTGGTGCGCGAGCCGCTGCTGCTGCCCGCCACGCCATGGGCGCTCGGCGCGGGCGAGGGCGGCGGCTTCACCTTTGCACAGGAGACCGGCCTGCAACGCCTCGAGGTGCCCGAATTCGAGATCGACGCGCAGCCCGTGACCTGGAGCCAGTACATCGAGTTCGTCGACGAGGGCGGCTACGACCGCGAGGCGCTCTGGCATCCCGAAGGCTGGCGCTGGCTCGGGCAGCAGGCCGAGGGGCGCCGCAGTCCGCGCCACGTCGAGCAGATCGGCGCGGCACGCATCGGCACCGGCGGCGGCTCGGTGCTGCAACACCGCTTTGGCGCCACGGTGCGCGCCGCGGGCCATCAAAGCGCGGTGCACCTGAGCTGGTGGGAGGCTGATGCCTGGGCGCGCTGGGCCGGCCGGCGCATCGCGACCGAGGTCGAATGGGAGATCGCGGCCCACACTGCCGCGCGGCGCGGCTTCCGCTGGGCCGATGTGCACGAATGGACGGCGGGCACGTTGCGGCCGTGGCCAGGCTTTCGCGCCGATCCCTGGAGTGCGGGCAGCGAGTTCGACCCCGTGCCCGCCTTCGGCCGCGCGCGCGTGCTGCGCGGCGCCTCGTTCGCGAGGCGCGCGCGGCTGCGGTCGCTGCGGCGGCGCAGTTTCGCGATGCCCGAACGCGACGACGGGTTCTTCGGCTTCCGGACTTGTAGCCTGTGACCCGCCACCCCCGAACAGGTCAACGGCCGTGCGGGCCTGTCGACATCGGCGGCGCCACTTCCTCGAGCGGCCTGCGTTCGGCGTCGGCCGCATAGCGCAGCGCCAGCAGCCCCGCCACGATGACCAGCACGGCACCGATCGCGTAGCCGACCGTCACCGCGCCGCGGCTGCCGGTCTCGATGAGCATGCCGAACAGCAGCGGCGCCACGAAGCCGCCCGCGCCGGTGCCGATGGCATAGAAGATCGCGATCGCCATGGCGCGCATCTCGAGCGGGAAGACCTCGCTGACCGTCAGGTAGGCGGAGCTCGCGGCGGCCGAGGCCAGGAAGAACACCGCCGACCAGCACAGCGCCTGGCTGCGCGCGTCGAGCCAGCCCATCATGAAGGCCCAGCCCGTGAGCGCGAGGCCGATGCCGGCCAGCACGTAGGTCAGCGCGATCATCCTGCGCCGCCCCACGCTGTCGAACAGCGGCCCGAGCAGCAGCGGACCCAGCACGTTGCCGAGCGCGAACGGAAAGATGTAGAGCGCCACGTTTTCCTCGGCCACGCCGTAGAAGCGCGTGAGCACGAGCGCGTAGGTGAAGAAAATCGCGTTGTAGAAGAAGGCCTGCGACACCATCAGCGCCATCGCGACCACGCTGCGCGCGCGGTAGCGGTGCAACAGCACCTGCGCCACTTCGCGCAGGGTGGGGCTGCGGCGCTCGCCGCCGTAGGCCACGCGGCTCGTCGAGGGGGCCGGCAGCGGCCCATGCTGCACGCGCACCTCGGCCTCGATGCGCTCGACGATCGCGAGCGCCTCGTCGGCGCGGCCGTGCGCCACCAGCCAGCGCGGGCTTTCGGGTACGTCGCGCCGCACCAGCAAGATCGCCACCGCCAGCACCGCGCCGAGCCCGAAGCCCACGCGCCAGCCCCAGACCGGCCCAATCACCTGCGGATCGAGCAGCACCAGGCTGAGCCCGGCGCCCAGTCCGGCGCCGACCCAGAAGCTGCCGTTGATCGCGAGGTTCACGCGGCCGCGCACGCGCGCGGGGATGAGTTCGTCCACCGCCGAGTTGATGGCCGCGTATTCGCCGCCGATGCCCAGGCCGGTGACGAAGCGGCAGACCGCGAAGAACGCGAAGTCGGGCGAGAACGCGGTGGCGAAGGTGCCCAGCGTGTAGACCACCAGCGTGACGAGGAACAGCTTCTTGCGCCCGAGCCGGTCGGTGAGGCGGCCGAACAGCAGCGCGCCGATCACCGCGCCCGCGATGTAGACCGAGCCCGACAGGCCGATCTCGGTGGCGCTCAGGCCGAGCGTGTCGGGCCGTTCGAGCACCGCGCCGATCGATCCGACCAGCGTCACCTCGAGCCCGTCGAGAATCCAGGCGACGCCGAGCGCGATCACCACGCGCCAGTGCCAGCGCGACCAAGGCAGGCGGTCGAGCCGCGCGGGGATGTCGCTGTAGAGGGTGTTGCTGCTGCTTTGGTCGGTCAATGCGCTCCGTGCTCCTTCTCACGTTGAAAGGTCCACCAGGGCAGCAGCGCGCGCAGCGACTGCACTTCGCCGCTGCCTGCGGTCTCGTAGCCGGGCAGCGTGCCCAGCAGGTGCTGCCACCCGGCGCTGCGCAGCACCTGCACCAGCGCCTGCACGGCGGGCTGGTCGAGCGCCGACTTGAGGCAGGCGAGGTGGTAGCGCTCGTGCACCAGCGGCACGAAGCCCAGGCCTTCGGCATCGGCCGCCGATGCGAGCCCGAGGCCCACGTCGGCCTGGCCCGATGCCACGGCATGCGCCACCGCCGCATGCGAGGTCTCGCAGCGCTCGTGGTAGCCCGCGAGCGCGGTGCCGTCGAGCCCGGCCTGCGCGAGCAGGTCGTCGAGCAGCACGCGCGTGCCGGTGCCGATGGCGCGGTTCACGTAGCGCGCGCGCAGGCGTGCCGCGTCGGCCAGCGAGCGCAGGCGCAGCGGATTGCCCGGCGCCACGAGCAGCCCCTGCGTGCGCCGCGCAAAGCCGATCAGCTTGTGCTGGCCCGGCTTGAGCAGCGGCTGGTAGGTGCGCTGCGCCAGCGAGCCGCGCGGCGGGTTCTCCAGCGTGTGGAAGCCCGCCATCACGCAGCGGCCCTGGTTGAGCGCGCGGATCGCGTCCACGCTGCCGGTGAAATGGATATCGAGCTGCAACTGCGCCGTGCCCGCCGCATGGGTGCGCAGCAGCGCGAGCGCGTCGTCGTGGCTCGCCTGCAGGCTCAGCACATGGGTGCGGTCGTCGAAGGCGAGCGCGAAGGCGCGCTCGAGTTCGGCATGCAGCGCCTCGATCTGCGGCGCGAGCCGGGCCTGCGCCTGGCGCTCGGCCCACAGCAGCTTGTCGCCGAATTCGGAGAGCTGCGCACGCTGGCCCTGTTCGCCCTGCACCAGCGGCCGGCCCAGCGTCTGCTCCCACGTGCGGAGTTCGCCCCACACATGGCGGTACGATAGCCCCAGCGCGCGCGACGCGCCCGATATGGAGCCATGCTCGCGCACCGCCTGCAGGATCTGCATCAGCGGATTGCGGATCTGCCGCGGTCCATGGCGGCGCGGCCGGATCGCGTAGGAAAGGTCGATCTGTTGCACGGGGCGGCGGAGGGTGGAGGCCGGCCCATTATGCAGAGCCGCCTCCGCCGGCGGGTGTCGGCCTGCGCCGCGCGGTGCGCGGCGTCCCTCTATTGCGTTTCGGCCAATGCGTCGGCCAGCGCATTGACGAGGCGGTCGATCTCGGCCGGCTCGGCGATGAACGGCGGCGCGAGCTGGATCGTGTCGCCGCCGTAGCGCACGTAGAAGCCCTTCTTCCAGCAGTTCATCGCGATCTCGTACGGACGGCGTGCCGGCTCGCCCGGCAGCGCGGCGATCGTCAGGCCCGCGGCCAGGCCGTAGTTGCGGATGTCCGTCACATGCTTGCTGCCCTTGAGGCTGTGCACCGCGTTCTCGAAATGCGAGGCCAGCGCCTTCACGCGGCCGATCATGTTTTCCTTCTGCAGCACGTCGAGCGCGGCGATGCCGGCCGCGCAAGCGACGGGGTGCGCGCCGTAGGTGTAGCCGTGCGGAAACTCGAGCATGTAGTCGGGGCCACCGGCCGCCATGAAGGTGTCGTAGATCTCCTTGCTCACGATCACCGCGCCCAGCGGCTGCGCACCGTTGGTCACCTGCTTGGCCACGTTCATGATGTCGGGCGTGACGCCGAAGGCCTCTGCACCCGTGAGCGCGCCGCAGCGGCCGAAGCCGGTGATGACCTCGTCGAAGATCAGCAGGATGTTGTTGGCGGTGCAGATGTCGCGCAGGCGCTTCAGGTAGCCCTTGGGCGGGATCACCACGCCGGCCGAACCCGCGAAGGGCTCCACGATCACGGCCGCGATGGTCGACGCGTCGTGCAGCGCGATCAGGTCGAGCAGGCGGTCGGCGAGCTCGGCGCCGTGCTCGGCCATGCCGCGCGTGAAGGCGTTGGCCGCGATCTGCGTGTGGGGCAGGTGGTCGGCTTCCACGCCCTGGCCGAAGAGCTTGCGGTTGGCCGCGATGCCGCCCACCGAGATGCCGCCGAAGTTGACGCCGTGGTAGCCCTTCTCGCGGCCGATCAGGCGCGTCTTGCCCGCCAGGCCCTTGGTGCGCCAGTAGGCGCGCGCCATCTTCAGCGAGGTGTCCGCGGCCTCCGAACCCGAGCCCGTGAAGAACACGTAATCCAGGCCCGCGGGCGTGAGTTCCTTGAGCTTGTTGGCAAGCTCGAAAGACAGCGGATGGCCGAACTGGAAGGCCGGCGAATAGTCGAGCTTCGCGATCTGGCGGCTCACCGCCTCGGTGATCTCGGGGCGGCCGTGGCCCAGGCCCGAGCACCACAGGCCCGAGAGGCCGTCGAAGACCTTGCGGCCTTCGCCGTCGGTGAAGTAGGCGCCCTTGGCTTCCACGATCATGCGCGGATCGGCCTTGAACTGGCGGTTGCCGGTGTAGGGCATCCAGTGCGCGTCGAGCCAGGCGGCGTCGGTGCGAAAGGCGGGCGTGGGATCGGCGGCAGGGGCGGCGAGGGTCATGGCACGGGCTCCGGGAGTGAGTGGGATGCGCCCCATTGTTGGCAACGCCGTCAGTGTGGAGAATGGCGCAATATCAATGTTCACTTGACGATTCATGCAAGTAAAGGGAAAGAGCCGAAGTCGTGCGGTGCTGGGCCAGCTCAGCGACATGGACCTGCGCCTGCTGAAGGTGTTCAGGAGCGTGGTCGACTGCGGCGGCATGGCGGCGGCGGAGCTCGAGCTCAACATCGGCACTTCCACGGTAAGCCGCCATGTCAAGGACCTCGAGACGCGGCTCGGACTGGTGCTGTGCCGACGCGGCCGTGCGGGCTTTGCGCTCACGGCCGAGGGCCAGCGCGTGTACGACGAGACGCTGCGTTTGCTGGCTTCGGTCGACGCGTTTCGCGGCAGCATCGACGACATTCACAACCGCATGGGCGGCCAGCTCGACGTGGCGCTGTTCGACAAGACAGCGACCAATCCGAAGGCGCGCATCGGCGACGCCATTGCGCGATTCAACCAACTTGCGCCCGAGGTAAACCTGGCCGTCCACGTGGGCTCGATCAACGCGATCGAGCAGGGCGTGCTCGACGGCCATTTTCAGATCGGCATCATCCCCGCGCACCGCGCGTCGAAGAGCCTGGTGTATGCCGACCTGTTCGACGAGACGATGCTGCTGTACTGCGGTGCCGGGCATCCGCTCTTTGGTGCGAGCCACGCGAAGCTCACCTGGACCCGGTTGCGCGAGCATCATTTCGCGGGCCTGGGCTACCACTCGCCGAACATGGAGTTGAGCCACCGCGCGAAACTCTCGCGCAAGGCCACGGGCTTCGACCAGGAGGCGATCGCAACCCTGATCCTGTCGGGGCGCTTTCTCGGTTTTCTGCCCGACCACTACGCGCAAGTGTTCGAGCAGCGCGGGCTCATGCAGGCCGTGCTGCCGGCGCGGTTCAACTATGCGTGCCGGTTCGTGAGCCTGCTGCGCAGGTCGCCGAAGCCTTCGCGGGCGGTGCTGGCGTTTCAAGCGTGCCTGGAGGAGGCGCATTGCTGAATGCGATGTCGTGCAGAAAGTAAAACAAAAGCGTGTATACGTCACGCGGTGGACGCCTTCTTTTCGGGCTGCGGCCAGAGCCTGGATTAGGCTTGCGCTCCCTCCAGAAACCGCGCGACAGACCCGTTCGCCAGCTCCCACAGATGCCCATCCCGCGCTACAAGACCTTCACCGCCTCGCTCGTGCTGGCGGCTTTCGCTTCGAGTTCGCATGCCGCGGAGATCGGCGTTCAAGCCACCGACCCGGTGGTCAGGAAAGCGCTTCCGTCCGGTTCGGGCATGACCTGGCATGCGGGGAAGTACTTCGTCGTGGGTGACGATTCGCCCTATCTGTTCGAGCTGAACCGCAAATTCGCGATCGTCGACAAGACCCTGCTGCAGGACTATCCGCTCAAGAAGAACGGCCGCATTGCCAAGAAAATCAAGCCTGACCATGAAGCGATGGCCACCGTCGCATGGAACGGGGCCGTCTGGAACCTGATCCTGGGTTCGGGCAGCAAGCAGGGAACGCGCGAAACGGGCCTGCTGGTTGCCGTGAATGGCAAGTCTGTCGCCCATGTGCGGGACATGGCCGGGCTCTACCGCGACTTCGCCGCCCTCGCGGGCTTCGAGGCCGGCCAGACGGTCAACATCGAGGCCGTGGCGGTGGCCCTTGACGCGGTTTACTTCTTCAATCGGGGCAACGCCGGGCAGAACATGCTCTTCAAGGTGACGCTCGCCGACCTCATGGCCTACATGACCGGCCAGGCGAGCCGCATCGCCGACATCCGCCGGTACGTGGTGCAGCTGCCGCGGCTAGGGGGACGCGAGGCAGGGCTCTCGGGCGCCGACCACTGGCCCGAGATCGACAGCCTGGTCTACAGCGCCTCGGTCGAGGGAACCGACAACGCCTACGACGATGGCGCGGTGCTCGGCAGCTTCCTGGGGTTGATTCCGCTGTCCGAGCTGGACGATGGCGCGCCGCTCGACCTGACCCAACGCGCGCAGCGCCTGCTGTCGAAGGGCGGGGTGCCACTCAAGACCAAGGTGGAATCCATTGCGCTGACGCACACGGAGCCGCGCCAGGCCACCGCGGCCTTGGTCAGCGACAACGACGACGGCACGAGCGAGTTCTTCGATGTCGTCTTGACCCTGAAGTCCGCGCAGCGACGCTGACCGCGCGGGCCTGCGCGCCTACCGCTGTCCCCCACTGGGCAGCAGCAAATGCTTCGCCCCGATGTGCGCTTCCATCTCGTGCATGTGGGCCTCGGCGTCGACCATGTGCTCGGCCATGAGCCGGCGCACCTCGTCCGCATCCTCCTTGCGGTAGGCCGCGAGCAGCTGCGTGTGGTAGTCCACGTTGGTCTCGCCGAAGTGGTGGTGGTCGAGCGCCTTCTTGTAGACCACCAGGTCGCGCAGCAGGTCGTTGAGGAAGCGGCACATGAACGAGAGCACCGGATTGGGGCAGCGCTCGGCCAGCATGGTGTGAAAAGCAAGCTCGGCCTCGCGCTGCGTGCGCAGCTCGTCTTCGTTGGTGGGCTCGATGGTGCACCGGCGCACGTTGGCCTCCAACTGCTCGAAGTTCTCGGGCGTGAGCCGCCCCACCACGCTCACGGCCAGCTCCGGTTCGAGCGCCTTGCGCAGCTGGTAGATGTGGTGCCCGTCGAGGTGATGGAAGTGCAGGAAGTTGCGCAGCGGCTCCGACGCATGCTCGACCGACACCTGCTGCAGGTAGGCGCCGCCGCCGGGGCCGGTGCGGATCGCCACCAGGCCGCGCACCTCCAGCGCCTTGAGCGCCTCGCGCACTGTGCTCTTCGAATAGCCGAACAGTTCGATCAGCTCCTTCTCGTTCGGCAGCCGGTCGCCGGGCTGCTTGCGCTCGGCCACGATCCAGCGCTTGACGTCCTCGACGATGACGTCCGAGAGCTTTTGCCGCCGGGGGCGGCGCTGTCCGAAGCTGTTGGCATCTGGCGGCGGGGGTTTCATACGTGAACGAATGTCATGGGCGAACGGGGGGCGCGGCGAATTTTGGCATGGGCATTGCTAGCGGGTTTTTACCAGCATATTAATCCTATTTATCCGCTTAAATTGCCCGCACACGGAGCAGCTTCACCGCTGCGCTGATCCACCACCGACCGGAGAACACCATGCAACGCAGACACCTCCTTCAACTCGCCGCCATGTCGGCCACGCCCGCTTCCCTGTTCGGCAGCGGCGGCGCCTGGGCCCAGTCGGCCGAGGCGATCCGCTTCGGTTGCCCGGTGCCGATGTCCGGGGCCTTCGCGGCCAACGGCAAGTACGCCGACCTCGGCATGAAGCTCGCGATCGAGCAGTACGGCAGCGTGCTCAAGCGCCCGCTCGCCTACACCGTGCTCGACACCGAGGGCAAGCCCGCCACCGCCGTGCGCAAGGTGCAGGAAGCGCTGCAGCAGGAAGGCACCAGGTTCTTCGCAGGCGGCATCCTCTCGTCGGAAGCACTGGCCATGGGCAAGCAGGCCGAGAAGTCCGGCGGCCTGTTCATCACCACCGCGGGGGCCGACGAAATCACGGGCCAGGACTGCAACGCAGCCACCTTCCGCTGGTCGGTGCCCACCTTCGGCGCGGTCGAGCAGACGGTGCGCCCGCTGATCGCGAGCATGCCCAAGGCCAAGCGCTGGTACACCATCACGCCGCAGTACGTGTTCGGCGAAGGCTTGCTCAGCGCCGCCAAGAACATCTTCCAGGAGAAGGGCATCGAGCACGTGGGCAACAGCTACCACTCGCTCAACGAGAAGGAGTTCAGCGGCTACCTCACCAACGCGCTCGCCGCCAAGCCCGACGTGCTGCTGCTGCTGAACTTCGGCGCGCAGTCGTCGGCGGCGCTGCGCCAGGCGGTGAGCTTCGGGATGCACAAGAACATGACGATCCTGATCGCCTGGGCGTCGGGGCTGGAGCAGTTCGACGAACTCGGCGCCGACCTGTGCGACGGCGTGTACTTCGGCGCGCAGTACTGGCACACGGTCGACTCGGCGCTCAACAAGGACCTGGTCAAGCGCACGGCCGACAAGCTCAAGATCGTGCCCAACTACAGCCTCGCGGGCTCGTACGTGTGCACCAAGATCCTGATCGACGGCATCGTCAAGGCCGGCAACGTCGACCAGAAGGCCGTGATCGCGGCGCTCGAAGGCCTGAAGTACGACGGCCTCACGGGTGCCGAGGAAATCCGCAAGGCCGACCACCAGGTCATCAAGGACTACTACCTGCTCAAGGGCAAGGCCAAGTCGAAGATGAAGGATGCGGCCGACTACGTGGACGTGGTGAGTTCGGGCAAGTCGTTCCTGGCCCCCGACAAGACCGGCTGCAAGCTGGGCTGAGCACGCAAGGAAACCGACGCGCCCCATGTCCGTCTACCTGCTCCAGACCATCAACGGCATCGGCATCGGGATGCTGTATTTCCTGCTGGCCGTTGGCTTGTCCATCGTGTTCGGCCTGCTGCGCTTCGTCAACTTCGCGCACGGGGCGTTCTACCTGCTGGGCGCCTACCTCTGCTTCCAGGTGATGCAGTGGGGGCTCGACTTCTGGCTCGCGCTGGTGGTGGTGCCGGTGTTCGTCGGTGCGCTCGGCTGGCTGGCGGAAAAGCTGCTGCTGCGCCGCGTGTATGCCAAGCCGCACGAGTTCCACATCCTCGTGACCGTGGGGCTCGCGCTCGCGGTGCAGGAGATCGTCATCGTCGTCTGGGGGCCGCTGGGCAACAGCGTGCCGACGCCCGACCTGCTGCAGGGCGTGGTGATGTGGGGCAGCTTCATCTATCCGAAGTACCGGCTGTTCGTGATCGGCTTCACGGCCGTGCTCGCGGTGCTGCTGTGGTGGGTGCTCGAAGGCACGCGGCTGGGCAGCGCGGTGCGCGCGGGCAGCGAGTCGACCGAGATGGTGTCGCTGCTCGGCATCAACGTGTTCCGCGTGTTCAGCCTGGTGTTCGCGCTCGGCGCGGCCACGGCCGCGCTGGCCGGTGTGCTGGCCGCGCCGATCCGCGGTGCCGAACCGTTCATGGGTGTCGAGGCGCTGGGCGTGGCGTTCGTGGTGGTGGTGATCGGCGGGCTCGGCAGCTTCGGCGGCGCGTTGGTGGGCGGCCTGCTGATCGGCATCGTGCAGAGCCTCATGAGCACCCTCTGGCCGCCGGGCGCGAGCCTGATGATCTACATCGCGATGGGCGCCGTGCTGCTGCTTCGTCCACATGGCCTGCTCGGCCGGAGGGCCTGACCGCCATGTCGAAAAAAATGACGTTTCTCCTGGCGCTGATCGTCGCCGCGGGCCTGCCGCTGGTGCTGCGCTCGGGTTCGCTCGCGAGCGAGGTGCTGATCTACGCGCTGGCCGCGCTGGGCTGCAACCTGCTGCTGGGCTACACCGGGTTGCTGTCGTTCGGCCAAGGCATCTTCTTCGGCCTGGGCAGCTACACCATCGCCATCCTTCTCACGCGGCTTGCGCTGCCGATGCCGCTGGCATTGCTCGCGGCCATTGCCATGGGCGCGCTCGGCGCGGCGGTGGTCGGCTGGGTCGCCATTCGTCAGCGCGGCACCTACTTCGTGATGCTCACGCTGGCCTTCGCGCAGATGTTCTATTTCGTGGCCTACACGGCCTCGGGCCTGACGGGCGGCGACAACGGCCTGCTCGACGTGCCGCGCCCCGCCTTCATGGACACCCCCTGGAAGTACTACGCCTTCGTGGCCGTGATGTTCCTCATCGCGTTCGGCCTGCTGCTGCGCGTGACCGATTCGGTGTTCGGTCGCACGCTGCTGGCCATCCGCGACAACGAGGACCGCGCCGCTGCCGCGGGCTACAACCTGCGGCGCTTCAAGCTGCTGGCGTTCGTGATCTCGGGCGCTGTCACCGGCCTGGCGGGCGGCCTGCACGCGATGATGACCGGCATCGCACCGCTGTCGAACGCCGAGTACCACACGAGCGAGATGATCCTGGTCATCACCGTGATCGGCGGCACCGGCAACCTCTTCGCGTCGGTGCTCGGGTCGGCCTTCTACGTGCTGCTGGCCGACTGGCTCTCGACGCTCTGGCCGCGCTGGCTGTTGCTGCTGGGGCTGCTGCTGATCGCGGTGAGCATTGGCATGCAGCGCGGGCTCTGGGGCCTTGGCGAAGGCGCCTGGCGGCGCGTGTTCCGCAAGGCACCGCCTGCGGCCCGGCTGCCCGACGCACAAGGGGAAAAAGCATGAGCGAGGTGCTCATCGAAGCGATCGGCGTCACCAAGCACTACGGCAAGTTCGCCGCGCTCGGCGGCGTCGACCTGAAGATCAGGGCGAACACCGTGCACTCGGTGATCGGGCCCAATGGCGCGGGCAAGACCACGCTGTTCCACATGCTGACGGGCACCGGCACCACCACGGGCGGGCGCATCCTGTTCGATGGCCACGACGTGACGCGCGAGCCCGACCACCGGCGCGTGCAGCGCGGCATGGCGCGCTCGTTCCAGGTCACGAGCCTGTTCGCGAGCCTCGCGGTGCGCGAGAACCTTCGCGTGGCCGCGCAGGGCGTGGCGCCGCGCCAGGCCATGAACTGCTGGCGCGCGCCGGTCGGCGAGCGTGCCTGCACGCAGACGGTGGACGAGGTGCTGCAGCGCGTCGGCCTCGAGCGCATGGCCGACACGCCGGCCGGCGCACTGTCGCACGGCCAGCAGCGCCGCCTCGAGGTGGGCATGGCGCTGGCCGCCCGACCCAAGGCGATCTTTCTCGACGAACCGACCTCGGGCATGGGCATCGACGACCTCGACGACATGAAGCAGCTGATCCGCGGGCTGCGCGACGCGCACACCGTGGTGCTGATCGAGCACAACATGAACATCGTGATGGACATCTCCGACACCGTGACGGTGATGCAACTGGGCCGCGTGCTCGCCGAAGGACTGCCGGGCGACATCCGCGCCGATGCGCGCGTGCGCAGCGCTTACCTGGGCAACATGATCACCGGAGGAAAAGCATGAGCGCCGTTTCTTGCTCCCTCTCCCCCTGGGGAGAGGGCAGGGGTGAGGGCAACGGCCTTCGCACATGCACTGCCCCTGCCGTCGCCGCTGGCCCTCACCCCAGCCCTCTCCCCAAGGGGAGAGGGGGCAGCAGCCAGGCCATGGCCGATTCTCGGGGAACGGAGGCGACCCGATGAGCGCGAACATCCTCGAAGTCGAGTCCCTGCACGCCCACTACGGCAAGAGCCATGTGCTGCAGGGCGTGTCGCTCACGGTCGGCGAGGCTGAGCTGGTCACGCTGCTGGGCCGCAACGGCGCGGGCAAATCGACCACGCTCAAGAGCATTGCGGGCGCCGTCACGCCGAGCGGCGGGCGCGTGCGCTTCCAGGGTGCGGACGTCGCGGGCCAGCCGGCGCACCGGATCGCGCAGCGCGGCGTGTGCCTGGTGCCCGAGCACCGCGGCATCTTCAAGCTGCTGACGGTGGAAGAGAACCTCATGCTCGGCCAGCGGCGCGACTCGCGCTGGCAGTTGGGCGACGTGTACCGCATCTTCCCGCGCCTGAAGGAGCGCCGGCGCAACGGCGGCGGCCAGCTTTCGGGCGGCGAGCAGCAGATGCTCGCCATCGGCCGTGCGCTGATGAACCACCCGCGCCTGTTGATCCTTGACGAGCCCGTCGAAGGCCTCGCGCCGGTCATCGTCGAAGAGATCGTCGCCCAGCTCAAGACCATCAAGGCGGCTGGCGTGGCGATCCTGCTGGTCGAGCAGAACCTCGAGGTCTGCGTGCAGCTGGCCGACCGCCACTACATCCTGGAGCAGGGCGTGGTCGTGCACGAGGCCGGCAATGCGGCCTTCATGGCCGACCACGAGGTGAAGGACCGCTACCTGGGCGTGGGCCTTGCCTGAAGCTTTCACCCGCCATTCATCGAACACCATGACACCCCACACCGAACTCCGCATCGACGGCGAGCGCCTCTGGCAGTCGCTGATGGAACTGGCCCAATTGGGCGCCACCGCCAAGGGCGGCGTCTGCCGCATCGCGCTGACCGACCTCGACCGCCAGGGCCGTGACCTCTTCGTGCGCTGGGCGCGCGAGGCCGGCTGCGACGTACGCGTCGACCGCATCGGCAACATCTTCGCGCGCCGCGCGGGCCGCGACAACGCGCTGCCGCCCGTGGTGACCGGCAGCCACATCGACACCCAGCCGACGGGCGGCAAGTTCGATGGCAACTACGGCGTGCTGGCCGGGCTCGAGGTGGTCCGCAGCCTCAACGACGCGGGCATCGTCACCGAAGCGCCGCTCGAGATTGCCGTGTGGACCAACGAGGAGGGCTCGCGCTTCGTGCCCGTGATGATGGGCTCGGGCGTGTTCGCCGGCGCCTTCACGCTCGAGCATGCGCTGGCCCAGCGCGACAACGACGGCATCAGCGTGGCCGAGGCGCTCGCGGCCATCGGCTATGCGGGCGATGCGCCGACCTCGGCCGCCGCGTCGCCCGTGGGCGCGTACTTCGAGGCGCACATCGAGCAGGGCCCGGTGCTCGAGGCCAACGAGCGCGTGATCGGCGTGGTCGAGGGCGCGCTCGGCCAGCGCTGGTACGACGTGATGCTGCAGGGCATGGAGGCGCATGCGGGCCCCACGCCGATGGAACTGCGCCGCGACGCGCTGCTCGCGGCCGCCGAACTCGTGGTCGAAGTGAACCGCATCGCGCTCGCCCATGCACCGCACGCGCGCGGCACGGTCGGCTGGATCGACAGCTACCCCAATTCGCGCAACGTGATCCCCGGCCGCGTGAAGCTCAGCGTCGACCTGCGTGCAGCCGACGACACGGTGCTGTCGACGCTCGACGCCGCATTCAAGGACGCGGTGCAGCGCATCGCCGCCAAGGGCCGGGTCGAGGCCACGGTCGAACAGGTCGTCTACTTCCCGCCGCAGCCGTTCACGCCCGCGCTGGTGTCGGCGATCCGCGAGGCGGCGCAAGTGCAGGGTCTGAGCGCGATGAACGTGATCAGCGGGGCAGGCCACGATGCGGTGTACCTCGCGCGGGTGTGCCCCACGGCCATGATCTTCGTGCCCTGCCGCGACGGCATCAGCCACAACGAGATCGAGGACGCCGAAGCCGCGCACCTCGAGGCCGGCTGCAACGTGCTGCTCCAGGCGATGCTGCAGAGCGCGGGAGTGGCCGCATCATGAAAGTGCTGATCGCGCGCCTCAACCACGAGACCAACACCTTCTCACCGGTGCCCACGCCGCTTTCGGCCTTCGGGCCCGAGGGCCCCACGTTCGGCGCCCAGGCCTATCGCGACAACAAGGGCATGCGCACCGCGATGTCGGCCTTCATCGACCTGGCCGAGCAGGCCGGCGCCGAGGTCGTCACGCCGGTGTCGGCCTCGGCCAACCCGAGCGGGCCGGTCGATGCCGAGGCCTACACCACGCTCACGCAGTGCATCGTCGATGCGGCGCCCGGCTGCGACGCCATCCTGCTCGACCTGCACGGCGCGATGGTGGCCGAGAACAGCACCGACGGCGAGGGCGACCTGCTGCTGCGCCTGCGCGCCGCGGCGCCGGGCGTGCCGATCGGCGTGGCGCTCGACCTGCATGCCAACGTGACGCCGGCAATGGTCGGCAACGCCGAGGTGATCGTCGGCTTCAAGACCTATCCGCACATCGACATGTACGAGACCGGCGCCCACGCGGGCCGCCTGCTGTTCGACCTGCTCGCGGGGCGCAGCCGGCCCGCGATGCGCTGGCACGGGCTGCCGCTGATGGCGCACACGCTGCGCAGCGCCTCGTTCGCAGGCGCGATGCAGCGCGCGATCGAGGCCGCGCGCGCCGCCGAGGGCGCGGGCGAATCGCTCGCGGTGTCGATCTTCGCGGGCTTCTCGCTGTCGGACATCGAGGCACCCTGCATGAGCGTGGTGGCGGTCGATGCACAGTCGCCCGAGCGCGCGCAAGCCACCGCCGACCGCATCGCCGCGCAGATGTGGGCCGAGCGCGAGGCCTTCGTCTACCGCAGCGAGCCGCTGGCCGAATCGGTCGCGCGCGCGAAACGGCTCGCTGACGGTGCGACGCGCCCGGTGCTGCTGCTCGACCATGGCGACAACTGCATGTCGGGCGGCAGCTGCGACACGATGGACGTGCTGCAGGAGGCGCTGGCGCAGGGGCTGGCCGGCATCGGCGTGGGTCCGCTGTGCGACCCCGAGGCCGTGGCCGCGCTGGTCGCGGCGGGCGAGGGCGCCACGGCGACGGTGGCGCTCGGCAACAAGATCTCGCTCGCGGGCATCGGCCGGTCGGCGCAGCCCGTGGTGCTGACCGGCGTGGTGCGCACCGTCTGCAATGGCGAGTACGTGATCACCGGTCCCACCTACACCGGCCAGCGCAGCAGCATGGGCCGCACCGTGCTGTTCGATACCGGCGCCGCGCGCATCGTCGTGACCGAGCGCACGCAGGAGCCGTGGGATCTCGGCGTCTTCGAATGCGCGGGGCTCGATCCGCGCACCGAGCGCTTTCTGCTGCTCAAGTCGCGCATGTACTGCCGGCCGGTGTTCGAGCCGATCGCCGCCGGGCTGGTCGAGTGCGACAGCCGGGGCGTGACGAGTTCGGACTACGGGCTGTTCCCGTTCTCGAAAGTACGCAGACCGGTCTTTCCGCTCGACGCGATCTGACGCGAGCGCATCCCCAGCCTATGCAAACATTTACATAGGTAACTGGGGCCACGCCCCGATACTGCGGCGCCTTCCCATGCCTCCCATGAAGCCCGCCGCATGAACACCTTCGCGCAAAGTGCCGTCGCGGCCTGGCAGCTGCTCGCCTCCGGCGACCCGATGCTGCTGGCCATCGTCGGGCGTTCGCTCGCGGTCAGCGCCAGTGCCTGCGTGCTGGCCTGCGGTTTCGGGCTGCTGTTCGGCGCCTGGCTCGGCGTGGCGCGCTTCCGCGGGCGGGCTGCGCTGCTGACGTTGCTGAACACGCTGCTGGCGCTGCCCTCGGTGGTGGTTGGGCTGGTGATCTACCTGCTGCTGTCGCGCTCGGGGCCGCTCGGCTTCCTGGGCTGGCTGTTCTCGTTCCAGGCCATGGTGCTGGCGCAGACGGTGCTGGTGCTGCCGGTGGTGACGGCGCTCACGCGGCAGACCATCGAGGACACCGACCGCGCGCACGGCGAGCAGCTGCGCTCGCTCGGCGCGCGGCCGCTGGTGCGGGCGCTGCTGCTGGCATGGGACGAGCGCTACGCGCTGCTCACGGTGCTGATCGCGGCCTTCGGGCGCGCGGTCTCGGAGGTGGGCGCGGTGATGATCGTGGGCGGCAACATCGACGGCTTCACGCGCGTGATGACCACCGCGATCGCGCTCGAGACCAGCAAGGGCGACCTGCCGCTGGCGCTCGCGCTCGGGCTGGTGCTGCTGGGCGTGGTGCTGGTGCTCAACCTCGCGATCGCGGCGCTGCGCGGTTGGCGCGAGCGGATCGACGGCGGCGGCGGTCCGGGCGCTTCGGCGTCGGCGTGGCGTGTGGAGGCGCGTTCGTGATCGCCGATGCGGCTGTCTTCACGCTGCAGGGCGTCGACGTGCGCCTGGGGCGGGTTGCGGCGCTGCAGGGCGCCACGCTGCGCATCCACGCGGGCGAGCGGGTGGCGCTGATCGGCGCCAACGGCAGCGGCAAGACCACGCTGTTGCGCGTGCTGCACGGCCTGGTGCCGCACGCGGCGGGCAGCCTGGCGGGAACGGTGCCGCGCCGCCAGCAGGCGATGCTGTTCCAGCGGCCGCACATGCTGCGCGCCTCGGTGGCCACCAACGTGGCGCTGGCGCTCTGGCTGCGCGGCATGCGCTGGGGCGAGGCGCGCCGCGCGGCCATGCCGGCGCTCGCGCGCGTGGGCCTCGAAGACCTGGCCGAGCGCAATGCACGCGCGCTGTCGGGCGGGCAGCAGCAGCGGGTCGCGCTGGCGCGCGCCTGGGCGCTGCATCCGGCGGTGCTGCTGCTCGACGAGCCCACGGCCAGCCTCGACCCGACCGCCAAGCGCGAGGTCGAGTCGCTCATCGCCGAGGCCGCGAGCGGCCGCACGCTGGTATTCGCGAGCCACAACCTGGGGCAGGTCAAGCGGCTCGCCACGCGCGTGGTCTACCTCGAGCACGGCCGCATCCTGGCCGACCTGCCGGTGCACGATTTCTTTCATGGGCCGCTGCCGGAAGAGGCCCGCCTGTTCGTCAAAGGAGAGTTGGCATGAACCTGTCTTTCAAGCACCTTGCGGCCGCGCTGGCCATGTTCGCGGCGGCTGCGGCCGTCGCACACGCCGAGACCATCACCATGGCCTCGACCACGTCCACCGAGCAGTCGGGCCTGTTCTCGCACCTGCTGCCGGCCTTCAGGAAGGCCAGCAACATTGACGTCAAGGTGGTGGCGGTGGGCACCGGCCAGGCCATCGACATGGCGCGGCGCGGCGATGCCGACGTGCTGTTCGTGCACGACGCCGCGGCCGAGGAGAAGTTCGTGGCCGAAGGCTTCAGCGCCAGGCGCCATCCGGTGATGTACAACGACTTCGTGCTCGTGGGCCCGAAGGCCGACCCGGCGGGCGCAAAGGGCAAGGACATCGCCACCTCGCTGAAGAAGATCGCCGCGGTGAATGCACCTTTCGTCTCGCGCGGCGACAAGAGCGGCACCGACGCGGCCGAGCGCCGCCTCTGGACGCAGGCCGGCGTGGCCGAAGCGGGCCAGCCGGTGCCGAACGAGCGCAAGGGCAGCGGCTACAAGGAGTGCGGCTGCGGCATGGGCCCGGCGCTGAACATCGCGGCCTCCTCGGGCGGCTACGTGCTCGCGGACCGCGGCACCTGGCTCAGCTTCAAGAACCGCGCCGACCTGGCGGTGCTGGTCGAGGGCGACAAGCGCCTCTTCAACCAGTACGGCGTGATGGTCGTGAGCCCGGCGAAGTTTCCATCGCTCAACAGCCGGGGCGCGCAGAAGTTCGTCGACTGGGTGATCTCGCCGGCCGGGCAGGACACGATCGCGGGCTACAAGATCGGCGGGGAGCAGCTCTTCTTCCCGAACGCTTCGGCCAACTGAGCGGCGCCGGCGCGCCATGACCTCCGAGGTCATCGACGCCAAACGCGCGCGGCGCGACCATCCTTTCACCCCGCGACGTTGCGGGCATCGACCTCGAAAGGACACGCACCATGAACACCGCCGCCCACGACGCCACCGCGATCGCCCAGCGCTACATCGACGTCTGGAACGAAACCGACGCCGCACGCCGGGCTGAACTCATCGCTTCGGGCTGGACCGCCGATGCGCGCTATGTCGATCCCATGGCGCAGGCCAGCGGCCGCGAGCAGATCGGCGCACTGGTCGGTGCGGTGCAGCAGCGCTTTCCGGGCTTCCGCTTCAAGCTGCTCGGCGAAGCGCAGTCCCACGGCGACAACCTGCGCTTCTCGTGGACCCTGGGACCGAGCGAGGCCGAGGACATGATCCAGGGCACCGACTTTGCACAGCTCGAGGCGGGCAAGCTGCACGCCGTGACCGGGTTTCTCGACAAGGTTCCCGCGAGCGCCTGAGCCTCAGCGCGAAGCCGAGCGCCCGCGCCACAGCTTGCGGTAGACCGTGGCACGGCTGATGCCGAGCGCACGTGCAGCCTCGGCCACGTTGCCCCGGGCGTCGGCCACGGCCTTGCGGATCAGCGCGGTCTCCACATCGCGCAGCCGGGGACGGGGTTCGGCAACGGGCTCCGGCGGGTGCTTGCCGCCGCCGCGCTGCGGCCGCACCTGCACGCGCAGCCCCGACCAGAGCGGGGCTTCGAGCACCGCGTCGCCGCGCCGTGCCGCATCGCGCAGCATCTGCAGCGGCAGCGCGAACAGGTCGCTGCAGTGCAGCGGCGCCTGGGGGCTGCGACCGAGCGGCTCGTGCAGCATCTGCCGCGCGGCGGCATTGGCGCCGATCACGCCGCCCTCGGCATCGACGCACAGCAGGCCTTCGGTCGCCTCGCTGGGCGGACAGCCGGGCCACGAGAGGTGCAGGCGCATTTCGCAAGGCTGCATCAGTACCAGCAGGTTCTCGATGCTGCGCGCCGACAGCATGGCCAGGTGGCGCAGCTCGGGCCGCTCGGCCACCTGCACGCCGGTCAGGTCGAGCATGCCGATGCAGTCGCCCTGCGGGCCGAAGAGCGGGGCGCCGGCGCAGCTGTAGACGCTGGTGTCCTCGAAGAAGTGCTCGCCACGGTGCAGCCACACCGCCTCCTGCTCGGCCAGCGCGGTGCTGATGGCGCTGGTGCCGATGGCGCGCTCCGACAGGTCCACGCCGATGCGGCCGATGTTGCGCGCATAGCGGGCGCTGTCGTCGGCGCCGTCGGGCAGGGCGCCCACGTCGACCACGATGCCCTCGGCATTGGTCAGCACCGCGAAATAGCGCGTGTCGGCAATGGCGCGCGACAGCCGCTCGATCACCGGCCGCGCCGCCGCCATGAGCGCCCGGTTGCGCTCGGCCACGTCGCGGATGGCCGACTGGCCGACCGGATCGAAGCTCACGCGTTGCTGCGGCTGGCGCCCGGCCTCCATGCAGCGCTGCCAGGAGCGCGCGATCCAGGGCTCGATGCGCACCGGTGCGCGGGCCTCGCCGTGGATCAGGGCCCGGCGCGCCTCGGCAATGGCGAGCGAACGCTCGGTCAGGTGCGGGGCGATCGGAGCGGACATCGTTCTGGTTTACGCGGGGAGGGCGTCGTGGGGAGCGCTTGCCGGCCGCAAGCTGTTTCATTTTGAGAATTTCGCGCCCGTGGCGCAAGCGCTGAGGGTTTTGCCTAGGATAGTGCACGTGGCCGGCATCCAAGATGCCTTTCGCTGAACCAGCCATCACCTTCAACGGAGACAGCCACATGCAGGTAGCTTTCACGGTCAACGGCCGTCAGGTCACGGTCGACGCACCCCCCAACACCTTTCTCGTGCACGCCATCCGCGAGCATCTCCACCTGACCGGCACCCACGTCGGCTGCGACACGGCCCAGTGCGGCGCCTGCACCATCCACCTCAACGGCCGCGCGGTCAAGTCGTGCAACATCCTCGTGGCGCAGGCGGCCGGTGCCGAGATCACCACCATCGAGGGCATCGCCGAGCCCGACGGCACCATGCACCCGATGCAGGCCGCCTTCAAGGAATGCCACGGCCTGCAGTGCGGCTTCTGCACCCCCGGCATGGTGATGAGC
This sequence comes from Variovorax sp. Soil_C_39, assembly GCF_057656815.1. Lineage (NCBI taxonomy): Bacteria > Pseudomonadati > Pseudomonadota > Betaproteobacteria > Burkholderiales > Comamonadaceae > Variovorax > Variovorax sp. Soil_C_39. The sequence continues at coordinate 425,044 of NZ_JBDGJQ010000003.1, forward strand.
GCCATCGACCTGTGCACGCACCATCCCAAGTCGAGCGAATCGGAGATCCGCGAGCTGCTCGACGGCAACCTGTGCCGGTGCACCGGCTACCAGAACATCGTCAAGGCGGTGCAGATGGGCGGCGAGGCCATGGCCTCGGGCACCCCGGTCAAGACCACGGCTTCGGCCTGAAGGGAGCGACATCATGGGTGCTTCCGACTTCTCGAACCTACCCCACATCGGCGAGGCGCTGCGGCGCAAGGAAGACTACCGCTTCCTGACCGGCGCGGGCAACTACACCGACGACATCACGCTGGCCAACCAGAGCCACGCGGTCTTCGTGCGCTCGCCGCACGCCCATGCGGTCGTCAAGTCGGTCGACACGGCCGAGGCGCTGAAGATGCCCGGCGTGGTCGGCATCTTCAGCGGCAAGGACATCGAGGGCAAGATGGGCGGGCTGCCTTGCGGCTGGCTCATCAACAACCCCGACGGCACCCCGATGAAGGAGCCAATGCACCCGATCCTCGCGATCCACAAGGTGCGCTACGTGGGCGACCATGTGGCCATGGTGGTGGCCGAGACGGTGGAGCAGGCCAAGAATGCCGCCGAGGCCGTGGTGGTCGACTACGACGTGCTGCCCGCGCTCGTGAGCGTGGCCGATGCCGCCAAGAAGGCCGGCGGCGTCACGCTGCACGACGAGGCGCCCGACAACCAGTGCTACAAGTGGGCGCTGGGCGACAAGACCGCGGTCGATGCGGTGTTCGCCAATGCGGCGCACGTCACGAAGCTCGACCTGGTCAACAACCGGCTGATTCCGAATCCGATCGAGCCGCGCGTGGCGATCGGCAGCTACAGCCGGGGCACCGACGACTACACGCTCTACGTGTCGAACCAGAATCCGCACGTCGAGCGCCTGCTGATGACGGCCTTCGTGCTGGGCCTGCCCGAGCACAAGGTGCGCGTGATCGCACCCGACGTGGGCGGCGGCTTCGGCTCGAAGATATTTCTCTATGCCGAGGACGTGTGCCTGACCTGGGCCGCCAAGCAGCTCAACCGCAACATCAAGTGGACGGCCGAGCGCTCGGAGTGCTTTCTGTCCGACGCGCACGGCCGCGACCATGTGAGTCACGCCGAGATGGCGATGGACAAGGACGGCAAGTTCCTCGCCATGCGCGTGCACACCGACGCCAACCTCGGCGCCTACCTGTCGACCTTCTCGACCGCGGTGCCGACCATCCTGTACGCCACGCTGCTCGCGGGTCAGTACACCACGCCGCAGATCTACGTCGAGGTCGATGCCTGGTTCACCAACACCGCGCCGGTCGACGCCTACCGCGGCGCGGGGCGGCCCGAGGCCACCTACCTGCTCGAGCGCCTGGTGTCGCGCTGCGCCTGGGAAATGAACCTCGGGCAGGACGAGATCCGCAAGCGCAACTTCGTCTCCAGCTTCCCGTACCAGACGCCCGTGGCGCTGCAGTACGACACCGGCGACTTCCATGCCTGCATGGACAAGGCCCGCGTGCTGGCCGACGTCGAAGGCTATGCACAACGCAAGTCGGCGAGCGAGGCACAGGGCAAGCTGCGCGGCATCGGCTACTCGAGCTACATCGAGGCCTGCGGCCTCGCGCCGTCGAACATCGCGGGTGCGCTCGGCGCGCGCGCGGGCCTGTTCGAATGCGGCGAGATCCGCGTGCACCCGACCGGCAGCGTGACGGTGTTCACCGGCTCGCACAGCCACGGGCAGGGCCACGAGACCACGTTCGCGCAGGTCGTTGCGGCGCGGCTCGGCATCTCGGTCGAGAACGTCGACGTGGTGCATGGCGACACCGGTCGCGTGCCCTTCGGCATGGGTACCTACGGCTCGCGCTCCATTTCGGTGGGCGGCGCGGCCATCATGAAGGCGCTCGACAAGATCGAGACCAAGGCCAAGAAGATCGCGGCGCACCTGATGGAGGCGAGCGACGCCGACGTCGAGTTCGCCAATGGCGAGTTCACCGTCAAGGGCACCGACAAGAAGATCCCGTTCGGACAGGTCGCGCTCACGGCCTACGTGCCGCACAACTATCCGCTCGACAAGCTCGAGCCCGGCCTCAACGAAACCGCCTTCTACGACCCGACCAACTTCACCTTTCCGGGCGGCACCTACATCTGCGAGGTCGAGATCGACAAGCAGACCGGCGAAGTGAAGGTCGACCGCTTCACCGCGGTGGACGACTTCGGCACCATCATCAACCCGATGATCGTCGAGGGCCAGGTGCATGGCGGGCTGGTGCAGGGCATCGGCCAGGCGCTGCTCGAGAACTGCGTCTACGACAACGAGACGGGGCAATTGCTCACCGGCAGCTTCATGGACTACGCGATGCCGCGCGCGGGCGACTTCCCGCAGTTCAAGCTCGACACCGTCTGCACGCCCTGCACCCACAATCCGCTCGGCACCAAGGGCTGCGGCGAGGCCGGCGCGATCGGCTCGCCGCCGGCCGTGATCAATGCCGTGCTCGATGCGCTGGCGCCGCTCGGCGTGAAGGACTTCGACATGCCCGCTTCGCCGAACCGGGTCTGGGAAGCGATGCAGAAGGGCGGCAACCCGCAGGACGTGCAGGCGCCTTCGCTCGCCGCCAGCACCCAGGGCCGCCCCGCGCCCTGAACACCGCAAGAACGACAAGAAAAGAAGCACGAAAAGAAGGAACCCCACCATGTACGCCTTCACACTCGAACAGCCGACCACCGTGGCCGATGCGGTCCGGCTCGCCGCGGCCGGCGCCAAGCCGCTCGCAGGCGGGCAGACCCTGCTGGCCTCCATGAAGCTGCGGTTCTCCGCGCCCGAGCAGCTCGTCGACCTCGGCGGCGTCCGCGAACTCACCGGCATCCGCAAGGACGGCGACACGATCACCATCGGTGCGATGTCGCGCCACATCGAGGTGGCGAACCATGCCGACGTCAAGGCCGCCTACCCGGCGCTGGCCGACCTGGCCGCGCGCATCGGCGACCGGCAGGTGCGCGCCATGGGCACCATCGGCGGCTCGGTGGCCAACAACGACCCGGCCGCCTGCTACCCGAGCGCGGTGCTCGGCTCCGGTGCGACCGTCGTCACGTCGAAGCGCGAGATTGCCGCCGACGATTTCTTCCTCGGGCTCTTCACCACGGCGCTCGAGGAGGACGAGCTGATCACCGCCATCCGCTTCCCGGTCCCGAAGCGCGCGGTATACGAAAAGCTGCGCCAGAAGGCCTCGCACTTTCCGCTCGTCGGCGTGTTCCTCGCGCAGTACGACGGCGGCGTGCGCGTGGCCGTCACCGGTGCCGGCAACGGTGTGTTCCGCTACGCGGGGCTCGAGGATGCGCTGAACCAGAGCTTCACGCCCGCGGCGGCGGCCGCGGTGAAGATCGACGCGAGCGAACTCAACAGCGACCTGCACGCGTCGGCGGCCTACCGCGCGAACCTGATCAGCGTGCTGACCCAGAGGGCGGTGGCGCGGGCGCTGGGCTGACGGACGAGACCTTCGGCTGCCTGTTCGAGACCCCTGCCTCCGGCAGCCTGCGCTACCCTTTGCCATGACCTTCGCCTCCATCGACGCCCTTTCCGACAGCCTGGTGCAGGCCGGCTACTTCGCCGACCGGCGCCTGGCCACCGCGGTGTTCCTCGCGCTCAAGCTGCAGCGTCCGCTGCTGCTCGAGGGCGAGCCCGGCGTCGGCAAGACCGAGCTTGCCAAGGCCTTGTCGAAGGCGCTGGGCCGCGAGCTGCTGCGGCTACAGTGCTACGACGGCCTGGAACAACGCGAGGCGCTCTACGAATGGAACTACGCCGCGCAACTGCTACATATGCGCGCGGCCGAAGCTGCGGGCGCTGCCCGGGATGTGGAGTCCGAGGTCTACCAGCCGCACTACCTGATCCGCCGCCCGCTGCTGCAGGCACTGCAGACCCCGATGCCCGGCGCAGTGCTGCTGATCGACGAAGTGGACCGCGCCGACGAGCCCTTCGAGGCTTTCCTGCTCGAATACCTGGGCGAGTACCAGGTCAGCATTCCCGAGCTCGGTACCGTGCGCGCCGTGGTGCCGCCGGTCACCATCCTCACGAGTAACCGCACGCGCGAGCTCAACGACGCGGTCAAGCGGCGCTGCCTCTACCACTGGCTCGACTACCCCGAGCGCGAGCGCGAGCTGGCGATCGTTCGGGCCCAGGTGCCCGAGGCCGGCGAGAAGCTCTCGGCCCAGGTGGCCGCGTTCGTCGCGCGGCTGCGCGATGCGCCTTTCGTCAACGCGTTCCAGCGCGCGCCGGGCATTGCCGAGAGCGTCGAATGGGCACGCGCCCTGATCGCGCTCGACACGGTCGAGCTCGACCCCGAGGTGGTGGTCGACACTGCCGGCATCCTGTTCAAGCAGCGCGACGACGTGGCCGCGCTCACGCACGAACTGGCCGCCGATGCGCTGCGGCCGGAGGAGGAGGCCGGCGCATGAACCCGGGCGCCGTGATGTCCGCCCGATTCGCCCGATGCAGCAGCTAGGCGACGCCCGCACCGGCAAGCTGGCCGGCAACATCACGGCCTTCGGCCGCGCGCTGCGCCGCGCAGGCGTGCGCACCGATGCGATGCGCATCGCGCTGGCCGCCGAAGCCGCGACGCTGGCCGGCGTGGAGAGCCGGCGTGATCTTGGCGCCGCCATGGAGGCCGTCATGGTGAGCCGCGAGCAGGACCGCATGGTGTTCCGCGAGCTGTTCGATGCCTGGTTCCGCGATCCCGAGCTGGCCAACAAGCTGCTGGCGCAGATGCTGCCGAGCGCCGAAGGCAAGGCCGAGCCGTCGAAGCGGCGCCCGCGCGTGCGCGAAGCCCTGAGCCCGCCGCGCGATGCGGTGAAGCCGGCTGCGGCGGCCCCGCCGGACAAGGAGATCGAGTTCGACGCCGCCATGACGGCCAGCGACCGGCATCGGCTGCAGCACGCCGACTTCAATGCGCTCGGCGCCTCGGAATACCGGCTGGTCGAGCGGCTCGCGCGCGAGGTCACGCTGCCCGTGCCCCTGCTGCCTTCGCGCCGGCTGCGCGCGACCGGCCAGGCGGGAGCGCATGCGCGCATGCACTGGCCCGGCGTGCTGCAAGAGGCCGCGCGCACCGGCGGCGAGATCCTGCGCCTGCCGCGGCTCACGCGGCGCGAAGAGCCGCTGCCGCTTTTGGTGCTGGTCGATGTGTCGGGCTCGATGGAGCGCTACGCGCGGCTGCTGCTGGCCTTCCTGCATGCCGCCACGCGGCGCGCCGGGCGGCGCGACGTGTTCGCCTTCGGCACCGGACTCACCGATCTCACGCCGGCGTTCCGCCTGGCCGACACCGACGCGATGCTCTCGGCCGCGAGCCTGGCAATCGACGACTTCGCGGGCGGCACCCGGCTCGGCAGTTCGCTGGCCGAACTCCGGCGAACGCATGCGCGCCGGCTGACGGGGCTGCGCACGCTGGTGCTGGTGATCAGCGACGGGCTCGACACCGGCGAACCGGCCGTGCTCGACCACGAGCTGCTCTGGCTCAAGCGCCATTCGCGCCGGCTGCTGTGGCTCAACCCGCTGCTGCGCTTCGAGGGCTACGCCCCCTTGGCGCGTGGGGCCGCCGTGCTGCACCGCCATGCGGATGCGATGTGGGCGGTCCACAATCTGAATGCCCTCGAACAGCTGGCCGCCAGCCTCGCGGCCCTGATGCGCTCCGGCCGCTGACCGTAAGAAGCGAAGAACCCCAAAGGAAACCACCATGGAAATGCTCGGCAACCGCCGCCTCGGCGTGACGCAACAACAGGCCTGGGAAGCGCTCAACGACCCCGAGACGCTCAAGAAGTGCATTCCGGGCTGCGACAAGTTCGAAGCCACCGGCGACAACCAGTACAGCGTGGCGCTGGCGCTCAAGATCGGCCCCGTGTCGGCCAAGTTCAGCGGCAAGGTCATGCTCACCGACATCGTCGCCCCCGACGGCTACAAGCTCGCGTTCGAAGGGCAGGGCGGCGTAGCGGGTTTTGCCAAGGGATCGTCGAGCGTGACGCTCCGGCCGGTCGATGGCGGCGCCGCCGGCGATGCGGCCTGCGAGCTCGACTACACGGTGCAGGCACAGGTCGGCGGCAAGATCGCGCAGCTTGGCCAGCGGCTGATCGACGGCGCCGCCAAGTCCACCGCCGACGACTTCTTCAAGCGCTTCGATGCCGAGATGCAAAGCCGCTACGGTGCGCCGCCCGCGGAAGGTGCCGCCGAAGCGCCGGCCGAAAAGGCCGGCATGGTGTCGGGCTTGATGAAGAAGATCGGCCTGGGCAAGAAGGACGGCAGCGACACGCCTGACGCGGCGAGCTAGGGGCGAAGGGATGGAGAATCTCGACGTCATGGTGCTGCGCACGCTGCGCGACTGGCGGCAGGCCGGAAAGCGTGCGCTGCTGACCACGGTGGTGCGCACCTGGGGCTCGTCGCCACGGCCGGTCGGTTCCATCATGGCGCTGGCGGACGACGGCGCGGTGGTGGGCTCGGTCTCGGGCGGCTGCATCGAGGACGACCTGATCGCACGCTACAGCCACGCGCACGGCAGCGGCGAGCGCGTGCCGCCGGGCACGCCGCCCGCGCTCGTCAAGTACGGCATCACGGCCGACGAGGCGCATCGCTTCGGGCTGCCTTGCGGCGGCACGCTGGAGCTGCTGCTCGAACACGACCCCGATGCCGCCTCGCTCGCGGCGCTCGTCGCCGCGCTCGAGCAGGGCCGGCTCATGCGGCGCACGGTCGCGCTCGCGAGCGGCGCCGTGCAGCTGGCCGAGGCCAGCGCGCCCGACGAACTCAAGGTGGACGAGACCGAGCTCACCAACACCTTCGGTCCCGAGTACCGCATGCTGCTGATCGGCGCCGGGCAACTGGCCGAATACCTTGCCACCATGGCCAAGTTCAGCGGCTTCGCCGTGACGCTGTGCGACCCGCGCGCCGAGTACCGCACCGCATGGTCGCTGGCCGGCGTGGAGATCACCACCGAGATGCCCGACGATGCGGTGCTGGCCTTCAGGCCGGACCGGCGCAGCTGCGTGGTCGCGCTCACGCACGATCCCAAGCTCGACGACCTCGCGCTGCTCGAGGCCCTGCAGAGCGAGGCCTTCTACGTGGGCGCCATCGGCTCGCGCCGCAATGCCGAGGCACGGCGCAGCCGCATGATCGAGCACTTCGACCAGACGGACGCCTCGCTCGCGCGGCTGCGCGGGCCGATCGGCATCTACATCGGCAGCAAGACGCCGCCCGAGATCGCGGTCAGCGTGATGGCCGAGATCCTCGCTGTGAAGAACGCGGTGACGCTGCCGCGCGAAATGGAAGTGGCGCGCGCCAAGGGCCTGCAGCAGGCGGTGGCGGGCTGACACGCGCGGGGGCGCGCGCTATTCCACGCCCAGCAGGTCGTAGATGCGGCGCACGTACGCGCCGAAGGCCGGGCTGGTCTTCACATGCAGCTTGCGCGGTTCGGGCAGCTCGATGGGGAAGAAGTCGGCCATGCGCGCGGGCCCGGCGGTGAGCACGGCGCAGTGCGAGCCCAGGAACACCGCTTCCTGGATGCTGTGCGTGACCACGACGAAGGTCTTGCGGCTCTGTTCCCAGATGCGCAGCATCTCGAGGTTCATCTTCTCGCGCGTGAGCGCATCGAGGGCGCCGAAGGGCTCGTCCATCAGCACCAGCTTCGGATCGTGGATCAGCGCGCGCGCAATGGCCGCGCGCTGCTGCATGCCGCCCGAGAGTTCGTAGGGCAGCTTGTCGGCGAAGCCCGCGAGGCCGACCATCTCGAGCAGCTCGTGCGCGCGCTGGCGGGCAGCGCGGCGCTCCAGCCCGAGGATGTCGGCGGGCAGCATCACGTTGTCGAGGATGGTGCGCCACTTGAGCAGCAGCGGTTGCTGGAACACCATGCCGACATCGCGCCCTGGCTGGAAGCCGGCACCGCCGGGCCCGCCGATCTCGAGCGTGCCGCCGTCGTGGCCGTGCAGTCCCGAGAGGATCTTGAGCAGCGTCGACTTGCCACAGCCCGAAGGACCGACCAGCGAGACGAGATCGCCGGCGTGCACGTCCATCGTGACGTCGGAGACGGCGAGGAATTCTTCGTTGCGCTTGCGGTAGACCTTGCGCAACTGCCGCATGCGGATCAGCGGCGTTTCGTCGCGCGATTGCAGAACGGCGCTCATGCCAGCCACCGCGCAAGGTTCGCCTGCACGAACGCATCGTCGGCCAGGTCGCCGTGCTGGCGGTAGACGCGGTCGATCTCGTCCGCCTGCCCGCGGCCGAGCCCCTCTTCGGGATCGAGGCACCAGATGCCTTCGAGCAGCCCCTGGCGCCGCAGCACCTCGTGGCAGCCGGCGATGCAGCCGTGGAAGTTGTTCGCCACGTCGAAGAAGGCGGCATTGCAGTCGGTCACGCGCGCATCGAGCGCGAGCAGCGACGGGCTCAGCGTGCCGCCGCCCGCGGCGAGTTCGGCCTTGATCGCCTGCAGCTGCTTCACTGCGCTCGACGTCCAGACCGACCAGTGGCCGAGCAGTCCGCCGCGAAAGCGCACCTCGACCGGCGCGCCGTCGCGCATGGCGGCGAACGGCAGCGCAAGGTCGAGCACGATGTGGTCGTCGTTGCCCGTGTAGAGAAACACGCGCTCCTCGGCGCGCGCATCGACCAGCCCACGCACCACGTCGAGCGTGCGGTAGCGGTTGAACGGCGCGACCTTGATCGCGAGCGCATTCGGTATCGATGCGAAGCGGCGCCAGAAGTCGCTCGACAACACCGGGCCGCCGACGACCGTCTGCAGGTAGAAGCCGACGAGCGGAATCTCTTCGGCGATGGCTTCGCAGTGGGCGATGAGTTCGTCTTCGGGCGAGCCCGCGAGCGCGGCGAGGCTCAGCAGTCCCGCGTGGTAGCCGAGCGAGACGGCCGTGCGCGCCTCGGCCTGCGCCTGCGAGGTCGGGCCGCAGAGGCCGGCGATCATCGCCATCGGGCGGCCGCTCCAGGCAAGGCGGTCGTGCATCGCGGCTTCGAGTACCGTGGCGTAGAGGCCGCGCTCGCGGATCGCGAACTGCGTGGTGTGCACGCCCACCGCCAGCCCGCCGGCGCCGACATCGACGTAGTAGCGCGTGAGCGCACGTTGACGCTGGCGATCGAGGCGGCGCGACGCGTCGAGTGCGAGCGGGTGCGCGGGAATCACCGTGCCTTGCGAGAGCAGCGCGAGCACGTCGGCGGGCAGGTCGGATCGATTCAATGGCATCTGGATGTCCTCAGCCGAACTCGGGGCCGGCAATGGCGTGGATGAAGGCAGGCTGGCCGAGCGGCGGTGCCGTGCCGGGGCGCGTGGCGAGCGCCATGCGCGCAAAGCTGCGCTGCGGCGTGAAGCCGGCTTCGCGCAGCGCCGCGGCCATGGCGGGGCGGTTTTCGGGCACGTCGATGAAGATGCGGCCGCCCAAGCCGCGTGCGGCGTCCTGCAGCAGCGCCGCGGCCGTGTGCTCGTCGGCCGACAGCAGCGGACCGATGTGATGGGCGATGCGGCCTGCGCGCACCAGCCCGAAGCCGAGGCCGTTGCGCACGCAGCGGCTGTCCTCGCGCGCGAGCAGGTCGGCGAGCACGGCCGGGCGCGCCATGCCGAGCGCCTCGGCGTCGAGTGCGGCGAGGCTGTCGATGGGCGGCTTGCCGGCCGCGAGCGCATCGGTGGGGCCTGCGGTGGCCTCGCGCTGCCAGCGCGCCAGCCGCCACAACGGGGTGAAACCGAAGCTCGCATAGAGCGGCTCGCCCTGCGGCGTGGCGTCGAGCATGGCGACCAGGCCCGCCGCTTGCACCTGCTGCAGACAGCGCGCGAACACCGCGCGGCCCAGGCCCTGGCCGCGCATCTCCGGCTGCACGAGGATCATGCTGATCCAGGCTGCGCCTTCCATTGGCAGCACGGCACCGCTCGCGACGATCGTGCCGTGCGCATCGCGCACGACGTGCAGCGTGCCGAGCCGCTCGAACAGCCGCCAGTCGCAGCCGGTCTGGTTCCAGCCGCTGGCGGCGACCAGCGCGTCGAGCATCGGCTGCGTGCCGGGCGTGATCGACGCGAGCGTTTCGACGGCGGGCGTGGCCACGGCTTCAGTACTTTCCGTCGCGCGATTCGAATTTCGTCGGCTTGCCGTACTGGCGCTGCTCGCGCGAGATCCAGTCGGCCACCCAGCGAATCTGCTGGGCGAGCGGCACGCGCGGATAGCCGAACAGGCGCTCCGCCTCGCCGGTGTTCATGAGCCATGCGGTGGGGGCCTCCTGGCCGGTGATCGTCGCGGGCTTGCCGAAATGACGCGAAAATTCTTCGGCGAGCCAGCGGATCGAGGTCGTCTCGGGGCCGCTCACGTTGAGCGGCGAGGTCGGCACCGTGGCCACCGACAGGCAGCGCAGCGCCTGCGCGTTCGCATCACCCTGCCAGATCACGTTGACGTGGCCCATCGTCACGTCGACCGGCTCGCCGCGCCAGACCTTGAGCGCCACGTCGGCCAGCACGCCGTAGCGCAGGTCGATTGCATAGCTCAGGCGAAACAGCCGCCCGGGCGTGCCGTGCTGCTGAGAGAAATACTCGAACATGCGTTCGCGGCCCACGCACGAGTTGGCGTATTCGCCGGGCGGATTGGGCGCATCGCCTTCGCTCGCGCCCTGGCCGATCACCGGCACGAACGGGTACACGCAAGCGGTCGAGAAGGCCACGATGCGCGACGCGCGAAAGTGCTCCGCCACCAGCGCCGGCACATGCGCGTTCATGGCCCAGGTGAGCGGGTTGTTCGCATCGGCGCCGAATTTGCGCCCGGCCATGAAGACCACGTTGGCGCACGGCGGCAGCGCGGCGATCGCGGCGCGGTCGAGCAGGTCGCAGGCGATGGTCTCGATGCCGTGTGCTTCGAGCGATTCGCGTACGCCGGCTTCGCTGAAGCGCGCCACGGCGATCACGCGGCGGCCCGGCATCGCGTTCTTTGCGAGGCGCGCGAGCGTCGGGCCCATCTTGCCGCCCACGCCGAGGATCATCAGGTCGCCGTCGATGCGCGCCATGTCGCGCACGAGGTCGTGCGAGGGCGTGGCCAGGTAGTCTTCGAGTGCAGCTTCGGTCTCGAAGCGATCGGGAAAGGGAAGCTCGTCGAGCACAGGTGCGGTCATTGGATTCTTGCGTCCTGGGTGATGAAGAGGCGCTCGAGCAGGAGCACCAGCAGGTAGAGCAGAACGCCCAGGCCCGTGATGAGCAGCACGGCCATGAAGACCGCGGGCGTGTCGAGCGAGGCCTGGACCTGGATCATCAGGTAGCCCAGCCCGCGTTCGGAGGCAATGAACTCGCCGACCACTGCGCCGGCCACCGCGAGGATGGTGGCAACCTTCATGCCCGAGAACACGTAGGGCAGCGAGCCCGGCAGCTGGATGTAGCGAAACAACTGCCAGCGCGAACCCTTGAGCGCACGCACCAGGTCGAGCATCTCGGGCTCGGCCTCGTTGAGGCCGCGAATGGTGGTCAGCAGGATTGGAAAGAAGCACAGGCTGAAGGTGATCAGGATGTTGGGCCCGATGCCGTAGCTGAACCACACGATCACGAGCGGGCCCATCGCCACCTTGGGAATCATGTTGAGCGTGACCAGGAGCGGAAACACCAGCAGCATGAGCCGGCGGCTGGTAATGAAGAGCAGCGCCGAAAGAATGCCGAGCACCAGCCCGAGCGCATAGCCACCGAACACCTCGAGCGCGGTGACGCCGGTGTTCATGAGCCAGCTGTAGTTGGGGTTGCCCAGCGTGGCCAGCACCTTGGACGGCGCGGGCAAGACAAAGGACTGGACCTCGAACACCCGCACGACGATTTCCCACAGCACGACGGCCGCGACGTGCACCGCGACCACGATGGCCCAGCGCTGCCAGTCGGGGCGCTCGCCCGCGAAGGGCGCGGGGGCGGTTGGCGCGAGTGCGCCCTCGGGTGCCGTCATCTCGATTCCTGGTCTGGGCAAGCAATGCGGCGGATCATAGGACCCGCACCGGACCGAGTCAACCAACCGGTTGATAAAAAGCGGGCGAGGAAACCCTCAGGGCCTCAACGCGTTGAGTGCGAACTCGACCACGTGCTTGCGGCGCTTGCGCAATGCGCCGCGCGCGTCGAGCGCCTTGCCGAAGATCGCCGACAGCGTGTGGTTGTTGGAGAAGAAGAAGTACGAGATGCCCGCGATCGAGATGTAGAGGTTGATCGCGTCGAAGTCGGCCCGGAACACCCCCGCTGCCACGCCGCGCTTGAGCGTGGCCTCGAGCATGTCGATGAACGGCGAATGCATCTTCTGCAGCCGCTCGGAAGCGCGCAGGTGGGCGCCCTGGTTGCGGTTCTCGTCCGCCAGCAGCGCGATGAATTCGGGGTGCTCGGCGAGGTAGTCGAAGGAGAACGCCACCAGCTTGGCCATGGCCTCCATCGGTTCGAGCGCATCGAGCGTGAGTTTCTTTTCCTTTTCGCGGATCTCGGCGTAGACCGATTCGAGCGCGACCAGGTACAGGCCCTGCTTGTTGTCGAAGTAGTGGTAGACGAGCTGCTTGTTGACGCCCGCGGTCGCGGCGATCTCGTCGACACGCGCGCCGGCGAAGCCCTTGCCGGCGAACTCGGCCACGGCGGCCGCGATCAGCGCTTGCTTGGCGGCGGCCGGGTCGCGCTCGCGGCGCGCGGGTGCAGGTGCAGGTGCGGATGCAGGGCGGCGGGAGAGGGAGGAGGTTGCTGCGGGCATGGTGGGATGAATTCTGGCCCCATGGGTGGGCGTGTCTGGATTGCCTGTCAACCAAACAGTTGGTACGATGAATTGCAGAATCTGTTTTTACCCTCTTTTGGAGCGACCCGCATGAAAAAGCTGCTGCCGGCACTCGGCGCCACCGCGCTGCTGATGGCCTCGATCCCCGCCGCCTTCGCGGCCGATTCCATGAGCCTGATGCTCAACTGGACGCCGACGGCCGACCATGCGCCGATCTATTTCGCGAAGTCGAAGGGCTGGTACACCGAGGCCGGCATCGACCTGAGCATCGAGGCCGGCAAGGGTTCGGCGGTTTCGGCGCAGCGCGTGGGCACGGGCGGCGCCGAGCTCGGCATCGCCGACCTGCCCACCGCCATCCAGGCGAAGGGCAAGGGTGCCGACGTGAAGGCGGTGATGGTGATCTACGCGAACAGTCCGCAAGGCTTCTACTGGCTCAAGTCTTCGGGCATCACCGGACCCAAGGACTTCGCGGGCCGCAAGATCGGCAACCCTCCTGGCGATGCGGCGCGCCTCATGTGGCCCGCGTTCGCCAAGAAGGTGGGGCTCGATCCGGCGAGCGTGGGCTTCGTCAACGTGAGCCCGCAAGCCAAGGTTGCGGCGCTCAAGAGCAAGTCGGTCGACATCATCAGCGACTTCTACAACGAGCACGACCTGAAGGTGCGCGAGTTCGGCAGCGACCTCGGCTTCCAGCCCTGGCGCGACGCGGGCGTGAACGTGTATGGCAACTCGCTGATCGTGAACGGCGCGTATCTGGCGAAGAACGCGGCGCAGGTGAAAAAGTTCGTGGCGGTGACGCAGCGCGCCTACGACGCCTGCGTGAAGAGCTTCGATCCCTGTCTGCAGGCGCTGACGGCCAGCGTGAGCGGCCTCACGCCCGACAACCAGCGCGACCAGTGGAGCCGCATCAAGCAGCTGATGCGCGACGACACCACCACCAAGGTGGCGCTCGGCGCCTTCGACGGCCAGCGCGTGAAGGCCGACTACGAACTGGTGTCTTCGCTGATCGGCATCGACAAGCCCTACGACCCGGCGACACTCTTCACCAACGAGTTCCTCGACAAGGGCGTGCGCATGGCGCCCAACTGAGGCCGAGCCGGCTTCAGCCCGACTTGGCCTGGGGCGGCACGTCGCCGCCCTTTTGCCGTTCGCGGAACAGCGCGGCGCGCATCAGGAAGATGGTGGTGATCGGCGCGGTGAGCGCGATGAACAGCACGATCAGGATGGCGTGCAGGAACAGGCTGAAGCCTTGCACCGAGAAGTAGACGATCATCGCGATCGTCATGCACCATACGCCGACGGTGGCGCCCAGCGTGGGCGCATGGATGCGGCGAAAGAAGCTCGGTAGGCGCACGAGCCCGAAGGAACCGATGGCCGCGAAAACAGCGCCGAGCACCGCGAACACCGCGGTCGCGATCTCGGCCCACAGCGGCAGGGGGCCGACGATGAAATCATTCACTCTATGACCTCCCCGCGCAACAGGAACTTGGCCATCGCCGTCGATCCCACGAAGCCGAAGATCGCGACCAGCATCGCGGCCTCGAAGTAGACGTTGCTCGCGTAGTTGATGCCGAGCACCAGCATCATCAGCATGCCGTTGATGTAGAGGCAGTCGAGCGCCATCACGCGGTCCTGCGCAGTCGGTCCGATCAGCAGGCGCCAGAGCGCACAGAGCATGGCCACCGCCAGCAGGAAAAGCGCGGCCTTGAGGGCCCAGAAAAGAACGGGCGTCATGATTCGAAGATCTCCATCAGCGGGCGTTCGTAGCGCGTCTTGATCATCTCGATGAAGGCGGCTTCGTCGTCAAGGTCGAACAGGTGGATCAGCAGCGTGCTGCGGTCGAACGCGATCTCGCCCCAGGCGGTGCCCGGCGTCAGGCACATGATCATGGCCAGCACGGCGAGGGCGTTCGGGTCGCGCAGTTCGAGCGGGACCTGCACGAACTTCGAGGCGATGCGCGACGTGCGGCGCGTGAGGAGCAGCCGCGACACGTCGTAGGCCGACTTGAGCATGTCCCAGAGCACGACGAACGCCAGCCGCAGCGCCAGGCCGGGCCGGCGCATGCGAACCGGGGCGGGGCGCAGGCCCTGCGTGAGCAGGGGCACGGCAATGGCCATCACGGCCGCCGACATCAATGTGGCGGCGTCGAGCGACTGACTCAGCAGCAGCCACACCGCAAACAGCGCGAGCGAGAGCGGCGGCGACGGCATCCATCGCTTCATGGGGTGCCCCCCTTGGCCGGCCGCGGCGGGTTGGGCACCTGCCGCGCATCCATCACGGCCTTGCGGTATGCGGTGGGCGTGCGCAGGTTCTCGGCCGTGGCAGTGGCGTGGCGCATGACCGGGCCGGCCCAGACCGTCAGCGCCACGCAGGCCGCGAGCAGCCCGGCCACGGGCAGCACCTCGAGCGCCGGCAGCGCGGGCATGACGGGATGCGGCTGGGTCCAGAAATGCCGGATGCCGGTGCGGCTCAGCGCGATCAGCGCCAGGAAGCCCGACGCCAGCAGCAGCGCAAGGAAGATCCAGGCGGGCGTCGAGGTGCCGCTGGTCACGAAGGCGCCCGACAGCATCGCGAACTTTCCCACGAAGCCCGACAGCGGCGGCAGCCCCGCGAGCAGCAGCGTGCAGCCGATGAAACTCAGGCCCAGGAAGGCGACGCCGGCCGGAATGGCGCGGCCGTAGAGTGCCTGCGCCTCGTCGTCGAGGTTCACGTCGTCGACCACGCGCAGGTCTTCGGCAAGAAACGGGGCGTTGCCCGCCTGCTCGTGCGGCGCGACGCTCAGGCCGGCATTGCGCCAGCGCTCGATCATGTCGACCAGCAGGAAGAAGGCACTGACCGCGAGCGTCGAGCTCAGCAGGTAATAGAGCGCACCCGCCCAGACCGCGGTTTCGCCGAGGCCGATGGCCGCGATCAGCGTGCCGGCCGACACCAGCACGCTGAAGCCCGCGAGGTTGGAGAGCCGCTGCGTGCCGACGATGCCGAGCGCGCCCGCGAACAGCGTAGCGAGGCCGATCGCGATCAGCACCGATTGCCCGAGCCCGGCCGAGGCGCCGGTGTCGGGCGCGAAGAGCACGGTCCAGAGCCGGAGCAGCGTGTAGACGCCGAGCTTGGTGAGCAGCGCGAAGACCGCGCCCACCGGCGACACCGCGGCGCTGTAGGCCGGCACGAGCCAGAAGTTGAGCGGCCAGGCGCCGGCCTTGGCGAAGAAGGCGGTCGCGAGGATGGCCGCGGCCGCATGCACGAGGCCGCGGTCGCCCGCATCGAGCTGCGCGATGCGCATGCCGAGGTCGGCCATGTTGAGCGTGCCGGTCACGCCGTAGAGCAGCGCCGCACCGACCAGGAAGAGCGCCGAGGCGGCGAGGTTGATCGCGATGTAGTGCAGTCCGGCCTGCACGCGCAGCCGGCCCGAGCCGTGCAGCAGCAGGCCGTAGGAGGCCGCCAGCATCACCTCGAAGAACACGAACAGGTTGAACAGGTCGCCCGTGAGGAAGGCGCCGTTCAGGCCCATGAGCTGCAGCTGCAGCAGCGGATGGAAGTGCACGCCCGCGCGGTCCCAACGCGAGGTCGAGTAGATGGAGGCCGCGAACGCCACCACGCCGGTGAGCGCGACCATCATGCTGGAGAGCCGGTCGGCCACCAGCACGATGCCGAACGGCGCCTGCCAGTTGCCCGGCAGGTAGATGCCGACCGAGCCCGGCCCGTCGCCGGTGTCGGGCGCATTCACCCAGCGCAGCAGCGCCAGCGCGGCCAGGAGGCCGGCGAGGCCGGAGATCACGCTCAGCGCCGACTTGGTGCGGCGGCGGCGCTCGCCGAGCAGCATCATCAGCGCGGCCGTGAGCAGCGGCAGCAGGATCGGTACCGCCACCAGGTGCGGCATGCCGAACTCGAGCAGCCGGTCGAGCAGGTGCACGAGGCCGGTCATTGGTGCTTCCTAGGCGCTGCGCTCATTCCGCCGTCCCCTGCCGCTCTTCGCCGTCGACGTGGTCGGTTCCGGTGAGGCCGCGCGAAGCCAGCATCACCACCAGGAACAATGCGGTCATCGCGAAGCCGATCACGATCGCCGTAAGCACCAGGGCCTGCGGCATCGGGTCGGCGGTGTTGGCGAGCGTGGCGGTGAAGCCTTCGATGAGCACCGGCTCGCTGTCGACCTTGAGCCGCCCCATGCTGAAGATGAACAGGTTGACCGCATACGAGATGAGCGTGAGGCCCATGATCACCTGGAAGGTGCGTGGACGCAGCAGCAGGTACACCCCCGAGCCGGAGAGCACGCCGATGGCGATGGCGAGCACGGCTTCCATCAGCGCGCGCCCTCCGCGGCCAATGCGGCGGCGGCTGCTGCGGCCTCGGCCGCCTTTTCGTCCTGCTCGGCGGCCCAGCGGTGGCTCCGGATCGATTGGTGCGCGAGCGCGGTGAGTATCAGCATGGTGGCGCCGAGCACCAGCGCGAACACGCCGATGTCGAAGAAGAGGGCGCTGGGCACGTGCAGTTCGCCGAGGATCGGGACATGCAGGTGCGCGGTGTGCGTGGTCATGAACGGATAGCCGAGCAGCACGGCGCCGCTGCCGGTGGCCATGGAAAGCAGCAGCCCGACCGCGATCCAGCGGCGCGGATAGATGCGCAGGTGCTCTTCGACCCATTCGGTGCCCGACACGATGAACTGCAGCACCAGCGCGACCGACATCACGAGGCCGGCGACGAAGCCGCCGCCCGGCGCGTTGTGCCCGCGCATGAAAAAATACACCGACACGAGCACCGCGAGCGGCAGCAGCAGCCGTACCAGCACCGCCGGCACCATGAGGTAGCCGACCGCGGTGTCCTTCGCGAGCCGCGGGTTCAGCAGGTCGCTGCTGCCGTCGTCGGTCTGCGCGCGCTGCTGCGGGGGCAGCGCCATCGATTCGGGCGCGGGCCGGAAGCGGCGCAGCAATGCATACACCGTGAGCGCCACCACGCCGAGCACCGTGATCTCGCCGAACGTGTCGAAGCCGCGGAAGTCGACCAGCATCACGTTGACCACGTTGGTGCCGCCGCCCTCGGTGAGCGCGCGTTCGAGGAAGAACGGCGAGATGCTCTGCGGGAACGGGCGCGTCATCATGAGCCAGGCCAACGCCGCCATGCCGCTGCCGGCGCACGCGGCCACCAGCAGGTCTCGCCCGCGCCGGCCCC
The DNA here is from genome assembly GCF_057656815.1 of Variovorax sp. Soil_C_39. Taxonomy (NCBI): domain Bacteria; kingdom Pseudomonadati; phylum Pseudomonadota; class Betaproteobacteria; order Burkholderiales; family Comamonadaceae; genus Variovorax; species Variovorax sp. Soil_C_39. The sequence goes on from NZ_JBDGJQ010000003.1 coordinate 442,909, forward strand.
AGGGCCTGAGCCGCGCGCGGGCGGGCTGCACTGCGTCCTTGCTGCGCATCGGCAGCCAGCGCAGGCCGAGCAGGATCAGCACTGTGGTGACGGCTTCCACCACGAGCTGCGTGAGCGCGAGATCGGGCGCCGAGAACCAGATGAAGGTGATGCAGGCAACGAGGCCCGCCGCCGACGCGAGCATCAGCGAGGCGAGCCGGTGGAATTTGGCCTGCCATGCCGCGGCCAGCGCACAGACGCCGCCGATGAGCCAGGTCATGGCGAACATCGGCGAGAACGGCAGCGGTTCGCGGCTGCCGCGTGCCACCGGTGCGGTCCAGAGCGCGGCCGCGGCGCCGGCGGCCGCCACCACGACCAGCAGCAGCAACTGCGACTGCATGCGCCGGGTGCCGAGCACGCGGCGGCTGCGGCGGCCGGCCTCGCTGAGCTGCGCGAGCAGGTGCTCGAAGATCAGCTGGCCGTCGAAGCGGTGCAGCAGCGGCGTGTGTTCGAGCGCGCCGCGTGCGCGGCGGCTGCGCTGCGACAGGTAGAGCGCTGCGCCGCCGGCGAGCGCGACGAAGCTCATCGCGAGCGGCAGGTTGAAGCCGTGCCACACCGCGAGGCTGTAGGCCGGCAGCACGCCGCCCACCACCGGTTGCGCGGCGGCCGCGAGCAGCGCGCCGATCGACCATGCCGGCGCCACGCCCACGACAAGGCAGACCAGCACCAGCAGCTCGACGGGCACGCGCATCCAGTGCGGCGGCTCGTGTGGCTGCTTGGGCACGTCGGGGCCGCAGGGCGGGCCGAAGAACACATCGAACACGAGGCGCGCCGAATAGGCCACGCTGAAGATGCCCGCGACCGTGGCGATCACCGGCAGGCTGAAGTCGATCCAGGGCGTGGACTGGATGAAGACGGTCTCGGCGAAGAACATCTCCTTCGACAGGAAGCCATTGAGCAGTGGCACGCCTGCCATCGCGGCGCTGGCGATGATCGCCAGCGTGCCCGTGATCGGCATCAACCGCATCAGGCCGCTGAGCTTGCGGATGTCGCGCGTGCCGGTCTCGTGGTCGATGATGCCGGCCGCCATGAAGAGCGACGCCTTGAACGTCGCGTGATTCATGATGTGGAACACCGCCGCTACCGCGGCGAGCGGGCTGTTGAGTCCCAGCAGCAGCGTGATGAGCCCGAGGTGCGAGATGGTCGAGTACGCCAGCAGTGCCTTCAGGTCGCGCTGGAACATCGCGATGAAGCCGCCGAGCAGCAGCGTGATCGCACCCGCGCCGCCGACCAGCCAGAACCACTGCTCGGTGCCCGAGAGCACGGGCCACAGGCGCGCCATCAGGAACACGCCGAGCTTCACCATGGTGGCCGAGTGGAGGTAGGCCGACACCGGCGTGGGCGCTGCCATGGCGCGCGGCAGCCAGAAGTGGAACGGGAACTGCGCGCTCTTGGTAAAGGCGCCGAGCAGGATCAGCACCAGCGCCACGGGGTAGAGCGCGTGGGCGCGGATCTCGTTGCCCGAGGCGAGCACCACGTCGAGCTCGTAGCTGCCAGCAATGCGGCCCAGCACCAGCACGCCGGCCAGCAGGCAGAGCCCGCCGGCACCGGTGACGGTGAGCGCCATGCGGGCACCGCGGCGTGCATCGCGCCGATGGTGCCAATAGCCGATCAGCAGGAACGAGAACAGGCTGGTGAGCTCCCAGAACAGCACCATCTGGATCAGGTTGCCCGAGAGCACCACGCCGATCATCGCGCCCATGAAGGCGAGGAAGAACGAGAAGAAGCGGGGCACCGGGTCGGATGGCGACATGTAGTAGCGCGCATAGAGCACCACCAGCGCGCCGATGCCGAGCACCAGCATGCAGAAGAGCCACGCGAAGCCGTCCATGCGAAACACCAGGTCGAGGCCCAGTTCGGGCAGCCACTCGATGTGTTGGCGCAGCACGTTGCCCTGGGCGATCTGCGGAAAGAACCACGCGGTCTGCACCGCGCAGCCGAGCGCCACCAGCCCAGCCAGCGTCGACTCCCGATTGCGCGCATTGGACGGCAACAACGCGGCCAGCACGCTGGCAATGAAGGGGAGGGCGACGAGGAAGACCAGGGGCATTGCGGTCGATTCTATCGACCGCACCCCCGGCCGGCCCCGCCAAAGCCGGTGCCGTCGGCCGGTTTTACAGCCCCGATCGCGGTCAGCCGGCCAGCACCTGCACGCTGCGGATGCCGAGCCAGGTCGCGACGAGCGAGCCGCCGAGGTGGGCGGACGCGGTGAGCAGGGCCACGCCCACGCGGCCCTCGAGCAGCATCGTCACCACCTCGGCCGAGAAGCTCGAGAAGGTGGTGAGCCCGCCGAGGAAGCCGGTCACCAGCGCCAGCCGCCAGACGGGGTCGAGGTCGGGCAGCAGCTGGAACGCAGCGATCGCCACACCGATCAGGTAGCCGCCGATCAGGTTGGCGGCCAGCGTGCCCCAGGGCATGAGTCCGCCGCTACCCAGCCAGAGTGCGAGGCCCCAGCGCGCGAGCGCACCCACGGAAGCACCCATGCAGATGGCGATGATCGGAAGCAGCATCGGCCTATTGTCGGTGGCGCGGATCTGTGGCTCAGGGCGCCATCTGCTGCGGCAGCCAGGTGACGAGCTGCGGCACGAAGTAGATGAGCAGCACGGCCGCTGCCATCAGCAGGAACATCGGCAGCGTGACGCGCGCGATGTAGAGCAGGTCCTTGCCGGTCATTCCCTGCAGAACGAACAGGTTGAACCCCACGGGCGGCGTGATCTGCGCCATCTCGACCACCAGCACGACGAAGATGCCGAACCAGATCGGGTCGATGCCGGCCGCGTGCACGGTCGGCATGATGACGCCCATGGTCAGCACCACCATCGAGATGCCGTCGAGGAAGCAGCCCAGCACGATGAAGAACATCGCGAGCATCGCGATCAGCTGGAACTTCGAGAGGCCGAGCGAACCGATCCATTCGGCCAGGTGGCGCGGCAGGCCGATGTAGCCCATGGCGAGCGTGAGGAAAGCGGCGCCGGCGAGGATCAGCGCCATCATGCAGTAGAGCCGCGTGGCGCCGAGCAGCGCTTCCTTGAAGCTGTGCCAACTGAGCGACCCCTGCGTGCCAGAGATGACCAGCGCGCCCACCACGCCCAGCGCCGCCGCCTCGGTGGCGGTGGCGATGCCGGCGTAGATGGAGCCGAGCACCGACAGGATCAGCAGCGCCACCGGGATCAGCGACAGCGAGGCCTTGAGCTTCTCCAGCAGCGGCAGCTTCAGGTCGGCCGGCGGCACGCGTTCGGGATGCCGCAGCGCCCAGACCATGATGTAGCCCGAGAACAGCAGCCCGAGCACGATGCCCGGCACCACCCCCGCGATGAACAGGCGTGCGATCGAAACGTCGGCACTCACGCCATAGACGATCATGATGATCGACGGCGGGATCAGGAGGCCCAGTGTGCCCGCGCCCGCCAGCGTGCCGATGACCATGTCGTCGGGGTAGCCGCGCCGCTTGAGTTCGGGCAGGCTCATCTTGCCGATGGTGGCGCAGGTGGCCGCGCTCGATCCCGAGACTGCTGCGAACACGGCGCAGCCCACCACGTTGGTGTGCAGCAGCCGCCCCGGCAGGCTCTGCATCCAGGGCGCGAGACCCTTGAACATGTCCTGCGAGAGCCGGGTACGGAAGAGGATCTCGCCCATCCAGATGAAGAGCGGCAGCGCGGTCAGTGTCCAGCTCGAGGCCGAGCCCCAGATGGTCACGGCCATTGCGTCGCCGGCCGGGCGCGACGAGAAGACCTGCATGGCGATCCATGCGACGCCCGAAAGCGTGAGCCCGATCCAGACGCCGCTGCCGAGAATGAGGAACAGCGCCGCGATCAGCAGCGCTGCGACGGCAATGTCATTCATGGCGCAGCGCCTCCGCACCCTCGGCCTTGGCCGGGCGGCCGCGCCACTCGATCACGAACTCGTCGAGCGCCGCAATGGCGAACACCAGCGCGCCGAGCGCCATCGAGAGTTGCGGCAGCCACAGCGGCGTGGCGTCGTTGCCGGTCGAGATGTCGTGGAATTCATGCGACTGCAGTACCAGCCGCGCGCTGTACCAGGCGAACAGCAGCGCGAGCACCGCACCGGCACCCATGGCCCAGCGCTCGAGCCAGCGCTGCGCCGTGGGCGGCAGGTGCTGCAGCACCAAGGTCACGCGGATGTGCTCGCCGCGCTTGAGTGTGTGCGCCAGCGCCAGGAAACCCGCACCGGCCATCAGGTAGCCCGCATAGGCGTCGATGCCCGGCACGTTGAAATGCAGCTGCCGGCTGACGATCGACAGCAGCACCATCGCCAGCAAGCCGATCATGAAAAGCGCCGCCAGGGCGGCGGCGCTGTCGTAGAGGAAGTCGAGGGCTTTTCGCATCGGGCGCGGTGCGGGCTCGGCTCACATCTTCTTGTAGGCGTCGACCACGGCCTGTCCCTCGGGCCCGGCCTTCTCGAGCCATTCCTTGATCATGGTGTCGCCGATCTTCTTCATGTCGGTTTTGAGTGCGGCCGAGGGCACGTGCACGGCCATTCCGTTCTTCTTGAGCAGGTCGAGGTACTCGACGTTCTTCTTCTTCGAGAGTTCCCAGCCGCGTTTCTCGGCGTCGGCTGCGGCCTTGCGCACGGCGTCCTGTACGGGCTTGTCGAGCGCATCAAAGGCCTTCTTGTTCATGAGGATCGCGTTCTTCGGCAGCCAGGCCTGCGTGTCGTAGAAGTTCTTGATGTATTCGAAGGTCTTCGTGTCGTAGCCGGTCGAACCCGACGACATGTACGACTCGATCACGCCGGTGGCCATGGCCTGCGACAGCTCGGCCTGCTGCACGGTGACGGGCTGGGCGCCGACGAGTTCGCCGATGCGCGCGGTGGCGGGGCTGTAGGCGCGCCACTTGACGCCCTTGAGGTCGGCGGCCGATGCGATCTCCTTCTTCACGAAGATGCCCTGCGGCGGCCAGGCCACCGTGTAGAGCAGCACGATGCCCTGTTCGGCGAGCTTCTTCTCGAGCGCGGGCTTCTGCGCCTGGTAGAGCTTCCACGCCGCGTCGTAGCTGTCGGCCAGGAACGGAATGCCGTCGGCACCGAACATCTGCCACTCGTTCTGGTAGTTGACCAGCAGGATCTCGCCGAGCTGCGCCTGGCCGCCTTGCACCGCGCGCTTGATTTCGGGCGCCTTGAACAGCGAAGCGTTGGCGTGCACCGTGATCTTGAGCTTGCCGCCGCTGCCCTTGTCGACGTCGCTCGCGAACTGCATGTTGTTCTCGGTGTGGAAGTTGCTCGCCGGGTAGGCGGTGGGCAGGTCCCACTTGGTCTGCGCGAATGCTGCGGCGCCAAGGGTGAGGCCAGCGAGGGCGATGCCGAACTTGTGATTCATGGGCTCTCCGGACGTATGAAGTGAAAAACGAAGGCCAGCATACGTGCAAATTCCGGGCCACTTGTGAGGCATTTCCCTGCCACGCGATGCCATGTGCGCGCTGGCGCGCCGTGCGGCCGGGCATGAAAAAGCCGCCCCGGAGGGCGGCTCGGTTCGCAGCGGCTGCTGCGGTGGGCTCAAGGCTTGGCTGGCTTCGCAGGCTTGGCCTCGGCCGACGCGGCAGCCGGCTTCGCCATGCTCGCGGGCGGGGTTGCCGCGGGTGTGGTCGCCGGCGCGGCCGCTGGTGCGCTGAAGGCCTTGCCGTTGACCGTGAGCCCTTCGCCCGAGAGCTTCTCGGCGGTTTTGTCCTTCACGCCCTTGACGCGCTGCATCAGGTCGGCCCAGTCCTTGAACTCGCCCTGCTTGCGCGCATCGAGGATGCGCGTCGACATGGCCGGGCCCACGCCCTTGATGCCATCGAGATCGGCCGCCGTGGCCTTGTTGACGTCGACCGCGGCGAACGAAGCGGCGGCACACAGCATCGCCAGTGCGGCGAAGATTTTCTTCAGCATGATTTTTGAACTCCCTGATGGTTGATCGAACTTCTTGCCGGCAGAGGTGCCGGCGCGCGTTCAACGGCCCAGGAAGATCTGCGTTGACGGCGCTGTGGCTGGCAGCCGCCCAGGTGACCATTGTTCCCAACCGTGGTCGGAATGTGGCTCAGAGTTCCTCGACGCGGCGCGGGGGATAACTGTCCCAGGCCTGGCATCCGGGGCAGTGCCAGAAGTACTGGTGCGCCTCGAAGCCGCAGGCGGCGCAGCGGTAGCGCATCAAGGGCCGCGTGGCCTGGTCGAGCGCGCGCTGGACCTGCGGATGGAATTGCTCGTGCTCGAAGCGTTCGCCGGCGAGCCAGCGCGACGCGGCCACGAGCGAGGGTTGTTGTGCCAGGTGCGCGATGTAGCCGTCGCGTGGCGCGAGCGGCTGGTCGTCGGCGGCCGGCGTGGCCGCGTGGGGCGCACCGCCGAGTGCGATCAGCGCCTCGAGCACGTCGATCGAGGGTGACTCGGCATAGCGCCGTTGCAGCAGTGCCAGCGCCTCGGACTCGCGGTGCGCCGCGACGGCCGCCTGCTGCAGCGTGGCGGCATAGAGCGGTAGTGCGAGCGGCGCGGTTTCGCCGAGCTCCAGCAGCGTGTCGAAGGCCGCAGTCGCATCGCCATTGCGCAATTGCAGCGTGGCGGTGTCGATGGCGGGGCGTGGCGCCTGCGGCGCCTGTGCCACGGCTTCGTCGAGAAGGCGGGCGGCCGCGGCGAGGTCGCCTGCCGCCGCCTGCTCGGCAGCCTGCTCGCAGAGGTGGTGCGCGCGGCGCGTGCTGTAGCTCGCCTGGTCGGACTCGTCGAGCTTGCGCGCCACATCGGCCGCCTGCGTCCATTCGCGCGAACGCTCGTAGATGGCCAGCAGGGCGAGCCGTGCTTCGTTCTCGTAACGCGTGCCTTCGAGCTTCTGCAGCGCGGCCTCGGCGCGGTCGAGCAGCCCGGCGCGCAGAAAGTCCTGCGACAGCGCATGCTGCGCGCGCTCGCGGTCGGCGCGGCTCAGGTCGCCGCGGCCGAGCAGATGTTCGTGCACCCGCACCGCGCGCTGGTATTCGCCGCGCCGGCGAAACAGGTTGCCGAGCGCGAAGTGCAGCTCCTGCGTGTCGGGGTCGTTCTGCACGGCTTCGATGAAGGCATCGATGGCCTGGTCCTGCTGCTCGTTCAACAGGAAGTTGAGGCCGCGGAAGTAGGCCTTGGGCGCCTGCCGGTTCTCGAGCTTGAGCTGCCGGAGGTCGAAGCGCGATGCGAGCCAGCCCAGCACGAAGGCGACGGGCAGGCTGATCAGCAGCCAGCTGGGATCAAAGTCCATGTTGACGTGCGGCCGGGAGGTCGGTGGCGGAGAGGGATGGCGCCGGCGCGGGCGCCGTGGCGGGCGGGCCCGGCATGGGCTGGACCTGCGGCGCGGCGGAAGCCGGCTGCGCCGCCGCGGCGGCGCGATGCTTCCACCAGCCCGGCAGCATGCCGAGCGCACCGACCACGAGGCCGCCCGCGAAGGCCGCGAGCACGACCAGCACCAGCGGCGCGCGCCAGTGCGTGCCGAAGAAGAAGTACACCGTGGCGTCGTGCTGGTTGTTCAGCGCGAAAGCGAAGAGCGTAAAAAAAATGGCTGCCTTGAGCAGCCACAGGATGTATTTCATAGCCATTCCCGTTGCCGGGGGCATTTTACGGTTGCCGCCGCCATGTGCGGCTCAGGGCTTCCGGTCGGGAGGCAGCGCGCTGGTGCCGAGTTCGGCGGTGCGTGCATCGACGGCCTCACGCAGGGCCTTGCCGGGCTTGAAGTGCGGCACCCGCTTCTCGGGAATCTGCACGCTCTCGCCCGAGCGCGGATTGCGCCCGATGCGCGGCGGACGCCGCGTGACGGAAAAGCTGCCGAAACCGCGGATCTCGATGCGGTGGCCGCGAACCAGTGCGTCGCTCATCGCGTCGAGGATGGTCTTGACGGCGTATTCGGCATCGCGGTGCGTCAGCTGCGCAAAGCGGGCTGCGAGTTCTTCGACAAGATCGGAGCGGGTCATAGGCCGGGCAAAAAACGGGGACGAAAAAAAAGACAGAGCGGCCCCAGGGCCTGCTCTGTCTTCGGACTCGACTTACTTGCTGTCGTTGTTGTCCAGCTTGGCGCGCAGCAGGGCGCCCAGGCTCGTCGTGCCCGCGTTCTCGCGTGACGACTGCTGGCTCAGGTTGGCCATGGCGCCTTGCTCGTCGACCATGTCCTTCTGCTTGATCGACAGCTGGATGTTGCGGGTCTTGCGATCCACGTTCACGACGATGGCGGTGACTTCGTCGCCTTCCTTCAGCACGTTGCGGGCATCTTCGACGCGATCGCGCGAGATTTCCGAAGCACGGAGGTAGCCGATGATGTCTTCGCCGAGGTCGATTTCAGCGCCGCGGGCGTCCACGGTCTTGACCTTGCCGGTCACGATCTGGCCCTTGTCGTTCACCGTGGTGAACGTGGTGAACGGGTCGCCGTCGAGCTGCTTGATGCCCAGGCTGATGCGCTCGCGGTCGACGTCGACGGCCAGCACGATCGCTTCGACTTCCTGGCCCTTCTTGTAGTTGCGAACGGCGGTTTCGCCGGCTTCGTTCCACGAGAGGTCGGACAGGTGCACCAGGCCGTCGATGCCGGCAGCCAGGCCCACGAAAACGCCGAAGTCGGTGATCGACTTGATCGGGCCCTTGACGCGGTCGCCGCGCTTGGTGTTCTGCGCGAATTCCTGCCATGGATTGGCCTTGCACTGCTTCATGCCCAGGCTGATGCGGCGCTTCTCTTCGTCGATCTCGAGGACCATGACTTCGACTTCGTCGCCCAGCGAGACGATCTTGTTCGGAGCGATGTTCTTGTTGGTCCAGTCCATTTCGGAGACGTGCACCAGGCCTTCGATGCCGGGCTCGAGTTCGACGAACGCGCCGTAGTCGGCGATGTTCGTGACCTTGCCGAACAGGCGGGTCGACTGCGGGTAGCGGCGCGAAACGCCCATCCACGGGTCGTCGCCCATTTGCTTCAGACCCAGCGAGACACGGTTCTTCTCGGTGTCGAACTTGAGGATCTTGGCGGTGATTTCCTGGCCGGCCTGAACGACTTCGCTCGGGTGGCGGACACGGCGCCATGCCATGTCGGTGATGTGCAGCAGGCCGTCGATGCCGCCGAGGTCCACGAACGCGCCGTATTCGGTGATGTTCTTGACCACACCGCGCACGACTGCGCCTTCCTTCAGCGTTTCCATCAGCTTGGCGCGCTCTTCGCCCATGCTGGCTTCGACCACGGCACGGCGCGACAGCACGACGTTGTTGCGCTTGCGGTCGAGCTTGATGACCTTGAATTCGAGGGTCTTGTTCTCGTAGGGGGTCAGGTCCTTGATCGGACGCGTGTCGATCAGCGAACCCGGCAGGAACGCGCGGATGCCGTTGACGAGCACCGTGAGGCCGCCCTTGACCTTGCCGCTGGTGGTGCCGGTGACGAAGTCGCCCGATTCCAGGGCCTTCTCGAGCGCGAGCCACGAAGCGAGGCGCTTGGCGGTGTCGCGCGACAGGATGGTGTCGCCGTAGCCGTTTTCGACGCTGCCGATGGCAACGGAAACGAAATCGCCGGCCTGGACTTCGAGTTCGCCCTTGTCGTTCTTGAACTCCTCGATCGGCACATACGCTTCGGACTTGAGACCGGCGTTGACGACGACGTGGTTGTGCTCGACGCGCACGACTTCGGCCGTGATGACCTCGCCGGTGCGCATTTCAGAACGCTTCAGGGACTCTTCGAACAGATCGGCAAAAGATTCAGACATTGATGGTTCCTTCCGTCAGGCAGGGTTGGCAGGCGCTCATGCGGAATTGCGTGCGACTGCGCTGAGGTCTGTAGACGGCGGTTGTTTGGGCGGTTGCCCGGTTGGTTGAACATCCCGGCGGGCCAGTGCGCTGTCGCGCGAGAAGAGCCTGCCGGAGCGGTGGGCGCCATCCGGAACCCGGCTGGCGCGAGCCTTTCAAGCGGGCTTGAAAGGCCGTCGGTTCAGTCGTTCAAGTGGGCTCGAACGGCTGGATCTGCTGCCACCATGCCAACACCTGATCGATCGATTGCGCGATGGACAGCTGGGAGTTGTCGAGGTGGCGGGCGTCGTGCGCCGGCTTCAGAGGGGCCACGCTGCGGGACGAATCCCTGGCGTCGCGCGCCTCCAGGTCGGAGCGAAGACTGTCGAGTGTAGTCGAAATACCCTTTGAAATCAACTGCTTATGCCGCCGCTCGGCGCGCTGGGCGGCGCTGGCGGTGAGAAAGACCTTGAGCGCCGCGTTGGGAAAGATCACGGTGCCCATGTCGCGCCCGTCGGCGACCAGGCCCGGCAGCTGCCGGAAGCGCTGCTGCAGGCCCAGCAGCGCCTCGCGCACGGCCGGCAGCGTCGAGACGCGCGAGGCGTCCATGCCCGCGGCTTCGGTGCGGATCTCGTCGCTCACGTCCTCGCCGCCGAGCAGCACCTTGCCCTCGGCGAAGTGCAGCGGCAGGGTGCTCGCGAGTGCGGCGATGCGCGCCTCTTGCGCCGGCTCGGCCTCGAGCCCGGCGCGCCGCATGGCGAGGCCGGTCACGCGGTAGAGCGATCCCGAATCGAGGTAGTGGTAGCCCAGCAGGCGCGCGACCTCTGCCGCGAGCGTGCCCTTGCCCGACGCCGTGGGGCCGTCGATGCAGATCACCGGGATCTCCGCGGCCCGTGCGACCGAGAACAGGGTCTCGAAGTAGTCGGGAAAGGTCTTGGCGACGCAGTGCGGCTCGAGAATGCGGACCGGCAGGCCGGCCGGATTGAACGCCGCGAGCGAGAAGCACATCGCCACGCGATGGTCGTCGTAGGTGCGGATGCTCGCCGGCCGCCAGAGCGCCGCAGCCAGCGGATGCACGCGGAGGAAGTCGGGGCCGGACTCGACCGTGGCGCCGAGCTTGCGCAACTCGTTGGCCATGGCCTCGATGCGGTCGGTTTCCTTGACCCGCCAGCTCGCGATGTTGCGCAGGGTGCTTGGGCCATCGGCGTAGAGCGCCATCACCGCGAGCGTCATGGCGGCATCGGGGATGTGGTTCGCGTCGAGGTCGATGGCCTTGAGCGGCCACGCGCCGCGCCGGACTTCGAGCCAGTTGGGCCCGCTGTCGACCTGCGCGCCCATCTGGCGGGCGGCGTCGATGAAACGGATGTCGCCCTGGATCGAGTCGGCACCCACGCCTTCAATGCGGATGCCGCTGGCGCCGGCATCGCCCGTGGCGATCGCGCCAAGGCCGATGAAATAGCTGGCCGACGAGGCGTCGGCCTCGACGTGGATGTCGCCGGGCGAGCGGTAGCTGCTGCCCGCGGGAATGGTGAAGCGTTCCCAGTTGTCGCGCTGCACCGCGATGCCGAAGCGCGCCAGCAGGTTCAGCGTGATCTCGATATAGGGTTTGGAGATGAGTTCGCCGACCACTTCGATCACGACATCGCGTTCCGCCGCCAGCGGGAGTGCGAGCAGCAGCGCCGTGAGGAACTGGCTCGACACGTCGCCGCGCACGCGGATCGGCGCATCGAGCACCAGCGCGTCGCGGTCGACCGGGTGGATGCGCAGCGGCGGATAGCCGGGGTTGCCGAGGTAGTCGATGCGGCAGCCGAGCTGGGTCAGCGCATCGACGAGGTCGCCGATCGGGCGCTCGTGCATGCGCGGCACGCCGCTGAGTTCGAAGTCGCCGCCGAGCAGCGACAGCGCTGCGGTCAGCGGCCGCATCGCGGTGCCCGCGTTGCCCAGGAAAAGCGACAACAGCGCGCCGCCGGATTGGAACTGGCCGCCGATGCCGGTGATGCGCAGCGCCTTGCCCGAGGCCTCGACGCCGCAGCCGAGCGCGCGCAGCGCATCGAGCATCACGCGGGTGTCGTCCGAGTCGAGCAGGTCGTGAACGGTGGTGGTGCCGTTCGCGAGTGCAGCCAGCAGCAGCACGCGGTTCGAAATGCTCTTGGAGCCCGGCAGCTGCACCGTGCCGGCGGCGGACACGAGGGCGGGTAGGTCGAGGAAGGCGGTCGAAAACATGTCAGTGGCGCCCCCCGGCCGCCCGAAGCCGCTGACGCGCCCCCTCGGGGGGCAGCGATACGCAAAGCGATGAGCGTGGGGGCAGTTTCATTTCAGGCGTCCAGGGCGGAGGTGTCGCTGCCCGGCTGCCAGGCCGCGCGGGCCTTGCTTGCCGATGCAATCGCCTGCTCCAGCGCGTTGCCGTCGGCCGCGGCCATCAGCGCCTCCAGATCGAGCAGTGCCTGGCGGAAGGCCTGCGACTGCTGCAGCACCTGCTCGCGGTTGGCGAGCAGCACATCGCGCCACATGACCGGGTCGCTGGCCGCGATGCGAGAAAAATCTCGGAACCCGGGACCCGCGAGACGGAGGAAACGGTCGCCCTGCGACTGGGAGAGCAGGGCGTTGGTGTAGGCAAAGGCCAGCAGATGCGGCAGGTGGCTCACGGCCGCGAAGGCGCTGTCGTGCTCCTCATGGGTCATGGTGAGCACGTTGGCGCCGATGCCGCTCCAGAGTTGCGAGGCGCGCTGCACGTTCGAGCGCAGCGTGGCCTTGACCGGCGTCAGCACCACCTTGCGGCCCGTGAAGAGCGAGGCCTCGGCATGCTCGACGCCCGACACTTCCTTGCCCGCGATCGGATGCGCCGGAACGAAATTCGCGAAGTGGTTCTGCAGGCCATGGCGCGCGGCCTCGATCACGTCGCCCTTGGTTGAACCCACGTCCATGATGAGCGTGTCGCTAGAAAGGCCGTGGCGGATGGCCTTGAATGTGGCCTCGGACGCCGCCACCGGCACCGCCAGCAGCACGAGGTCGGAGCCCGAGACCGACAGCAGCGCTGACGGCGCGGCGACGTCGATCACGCCGAGTTGGCGCGCCCGCTCGGTGGTGGACGGCGACTTGCTGTAGCCCACCACGCGCTTCACCAGCCGGGCGCGCTTGAGCGCGAGCGCGAAGGAGCCGCCGATGAGCCCGCAGCCGATCAATCCCAATTGCTCGAACATGGTGCGCGTCCGGTCAGGCTTTGACGGGATAGGCGCCGAGCACCTTGTAGAAAGCGCAGAGGCCGCGAAGCTCGGCCAGCGCCGCCGCCACGTTGGGCTGCGAAGGATGGCCATCGAGGTCGATGTAGAAGTAGTACTCCCACTGGCCGGTACGCGCGGGCCGTGACTCGAAGCGGGTCATCGAGACGTTGTTGACCTTGAGCGGCACGAGCAGGTCGTGCACGGCGCCCGGTCGGTTGGGCACCGAGACGATCAGGCTGGTGCAGTCGCGCCCCGATGCCGGCGGCATGGCGAGCGTCTGCGGCAGGCAGATCACCGAGAAGCGGGTGCGGTTGTACGAGTCGTCCTGGATAGCGTGCGCGACGATGTGCAGGCCGAAGCGCGTGGCCGCCCGCTCGCCCGCCAGTGCGGCCCATGCCGGGTTCGATGCGGCGAGCCGGGCGCCTTCGGCGTTGCTCGAGACGGCGCGCCGTTCGGCATTCGGCAGGTGCTTCGAGAGCCAGGTCTGGCACTGCGCGAGCGCCTGCGGATGGGCCAGCACGGCCTCGACGCCCTCGAGCGTGTTGCTGGTGCGCAGCAGATGATGGCGCACGAGCAGGCTGACTTCGCCGACCACATGGGTGGGCGAGTGCAGGAACAGGTCGAGCGAGCGCGTGACCACGCCTTCGGTGGAGTTTTCGACCCCGACCACGCCGTACTGGGCGCTGCCTGCGGCCGTGGCGTGGAACACCTCGTCGAAGCTGGCGCAATAGACCAGGTCGGCGGCACCGCCGAAGTATTCGATCGCGGCCTGTTCGCAGAAGGTGCCTTCGGGCCCGAGCACGGCCACGCGCTGCGGCGATTCGAGTGCCAGGCAGGCCGACATGATCTCGCGCCAGATGGCGGCCACGTGCAGGTCCTTGAGCGGACCGCCGTTGCTCTTCTGCATCTTCTCGATGACCTGCGCCACGCGGTCGGGGCGAAAGAACGGGGTGCCTTCGCGCTTCTTGACCTCGCCGACCTGTTCGGCCACATGGGCGCGCTCGTTGAGCAGGGCGAGCAGTTGCTGGTCGAGCGAATCGATCTGCACACGCAGATCGGACAGGCTGTCGGAATTTTCGGGGGAAGAGGGCGGTGTGGGTGCGGAGGCGGTCATCGTGGCGAGCAGCGGCTGGGCATGCCCTAGGCATGCGATCGCTCGAATTCTCGCATGTAGCCCACGAGTGCCTGCACGCCTTCGAGCGGCATCGCGTTGTAGATGCTCGCGCGCATGCCGCCCACCGACTTGTGGCCCTTGAGCTGCAGCAGGCCCGCTTCGCGCGCACCTGCCAGAAAGGCGTCGTTGCGGCTTTCGTCATGCAGGAAGAACGGCACGTTCATGCGTGACCGGCAGCCCGGATCGATCCTGTTGACGTAGAACGAGGAGGCGTCGATGAAGTCGTACAGCAGCTTCGCCTTGGCGATGTTGCGCTGCTCCATGGCGGCCACCCCGCTCAGCGTGCCTTCGGTCTGCTGCAGGAGCCACTGGAACGTGAGCCCTGCCATATAGATGCCCCAGGTCGGCGGGGTGTTGTACATGGACTTGTTGTCGGCCACGGTCTTGTAGTTGAACGCGCTCGGGCAGATCTCGAGCGCACGGCCCAGCAGGTCGTCACGCACGATCACGAGCGTGAGCCCGGCCGGGCCGAGGTTTTTCTGCGCACCGCCGAAGGCGAGGCCGACGCGGCGCCAGTCGACGCTGCGCGATGCGACGTGCGAGGAGAAGTCGATCACCAGCGGCGCGCTGCTGCCGAGCGCCGCGAGATCGGGAAGTTCGTGGAATTCGACGCCGTTGATGGTCTCGTTGGTGCAGACGTGCACGTACGAGGCATCGTTGCCGAGTTGCCAGGTTGCAGGATCGGGCAGGCGCGTGTGCTGGTCGCCGGCATTGCTGGCCGCGACGTGCGCGGTGCAATAGCGCTGGGCTTCCTTCTGCGACTTGATGCTCCAGCTGCCCGTGATGACGAAGTCGGCGGTGGTGCCGCGCGACAGGTTCATCGGCACGATGGCGTTTTCGCCGAGCCCGCCACCCTGCATGAAGAGGATGTGGAAGTGTTCTGGAACGGCCAGCAGCTGGCGGATGTCGGCTTCGGCCTGCGTGCAGATGGCGCCGAACTCCTTGCCTCGATGGCTCATCTCCATCACGCTCATGCCGCTGTCTTGCCAGTCGAGCATGTCGGCGGCAGCGCGTTGCAGCACCGCCTCCGGCATGGCGGCCGGGCCCGCCGAGAAGTTGTACGGGCGCGTG
Organism: Variovorax sp. Soil_C_39; assembly: GCF_057656815.1. Lineage (NCBI taxonomy): Bacteria > Pseudomonadati > Pseudomonadota > Betaproteobacteria > Burkholderiales > Comamonadaceae > Variovorax > Variovorax sp. Soil_C_39. The sequence continues at coordinate 458,113 of NZ_JBDGJQ010000003.1, forward strand.
CCGGCGGGCGTGGGCTGCTGCTGGGGCGTCACGTCACTTCTTGTTGTTGTTGGAAGAGGACCTGGCCGGGGCCTTGGCGGGCGCCGCGCCTTGCGAGCCGCCCGTGGGGGCACCGAGTGCCTTGGCCACGTTCTCGTCGAGCGCGCGCATCTTGGGCTCGATGGTGGCGCGCGTTTCGGTCACGAGCTTCTCGGTCAGCGCGGTCTGCATCTTCGGATTGAGGTCCTGGTACTTCTTGCTGAGCGGCGAGTTGATCCAGGCCAGCAGCTGCTTGAGCTCGTCTTCGCTGAAGTTCTGCTCGAGGATCGGGGTCAGCGCGCCAGGTGCGAGCTGCACGGCCTTGTCGCGCACGATCGGATAGGACTCGTCGAAGTACTTCTTGAGCTCGGCGTCGGCGGCCTTGGCGGCAGCTTCGCGCTTGGCTTCGGGCACCTGCGTCTGCAGGTACTGCGAGCCGGCCTGCGCGATCGGGGCGCTCGATTGCTCGATCAGGCCACGCGCGAGCGATTCGATGCCGGGGCGCTGCACGTCGATGAACTGCTTGATGAGCGCGGCCTTGTCCTGGGCCATGGCGGCCATCGAACTGCCGGCCAGTGCGACCGTCAGAAGTGCGAGCTTGAATTTTTTCACTGAGGATTCTCCGTTGAAGATGTGGAAGTGTCGTCCGCGTCCGGCTCGATGTCGCCGTTTGCGTCGTTCTCGACGATACGCTGTAGCCCGCTGAGTTTTGCGCCTTCGTCGAGCCCGATCAGCGTGACGCCCTGCGTTGCGCGACCTAGTTCACGAATTTCGGCAACACGGGTGCGCACGAGCACGCCCTTGTCGGTGATGAGCATGATCTCGTCGTCCGCATGCACGAGGGTGGCGGCAACGACCTTGCCGTTGCGCTCACTCTGTTGAATCGCAATCATGCCTTTGGTTCCGCGACCATGCCGCGTGTACTCGGTAATGCTTGTGCGTTTACCGTAACCATTTTCGGTGGCAGTCAGCACGCTCTGCTGCTCGTCCTCCGCCACCAGCATCGCGATCACGCCCTGGCCTGGCTCGAGCGACATGCCGCGCACGCCGCGCGCATTGCGGCCCAGCGGGCGCACGTCTTCCTCGTCGAAGCGCACGGCCTTGCCACCGTCGCTGAACAGCATCACGTCGTGCTTGCCGTCGGTGAGCGCGGCGCCGATGAGGTAGTCGCCCTCATCGAGGTTCACCGCGATGATGCCGCCCTTTCGCGGGTTGTTGAACTCGTCGAGCGTGGTCTTCTTGACCGTGCCCATCGAAGTCGCCATGAAGACGTACTGGTCGGCCGGGAAGTTGCGCTTCTCGCCGGTGAGCGCGAGCGCGACGTTGATCTTCTCGCCTTCCTGCAGCGGGAACATGTTGACGATGGGACGCCCGCGAGAACCGCGCGAGCCTGCCGGCACTTCCCAGACCTTGAGCCAATACAGGCGGCCGCGGTTGGAGAAGCACAGGATGTAGTCGTGCGTGTTGGCGATGAAGAGCTGGTCGATCCAGTCGTCTTCCTTGGTCACCGTGGCTTGCTTGCCGCGGCCGCCGCGCTTCTGGGCGCGGTATTCGTGGAGCGGCTGGCTCTTGATGTAGCCGCTGTGCGACAGCGTGACCACCATGTCGGTGGGCGTGATCAGGTCTTCGGTCGAGAGGTCGAAGGCACTGTGCTCGACCAGACTGCGGCGCGCGCCGAGCTTCGATTGGCCGAACTCCTGCTTGATCGCGCCGAGTTCCTCGCCAATGATGACCGAGACGCGCTCGGGCTTGGACAGGATGTCGAGCAGGTCGTCGATCTCGGCCATGACGTCCTTGTACTCGGCGACGATCTTGTCCTGCTCGAGGCCGGTCAGGCGCTGCAGGCGCATCTGCAGGATCTCCTGCGCCTGGGTTTCCGAGAGGCGATAGAGGCCGTCGCCGCCCATGCCGAACTCGCGCTCGAGGCCTTCGGGGCGGTAGTCGTCGGCGTTGATCACGCCGCCGTCGGCACGCGTGCGCGTGAGCATCTCGCGCACCAGCTTGCTGTCCCAGCTGCGGGTCATGAGCTCGGCCTTGGCCACCGGCGGGGTGGGCGCGTTGCGGATGATCGAGATGAACTCGTCGATGTTGGCGAGCGCCACAGCCAGGCCCTCGAGCACGTGGCCGCGTTCGCGCGCCTTGCGCAGCGTGAACACGGTGCGCCGCGTGACCACCTCGCGGCGGTGCTGCAGGAAGACCTGGATCAGGTCCTTGAGGTTGCAGAGCTTGGGCTGGCCGTCGACCAGCGCCACCATGTTGATGCCGAAGGTGTCCTGCAGCTGCGTCTGCTTGTAGAGGTTGTTCAGCACCACTTCGGGCACTTCGCCGCGCTTGAGTTCGATCACCAGGCGCATGCCCGACTTGTCGGACTCGTCCTGGATGTGGCTGATGCCCTCGATCTTCTTCTCGTGCACCAGCTCGGCCATGCGCTCCTGCAGCGTCTTCTTGTTGACCTGGTAGGGGAGCTCGTCGACGATGATCGCCTGGCGCTGGCCGCGGTCGATGTCCTCGAAGTGGCACTTGGCGCGCATCACGACCTTGCCGCGGCCGGTGCGGTAGCCGTCGCGCACGCCATTGATGCCGTAGATGATGCCGGCGGTCGGGAAATCGGGCGCCGGCATGATCTCCATCAGCTCGTCGATGCTCGCCTCCGGATGACGCAGCAGGTGCAGACAGGCGTCGACTACCTCATTGAGGTTGTGCGGCGGAATATTGGTGGCCATGCCGACTGCAATACCGCCGGAGCCATTCACCAGCAAATTCGGCACCTTGCTCGGCAGAACCTTCGGCTCTTTTTCGGAGCCGTCGTAATTGTCCTGAAAATCGACCGTTTCCTTGTCGATATCGGACAGCATTTCGTGCGCAATTTTGGCCAGCCGGATTTCCGTATACCGCATTGCGGCCGCGTTGTCTCCGTCCACAGACCCGAAGTTGCCCTGGCCGTCCACCAGCATGTGGCGCATGGAGAAATCCTGCGCCAGCCGCACGATCGTGTCGTAGACCGACTGGTCGCCGTGCGGGTGGTACTTACCGATCACGTCGCCCACGATGCGGGCGGACTTCTTGTAGGCGCGGTTCCAGTCGTTGTTGAGCTCGTGCATCGCGAAGAGCACGCGCCGATGCACAGGTTTCAGGCCGTCCCGCGCGTCGGGAAGCGCTCGGCCCACGATCACGCTCATGGCGTAATCGAGATAGCTGCTGCGCATTTCCTCTTCGAGACTGATGGGCAGGGTTTCTTTGGCGAAGGAGGTCATTGAGGCGAGAGGCTGGCGGCAGAAGGCGGAATTTTACGCTCTGAGGGGTGTCGCTCCGCCGCAACACAAGGCGGCTATTCCGCCTCCGTCCTACGCTTCCGGGGCGCCCAGCGGCCTGTTTGCCAAAGACCCTATGGCACAATCGCCTCAACGTTTTGGGTGGTGGTCACTTAAAGCGTCCTTGATTCGCAGCGCGGCTGCGGCTTTTTCCCCAAGAGGAGAACCATGAAGAAACTGAATAAAGTGGCGATGATGTTTGCAGTCGCTGCGCTCGCCACTGCCGCCGGCGCGCAGACCCGTGTCACCGCTGCGAATGGCGGCCCTACCATTGACAACTGGCAGAACGGCACCGGCGAACTCGTCTGGAAAAACGGCACGAACGAACTGTGCTGGCGCGATGCCAACTGGACGCCCGCCACTGCCGCTGCTGGTTGCGACGGTGCTCTGGTTCCTGCTGCACCTGCAGCCGTTGCGCCCACCCCGGCTGCTCCGGTCGCTCCTGCGCCTGCACCGCAAGTCGCCGCTTCGAAGGTCACCTTCGCTGCCGACGCCTTCTTCGACTTCGACAAGTCGGTCCTCAAGCCTGAAGGTCGCGCCAAGCTGACCGACCTGGTTTCGAAGATCCGCGACGTCAACCTCGAAGTGATCATCGCTGTGGGCCATACCGACTCGATCGGTTCGGACGCCTACAACCAGCGTCTGTCGGTGCGCCGCGCCGAAGCCGTGAAGGCCTTCCTGGTCTCGCAAGGCATCGAACGCAACCGCGTCTACACCGAAGGCAAGGGCGAGAAGCAGCCAGTGGCTGACAACCGCACCAAGGAAGGCCGCGCCAAGAACCGTCGCGTGGAAATCGAAGTGGTCGGCACCCGCGCCACCCGCTGATTCGATTGAATCGCTCAAAAGAACCCCGCTTCGGCGGGGTTTTTTTATGCCCGTCTGTTTCTCGCAGGCGCTGAATGGCCCGGGCTCCCGCGACCGTTCTCCGTTTCATAATCGTGGCATGACAGACCAAGTGAATGCCGACCCGGCCGAACTCGCCAAGTTTTCTGAACTGGCCCATCGCTGGTGGGATATGGACGGCGAATTCCGGCCGCTCCATGAAATCAATCCGCTGCGACTTGAATGGATCGATTCCATTGCGCCGATCTCGGGTCGCAAAGTGCTCGATATCGGCTGCGGCGGAGGCATCCTCGCGGATTCGATGGCGAGGAAGGGTGCCGACGTGCTCGGCATCGACCTTGCCGGCAAGGCGCTCAAGGTGGCGCGCCTTCATGCACTCGAGGCCGGCACGAGCGGCGTCAAGTACCGCGAGGTCAGCGCCGAGGCGCTGGCGGCCGAGCAGCCGGGCGGTTTCGATGTCGTCACCTGCATGGAGATGCTCGAGCACGTGCCCGAGCCCGCGTCGGTGGTCCAGGCCTGTGCCACGCTCGTGAAGCCCGGCGGCTGGGTGTTCTTCTCGACGATCAACCGCAACCTCAAGTCCTTCGCGTTCGCGATCGTGGGTGCCGAATACGTGCTGGGCATGCTGCCGCGCGGAACGCACGAGTACGCGAAGCTGATCCGCCCGAGCGAACTCGCCGCGCACTGCCGCGCCGCGGGGCTCGACCTGCGGCAGACCCGCGGCATGGAGCACAACCCGCTCACGCGCCGCTATTGGCTCAGCGCCGACACGAGCGTCAACTACATGTTCGCCACGCAGAAGCCGGCTGTGCCGGGGCCGCAAGCGTGACGCGCGCTCCCATCCAGGCCGTGCTGTTCGACCTCGACGGCACGCTGGTCGACAGCGCGCCCGACCTCGGCGCGGCGGCCGACAAGATGCGCACCGACCGCGGGCTCCCGTCGTATCCGCTGGAGCGCTACCGCTTCATGGCCGGTGCCGGTGCGCGTGGCATGCTCGGCGTCGCGTTCGGCATCACGCCTGACGCGCCGGAGTTCCCCGAACTGCGCGAAGAGTTCTTCGTGGCGTATGAAAAACGCATGCTGCTCAACACGCAGGTGTTCGATGGCGTGCAGGCGCTCATCGAGGCCATCCATGAACGGGGCCTGGCCTGGGGCGTGGTCACCAACAAGTCGAAGCGCTTCACCGACCCGCTGACGCGCGCCATCCCGCTCTTCGCGAGCGCCGGCGCCATCGTGAGCGGCGACACCACGCCCTATTCGAAGCCGCACCCGGAGCCGCTGCACGAAGCTGCGCGACGCCTTGAAGTACCGTCCGGCGCCTGCATCTACGTGGGCGACGACGAGCGCGACATCATCGCCGGTCGCGCCGCGGGCATGCGGACAGTCGCGGCGACCTACGGCTACATGGGGCCGCAGGCCGACGCGACCCTCTGGAATGCCGATGCCACGATTTCAACGCCCCTGGCGCTCTTGAAGTTACTCGATTAGGCCTAAAATGAGTCGCTTGGGGCTGCACTGGTTTCGACGTGGGTTCGGAATCGCAGCGGGGCATGTCGAGCTGAATGCGCTCGTAAAACAGATTCAAACAAACTAACTGCAAACGACGAACGTTTCGCACTCGCTGCTTAATTGCCAGTGAGCCTTGCAACAGTTGGCCGATGGGCTGGGCAAGGGGGTCTGGAGCAATCCTGACCTCCCGGCCGCAAGGATAATTACATGGGCTGGCTCCGATCCGGGTACCTTGGGTCGGGGCGAGAAAATAGGGTACTGGCGTCCGGTTTAGCGTGTGACTGCGCGACTCCGGAAGCGAGACTTAAATCAGATCACTAAACATGTAGAACTGCGCGAAGAAGGCTTGCGGACGGGGGTTCAAATCCCCCCAGCTCCACCATATTCATCGAAGGCCGCTCCGATCTAGAGCAGCCGCACCTCGAAATACGCTTCGTCCGTATCGCCGAGGTCGCGAAAGCCCGCGGTCCTGGCCCCGTCATACGCCTTGGCCCATCGTTTGGCCAGGGCCAATTCCTCCTTGGCAAGATCGCTCTCGGCCGACTCGCTTGCGTTCTGAAATGCGCGCAGGGCCGCGATCACCTCGCAGCCGAGCTGCTTGTCGATTTCGCGGCGAAAGCGCTGCTCCGCCACACGGATCGCATCGGACCCTGCGTAAGCGTAGTCGGCGAGTCTGACGGTGTAGAGGGCCTGCACCTCGAAGTCGGTGCTGTCGTTGTATTCGGCCTGCAGTGGCTCGGATTGCACGGGTGCGGACGGCATCGAGACATCGAACACCGGCACTTCCGCCGCGCGGTAGAAAAGTTCAGCTTGGTTCATGGTGGGTCATGGCGTGGCCTGCAAGTTGCTGTATGAATATACAGTCAATCGGTGCATCCAGGACCGTCTTGCGCTAGAAGTGGCGACTGTCCGACCCGGTATCGCGCACCGGCAGGCCAAGGTCGGCCCATGCCATTGCTCAGGCAAATCGCCGTGACCGTGTCCGAGGACGAGGAGGGCGCCTACCGCTGGCGCCTGGTCGAACTCCGGGACGAAAGTTGGCAAATGCTGAGAGAGTCGCCTCGCGGCATCGAGACCTACAAGGCAGCGATGGCTGCGGGCCTGCTCGAACTGCAAGGCATGGTCGACGACCTCGACGCGGGCCCACGCGAGGCTGAGCCAGACGGGAAGGCCGAGCAGACCCAAGCAGGCAAGGGCGGTTCCGCCTTTGGTTTTGGCTTCGGGCTGCCGAAGGTCGAGTGACCGGTCGGCGGTGTTTTCGGCCGGGGCGCGAAGCTATAGTCGACGAGCGCAGTCGCCGCCTCGATCCCACCAAAGGACGCCGTGCCCGATCCATCGATTTCGACCCTCACGAGCTACTACGACACGGTGCCCTATGAGTCGCATCCGTTCCCGCAATCCGCGATCGAGCACCTGGAGGCGATCGCCTTCCTGTTCGGCCTCGACACGCCACCGCCGTCGCGTGCGCGCGTGCTCGAACTCGGCTGTGCGGCCGGCGGCAACCTGATTCCGTATGCGGCGCGCCATCCTGGGGCCAGCGCACTCGGGCTCGACCTCTCGCGGGTGCAGGTCGAACAGGGACTTGGCGCGATTGCGCGTACGAGCCTTTCGAACGTCGCGCTGCGGGCCTTCAACCTGGCGGACGTCGATGCATCGCTCGGCCAGTTCGACTACATCGTCTGCCACGGCGTCTACAGCTGGGTGCCGGGGCCGGTGCAGGACGCGATCCTGCGCGTGTGCGCCGAGAACCTGGCGCCCGATGGCGTGGCCTACGTGAGCTACAACGTCTATCCGGGCTGGAAGGCGCGCGAGATCGTGCGCGACGCGATGATGCTGCGCGGCGGCCCGCGCGACACGCCCGACGAAAAGCTGGCTTATGCGCGCGGCATGCTCGAATTTCTGGAGCAGTCGGCCCGGCCCGGCAGCGTGCTGAAGAAGACGCTCGAGGAAACGATGCCGATCGTGCGCAACGCGAGCGGCTACTACTTGCTGCACGAGTTTCTCGAACCCTGCAATTCGCCCTGCTACTTCAAGGAGTTCGCGGCGCGTGCTGCCGCGAAAGGACTCGCCTACCTGGGCGATGCCGAACCCTCGACGATGTTCGTTCAGAACTACGGCGAGACGGTGCGCGAACCGCTGCTGCGCGAATGCGGCGGCAGCCAGATCCTGATGGAGCAGTACCTCGATTTCCTGGTCAACCGCACCTTTCGCCAGACGCTGCTCGTGCCGCAGGCGCGCGCCGGCAGCATCCGCTTGCGGCTTGATCCCGCGCGCATCCGCGCGCTCGAATTCGCAGGCGCGTTCGGCAGTGCGGACGGCGGGCCGTTCACGCTCGACGCGCGCGAGCAGCAGTGCACGGCGCAGCGCGGCGTGACGCTCACGCTGCGCTTGCCTGCGCAGAAGGCGCTGGCGCAGCTGCTCGATGCGCGCTATCCCTCGAGCATGCCGGCAGAGGCATTGATTGCCGCGGTGGCCGAGCGCACGCGCGAGCCTCTGGCTTCGATCGAGCCGATCGTGATGTCGATGCTCGAAGAACTCGCGATCATGGGCGCGGTGCGGTTCCGCCGTTCACCGGTGCAGGCCGCCGCGGAGGTGTCCGCATTCCCGCGCGCATTGGCCGCGGTGCGCAGTGCGCCGGGCCTGGCGTTGAGTGCCGGCGACACCGCCAGCGCCTGCAACCAGTGGCACGAATCCGTGGCGCTGACGCCGCTCGAACGTGCCTTGCTGCCGCTGCTCGACGGCACGCATTCGCACGAGATGCTGGCCGACCATCTCGCGGCCGAAGTTCGCGCCGACCGGCTGCGCTTCGTGCTGCGCGACAAGCCGCTCATCGATCCTTCGGCGCTGGAGGCGTTTGCGCTCGGCCAGGTGGCCCTGGGGTTGCAGGCGCTGCAGCGCAAGGCGCTGCTGGTCGGCTGACCCACGCACAATCTCTCTCTCGTCATCAAACACACAGGAGGCTTCCCATGCAGCAATTCCGTTGGACCCCGAGACTGCGCGCCGCGGTGGCGGCCGCGCTCATGCTGGGAGGCGCGGGTGCCTCGCACGCGGCTTCGCAGGCGCCGGTCGCGGCCGAGCACGGCATGGTCGTGAGCGCGCAGCATCTCGCCACGAAGATCGGCGTGGATGTGCTCCAGCGCGGCGGCAATGCGGTGGATGCCGCCGTCGCCGTGGGCTATGCGCTCGCGGTGGTGTATCCGGCCGCGGGCAACCTCGGCGGCGGCGGCTTCATGACCCTGCAACTGGCCGACGGGCGCAAGACCTTCCTCGACTTCCGCGAGAAGGCGCCGCTGGCCGCCACGGCCAACATGTACCTCGACAAGGACGGCAATGTCATCAAGGGCCTGAGCACCCTCGGCCACCTTGCGGTCGGCGTGCCCGGCACGGTCTCGGGCATGGAATACGCGCGCGAGAAGTACGGCACGATGAAGCGGGCCGACCTGATCGCACCGTCGATCCAGCTCGCCGACAAGGGCTTCGCGCTCCAGCAGGGCGACGTCGACATGCTGCTGACGTCGACCGACCATTTCAGGAAAGATCCGGCGTCGGCTGCGATCTTCCTGAACAAGGGCGAACCCTTCGCCGTGGGCCAGAAGCTGGTGCAGAAGGACCTGGCCAAGACCTTGCGCGCGATCAGCGCCAAGGGCGTGGACGGTTTCTACAAGGGACCGGTCGGCGCCGCCATCGTGGCGTCGAGCCAGGCCGGAAAGGGCATCATCACGCAGGCCGACCTCGACCAGTACAAGACGCGCGAGCTGGCCCCGATCGAGTGCGACTACCGCGGCTACCGCGTCGTGTCGGCGCCGCCGCCGAGTTCGGGCGGCGTCGTCATCTGCGAGATGCTCAACATCCTCGAGGGCTATCCGCTCAAGGACCTCGGCTTCCGCTCGGCCGAGGCGGTGCATTACCAGATCGAGGCGATGCGCCACGCCTACGTCGACCGCAACAGCTACCTGGGCGACCCCGACTTCGTTAAGAACCCGCTCGAGCGCCTGCTCGACAAGGGCTATGCCGCGAAGATCCGCGCCGCCATCGATCCGCAGAAGGCCGGCGTCTCCAAGGACATCAAGCCGGGTGTCGCGCCCCACGAGGGCAGCAACACCACCCACTACTCGATCACCGACCAATGGGGCAACGCGGTGTCGGTGACCTACACGCTCAACGACTGGTTCGGCGCCAAGGTCACGGCCGACAAGACCGGCGTGCTGCTGAACAACGAGATGGACGACTTCACCTCGAAGGTCGGCGTGCCCAACCTCTACGGCCTGGTGCAGGGCGAGGCCAACGCCATCGCGCCGGGCAAGCGCCCGCTGAGCTCGATGAGCCCGACCATCGTCTCGAAGGACGGCAAGCCGGTGTTCGTGGTCGGCACGCCCGGCGGCAGCCGCATCATCACGGCCGTGCTGCACACCATCCTGAACGTGGTCGACTACGGCATGAACGTGCAGGAGGCGGTGGACGCGCCGCGCTTCCACCAGCAATGGCTGCCCGATGTCACTAACGTCGAGCCCTACGCGCTCAGCCCCGACGCCCGCAAGATCCTGACCGACATGGGCCACAACCTGGGCGTGCCGCAGCCCGCCAACCACATGGCGGCGATCATCGTGGGCGCGCCGTCGCTCGGCGGCAAGCCCGTCGGCAACAACCGCTTCTACGGCGCCAACGATCCGCGCCGCAACACGGGCCTGGCGGCAGGGTACTGATGCACCTGCAAGACATCCTCTACACCCAGGGTTTCGGCACGCGGCGCGTCTGCGCGGGGCTGGTCCAGCAAGGCTTCGTCACCATTGCCGGCGCGGTGGTCGACGACCCTGCCGCCGACCTGGAACCGGAAGGCCTGCGGTTCACGGTGCAGGGCACCGAATGGGCTTATTTCGAGAAGGCCTACCTGATGCTGCACAAGCCGGCCGGCACCGAGTGCTCGCAGAAGCCGTCGACCTACCCGAGCATCTACACGCTGCTGCCATCGCCGCTGCGGCTGCGGCCCAACAAGGCGGCGGTGCAGGGCGTGCAGGCGATCGGACGGCTCGACCAGGACACGACCGGCCTGCTGCTGTTGACCGACGACGGCCAGTTCATCCACCGCATGGGCTCGCCGAAGCACCATGTGCCGAAGGTCTACGAAGTGACCGCCAAGCACCCGGTGGACGCGGCGCAGATCGCGCGCCTGCTGGCCGGCGTGGTGCTCGACGACGATCCAAAGCCGGTGCGCGCCGCCGCCTGCGAATCCGACGCCCCGCTGCACCTGCGGCTGACGCTCACCGAAGGCAAGTACCACCAGGTCAAGCGCATGCTGGCCGCGGTGGGCAACCGGGTCGAGGCGCTGCGCCGTTCGCGCATCGGCACGGTGGCGCTGCCTGACGATCTGGCGCCCGGGCAGTGGCGCTGGCTTGATGCGGCCGAGGTCGCCGCGCTGCGCGCGCCCGCCAAATAAGCGGCGATTTCCTATGCCGGCGGTCAGCCGGCGGGCGCATACGATCGTTACCATCCGAAGCACTTCTCCGGAATTTCACTTGCGTCTTCCTGCCCGCCAGCCCGGCCGCGCCGCGGCCCTTGTTCTTTTGTACGCCTTGCTGAGCTGCGCGGCCGCCAGCGCCGGGCCACCGGAGCCGCCGCCGCCGATCTTCGTGCTCAATTCGCTCGATGCCAGCGTGAGCGTGATCAGCCCGGTCGACTGGACCGAGAAGCTGCGCATCCCGACCGGCAAGGAGCCGCACCACATCTACATGACGCCGGACGAGAAGTCGGTGATCGTGGCCAACTCGGCCGGCGACTCCCTGACTTTCGTGAACCCGCGCACCGCCGAGGTCCAGCGCGTGGTGTACGGCATCATCGATCCGTACCACCTCCAGTTCTCGCGCGACATGAAGTGGTTCGTCACCGCGGCCAACCGGCTGAACCACGTCGACGTCTACCACTGGGACGGCCACGACCTGAAGCTCGCCAAGCGCATTGCCACGGGCAAGACGCCGAGCCACATCTGGATCGACCGGACCAGCACCGTCGCCTACGTCACGATGCAGGACAGCGACGAACTCATCGCCGTCGACTTGCCGACGCAGACCATCCGCTGGCGCATCGCGACCGGCCCGATGCCGGCTGACGTCTACGGTGCGCACAACGACCAGACGTTGCTCGTCGGCCTGACCGGCAGCGATGGCGTGCAGGTGTTCGACGTGGCCGGCCCCCAGCCAAAGTTGGTCGGCCAGATTCCGACGGGCAAGGGCGCCCACGCGTTCCGCGCGGCCGGCGACGGCAAGAGCGTGTTCGTGAGCAACCGCGTCGCCAACTCCATCAGCCGCATCGACCTGGCGACGCTGAAGGTCACGGCGACCTATGCCGTGCCCGGCGGCCCCGACTGCATGGATGTGTCCGCCGACGGCAAGACGCTGTACGTCACCTCGCGCTGGGCCAAGAAGCTCAGCGTGGTCGACCTTGCGAGCCAGAAGGTCGTGCGTCAGATCAACGTCGGCCGGTCCCCGCACGGCGTCTGGACCCTGGACCATGCGAAGAGGACCTGAGCCGGCGCGCCGGCATGCGTTGCGCGGGCTGGCCGCGGCCATGGGGGTCGCGGCCGCCTTCGGCACCACGCTGGCGGCAGCGGCCGGCACCGGGGGCGCCTGCGCAAAACCCCTCTACCTGACCTTCGACACCGGCCACATGGGCGTGGCCGAGCTTGTGGCCGACGTGCTCCGGCGCCACGACGTGCGCGTGACCTTCTTCGGCGCCGCCGAGCGCACGCTGGACGGCGGCGACAGCCTCGACCGGCACTGGGCGCCCTGGTGGAAGGCGCGCGCGGCCGAAGGCCACGAGTTCGCATCGCACACTTACGACCATGCCTACTGGCGCGCCGACCTCGAGGGCCCCGAACCGCGCTTTCGCATCAAGCCATCGGCCGGTGCGTTGGCGGGGCGCGAATTCACCTGGAGCGCCGCCGAATACTGCGCCGACATCGCCAAGGCCTCGGAGCGCCTCGCACTCGTCACCGGCAAAAAGCCCCTGCCGCTGTTCCGCGCGCCCGGCGGCAAGACTTCTGCGCGGCTGCTCGCGGCCGCCAAGGCCTGCGGCTTCGCCCATGTGGGATGGTCGCCGGCCGGGTTCCTCGGCGACGAGCTGCCGAGCGAGAAGTTCAGCAACGAGAAACTTCTGAAGCAGGCGCTCGGCAGCATCCGCCCCGGCGACATCCTGCTCGCGCACCTGGGCATCTGGTCGCGCAAGGACCCCTGGGCGCCGGCCAATCTCGAGTCACTGATCGTGGGCCTGAAGGCGAAGGGCTTCTGCTTCGAAACACTGCGCCAGCATCCCCAGTACCGCGACTGGATCGCATCGCATCCTTGAACAGGCCGAGATGATCGACGGGTTCACCGATGTTTTTTCCGCGCTGCAGGGCTGGTTCTTCGAAACACTGGTCCAGCCGCTGGTGTATGCGGCCGGCTTCGGCGGCTGGACCGAGGACGCGTTCGACGCCACCGGCTGGCTGCTGGTCGGCCTGATCCAGGTGCTGGTGCTGCTCGCCGTCATCGGGCCGCTGCAGCGCTGGCGCGCAGTCGAGCCGGTGGCCGATCGCCGCGCGATCCGCACCGACATCCTCTACACGCTGATCCACCGGCTGGGCCTGTTCCGGCTTGCGATGTTCTTCACGCTCGAGCCCGTCTTCGACGACGCCCTCGGCAGCCTGCGCGCCGCGGGCTGGGGCACCCTGCACCTCGACGGGCTCTGGCCCGGCGTGACCGACGTGCCGCTGGTCGCGTTCGTGGTCTACCTCGTGGTGCTCGATTTCGTCGGCTATTGGATCCACCGCGGCCAGCACCGCTTCAGGTGGTGGTGGGGCCTGCATTCGCTGCACCATTCGCAGCGCCAGATGACCATGTGGAGCGACGACCGCAACCACCTGCTCGACGACGTATTGCACGGCACGCTGATCGTGCTGGTCGCACAGCTGATCGGCGTGGCGCCGGGCCAGTTCATCGCCTTCGTGGCCTTCACCCAGCTCAGCGAGAGCCTGCAGCATGCCAATCTCCGGCTCGGCTTCGGTGCCGTGGGCGAGCGGCTCTGGATCAGCCCGCGCTTCCACCGCCTGCACCACAGCATCGGCCTGGGCCACGAATCGCGCGGCGCCCACACGCTGGGCGGCTGCAACTTCGGCGTGCTGCTGCCGTGCTGGGACCTGCTGTTCGGCACCGCGAACTTCGAGAACCGCTACGACCCGACCGGCATCCGCGACCAGGTCGAGCCCGGCGCCGACGGACGCCTGCGCGATTACGGCCAGGGCTTCTGGTCGCAGCAATGGCTCGGCCTGAAGCGCCTGGTCGGCCGGCACTGAGCCTCGGCGCCTCCCGGGGCGGTTATCCTTCCCACCCAATGCGCCTGCTCATCGACTCCTTCTGGCGCGCGGTCGCCTATTGCATGCTGCCGCGCGTGATCGTGCTGTCGCTGTTGCCGCTGGCCCTCATGGTGCTGCTGGCCGCGGGCTTCGGCTATTTCTTCTGGGACGCGGCTGTGGCATGGACGCGCGAGGCGCTCGATGCCTGGCCGCTATTGTCGAGCTTCTGGAGCTGGATCGGCCGGCTGTTCTCGAGCGACGTCACCTCGGTGCTCGCGCCGATGGTGGTGGTCTTTGCGGCCACGCCGCTGATCGTGGTGGTCTCGCTGATCGTGGTGGCGGGCCTCATGGCCCCGCCGCTCACCACGCTGGTGGCGAACCGCCGCTTCCCGGTGCTCGAGCGCAAGAAGGGCGCCTCGTTCATCGGCAGCGTGGCGCGCTCACTCGGCGTCACCGTGCTGGCGCTGCTAGCGCTCGTGGTGTCCATGCCGCTCTGGCTCATTCCGCCGCTGGTGCTGATATTGCCGCCGCTGATCTGGGGCTGGCTCACCTACCGCGTGATGAGCTTCGATGCGCTGGCGGACCACGCCAGCCCCGAGGAGCGCGCCACGCTGCTGCGCACGCACCGGGTGCCGCTGCTGTGCATCGGCGTGTTCTGCGGCTACCTCGGCGCGGCACCGAGCATCGTCTGGGCCTCGGGCCTGCTGTTCGCCGCCGCTTTCTTCGTGCTGGTGCCGCTCGCGATCTGGATCTACACGCTGGTGTTCGCGTTTTCCGCGCTCTGGTTCGCCCACTACTGCCTCGACGCGCTCGCGAAACTGCGCGCGCAGCGCGAGGCCGCGGCGACGCTGGCCGGCGCAAACCCTTCTGCGGACGAGGCCGACCGGGCCGTTCTTTCTCAATGGAAATCCCCATGACCCGCGCTTTTGGCCTGATCGTCGTCGGTGACGAGATCCTTTCTGGCAAGCGTGCCGACAAGCACATGCCCAAGGTCATTGAGCTGCTGGCCGCCCGTGGCCTTCAGCTCGGCTGGGCCGAGTACGTAGGCGATGTGCCCGCGCGCATCACGGCGGCGCTGGCGCGTGCCTTCGCCTCGGGCGATGTCGTCTTTTCGACCGGTGGCATCGGTGCCACGCCCGACGACCACACACGGCAGTGCGCCGCCCAGGCACTCGGGCGGCCGCTCGAACTGCATCCCGAGGCCGAGGCGCTGATCCGCGAACGCATGCAGGACACCGCGCGCGAGCAGGGCACGGTCTACGAGCCCGACCGGCCCGACAACATCCACCGCCTCAACATGGGCGTGTTTCCTCAGGGCGCGACGATCATCCGGAACCCGTACAACAAGATCCCGGGCTTCAGCGTCGAGCATGTGCATTTCGTCCCGGGCTTTCCCGTCATGGCGTGGCCGATGATCGAATCGGTGCTCGAGAGCCGCTACCCCGACCTGTTCACGACCGGCCAGTCGGCCGAGAAGTCGGTCATCGTCTTCGGCGCCATGGAAGCCACGCTCACGCCGCTGATGCTGGCCGTCGAGGCGGCGCATGCCGGCGTCAAGGTGTTCAGCCTGCCGAGCGTCGACCATCCAAAATACGGGCGGCACATCGAACTCGGCGTCAAGGGCGATCCGCTGCAGCTCGATGCCGCCTATGCCCAGCTGATTGAAGGGTTGCACGCCTTTGAAGCGAAGTTGGGCCCAGAATTGGTGCGCTGATCTCGTTTGCACCAGTTTGGTGAATCATCTTCATCATTTGGGGGCGGGCGCCGTGCCCGGAGCCTCCCCAAGACGGGGCGACAATGGCACAGAACCTGCATTCCCCGACCCTGTCATTCCAACCACCCATCCAACCAGGAGAAACTGATGGCAAAGACCGTCGCCGACGTACTCAAGCTCGTGAAGGAAAACGAGGTCAAGTTCGTCGACTTCCGCTTCACCGACACCCGCGGCAAGGAGCAGCACGTGACCGTGCCCGTGTCGCATTTCGATGAAGACAAATTCACTTCGGGCCACGCGTTCGACGGTTCGTCCATCGCCGGTTGGAAGGGCATCGAAGCCTCGGACATGCAGCTCATGCCCGACCCCAACACCGCTAACATCGATCCGTTCTTCGAAGAGACGACGCTGATCCTGACCTGCGACGTGATCGACCCGACCGACGGCAAGCCCTACGAGCGCGACCCGCGTTCGCTCGCCAAGCGCGCCGAGGCCTACATGAAGGCGTCGGGCCTGGGCGACACCGCTTTCTTCGGTCCGGAGCCGGAATTCTTCGTGTTCGACAGCGTGCGCTGGAAGAACGACATGTCGGGCTGCTTCGTCAAGATCGACTCCGAAGAAGCCTCGTGGAACACTGACAAGGAATACGAGCACGGCAACACCGGCCATCGCCCGGCGGTCAAGGGCGGCTACTTCCCGGTGCCTCCGGTCGACAGCTTCCAGGACATGCGCTCCGAAATGTGCCTGGTGCTCGAATCGCTCGGCATCCCGGTCGAAGTGCATCACCATGAAGTGGCCAACGCCGGCCAGATGGAGCTCGGCACCAAGTTCAGCACGCTGATCCAGCGCGCCGACTGGGTACAGCTGCAGAAGTACGTGATCCACAACGTGGCCCACGCCTACGGCAAGACCGCCACCTTCATGCCCAAGCCCATCGTCGGCGACAACGGCTCGGGCATGCACGTGCACCAGTCGGTCTGGAAGGACGGCAAGAACCTGTTCGCCGGCGACGGCTATGCGGGCCTCTCGGACTTCGCGCTGCACTACATCGGCGGCATCATCAAGCACGCCCGTGCGCTGAACGCCATCACGAACCCCGGCACCAACAGCTACAAGCGCCTGGTTCCCGGCTTCGAAGCGCCGGTGAAGCTGGCCTATTCGGCCAAGAATCGCTCGGCCTCGATCCGCATTCCGTTCGTGTCGAACCCGAAGGGCCGCCGCGTCGAGGCGCGCTTCCCGGATCCGCTGATGAACCCGTACCTCGGTTTTGCCGCGCTGCTGATGGCGGGCCTCGACGGCGTCGAGAACAAGATCCATCCGGGCGAAGCCGCCAGCAAGGACCTGTACCACCTGCCGCCCGAAGAAGACGCGCTGATCCCGACCGTCTGCCACAGCCTGGACCAGGCGCTCGAGTACCTCGACAAGGACCGTGCGTTCCTGACCAAGGGCGGCGTGTTCACCGATGCCTACATCGATGCCTACATCGAGCTGAAGATGCAGGAAGTCACGCGCTTCCGCATGGCGACCCATCCGGTCGAGTTCGACATGTACTATTCGCTCTGATCGCGGGCCCTTGCGGGCACGACACCCAAAAGGACGGCTGCGGCCGTCCTTTTTTCTGGGCCGGGAACATCGTGTCATCGGCAGCGTCGAATTGCACGAAAATGCCCGATCCCGCCACTCACGCCCCTCCATGAAGCTTGCCTCACTGATCTTTCTGGCCGGTTCGCTTGCTGCCTTGCCCGCGCTCTCCCAGGAGCGCGTGTGGCGCTGCGGAAACGAATACACCAACAACGCGACGATCGCGCAGCAAAAGGGCTGCAAGGTCATCGAAGGCGGCAACGTCACCGTCGTGCAGGGCACTCGCCCTTCGGGCACTGGCGCCGCCGCCAGCGGCAGCCCGGCGCCATCGGCCTCGCGCTCGCCCGCCGGCAGTCCGCGTGTCGAAGGCGTCGACCAGCGTGCGCGCGACGGCGAAGCCCGCTCGGTGCTCGAGGCCGAACTCCGCAAGGCCGAGGCGCGCCAGGCCGAGCTGCAGCGCGAGTACAACAATGGCGAGCCCGAGAAGCAGGGCAGCGAAGGCCGCAACTACCAGAAGTACCTCGACCGCGTGGCTGAGATGAAGGCCGAACTCGCGCGCAACGAGAGCGACATCGCGGGCATTCGCCGCGAGCTCGGCCGCTTGCCGGCCAGGCCGTAGCCATGGTGTTCGGGAAGAAGGCGGCCAGCGCCACACCGCGCTTCCAGTCCTTCGACCTGCTCTCCACGCTGATCGCCGTGGTCAGCACCAAGGGGTCGGTGCTGTTCGCCAACGCCGCGCTCGAAGACGCGCTGGCCACGTCGCGCCGCACGCTCGAAGGCTCTCAGTTCGGCGCCTGCTTTCACGAGCCGCAGGTGCTGCGCACCGCGATCGACGGCGCCCGCAGCAACGACTTCGCCACGCTGCGCTACGAGGCCTTCTTGCGCCGGGTGAACCACGAGCTGATGCCGGTGCAGGTCACGCTGGCACAGGGCGACAAGGCGGGCGAGCTGATCATCGAGATGTCGCCGCTCGAGCAGCAGGTGCGGCAAGACCGCGAAGAGCGCCTGCTCGACCAGGCGCAGGCCAACAAGGAACTCATCCGCAACCTCGCGCACGAGATCAAGAACCCGCTCGGCGGCATCCGCGGCGCGGCGCAGCTGCTGCAGATGGAGGTCGAGTCGCGCGACCTCATCGAATACACCAACGTCATCATCCATGAGGCCGACCGGCTGCAGACCCTGGTTGACCGCCTGCTGGCGCCGCACCGGCGTCCGCACGTCGTGGGCGACGTCAACATCCACGAGGTCTGCGAGCGCGTGCGCTCCGTGATCCTGGCGGAGTTCCCGCGCGACCTGCACATCGAGCGCGACTTCGACGTCTCGATCCCCGAGTTCCGCGGCGATCGCGAACAGCTGATCCAGGCCACGCTCAACATCGCGCACAACGCGGCGCAGGCGCTCGCCGAGCGTCGCGCGGCGGGCGACGCGCAGATCACTTTCAAGACGCGCATTGCCCGGCAGGTGATATTCAACAAGCAATGGTATCGATTGGCACTGGAATTGCATGTCATCGACAATGGACCGGGTGTGCCGGACGCGATCAAGGACCGCATCTTCTATCCGCTCGTATCGGGCAGGGAAGGCGGAACCGGGCTTGGTTTGACGCTGGCGCAAACTTTCGTGCAACAGCATCACGGCGTGATCGAGTGCGACAGTGTCCCGGGCCGAACCGATTTCAAGATACTGATCCCGCTGCCCTAGCAGCCACCGGCCCACAAGGAGATGCATGAAGCCGATCTGGATAGTTGATGACGACCAATCGATCCGCTTCGTGCTGGAGAAGGCTCTGTTGCGCGAAGACCTGCCGACGCGCAGCTTCACCAGCGCGCGCGAGGTGCTGGCGGCCCTCGAGCAGGCCGGCGGCGACGAGCAGCAGGGGCCGCAGGTCCTGGTGAGCGACATCCGCATGCCCGGTGGCTCGGGCCTCGACCTGCTCGACAAGATCAAGGCCAAGCATCCGGGCCTGCCGGTCATCATCATGACGGCGTTCTCCGACCTCGACAGCGCCGTCTCGGCGTTCCAGGGCGGCGCCTTCGAATACCTGCCCAAGCCCTTCGACCTGCCGCGCGCCGTCGAGCTGATCCGCCGCGCGGTCGACGAGAGCCAGCGCGAGGAAGTGGCCGAGGAGCGCATGGCTGCCGCGCCCGAGATGCTGGGCCAGGCGCCCGCCATGCAGGACGTGTTCCGCGCCATCGGCCGGCTCTCGCAGAGCAACGTCACGGTGCTCATCACCGGCGAATCGGGCTCGGGCAAGGAGCTCGTCGCGCGCGCGCTGCACAAGCATTCGCCGCGCGCCAACGGGCCCTTCGTGGCCATCAACACCGCGGCCATCCCGAAGGACCTGCTGGAGAGCGAGCTGTTCGGCCACGAGCGCGGTGCCTTCACCGGCGCGCAGACCATGCGGCGAGGGCGCTTCGAGCAGGCCGAGGGCGGCACGCTCTTCCTCGACGAGATCGGCGACATGCCGTTCGACCTGCAGACGCGCCTGCTGCGCGTGCTCAGCGACGGGCACTTCTACCGTGTCGGCGGCCACAACTCGGTGAAGGCCAACGTGCGCGTCATTGCGGCCACGCACCAGGACCTGGAGCAGCGCGTCAAGCTCGGCGGCTTCCGCGAAGACCTGTTCCACCGCCTCAACGTGATCCGGCTGCGCCTGCCGGCGCTGCGCGAACGCGGCGAGGACGTGCCGGCCCTCACGCGCCACTTCCTGCAGGTGAGTGCGCGCCAGCTCGGTGTCGAGCCCAAGCGCATTTCCGAGGCTGCGCTGGCCAAGCTCGCGACCTTCGGCTTCCCCGGCAACGTGCGCCAGCTCGAGAACATCTGCCACTGGCTCACCGTGATGGCGCCGGCGCAACTCATCGAGACCAAGGACCTGCCACCCGAGATCATGGCCGTCGCGCCTGCCGCGGCCGAAGTGTCTGTTGCTGCTGCTGCTGCTGCTGCCGCGCCGCTGCATGCAGCACCGCTTGCATCGCCGGGCGGCGATCGTGAGTTTTCCGCGCCCATGGCCGCCGCGTCCGAAACCCTCGTCGCCGAAGTCCCGGTCGTTGCGAGCAGCTGGGAGAGCGGCCTGGAGACGGAAGCCCAGGCGCTGCTTGCGGCCGGGCGCACTGACGTCTGGGACGTGCTCTCGCGCCGCTTCGAATCGCGCCTGATCCTCGCGGCGCTGGCCAGCACCCGCGGCCGGCGCATCGAGGCCGCCCAGAAGCTCGGCATCGGCCGCAACACGATCACGCGCAAGATCCAGGAACTCGGGATCGAATAGCCCCCGCAAGGGGAGCGAGCCTACCGGCTGCGCTGCCCCAGCGTCAGCGAGTCGAGCTGGAAGTTGCCGCTCTTGTCCCAGAGCCAGGTGTCGACGTAGGTGTGGCCGCCCAGGCGCCCCGGGCTCGGCAGCGGCGAGGCGCCCCTGATGAGTTTCGCGATCATCGGCGGCACTTCGGGCGCGTGGCTGGGCACGCGGCTGAAGGTCACGTTCCTCACGTTGCCCTCGGCGTCGAGGTCGGTCTCGACCACCACCACCGCATAGACCAGCGGCGGAATCTTGCCCTTGTAGATGCGCTTGGCGTACGTGTTGTAGATCTTGCGCGCGCCGGTCTTGCGGTAGGCCCGCACGACCGGTGTCTGCGCGGTGATCAGGCGCACCGTCGGCACGTCGCTGCGCGCGCCGGGCAGATCGTCGGAGGCCGAAGCGCCCGGTTTCCCGTCGTCGCCGGACTTGGTGTCGGATGGCTTGAGCACCGAGCAGCCGGCGAGCGTCAGCAGCACGGCGGCGACTGCGAGCAGACGGATGGTCATGGCGCCGGCACTCCCTGGTCGAGTTCGAGCACCACCGGCGCATGGTCGCTGGGCTTCTCCCACTTGCGCGGCACACGGTCGATGACGCAGCCCCGTGCGCGCGGCACCAGCGGCTCGCTCACCAGAATGTGGTCGATGCGCAGTCCGCGGTTCTTCTGGTAGCCGAGCATCCGGTAGTCCCACCACGAATAGCTTTTTTCGGGTTGCTCGAAGAGCCGGAAGCTGTCGACCAGGCCCAGCGCCAGCAGCGCCTTGAACTCTTCGCGTTCTTCGGTCGTGTGGTGGATGGTTTCCTTCAGGCCCACCGGGTCGTAGCTGTCGCGGTCTTCGGGCGTGACGTTGAAGTCGCCGAGCAGCACCAGGTTCGGGTGCGCGGCCATCTCTTCGCGCAGCCATTCGCGCAGCGCGCGCAGCCAGCCCATCTTGTAGGCGAACTTTTCGGTCCCCGGCGCCTGCCCGTTGACGAAGTAGCCGTTCACCACGCGCAGCGGACCGGTCGGCGTCTGCACCGTGGCCGCGATCACGCGCGACTGGTCGTCGGTGAAGCCGCCGATGTTCTTCACCACGTCGCCCATCGGCATCAGGCTCAGGATAGCGACGCCGTTGTAGGTCTTCTGGCCGAACACCGCGCAGTCGTAGCCGGCCGACTTGAGCACGTCGAGCGGAAACTTGTCGTCGCTCATCTTGAGTTCCTGCAGGCACAGCACGTCCACAGGGTTGGCGATCAGCCAGTCGAGCACGTGCTGCAGGCGGGCGGTGAGGGAATTGACGTTCCAGGTGGCTATGCGCAAGGCGTTCTCCAGGGGGGTGGGGCAGCGGCTATTCTCCGGAATTTTTACCATTGATTCCGTTGGCTGCCACCCCAAGCCCTCAGGCGGCCCAGGCGCGCTCGACGATCTTCTTGAATTCGACTTCGGGCGCGAGCGTGCCGAAGGCGAAGCCCCAGTCGCCGCCGAGTCGTGAGGCGCAGAACGCCTCGGCCACATAGGCCGGGCTGAAGCGCAGCAGCAGCGAGGCCTGCAGCGCGAGCGCCATCTTCTCGACCAGGCGCCGCGCAATGCCGTCCATGCGCTCGCGGCGGAACGCTGCATCGCGCAGCCATGCGATGGTCACATCGAGGTGTGGGTTCATGCCGCGCGCAAGCTCGATCTCCTGCAGAACCGGCCGCAGCGCCTCGGGATCGCGGTCGACCGCGCGCAGCACGTCGAGGCAGATCACGTTGCCGCTGCCTTCCCACACGCTCTGCACCGGGGCCTCGCGGTAGAAGCGCGGCATCATCGAATCTTCGATGTAGCCGAAGCCGCCGTGGCATTCCAGCGCTTCGAAGGCGTTGGCGCTCGCGCGCTTGGCGAGCCAGTACTTGGCGATGGCGGTGACCACGCGCGAGAAGCGCGCTTCGTTGTCGTCGGTGGCCGCCCGGTCGATGCTGCCGGCCAGGCGCATGAGCAGGGCGGTGGCGGCTTCCGACTCCAGCGCCAGGTCGGCCAGCACATTGCTCATCAACGGCTTGTCGACCAGCTTGGCGCCGAAGGCCGATCGCTGCTGCGTGTGGTGCAGCGCCCTGAAGAGCGTCTGGCGCATGATGCCCGCCGAGATCGATGCGCAGCCCAGCCGCGTGAGGCTGACCATCTCGATGATCGTGCGGATGCCCTTGCCCTCGTCGCCCACGCGCCAGGCGAGCGTGCCGTTGTATTCGATCTCGCTCGAAGGGTTGGAGCGGTTCCCGAGCTTGTCCTTGAGCCGCATGATCGAGAAGCGGTTGCGCGTGCCGTCGGGCAGCCAGAAAGGCACCAGGAAGCACGAGATGCTGCCCGGCGCGCCTTCGGTGTGTGCCACCGTCAGGAAGCAGTCGACCATCGGTGCCGAGAAGAACCACTTGTGGCCGGTGAGTTCGTACACCCCGGGCTCCTGGGTGGCACGCGCCACCGTGGTGTTCGCGCGCAGGTCGGAGCCGCCTTGCTTCTCCGTCATGGCCATGCCGATGAGGGCGCTGCTCTTTTCGGCCGAAGGGCGGTAGCGCGGGTCATAGCCGGTCGACGTGAGCAACGGCTCCCACTGCGCGCTCAGCGCGGGGTTGTTGCGCAGCACCGGCACGCCCGCATAAGTCATGTGCAGCGGGCACAGCGTGCCGCTTTCGACCTGCGCCATCAGCATGCTCGAGGCCGCGCGCGCCACATGGCTGCCGGCCTGCGGCTGGCGCCACGGCAGCGAATGGACCTCGTGCCGGCGCGCCAGGCGCATGAGCTCGTGCCACGAATGGTGCAGGTGAACCTCGTTGATGCGGTGGCCGTAGTTGTCGTGCGTGTGCAGTTCGGGCACGTGGCGGTTGGCCAGGTAGCCGTGGCGGATCACCTCGGGGTCGGCCAGTTCGGCGGCCAGCGCATCGAGCCGCGGCGCGGCCCACGCAGCGCCTTCGCGCTCGAGGCTTTCGCGCAGCGCATGGTCGCGCGCCAGCAGGTTGTAGCCGCCATAGGGCGCGGGCTGGTTGAACACCTCGTGGGTGCCGTGGGCGGCCGCAGGGCGGGGAGCGAGGGCAGTGGCTTCGGTCATGGGATGGGTTCGTCCGGATTGTTTGTACCGACCGGATTAAATCAGATGCTTTATTGTCGGTAAAGCACTTGACTTAACAAATGCAAGGTTCCAGAATCCGCCACATGGCCGACACCACCCCCACTCCCCCGCCCGCCGGCAAGGACCGGCGTAAGCTCGCCGCCGCGCCGCGCAGCAGCGCCGACAGCGCCGACGTGCTGCTTCTGACCGCGCAGCGCCTGTTTGCCGAAAAGGGCATCGATGCCGTGTCGATGCGCGAGATCGCCCGCGAGGCGGGCCAGCGCAACAACTCGGCGCTGCACTACCACTTCGGTTCGAAGGAAGCGCTGATCCAGGCCATCCTGCAAAGTGGCATGGGCGAGGTCAACGCGCTGCGCAACGACTACATCGACCAGCTCTACAGCAGCGAGCGCCACGGCGAGCTGCGCGGGCTGGTCGAGGCGATCGTGTGGCCGCTCGCCTCCAGGCTGATGACAAGCCGCGGCAACACCTACAACCGCTTCCTGGCTGCGGCGCAGGTGCATCCCGACATCGACCTCGCCGCGTCCACGCGCGAAGAGGAAGACCGCGGTTTCCGCCGCATCCACGAGCTGCTGCAGCGTGTGCTGCCAGACATGCCCGAGCTGCTGCTGCGCCAGCGCTACCTGGCGGGCGTCAGCTTCGTCATGTTCAGCCTGGCCGACTTCGAGCGCATCAGCACGCGGCGAAGCAAGCGCCAGCTGGGCTTCGACCTGCAGCGCGCGATCGAGAACCTGATCGACATGGTGAGCGGCGCCATCGCCGCGCCGGTCTCGTTGCAAGTGCATGCGCGACTCGCGGCACATGACGCGCCGGAAGCCCCCGAGCCGCCGCCGAAGCCCGCGCCGCGCCGGCGCGCGGCGAGCTGATCCGGCGCGCCATCCTTGAACAAACAACGAAGGAGACAAGACATGAAGAAGCTGTTTGCGACCCTGCTGACCACGCTCGCGCTCATTCCCGGTGCGCAGGCACAGGGCGACTATCCGAACCGGCCGATCCGGATCGTGGTGCCCTACACGCCCGGCGGCCCCACCGACGCGGTGGCACGGCTCGTGGGCAAGGGCATCTCGGCCGAGCTCGGGCAGCCCGTCATCGTCGAGAACAAGCCCGGCGCCTCGAGCACCATCGGCACCGCTTTCGTGGCGAGCCAGCCCGCCGACGGCTACAGCCTCGTGCTGGTCGCGGCGCAGTTCGTCACCAACAGCGCCACCGGCATCAAGGCGCCGTACGAGCCGCTGCGCGACCTCGCGCCCGTGGTCAACGCGGCGTGGATGCCGATCCTGGTTGCGGCCAACCCCAAGGTGCCGGCCAAGGACCTGCCGTCGCTCATCGCGTGGATCCGCAACCAGAGCAACCCGGTGCTCTATTCGAGCCCGGGGGCGGGCTCGCTCACGCAGCTGTGGGGCGAACTGCTCGCGCAGCGCTACAAGCTGCGGCTCGAGCATGTGCCCTACAAGGGCTCGGCCGGCGCGGCGCAGGCGGTGATGGCGGGCGACGTGCCGCTGATGTTCGACGTCGCAGGCATCACCAGCACCATGATCCGCGAAGGCAAGCTCAGCGGCATCGTCACGCCGGGCACGGAGCGCCCGCCGGGCCTGCCCGGCGTGCCCACCGCCCGCGAGGCCGGCGTCAAGGACCTCGACGCGGCCAGCTTCCTCGGGCTGATGGCCCCGGCCAAGACGCCGCCCGCCGTGCTGGAGAAGCTCAATGCAGCGGCCAACCGCACGCTCCGGAGCAAGGAATTCGCAGATGCCGTGCACGGCCTCGGCATGAGCCCGGCCGGTGGCAGCGCCGACGAATTCGGCAAGATGCTCGCGGCCGAGATGCAGCGCTGGGCCGCCGTCGCCAAGAGCGCCGGCATCAAGGCGGAGCAATGAACGATCCGCAGCAAGCCGCGCACGACGACCTGCCGCTCGCGGGCGTCAAGGTGGTGGAGTTCGGCCAGTTCATCGCCGGCCCGGGTGCCACGCAGATCCTGGCCGACCTGGGCGCGAGCGTCACCAAGATCGAAAGCCCCAACGGCGACAACGGCCGCCGTTTCGGCGTGAGCGCCTCGACCAAGGGCCGCAGCGGCCTCTTCATGGCCTACAACCGCGGCAAGCGTTCGATCGTGGTCGACATGCGCCAGCCCGAAGGCCTGGCGGTCGCACGCGATCTTGCGCTGCAGGCCGACGTGGTGGTGCAGAACGCGCGTGCCGGGGTGATGCAGTCGCTCGGGCTGGACGCCGCCACGCTGCGCGCGGCCAAGCCCGGCCTGATCTACGTGTCGGTCTCGGGTTTCGGCGCGGAGGGCCCGTCGCGCGAGCGGCCGGGCCTCGACATCGCCGCGCAGGCCGAGAGCGGCATGATGTCGATCACCGGCGAGCGCGGCGGCACCCCGCTGAAAGCCGGCTTTCCGGTGGCCGACGTCTCGACGGCGAACAGCACGGCCAATGCGATCCTCGCGGCGCTGTTCCGGCATGCGCGCACGGGCCGCGGCGACACCATCGAGACCTCGCTGCTCGCGGTGGCCATCTCGATGCAGGCCCAGATCTGGGCCGAATACCAGTGCACGGGCAAGCTGCCCGAGCGCGCGGGCAATGCGCAGCCGCTCGTTGCGCCGGCCGCCGACCTGATCGCCGTGCGCGACGGCCACATCGTTATTTCCGCCTACCTCGACGACCACTGGCAGCGGCTGTGCAAGGCCATCGGCCAGCCCGCGCTCGCCGGTGCCGAGGCCTTTGCCACCAACAACGACCGCGTGCGCAACCGCGCGGCGCTGATGGAGGTGCTGAGCGCTGCGCTCGGCGTCTTCACCGGCGAAGAAGCGCGTGCGCTGCTCGAGCGGCATGGCGTCGTCGTGGGCGTGGTGCGCAACTACCCGCAGGTGCTCGCGAGCGCCGACGTGCAGGCCAGCGGCGTCTTCGAGACCATCGACGACGGGCAGGGTGGCGAAGTGCAGTTGCCCGGCCTGCCGTTCCGCTTCGAAGGTGCACCGCGGGGCAGGCAGGTGCCCGCGGTGCCGCGCCTGGGCCAGCACACCGACGAACTGCTCGCGCAGGCGGGCTATGCCGAAGCCGACATCGCGCGCCTGAAGGCCGCCGGCGCGGTCGGCCACTGAGCTGCCCGCGC
The DNA here is from genome assembly GCF_057656815.1 of Variovorax sp. Soil_C_39. Lineage (NCBI taxonomy): Bacteria > Pseudomonadati > Pseudomonadota > Betaproteobacteria > Burkholderiales > Comamonadaceae > Variovorax > Variovorax sp. Soil_C_39. The sequence continues at coordinate 484,889 of NZ_JBDGJQ010000003.1, forward strand.
CACTCCATTTCCCCAGCAAAGGACTCTTCTCATGTCTGCCGTGCTTCTCGACGTCCATGACGGATGGGCGGAACTGATCTTCCACCGCCCCGAGCGCAAGAACGCCATCGACGGCACGCTCGCCGCTGCCCTGCACGCCGCGCTCGAGCGCCTCGCCGAGGACGACACCGTGCGTGCCGTGGTGCTGCGAGGCGCCGATGGCGTGTTCTGTTCGGGCCTGGACGTCAAGGCCTTCGGCGTCGATCCGGCGCCCGACTGGAAGGCCGGCTTCCCTGCGCTCTGGGAGGCGGTGCACAACCAGCTGCTCGCGAGCCGCAAGGTGCTGATCGTCGCGCTCGAGCGCTACGCGATCAATGCCGGCGCCGCGCTCGCGCTGGCCGGCGACCTGATGGTGAGCGGCGAAGGCGCCTTCCTCCAGGTGGGCGAGATCGGCATCGGCATGGCCGCGCCGCGCAACGCGGCCTGGCTGGCGCTGCGCCACAGTGAAGCGGTCGCGGCCCGCGTGTGCCTCATGGGCGACCGCGTCGGCGCGGCCGACCTGCTGCGCCTGGGCATCGCGACTGAAGTGGTCGACGATGCCGCTGTGGTGGCGCGCGCCCGTGCCATGGCCGCGGCCATCGCCGCCTTTCCTACGCATTCGGTTTGCGCCGTCAAGTCGGGCATGCGCGCGGCCACCATGCAGATGCCGACCGGTCAGTGGATGGACGCCTGCGCGCGGGCCGACGCATTGAGCCAGGGCGGCGCGATCCACCAGGTGAAGGCGAACCGCCCATGAAGACCCGCATCACCGAACTGCTGCAGATCCGCTACCCGATCATCCAGGGCGGCATGATGTGGGTCGGCCGCGCCGAACTCGCGGCTGCCGTCTCCAACGCGGGCGGCCTCGGCACCCTGACGGCGCTCACGCAACCCAGCCCCGAGGCCCTGCTGGAGGAAGTGCGCCGCTGCCGCACGATGACCGACGCGCCGTTCGCGGTCAACCTCACGATCCTGCCCTCGGCGTCGCCGCCGCCGTACGAAGACTATGCACGGGCCATCGTCGACAGCGGCGTGCGCATCGTCGAAACCGCCGGGCTGCAGCCGGAGCCGATCACCGAGCTCTTCAAGTCCAAGGGCCTCGTCATCGTGCACAAGTGCACCTCGGTGCGGCATGCGCTGTCGGCCGAGCGCCGCGGCGCGGACGCGATCAGCATCGACGGCTTCGAATGCGCGGGCCATCCGGGCGAGGACGACATTCCCGGTTTGATTCTGATCCCTGCTGCCTGCGCCAAGCTGTCGATCCCGGTGGTGGCCTCGTGAGGGATCGCCAATGGGCGCACCATGGCCGCCGCGCTCGCGCTGGGCGCCGACGGCGTGAACATGGGCACGCGCTTCATGTTGACGCGCGAGGCGCCGGTGCACGACAGCGTCAAGGCTGCGCTGCTCGCGGCCAGCGAGCGCGACACCACGCTGATCTTCCGCGGGCTGCGCAACACCGCGCGCGTGTGGCGCAACCCGGTCTCGGCCGCGGTGAACGAACTCGAGCATCGCCCAGAAGGCGCGACCTTCAACGAGCTGCGGCCATGGGTCGCCGGTGCGCGCGGCCGGCAGGCGTTGGAGCAGGGCACCGTCGACGACGGCCTGATCTGGGCTGGCCAGTGCCTTGGCCTGATCGACGACGTGCCGAGCTGCGAACAGCTGATCCAGCGCATGGTGGCCGGCTGCCGGTTCGCGCTCGGGCGCGCTGTCGCGCTCTATGGCGACTCCGCCACTTTCACCGACCGCCGCGCCGCGGGCGCCGCGGACCTGCTCGAGACCGACTGAAGGAGCGCTGCATGGACATGGATTTCACGCCCGAGGAAGAGGCGTTCCGCGAACAGGTGCGGGCCTTCTTCCGCGACGAGCTGCCCGCGGACATCGCCGCTAAGGTCGCGCTCGACGAGCGCCTCGGCAAGGCCGACATGGCGCGCTGGCACGCGATCCTTCAGGCGCGCGGTTGGCTCGCCGCGGGCTGGCCGAAGGAACATGGCGGACCGGGCTGGAGCGCGATGCAACGCTACCTGTTCGAGTTCGAGAGCGCCATCGCGCAGGCGCCACGCATCATCCAGTTCGGCCTCAACATGCTCGGGCCGGTGCTCATCCGCTTCGGCACCGACGCGCAGAAGCGCCGCTGGCTGCCGCGCATCCTCGACGGCCGCGACTGGTGGTGCCAGGGCTATTCGGAACCCGGCGCGGGCTCGGACCTGGCCTCGCTCAAGACCACGGCGGTGCGCACCGCCGACGGCTGGGTCGTCAACGGCCAGAAGACCTGGACCACGCTGGGTCAGCATGCCAACATGATCTTCTGCCTGGTGCGCACCGACCCGTCGGCGCGCAAGCAGCAGGGCATCAGCTTTCTGCTCATCGACATGAACTCTCCCGGCGTCGAGGTGCGTCCGATCATCACGCTCGACGGCGAGCATGAAGTCAACGAAGTTTTTTTCACCGAAGTGCTTGTGCCTTTCGACAACCTCGTCGGCGAGGAGAACGCGGGCTGGGACTGCGCCAAGTACCTGCTCACGCACGAGCGCAGCGGCATGGCGGGCGTCGGCTATTCCTATGCCGCGCTGCACCGCCTGAAGCGCGCGGCGGCCACGCTCGCGCGCAACGGCCGGCCGCTGCTCGCGGACCGCGACTTCATTGCCCGCCTGGCGCGCGTGGAGATCGCGCTACAGAACATGGAGACGACGAACCTGCGGCTGCTCTGGGCGTCAGCCATAGGGGCGGCCCCGGGCGTCGAGAGCTCGATGCTCAAGATCCAGGGCACCGAGATCCGTCAGCAGATCAATGCACTGATGTTGCGCGCCATGGGCCCGCATGCGCCGGTTTTCGCCAACGACATGACCGATGCCGCCGGGTTGGACCTTGCCGGCATCGGGCCCGGTAGCGCGCCGCGCGCGGCCATCACCTGGTTCAACAACCGCAAGCTCTCGATCTTCGGCGGCTCCAACGAAGTCCAGAAGAACATCATCGCCAAGACTGTGCTGGGACTGTGAGGCCACTGCCATGAACTTCGAACACACGCACGAGCGGCGCCTGCTCGCCGAAAGCATGTCGCGCTATGTCGCCGAGCGCTACGGCGAGCCTGCGCGCCGGCTGGTGCCGCGGGCGACCGGCTTCGATCCGGTCCACTGGCGGGCGCTGGCCGAGATCGGCGCCGTGGGCGCACTGTTCGGCCCCGATGACGGCGGCCTCGGCGGCAGCGCATTCGACCTGATGGCGGTGTTCGAGGCGATCGGTCGCGGCCTGGTCTGCGAGCCTTTCCTGGCCACCCTCATGGCTGGCCGGGCGCTGTCCCATGCCGCTGACGGGGCGCATGCGGCGCTGCTTGCGGGCATTGCAGAAGGCACGGTGCTGGCCAGCCTCGCGCACTGCGAGCCCGGCGGCCAGTGGGATCCGCTGCAGGTCGAATGCAGCGCCCGCCGCGAGGCCGATGGCTGGGTGCTCGACGGCCTCAAGGCCGGCGTGCCGTGGGGCGGCGAGGCGCAGGTGCTGCTGGTGTCGGCGCGCACCGCCGGTGCGCCTGGCGACAGGACCGGCCTCTCGCTGTTCGCGGTGCCGGTGCTCACCGTGGGGCTGACGCTGCGCGGGCATCCCGACTTCGACGGCGGCCGTTCGGCCGATGCCGTGCTCCGCAGCGTGGTGCTGCCGGGCGACGCGCTCGTTGGGCGCGAGGGCGAGGCCGCCGCGGCGCTCGAGGCCGGGATCGGCTGCGGCATTCTGGCCGTGTGTGCCGAGGCGGTCGGCGCGATGGATGTCATGCTGGCCAGCACGCTCGACTACCTCCGGACGCGCAAGCAGTTCGGCATGCCGATCGGCGGCTTCCAGGCGGTGCAGCACCGCATGGTCGATCTCATGCTGCACCTGGAGCAGGCGCGCTCCGCCACGATCAACGCGGCCGTGCACCTCGATGCGGCCGGGCGCGTGCGCGAGCGCCATCTCGCCGCGGCCAAGTTCACCGCAGGCACCGCGGCGCTGGCGTTCGCCGAGGGGTGCATCCAGCTGCACGGCGGCATCGGCATGACCTGGGAGCTGCCGCTGGCGCACCATGCGAAGCGGCTCGGCCTGCTGAACCTGCAGCTCGGCGATGAAGACTTCCACCTGGCGCGCTACGCCGCGGCCATGGATCCGGCGCCGCCCGCGCTGTAGCCGCTGTCCTGCATCAAGCGTGGGATCGCGCTGGCATGGCGCAGGGTCGCGGGCACGAAAACTGCCGTCACCTTCAACCCCCTGCCTGGAGACGCCCCGATGCTGGACGACATGAAGATCCACATTCCGCAAGACGATGAGCGCATCGACATCACCGACCTGAAGGAGGTCGACTACTGGACCAAGACGTTCGGGGTCGACGAGGCGCGCCTGCGCATGGCGGTGGCCTCTGCGGGCACGATGAAGGACGATCTTCGGATCTACCTCGGCCTGCCCTGACGGGCGCGCCGGGCCAGGGTCCGGCCGCATAATCCGCCGATGGCCGAATCGAAGATCGCGATCTATGGTGCCATCGCGGCCAATGTCGCGATCGCCGCCACCAAGTTCGTGGTCGCCGGCGTCACCGGCAGTTCGGCGATGCTGTCGGAAGGCATCCATTCGGCGGTCGACACCTTCAACGGCGTGCTGCTGCTGGTCGGCATCCGGCTGAGCAAGCGGCCCGCCACGCCCGAGCATCCCTTTGGCCACGGCAAGGAGCTCTACTTCTGGAGCTTGATCGTCGCGGTGCTCATCTTCGGGCTCGGCGGCGGCGTGTCGCTGTACGAAGGCATCCAGCACATCCGCTACCCGGAGCCGATGCGGGACCCGACCTGGAACTACGTCGTGCTCGGCCTGGCGGCGCTGTTCGAGGGCGCGAGCTTCTTCATCGCGCTGCGCGAGTTCCGGCGCCAGGCGCGCGGGGCGCCTTTCTGGCAGGCGCTCGGCCAGAGCAAAGACCCGACCACTTACACCGTGCTGGCCGAAGACTCGGCCGCCCTCGCGGGCCTGGGCGTGGCAGCGCTCGGCATTTACCTGAGCCATCGCCTCGACATGCCGGCGCTCGACGGCGCCGCATCGGTGGTGATCGGGCTGCTGCTGGCGGGCGTGGCGGTGCTGCTGATCAGCCAGGCGCACGGGCTGCTGATCGGCGAAGGCATCCGCCCCGAGACCGCGCGCACGATCCGCAGCCTCGCGATGCAGCAGCCCAGCGTGCACGACGTCGGCCATGTGCTGTCGATGTACATCGGCGCGAACGAGGTGCTGGTCGTCGTCGACCTGAATTTCAAGGAGGGCACCGCCACCGGCGATGCGGCCGATGCGATCGCCGCCATCGAGCAGCAGGTGCGTGCGCGCTACCCGATGATCCGGCGCCTTTTCATCGAGGCGAGCGAAGAAGTAGAAGCGCCCGTCGGCGTTGGCTGACGGGCGCTGCGGTATTTGCCTGAGCCAGCGCCCGGTGGCGCGCGTCCACTGTGGCGACTCACCCAGGAGATCGCCAAAATGAACACCCCGTCGCCCCCGCAGCAGCACAAGCGCACCCCCGACGAACCGGAGATCACGCAGGAGGAGTCCGTGCCCACGGACGGGCGCGACATCGAAGGCGAGGAGCAGATGAAGGAAGTCGGCAACGAGAAGCTCCGGGAGCCCGGCGATGCCGAACGCAAGACGCCGGAAAAGTCGTAGCCCGGCAGCCCGCGCGGCGCCGTGGCGTTGTCTTCTGCGGAAGAAGGGTGATGCCCTACAACCACAGCATCGCTGCCATTGATACAAATCCTCCTCGGGCCAGCATGGCCTGAACGATCGCTAAAAACAGAACAGAAAAGGACTGTCTGTCCATACGATGGAGGAAAGAAAATGAAACACGACGGTGCGGCTGATACGGCTCCGCAGGAAGAAGCCCTGATGAAGGTCGGCGTTCCCGGCCTCGACGATGTGCTCGGGGGCGGGCTCACGCCGAGCCGCCTCTACCTGGTCGAGGGAACGCCGGGTGCCGGCAAGACCACCATCGCGATGCAGTTCCTGCTCGAAGGCGCGCGGCGCGGAGAATCGGTGCTCTACGTCACCCTGTCGGAGACCGCCCAGGAACTCAGGGGCGTGGCCCGGTCGCACGGATGGGACCTGGGCGGCATCGAGGTGCGAGAGATGCTGCCGTCGGAAACCGCGTTGGCGCCCGACGAGCAGTACACGATGTTCCACCCCTCCGAGGTCGAGCTCAGCGAGACGACGCTGAGGATCCTGACCGACGTGGACGTCATCAAACCCACCCGCGTGGTCTTCGATTCGCTGTCGGAACTGCGCCTGCTGGCCGGCAATTCGTTGCGCTACCGGCGCCAGATCCTCGCGCTCAAGCAGTTCTTCGCAGGCCGCCAGTGCACCGTGCTGCTGCTGGACGACATGACGGCGACGAAGCACGACCTTCAAGTGCAGAGCATCGCGCATGCGGTGCTGCGGCTCGAGCAGTCCCATTCCGACTACGGGGTTGCGCGGCGCCGGCTGCTGGTCAGCAAGTACCGCGGCCAGCAGTTCCGCGGCGGCTACCACGACTACCGCATCGAACGCGGCGGGCTGCGCGTGTTCCCGCGGCTGGTGGCGGCCGAGCATGCTGTGGCAACGAGCCAGGTGCGCATCCCGAGCGGCATCGGTGCACTCGATACGCTGCTCGGCGGCGGCATCGAGCGCGGCACGAGCACGCTGTTCGTCGGGGCGCCCGGCACTGGCAAGTCGACCGTGGCGGTGCAGTTCGCCATTGCCGCGGCGCAGCGCGACGAACACGCGGCGCTCTTCATCTTCGACGAAAGCACCCACACGCTGCGCACACGCTGCCACAGCATGGGAATGGACCTTGGCCGGTACATCGATTCGGGTCATATCCGCGTGCGGCAGGTCGATCCGGCCGAGCTCTCGCCAGGCGAATTCGTGCACCTGATCCGGCTCGCCGTGACCGAGGCGCATGCTGCCGTGGTGGTGATCGACAGCCTCAACGGCTACCTCAACGCCATGCCCGACGAGCGCTTCCTGATCGTGCAGCTGCATGAGTTGCTGTCCTACCTCGGGCAGGCAGGCGTCGCGACACTGCTCGTGGGCGCCCAGCACGGGCTCATCGGCATGCAGATGCAGACGCCGGTGGACGCCAGCTACCTTGCGGATGCGGTGGTGATGCTGCGCTATTTCGAGCACGACGGAGAAGTGCGCCAGGCCATCTCGGTGCTGAAGAAGCGCGGCGGCGCGCACGAGCGCACCATCCGCGACTTTGCAATGACCGACAGCGGGCTCCAGGTCGGCGAGGCGTTGCGCAACTTCAGGGGCATCCTCACGGGCATTCCCATTCCGATCGACAGCATCCAGCGCACGCCGTGAGTTCAGCACCCGCATTCGTCGAGCAGCGCATTCTGCTGCGCACGACCACGTCGAGGGATGCCTTCATGGCAACTGCCGTGCTGGGCCGTGCGAGAGTCGCGGCGCACAGCTGCGCCAGCCTGCGCGAGCTGGTGCACGGTATGCAGGAGGGCGCCGGCGCGATCATGCTGGCGGAAGAAACGCTGTCCGATCCCGCCAGCGCGGCCCTGATCGACGCGCTCGCGACGCAGCCACCATGGTCCGACCTGCCGGTGCTCATCCTGGCGCGCCAGGGCGCAGACTCCGCAGTCGTCGCCGACGCGATGAACCGGCTCGCGAATGTCACGGTCATCGAACGGCCGGTGCGCGTGGCTTCGCTCGTGAGCACGGTCCGAACGGTGCTGCGCGCGCGCAGCCGTCAATACCAGATGCGCGACCTGCTCGACAGCCTGCGCGAGGCCGACCAGCGCAAGACGGAGTTCCTTGCCACTTTGGCGCACGAGCTGCGCAATCCGCTCGCGCCGATGAGCACTGCGCTCACCCTGCTGACGCGCAAGCCCCACGAGCCTTCGGAGGCACTGCGTTACTACGAGCTCATGGGGCGTCAGGTCGACCACATGGTGCGGCTCGTGAACGACCTGATGGAGGTGTCGCGCATCACGCGCGGCAAGATCGAGCTGCGCATGGAGGCGGTGGCGCTCGAAGCCGTGATCAAGGACGCGATCGAGCTGAGCCGCCCGCTACTCGAGGGGGCGAAGCATGGGCTGGAGCTCGAACTCGGCGACGAGCCGCTCATGGTGCGCGGCGATGGTGTTCGCCTCACGCAGGTGTTCTCGAACCTGCTCAACAACGCCGCCAAGTACACGCGGCCCGGCGGCAAGGTCGGGATCGTGCTGCGTCGGGAAGGCCGCAGCGCTGTGGTCGAGGTGCGCGACAACGGCTCCGGCATCACGCCCGAGATGCTGCAATCGATCTTCGAAATGTTCGTGCAGGTCAGCGGCACCTCGAAGGCGGCGCAGGGCGGGCTCGGCATCGGGCTCACGCTGGTGAAGAGCCTGGTCGAGCTCCACGGGGGCAGTGTCGAAGCCATCAGCGAGGGCCTCGGGCACGGCGCCATGTTCCGCGTGCAGCTTCCGCTCATGCGTGGCGAGGCCGGACTGCGTTCGTCCCCGACACCCGCCATCGGCGGATGGCCCGCGTCGCTGCCCGAGACGGTGCTGATCGTCGACGACAACCGCGACGCGGCCGATGCGCTCGGCGACCTGCTGCGGTCGCTGGGCGCCTCGCCCTGCGTGGCCTACAGCGGCGACGCTGCGCTGCGCTTGGTGGCCGACGGCGAGCGGCCGGGCCTGGCGATCCTCGACATCGGCATGCCCGGCATGGACGGCTGCGAACTCGCGGGCCGGCTGCGTGCCGACCCTGCGCTCGGGGGGCTGGTGCTGGTCGCGCTGACCGGCTGGGGGCAGCAGGGCGACAAGGAGCGCATTGCCGCCGCGGGCTTCGACCACCACCTTCTGAAGCCGCTCGACCTGGCGGCGCTGCTCGCCCTGCTCCAGGAACCGCCATGACGCACGATGCCACCACGCTCCCCCCGGCGGTACCTCCCACGGGAAGACAGGCGCTCTGGCGCCGCTGCCGACGCTTCGCGCTGCCGCTGCTCGGCATCGTGGTGCTGGGCCTGCTGCTGTCGCATGCGCACAAGGTCGACTGGGCCGGTGCATGGCAGGCGCTGCGGCGCTATCCCGCCACGGTGCTGCTCGCCGCGCTCGGCCTCGCCACGATGAGCCATGCGCTCTACGGCTGCTTCGACCTGATCGGCAGGCGGCACACGCGCCACGGCTTGCCCCGCTGGCGGACCTGGGCCATCGCGGTGGCGAGCTATGCCTTCAATCTCAACCTTGGCTCGCTGGTCGGCGGCATCGCACTGCGCGCGCGGCTCTATGCGCGCGCCGGCCTCGACGAGGCTACCGTCGCCCAGATCGTCGGCATCAGCCTGGCCACCAACTGGCTCGGCTACGGGCTGCTGGCCGGCAGCCTGTTCGCGTCGGGCGCCATTGCACCGCCACGCGAGGCGCACATGGGGGCCGACGCGTTCCGCGCGCTCGGCGTGCTGATGATCGTGCTCGCGATGGCCTACGTGGTGGCCTGCTATTTCCTGCACGGTCGCCACTGGCATGTGAAAGGGCGGCGCCTCGAGCTGCCGTCGGCCCAGCTCGCGCTGGTCCAGCTTGCGCTCTCGAGTGCCAACTGGGCACTCATGGGTTCGGCCATGTACCTGCTGCTCGGGCAGGAAGTGCCCTACGCCACCACGCTGGGCGTGCTGCTGGCCGCCTCGATCGTCGGCGTGGTGACGCCGATCCCGGCCGGGCTCGGCGTGCTCGAGGCCGTGTACCTCGCGCTGCTGTCGGGCAGCGTGCGGCAGGGCACGCTCATGGGCGCGGTGCTGGCCTACCGCGCGGTCTACTACCTGCTGCCGTTGGGCGGCGGCCTCGTGCTGTACCTGCTGCTCGAGCGCCATGCGGCCAACCATCCTCCCGACGAATAAAAAGGACGACAGGCCATGGCGCGCGCAAGCCCCCTGAAACGCTACAAGGAGAAGCGCAACTTCGGCGTCACGCCCGAGCCGGAAGAGGGCGGCGATTCGGTCGTCGGCACGCTGCAGTTCGTGGTGCAGAAGCACTGGGCGCGGCGCCTGCACTACGACTTCCGCATCGAGCTTGATGGCACCATGAAGAGCTGGGCCGTGCCGAAGGGGCCCAGCTACGACACGCACGACAAGCGCATGGCCGTGCATGTGGAAGACCACCCGATCTCGTACAACCAGTTCGAAGGCGAGATACCCGCCAAGCAGTACGGCGCCGGCAAGGTGATCATCTGGGACAAGGGCACCTGGGTGCCAATCGGCGACCCGCGCAAGGGCTACCGGGCAGGCAACATCAAGCTCGAGCTGCACGGCTACAAGTTGCGCGGCAAATGGGCACTGGTGCGCATGCATGGCAAGAAGGACGACAAGCAGGACGCCTGGCTGTTGATCAAGGAGCACGACGGCTTCGCGCGGCCCGCGAGCGAGTTCAGCGTGGTCGACCAGTTTCCCGACAGCGTTGCGGCGCTGCCGATGCCCACTGCGGCGCCCACGGTACCGTCGCCCGCTGCCCCGCCGGCCACCGCGGCAGCGCAACCCGGCGCAAAGGCGCGGCGCGGCAAGGCGGCCGCCGCGGGCAACATGCCGGCCGATGCGGTCAAGGCCGCGCTGCCCGCGAAGCTCTCGCCGCTGCTCGCGACGCTGGTCGACGGTCCGCCGCCCGACCCCAGCAACTGGATCTATGAGATCAAGTTCGACGGCTACAGGCTGCTGGCGCGCGTCGATGTCAAGGGCGTGCAGCTCTTCACGCGCAACGGGCACGACTGGAGCGCGCGCATGCCGCACCTCGTGCGCGCCATCGAGCGCATGAAGCTCGCGCCGTGCTGGCTCGACGGCGAGATCGTCATGCTCGACGACGCGGGCAGCACCGACTTCCAGGCGCTGCAGAACGCCTTCGACAGCGCGAAGACGAACGACATCGTCTACTTCCTGTTCGACCTGCCGCACTACGGCGGCTTCGATCTCACGGGCGTGCCGCTGGTCGAGCGCCGCGCACTGCTGCAGTCGCTGCTGGCCAAGGCGCCGCCCGAAATCCGCTTCAGCGAGGTCTTCGACGCGCCGCCCGAGGACATCGTCGCCTCGGCCTGCAAGATCGGGCTCGAAGGCGTGATCGGCAAACGCAAGGACAGCAGCTATGCGTCGCGCCGCTCGCCCGACTGGATCAAGCTCAAGTGCTCGCGCCGGCAGGAGTTCGTCATCGGCGGCTACACCGATCCCAAGGGATCGCGCGTCGGCATCGGCGCGCTGCTCATCGGCGTGCACGACGAGAAGGGCGACCTCGTCTATTCGGGCGGCGTGGGCGCGGGCTTCAACGACCGCAGCCTCAGGGAGATGCTGCAGCGGCTCGAGCCGCTCGGCATCGACAAGCGGCCGTTCAAGAACCCGACCGAGAACGACCGCCGCGCGCATTGGGTTCAACCCGTGCTGCTGGCCGAGGTGAGCTTCTCCGACTGGACCAAGGACGGCCATGTGCGCCATCCGGTGTTCCACGGCGTTCGCTCGGACAAGCCGGCGAAGGCCATCGTGCGAGAGAAGCCGGTGCACCAGCCGCACGGCGCCAAGCCGGCGGCCGAACGCGATTCAGCGCATGTGCCCGCCGCCACGCTGCCCGCGAACTTCAAGGTCTCGCATGCCGACCGCGTGGTCGATCCGTCCACCGGCATCACCAAGGTGGAGGTGGTGCGTTTCTACGGCCTTGTCGCGCCGCTGATGATGGAACACCTCAAGGGACGGCCCGTGTCCTTCGTGCGCGCGCCGCAGGGCATCGCGGGGCAGCACTTCTTCCAGAAGCATGTGGAGGCCGGCCAGATGAACGGGGTGCGGCAGCTCGATCGCGCGCTCTGGCCTTCGCACCCCGAACTGATCGAAGTGGCGGGCCCGCTCGGGCTGCTGAGCGCGGCGCAAATGAACGTCGTCGAGTTCCATACCTGGAACGGCGTGAAGACGCTGATCGCCAAGCCCGACCGCATGACCTTCGACCTCGACCCCGGCGAAGGCGTGGGCTGGCCGCTGGTGCTGCAGTCGGCCGAGCTGATGCGCGTGGTGTTGCACGAACTGGCACTGCCCTGCTTCTGCAAGACCAGCGGCGGAAAGGGGCTGCACGTGGTGGTGCCGCTCAAGCGCCAGTACGACTGGGACACGGTGAAGGATTTCTCGCAGGCCATCGTGCGTCACATGGCACGCACCGTGCCGCAGATGTTCGTCGCCAAGAGCGGGCCGGCCAACCGCATCGGCCGCATCTTCATCGACTACCTGCGCAACGGCTTTGGTGCCACCACGGTCTGCGCGTGGTCGGCGCGCGCGCGGCCGGGCATGGGCGTGTCGGTACCGGTGGCATGGGACGAGGTGCCGTCGCTCACGAGCGGCGCGCAGTGGAACCTGCGGAACATCCATGCCCGGCTCGACCGAGGCAACGCGCCGTGGGCAGGCTATGCGAAGGCCGCAGTCAGCCCGGGCGCGGCCATGAAGAAGCTTGGCTTCATCAAAGTTCGATGAAGGCCGACGTCGCCTTGTTCAGTGCCAGCCGGCCCTTGGCCGTGATCGACTCCACCTGGGCGAGCTGGCGTATCGCGCGGCCGTCGGGCGCGTGGCTTGCCGGCGGGATGAAGGCCGTCACCAATTCGGCTGCGCGCAGCACGCGCAGGCGGTCGATGTCTGCAGGCGTGTGGACGACGTAGGGCAGCTTCTGTTCGGCAATGACTCGAAGAAACTCCATGGACATGAGCCGTCTCCTTGTCTAGATGGGCACGGAGATTATTCTGCGCAAGATTTCACACTTGTGCCTAATCCCTGCCCAACGCACGACTTTGATACGCCTTTGTGATGCGTAGGAAAGTGTTCATTTTGCTTGCGCCTTGAAACCGATGCGGTGAATTTGTTGCATGCTGCTCGGCTATCGCGCAAACCTTTCGGCGGCGGGCGCCCGGTCGTCCGGAAAAATCTGCCAGAGCGCCACATCGAGGCCTTCGAATGCGGCCCGATAGCGCTCGGCACTGGCGTCCTCGCGCGTGACGTTGCGGATCGCGATGTGCTCGATGCGGCCCGGATGCGCACGCGCCACCTGGCCGTAGATCTCGGGATCGCGCTCACCCGAGTCGCCCACGAGCATGAAGCGGCGCTGCGGAAAGTCGGCCAGCAAACGCTCGATCACCGCGAGCTTGTGCGCTCGCGAATCCTGGTCGCCCGGAATCAACGTGCGCCAGCTGGTGCTTTCGCGCAGGTGCATGCTGCCGGCCGGAAAGTTGGCGTCGCGCAGGAAATCGGCGAGCGCCGGGTAGAGTTGTATCGGGCTTGCCGAGAGGTAGTGAAAGCGCGTGCCGGGCACCTGCGCGAGCATGCGGTAGCCCGCCGCCATGCCGGGCGCGGGCTCGAAGCGGCGGGCAAAGGTGTTCAGCAGCATCTCGCGCCGGTCGCGCACCTGCGTGCGCTTGATGGTGTCGTCGATGTCTGAGATCACCGAGAGGCCCTCGGCCGGAACGACCAGTGCCTGGCCCCTGAAGCGATGCAGCAGTTCGCCGGGGCCGGTGACGGCGTGGAATTTCTGCCATTCGCCGGCCAGCGAGGCCGCGGGAACGTCGACCACCACGCGCAGGTTCATGCGCCCGTCGGCGCCCGAGGGCCGTGTGCTCACGCGCGTGGCGACGCCGTCGAAATCGAGTTCGAACACCTTGCCCTGCTCCGACTCGGCGTGGAACAGCGCGGTGCGCTGGTTGAAGCGCAGCCGCGCCGCGGGCGAGAGCTTCTCCAGGTCGAGGCCGAGGTAGCGCGCGAACACGGCATTGAGGCCCCAGCGGCGCTCGGGTTCGTAGACCCACGCATGCACGTCGACCTCGAGCCGGCCGTCCGGCGTGGGACGTGCGGTACCGGGCAGGAAGAGCGCTTCCTCGTCGGGCTCGAGCGGCTCCGCGGCCAGGAGCCCCTGCAGCGGTGCCAGGCCGACGGCCAGTGCGGCGCCCGCAAGCAGCGCGCGGCGCCCCGGCGCTGCACTCATGCCTGTGGCGCGTCGATGCGTTCGTAGGTCACGAACGCGAAGGGCAGGCCCTCCTTGACCGAGACATGCGCTTCGCGCCGGGTCTCGCGCCACTTCGCGGGCGAGAGCGCGGGCGCATGCGCATCGCCTTCGTAGTCGCGCGCGAGTTCGGTCACGACCACGCGCGAGGCCAGCGGCTCGGCCAGTGCATAGATCTGCGCGCCGCCGATGATCCAGACGTCGGGTACCTGCGTCTCGTCGCAGAGCGCGAGCGCTTCGGCGAGGCTTCCCACGCGGTGCGCGCCTTCGGCCTTCCAGTCGTCCTGGCGCGTGATCACGATGTTGTGCCGGCCCGGCAGCGGGCGAAAGCGCGGCGGCAGCGAATCCCAGGTCTTGCGCCCCATCACCACGGGCGCGCCGGCCGTCTGCGCCTTGAAGTGCACCATGTCTTCGGGCAGGTGCCAGGGCATGGTGCCCTTGATGCCGATCACGCCGTTCGCGGCGCGGGCGAAGATCAAATTGATGCGCGGTGTCGTCATGGCGCGAATCCTCCGCTCACACGGCCACGGGCGCCTTGATGGGCTCGTGGTGTCGGTAGTCGAGCACCTCGAAGTCCTCGTAGCGGTAGTCGAAGATCGAATCGGGGCGGCGCTTGATGTGGAGCGTGGGGTAGGGGTGCGGCGTGCGGCTCAGCTGCAGCGCCACCTGCTCGGCGTGGTTGCTGTAGATGTGGCAGTCGCCGCCGGTCCAGATGAAGTCGCCCACGTCGAGGTCGCACTGCTGGGCCATCATGTGCGTGAGCAGCGCATAGCTCGCGATGTTGAACGGCACGCCGAGAAAGATGTCGGCGCTGCGCTGGTAGAGCTGGCAGCTCAGCTTGCCGCGCTCGCCGCTCGCCTGCGGCGGCGCCACGTAGAACTGGAAGAAGGCATGGCAGGGCATGAGCGCCATCTTCGAGAGCTCGGCCACGTTCCAGGCGCTCACGATGATGCGGCGCGAGTCGGGGTTGGCCTTCAGCGTCTTGACGACCTCCGAGATCTGGTCGATGTGGCCGCCGTCGGGCGTGGGCCAGCTGCGCCACTGCACGCCGTACACCGGGCCCAGGTCGCCGTCTTCGCGCGCCCATTCGTCCCAGATGGAGACGCCGCGCTCCTTGAGCCAGTTGTTGTTGCTCGAGCCGGTCAGGAACCACAGCAGTTCCTGGATGATGGACTTCAGGTGCACCTTCTTCGTGGTCACGAGCGGGAAGCCTTCGTTCAGGTCGAAGCGCATCTGGTAGCCGAACACACTCTTGGTGCCGGTGCCGGTGCGGTCGCCCTTGTGCACGCCGTGCGTGTCGACGTGGCGCATGAAGTCTTCGTACTGGGAGCGGACGGGGCGGGAAGATGTGGGCGTCATGGGCGGTGAAGTCGGTCAGGCGGCAGGCCGGGCGGGGTTTCGAATTTTAAGTGGGAGCGCGTAGCATCGCAGGATGACCCAAGAACACCACCACGAAGGGCATGACCACGAACACAGCGCGCTCGGTGAGATGGACCTGCGCGTGCGGGCGCTCGAGAGCGTGCTGGCCGAAAAGGGCTACATCGATCCGGCCGCGCTCGACGTGCTGATCGACACCTACCAGACCCGCATCGGCCCGCGTAACGGCGCGCGCGTGGTGGCGCGGGCCTGGGTCGATCCGGCGTTTCGCGAATGGCTGCTGCGCGATGCCACCGCAGCGATCGCCTCGCTCGGCTACACCGGCCGGCAGGGCGAGCACATGGTCGCCGTCGCGAACACCGCCGAGCTGCACCACATGGTGGTCTGCACCTTGTGCAGCTGCTATCCGTGGCCGGTGCTCGGCCTGCCGCCCACCTGGTACAAGAGCGCGCCCTACCGCTCGCGCGCCGTGAAGGACCCGCGCGGCGTGCTCGCCGACTTTGGCGTGGTGCTGCCCGAGACCACGCGCATCCGGGTCTGGGACTCGACCGCCGAGGTGCGCTACCTCGTCATTCCCGAGCGGCCCGCGGGCACCGATCACATGAGCGAGGCCGAGCTGGCCGCGCTGGTCTCGCGCGATTCGATGATCGGCACGCGGCTGGCCGGCGTGCCCGAAGAGGAGGCCGGGCCATGAGCCACGCCACCCAGGCCGACCTCGGTGGCCAGCCCGGCTTCGGCGCGGTGGTGCCCGAGCCCGAGGGCGAGCTGTTCCACGCCGGCTGGGAGCCGCGCGCGCTGGCCCTGGTGCTGGCCATGGGCGCGACCGGTTCGTGGAACATCGATGCGAGCCGGGCGGCGCGCGAAACGCTGCCTAACTACCTGCAGCTGAGCTACTACCAGATCTGGCTCGCGGCGCTCGAGAAGTTGATGGCCGAGCGCGGCCAGCTCTTCGAGGACGAGATCGCACAGGGCCGCATGCTGCATGCGCCGGTGCCGCCGCGGCGCGTGCTGCAGGCCGGCGATGTCGCGGCCGTGCTCGCCAAGGGCGCACCCACCGCGCGCCCGGTGGGCGCGCCCGCGCGTTTCGCGGTCGGGCAGGCGGTGCGCACGCGCAGCGACCGGGTCGACCACCACACGCGCCTGCCTGGCTACGCGCACGGGCGGCGCGGCATCGTCGAGCGGGTGCATGGCGCGCACGTGTTCGCCGACAGCCATGCGCACGATGGCGGCGAGGCGCCGCAGTGGCTCTACACCGTGGTGTTCGACGAGGCCGAGCTGTGGGGAGCGCAGGCGCAGCGCCTCGCGGTGTCGGTCGACGCCTGGGAGAGCTACCTGGAGCCGGCCGAATGAGCGGCGCCGGCGCAGACCTTCCGTCCGAGGCACTGGCGCCCGGCATGCCGCGCGATGCGGACGGGCCGGTGTTCAGTGCGCCGTGGGAGGCGCAAGCCTTCGCGATGACGCTGGCGCTGCACGAGAAGGGCCTTTTCAGCTGGACTGAATGGGCCGCGGCGCTGGCGTGGCAGATCGAGGCGGCGCAGGCCGCGGGCGATCCCGACACGGGCGAGACCTACTACCGCCACTGGCTTGCCGCGCTCGAGGAACTCGTCGCCCGCAAGGGCGCGGCCACCGACCGCGAGCTCGCGCGCTACCGCCATGCCTGGGACCATGCGGCCGATCGCACGCCGCACGGGCAAGCAATCGCGCTGCGCGACGCGGATTTCGATTCCTAGCCGAAGGCCAGCCGAGCCGCCGCGCGCAGGTGCTGCAACCCGGGCAGGTGGGCCGCGGATGCACGCCGGTAGATCAGGGCCAGGGACGATGCGGGCAGCGGCTGCTGCAGGCGCAGCACTGACAGGCGTCCTGCCTCGACGTGCTCGCGCGCGAGCTCCAGCGGCGCGATCGTCAGGCCCAGCCCCGTCGCGCTGAGGCGCACGTTGCCGTCGAGGTGCGAAGCCTCGACGAAGGGCTGCGGCGGCTGCACCCCCTGCAGGTGGAACATGCCGTCGAGCGCGCGGCGCAGGTGGGTGGATGCAGGCGGCAGGATCCAGGGCTGCGCCGCCAGTTCGCTCCACGCCACGCGCCGCCGCGTGCCCGGGCGCAGCGAGGGCGGCGCCAACACCACTACCTGTTCCTCGCGCAGCCGCTCGACAGCCAGCGGCTGCGTGTCGGTTGCGGCCAGGTCGCCGGCGGCATACAGCGTCACCAGTGCCTCGATATGGCCTTGCAGCAGTTGCTCGAGCAGCAGCGGCAAGTGTCCATCCTGCACCCGCACCACGAGCGGCGGCTTTGCGCCGTCGGGCCGGGGCAGGCAGGCCAGCAACTGCGGCAGCACGCGCGAGACGATGTAGGGCGAAGCGCCCAGCGTGATCCGGCCCGCGGGCAGCGTCTTCGCGGCACCATCATCGGCCGCGAGTCCTTCGAGCTCCTGCAGCAGCAACCGCCCGTGCGCGATCAGGCGCTCGCCGCGCGGCGTGGCGACCATGCCGCGTGGGCGGCGCTCGAACAGCACCGCGTCGAGCGACGATTCGATCTCGCGCAACGCCTTGCTGACGGCGGCGGCCGACAGGCTCAGCCGCGCGGCAGCGGCGCGGACGCTGCCCTCATCGGCCACCGCGCACAGCATGTCGAGCTGGCTGAAGCGAAGCCGCGCATAGCGCTGCAGGGAAGTCATGAGGGCGTGGAGTGTCAACCAGAGGTGAACGCAAGTGTCCAAAAAGTCGCTTGGCAGGTCAATGCGTGATTCCTAGACTGGCCGCCATGGACGCACTGCGACGACTTTTGGTTCTCTCCGGCCTCGGGTTCGGGCTCAAGGCCGCCGCCGCGCAGGATGCCTGGCCGGTGCCGGGCCGACCCATCCGGATGGCCGTCCCGGCACCGCCCGGCGGGCCCGGCGACGTGGTGGCCCGGATGCTGGCGCGCGAACTCGGCGAGCGCATGAAAACGGCGGTCGTGGTCGACAACAAACCCGGCGGTGCCAGCATCCCGGGCGCGATGGACGTCGCACGGGCGGCGCCCGATGGCCACACGCTGTTGCTGACGCTCAACACCACCCACACGCAGGTGCCGCACCTGTACGCCCGCGTGCCTTTCGACCCGTTCGCAGACTTCACGCCGATTGCGCCGGTCTACCGTGGGCATTCGGTGCTGGTGGCGCACCCCTCGTTTCCCGCCGCCAACCTGGCGGAGGCGATCGCGCGCAGCCGCGAGCAGACCGTGGCCTTCGGCTCGCCGAGCCCGGGCACGACGGGCCATCTCTACATCGAGATACTGAATGCCGACCACGGGGCGCGCTTCGTCCACGTGCCGTACAAAGGGTCGAGCCCGGCCCAGCAGGACCTGCTCGCGGGCCACATCGGCTTGCTGTTCGACTCGCCGGCCACGGCCTTGCCGCATGTGCGCACGGGCCGTCTGAAGGCGCTCGCCAGCACCGGGCCGACGCGGCTTTCCGCCTTGCCCGACGTGCCCACTGCGCGCGAGCAGGGCCTGAGCGGACTCGACCGCGGGACCTGGCTGGGCGTTTTCGGACCGGCGCGGCTTCCCGATGCGATCGTCGCGCGCCTCAACCAGGAGATCGTGCAGGCCTTGGAAAGCTCCCAGCTGCGCGCGCAATTCGCTGCCTTGGGCGTCGAGCTTGCATCGGGAACGCCCGGCGACTTCGCGGAACTCATTCGCGCCGATCACCAGCACTGGGGCCGGGTGATCCGCCGCATCGGACTTCGACTGGATGGATGACATGGACACGACGACCCCCGACGCCGCACTGCTGCAGCGCATCGCCGACCTCGAAACCGACCTCGCGCAACTGCGGCGCCGCGTCACGGTGGCAGAGGACATCGAGCTGATCGGCAAGCTCACGCGTGCCTACGGCTACTACCTCGACAAGGCGCTGTGGGACGAACTGCTGCCGCTGTTCACCGACGACTGCGAGGTGGAGATTTCCGCGCTCGGCGTCTACGTGGGCCGGGCGCAGCTGGAGCGGCTTTTCAAGCAGTTCCTTGGCCGCGGTCCCGCGAAGAGCGGCCCGAATGGCCTAGTCTGGGGACAGCTGTACAACCACATGATGGTGCAGGGGATCGTGCACGTCGACGACGACGGGCGGCATGCACAGGGGCGATGGCGGTCGTTCATGCAACTGGCCGAGTTTGGCAAGTACGGCCGGTGGGGCGAGGGCGTCGAGACCTTCGCGTACGAGAAGAACGATGCCGGCCAATGGCGCATTTCGCGCATGCACTTCTATCGCACCTTCCACACGCCCTACGAGGAAAGCTGGGCCACGGCAACGTCGCCGCGCGGGGGCATGCTGCAGGACTGCCCGCCCGATCGTCCGCCCACGGAGTCCTACGATCCCTGGCCCGGCGTGTACATCCCGCCGTTCCACTACCCGAACCCGATCACGGGACGCGGTTGGACGCCGGTGCCGCCTGCCCGCGAAGAGGAAAGGAACGCGACGTCTTGAAGGAGCGCGCACCCGTGTCGGCGCAAGACCACATGGCTGTGCGCCGTGTGTCCTCACGCGCGGGGCGCGCAAGCCCTTAACCTGGGGCTGATGACAGGAACGACGACGACAAACCCGGCGCATGCGTTGGCTTCCCACCCATCGCCCACGCCCCACCGCTGGCATTTCATCCGCGCCGGCGGCACCGACCAGGTCATCTTCCGCACCGGCGAAGACATCGCCCGCATCGGCGAGCTGGACCAGAAGCTCTGGGTGGCGCTGGCGTGCCCGACGCGTGGCATCGACTTCGACACGCGCACGCTCGACCTGATCGACACCGACCGCGATGCACGCGTGCGCCCGCCCGAGGTGGTGGCGGCGTGCGAATGGGTCTGCGCGCGCCTGCGCAATCCCGACGTGCTGCTGCAAGGCAGCGACGTGCTGTCGCTTGGCGACCTCGACGACCGCAACCCCGCAGGTGCGCGCCTGCGCGATGAAGCGCAGCGGCTGCTGCACCTCCAGGGCCGGCCCGACTCGGACACCCTCACGCTCGACGACATCGCCAATCGCGGCGAGCTGCTCGCGGCCATGCGCTTCAACGGCGATGGCATCGTCACGCCCGAGACGGCGCAGGACGAGGCGGTGCGCGCCACCCTCGCCGAGATCATCCGCACCCATGGCAGCGTGCCCGACCGCCACAAGCAGACGCCCGGCGTGGACCGCGCGCGCGTGGAAGCGTTCTTTGCCGAAGTGCAGCTTGCGCGCGACTGGCATGCCCAGGCCGACGCCGGCAACGCCGAGCTGATGCCGCTCGGCGAAGCGACGCTCGCGGCGGCGGATGCGACCGCCAAGGTGCAGGCCAAGCTCGACGATTTCTTCGCGCGCTGCCGTGTGGCGGCGTTCGACGCGCAAGCCGAAGCGGCGCTCAATCCATCGGCCAAAGCCTACGACGCGCTCGGCGCCGGTCGCCTCGACCTGCATGCCGAGCCCATTGCCGAACTGCCGCTCGCGCCGGTAACGCGCCATTGCGTGCTGCCGCTGCAGGGCACCAGCCTCAACCCGGCCTGGGCCGATGCCATTGCATCGTTCGCCAACCGCGCA
Source organism: Variovorax sp. Soil_C_39 (assembly GCF_057656815.1). Lineage (NCBI taxonomy): Bacteria > Pseudomonadati > Pseudomonadota > Betaproteobacteria > Burkholderiales > Comamonadaceae > Variovorax > Variovorax sp. Soil_C_39. The sequence goes on from NZ_JBDGJQ010000003.1 coordinate 505,775, forward strand.
GTCACGCCGCTCCTGGGTGCGCGCAGCGAGCTGGCCGAGGCCGATTGGCATGCCATCCGCCAAAAGCTTGCGCCGCTGCAGACGCTGATGGCGAAGCGGCCCGACAACTGGGCCGCGGCGCTGCCACTCGCACGGCTCGAGGCACTGCTGCAGACCCGCGACGCCGTGCTCGCGCTGATCCGTGAAGATGAGGAGGCCGAGACGCACAACGCCTTGCTGGTCGACCTGGAGAAGCTCATCCGCCTGCAGCGCGACCTCGTGGTGCTGCTCGAGAACTTCGTCTCGTTCAAGGCCTTCTACCACCGCGAAGGCGCGATCTTCCAGGCCGGCACGCTCTACCTCGACGGACGCAGCTGCGAGCTCACCGTGCAGGTCGACGACACGGCGAAGCACGCCGTGCTCGCCGGCCTGGCGAAGACCTGCCTGGCCTACTGCAACTGCACGCGCCAGGGCGCGAAGATGAGCATCGTCGCGGCCTTCACCGCCGGTGACGTGGACTTTCTCTTCGTGGGGCGCAACGGCGTCTTCTACGACCGCCAGGGCCGCGACTGGGACGCCACAATCACCAAGCTGATCGAGAACCCGACCAGCGTGGCACAGGCGTTCTTTTCGCCCTACAAGAAGTTCGTGCGCGTGATCGAGGAGCAGGTGGCCAAGCGCGCGGCCGCGCAGGAGGCTGTGGGCCAGGGCTCGCTCACGGGCTTTGCCACCCGCCTCACCACCGCCGACCAGGCCGGCGCCGCGGCCAAGGCAGGCCAGACCGCGCCAGCGCGCCCCGGCGGGCGCGTCGATGTCGGCACTGTTGCGGCCATCGGGGTGGCACTGGGCAGCATCAGCGCGGTGCTGGTGGGCATCTTCGGCAAGTTCATCGACCTGGGCCAGTGGATACCGATCGGGCTGCTGGGCATCGTGCTCGCGATCTCGGGGCCGAGCATGCTCATCGCGTGGCTCAAGCTGCGCCAGCGCAGCCTGGGCCCGATCCTCGACGCGAGCGGCTGGGCCATCAACGGGCGAATGAAAGTCAATGTGCGGCTCGGCGGCATGCTGTCGCAGACGGCGCGGGTGCCGCCGAACGGCCGCCGCGTCGCGCGCGATCCGTACCGCGAGCGGCATGGCGTCACGGGGCTGGTCGCCGCGGCCGTGCTGGTGCTTTCGCTGGCGGTGCTCGCCTGGCGCATGGACTGGCTCGACGACCGGCTGCCGGCGGGGTTGCGGCATTCGCCGCAGGCGCCGGCCGTGGCGTCGCAGGGCGGTTGAAGGGCGAGGGGGCTCGCTTCAGCCCGGCGCCGCGCCGGTGCTCGCACGGGTGACCAGTGTTACCGGCAGGGGGGCTGCAGCGGGGGCGGGAATGCCTTGCAGCTGCGCGAGCAGGTAGCGGCCCGATCGTTCGCCGATCTCGCGGATCGGCAGCCGCACGGTGGTCAGCGGCGGATGCACGAAGGGCGCGAAGTCGTTGTCGTTGAAGCTCGCGATCGACAGCCGGCGCGGCACCTCGATGCCGGCCTGGTCGAGCGCGGCGAGCGCACCGGCGGCCAGGTAGTCGCTGCCGCAGACGATGGCGGTCACGGGCGGTTGGCGCCGGGCGATGGCGTTCATGGCATCGAAGCCTTCCTGGAAGCCGTGTTCCGTCTCGGCGAGTGCGTCCTCGCACAAGGTCAAGCCGCGCTTGGAGATCGCAAGGCCCAGGTCGCGCAGCCGCCGCCGCGCGCGCTCGCTGTCGGCAGTGCGCCCGCCGATGTAGCCGAGGCGGCGGTGGCCGAGCGCCGCCAGGTGGTCGACCACCAGCGACGCCGCGGCGTACTCGTCAAAGCCCACGCTGTGGCCCGTGTCGTCCGGCGGCGCCCACATGGTGACGAACGGCGTGCGGTGTGCGGCGAGCATGGCAAGCACTTGCGGCGGCTGTTCGGCGCCGAGCAGGGCCACGGCGTCGACGCCGCGCTCGAGCAGGGCGCGCAGGATGCTCGTCTCGTACGCAGGGCGGGGGTCCGGCGCGGACAACAGCAAGGTATAGCCCTCGGCCGCCAGCGTGGCCTCGAGCGCCTGCACCAGCGCCGGAAACGACGAGCTCCCGAAGCGCGGCACGATGGCGCCGACCGTCATGGTGCGGCGCATCGCGAGCGCGCGGGCGGCGCCATTGGCCACGTAGCCGAGCCGTTCGACCGCCTCGGTCACGCGCAGCCGCGTGGCCTCGCTGATCATGTCCGGCCGGCTCAGCGTGCGTGAGACGGTGCCGGTGGAGACGCCAGCGAGCCTGGCCACATCGGCCAGCGAGGCCGCACGTGCGCCGGCGGGTGGCGGCGTGGGGCCGCTGGGCGAAGGCGAGAGGCGGCGAGTGGGCGGGGTCATGGTTGCGGCAGGTCGAGCGAACGATCTTAACGGCGCTGCAACCGCATGCATCCGGTTGGTACTAACCCGATAGCTTGCATTTGTGAACTCGACCTATGCTTTGTGCAAGCGCTTGCATAAGCGCCGTCCACCCCACTGGAGACATGCCATGAAGCTGATTGCGCGCTATTGCCGCTCCCTGTTCGTTCCTGCCGCCGCGGCGTTGATGCTGATGGCTGCACCTGCCGCCGTGGCCCAGCCGGCAACCTGGCCGGTGGCCGGAAAGCCGATCCGTATCGTGGTGCCTTTTCCTGCGGGTTCCGGCTCGGATGCGACCGCGCGCGTCATCGCCAAGCTCATGACCGACGAACTCGGCGGCGCCAGCGTCATCGTCGACAACAAGCCGGGCGCGGGCACGTTCATCGGTGCACAGGAAGTGGCGCGCGCGCCGGCCGACGGCCACACGCTGCTCTACACCATCGTCATCACGCACACGCAGAACCCGCACCTCTACAAGAAGCTGCCCTACGACCCGGTGAAGGACTTCACGCCGCTCGCGCAGATGGTCAAGTCGGCCACGGTGCTGATCGCCCCGCCCGATGCGCCCTTCAACAACGTGCAGGAACTGGTCGCCTACGCCAGGGCCAACCCGGGCAAGCTCAACTACGCTTCGTTCTCGCAGGGCTCGACCTCGCACCTGAATGGCGAGCTGCTGCAGATGCGCAGCGGCACCAAGATGACCCACGTGCCCTACAAGGGAACGGCCGATGCCTCGCGCGCACTCGTGGCAGGCGAGGTGCAGCTGTACTTCGACGGCACGGCCACGGCGGTGCAGCTGATCAAGGCGGGCAAGGCCAAGGGGCTCGGCACGGCGACACCCATGCGCGTGCCGGTGCTGCCCGAGATGCCGACCATCGCCGAACAAGGCGTGGCGGGCCTCGACATCGTGGGCTGGCAGGGCATCTTCGGCCCGGGCGGCATGGACCCGGCCGTGGCCCGGAAGCTCGGCGACGTGCTCGCGAAGATCGCGCGCTCGCCGGAGATGCTCAAGCTGATCGAGACGCAGGGCAATGAGCCCTCCGGCGCGTCGGGCCCGGCCTTCGCGGCCATCGTGAAGAACGACAGCGAGCGCTGGGGCGAGGTCATCAAGGCCGCCGGCATCAAACTGGATTGAAGAGAAGGAAGCGAGACATGTTCGACACCCTCATTCGCGGCGGCACCGTCGTCGACGGCAGCGGCCAGCCCCGATTCACGGGCGATATCGGCATCACCGATGGCCGCATCGCCGAAGTCGGCGGCAAGCTCGGCGCGGGCCGGCGCGAGATCGATGCGCAAGGCGCCATCGTCACCCCGGGCTGGGTCGACGTGCACACGCACTACGACGGTCAGGTGACCTGGGACCCGTACCTCAGCCCCTCGACCGACCACGGCGTGACCAGCGTCGTCATGGGCAACTGCGGCGTCGGCTTCGCGCCGGTGCATGCCGACAAGCGCGACTGGCTCATCAGCGTGATGGAGGGCGTGGAGGACATTCCCGGCACCGTGCTCGCCGAAGGCATCGACTGGCAGTGGGAGAGTTTTCCGGAATACCTGGATGCGCTGGAGCGCATGCCGCGCGCGCTCGACGTGGGGGCGCAGATCCCGCATTCGGCACTGCGCACCTACGTGATGGGCGAGCGCGGCATCACGCACGACGAGGCCACGCCGGCCGACATCCAGGCCATGGTGCAGTTGGTGCGCGAAGGCATGCGCGCCGGCGCGCTCGGCTTCTCGACCAGCCGCACCATCATCCACAAGTACCAGGGCCGCAAGTACCCGCCGGGTACCTTCGCGTCGCCCGACGAGATCCTCGGCATCGGGCGGGTGCTGGGCGAGGTCGGGCACGGCGTGTTCCAGATGACGTCGAACCACTACCAGATGGAGGCCGAGCTGCCGTGGATGGCGCAGCTCGCGCGCGACAACAACCTGCCCGTGGCCTTTGCGCTGGTGCAGACCGACCAGACGCCCGACACGTGGAAGCGGCTGCTCGCGGCACTCGACGAAACGCACCAGGACAACGTGCCGCTCTACGGCGCCGTGGCGGGCCGGCCGGCCGGCATCCTGATGGCCTGGCTCGGCTCGACGCACCCGTTCATGACGCACCCGCTGTGGCAGCAGATCGCGCCGCTGCCATGGCCCGAGAAGCTGGCGCGGCTGCGCGATCCGCAGGTGCGCGCGCAGCTCACCGACATGGCGGCGCTCATGGGTTCGGCGCAGTACGACACCCGCACCGCCTACCTGACGCAGAGCTTCCACAAGATGTATGCGCTGGGGGCAGAGCCCGACTACGAGCCGCCGCAGGAAAACAGCATCGCCGCCATCGCCGAGCGCGACGGCCGCACGCCGCTCGAGGTGGCCTACGACATGCTGATGGACCTCGATGGCAAGGGCATTGTCTACTTTCCGAGCTTCAACTACGCCTACAACGACCTGCGCCAGCTGCACGAGGAGCTGCAGCATCCGCGCACGATGATGAGCCTTGCCGATGGCGGGGCGCACTGCGGCTACATCTGCGACGTGAGCATGCCGACCTACATGCTCACGCACTGGGCGCGCGACCGCCGCCGCGGTCCCACGCTGCCGCTCGAGCTGATGGTGCAGCGCCAGACCCGCGACACGGCGCGCATCTACGGCCTCGAAGACCGCGGGCTGCTGCAGCCTGGCTACCTGGCCGACGTCAACATCATCGATTTCGAGCGGCTGCGCATCCCGCCGCCCTACGTGGCTTTCGACCTGCCGGCCGGCGGCCGGCGCCTGGTGCAGACCGCCGAGGGCTACCGGGCGACGCTCAAGGCCGGCGAGACGATCATGGAAGACGGCAAGCCCACCGGGGCATTGCCCGGCAGGCTGATGCGCGGGCCGCAGCGCCGCGCCGGCTAGATTGCCGACCGGCTAGACGCGGATCACCCGCCCCGGGTTCAGGATGTTCTTCGGGTCGAGCCCGCGCTTGATCGCCCGCATCATCTCGAGCGCCACCGGCGACTTGTGCTTCTCGAGCTTTTCGACCTTGAGCGAGCCCACGCCGTGCTCGGCCGAGAACGAGCCGCCGAATTGCTCGACGGCGTCGTACACCAGCGTGTTGATGCGCGCTTCCTCGTCCTGGAGGAAGGCGCGGGTGTCGATGTTCTCGGGCGCCTGCACGTTGTAGTGCAGGTTGCCGTCGCCGAGGTGGCCGAAGTTGACGAGGCGCACGCCCGCGATCTCGCGCGCGAGCAGCGCGTCGGTCTCGGCCACGAAGGCCGGAATGCGCGACACCGGGATCGAGATGTCGTGCTTGATGTTCAGGCCTTCCTCGGCCTGCGCGAGCGGGATGCTCTCACGGATGTGCCAGAGCTGGTGCGCCTGCGTGAGGTTCTCGGCCACCACCGCATCGGTCACGCAGCCGTCCTCGAAGGCGGTTTCGAGCAGCGCCTCGAAGCGCGCGCGCGCATGGTCTTCGGATTCGTTGTCGGAGTTCTCGAGCAGAACGCAGTACGGCACCGCTTCGTCGTCGATGAAGGGCACGCGCAATTGCGGCATGTGCTTGTCGACCAGGCTCAGCGCAAAGCGGCCCATGACCTCGAAGCCCGTGAGGCCCGCGCCCAGGTGCTTGTGCGCGAGGCCCAGCAGCGTGACCGCATGGTCGAGCGAAGGCACCGCGGCCCAGGCCGTGAGCTGTGCGGCGGGGAGCGGATAGAGCTTCATGGTCGCGGCGGTGATGATGCCCAGCGTGCCTTCGCTGCCGATCACCAGGTCGCGCAGGTCGTAGCCGGTGTTGTCCTTGCGCAGGCCGCTGGTGCCGTGCCAGATCTCGCCCTGCGCGGTGACCACCTCGAGGCCGAGGCAGAGCTCGCGCGTGTTGCCGTAGCGCACCACCTGCGTGCCGCCCGCGTTGGTGGCGAGGTTGCCGCCGATGGTGCAGCTGCCCTCGGCCGCCAGGCTCAGCGGGAACAGGAAGCCTTCTTTCTCGGCGGCCTCCTGCAGCGTCTGCAGGATGCAACCGGCTTCCACGGTCATCGTGAGGTTGGCCGCATCGATCGTGCGGATGGCGTTGAGCCGCTGCAGGCTCAGAACCACCTGGGTGCCGCTCTCGTCGGGGATCGAACCCACGGCCAGCCCGGTGTTGCCGCCCTGCGGCACGATCGCGGTGCCGGCCGCGGCGCAGGCCTTGACCACCTCGGCCACCTGCGCGGCATCGGCCGGCCGCACCACGGCCAGCGACTTGCCGCGCGCGCGCTTGCGCCAGTCCTGCTCATAGGCGGCGAGGTCGCCCTCGTGGAGCACATGGGCCGCGCCGACGATGGCGCGCAGACGGTCGAGCAGTGCGGTGTCGGAAGGAGAAGAGAAAGAAGTCATGGTGCGGAAGCTTCCAGGGGGCGGGCCGCCGCGGCGGCCTTGGCATGCCGAAGGCGCAGGCGCACGTGCAGCGCGCAGGCGGTGAAGAGCATGAGGCACAGCAGCACCTCGACCAGCGCGAGCACCTGCCCGACGCCATTGGTGTCGCTCCAGGCGCGCACCACGCCCTCGGTGAAATAGAGCCAGATCATCAGGCTGACCCAGCGGTAGGTGTACATGCGGTTCTTCCACAGGCCCGCGAGCGGGATCACCAGCGGCAGCACCTTCAGCGCCAGCAGCGAACCGCCGGGCCGCAGCGGCGCGAGCCACAGCTCCCAGGCCAGGCCCAGCACGATCAGGCCGACGACGCTGCCGACGGCGAGCCAGCGCGTGGCGGCAACCGAGGGCGCGGGATGATGTTGCGGCGGAGGGGATTTCATGGACGGGAGGGCACCGCGGGATCGGCTTCGGGAAGGAGCGAAAAGGAGCGAAAAAGGCTCGGTTCTTATGATACCGGCCATGAACCGTCGCCAGCTCTGGAGGGATCTTTCGCGCTTTCCGTGGCGCAACACCGCCGCGGTGCTCGGCGAGCGCTTTCGCGAAGACCGGCTCGGCCTCACCGCGAGCAGCCTCACCTTCACCACCACCATCGCGATGGTGCCCTTCTTCACGGTGGCGCTGGCGCTGTTCACCGTGTTCCCGATGTTCGCCGAACTGCAGGGTCGGCTGCAGCGCTGGTTCGTCCAGAGCCTGATTCCCGAGGACATCGCGCGTCAGGTTCTGGGCTACCTGAACCAGTTCGCGAGCAAGGCCAGCGGGCTGGGCATCGCGGGCCTGGCGGTGCTGCTGATCACTGCGATCGCGTTGATCCTCACGATCGACCGCACGCTCAACAACATCTGGCGCGTGCGCTCGCCGCGGCCGTTCGCGCAGCGCGTGCTGATCTACTGGGCCGCCATCACGCTCGGCCCGCTGATCCTGGCCGTGAGCCTCTCGACCACGTCGTACGTGTTCGCCGTTTCGCGGGACGTGGTGGGCGGTGGCGTCGTCAAGCTGCTCTTCGACACCTTCGAGTTCGTGCTGCTGGCCGCGGGCATGGCCTCGCTCTACCACTACGTGCCCAACACGCACGTGCGCTGGTCGCACGCCTGGGCCGGCGGCATCTTCGTGGCGGCCGCGATCGAGATCGCCAAGCGCGTGCTCGGCTACTACCTGAGCCTGGTGCCGACCTATTCGGTGCTCTACGGGGCATTTGCCACGGTGCCGATCCTGCTGGTGTGGATCTACGTCGCCTGGGTGATCGTGCTGCTGGGCGCGGTGATCGCGGCCTACCTGCCGAGCCTTTTGACCGGCGTGGCGCGGCGCGGCGGCCGTGCGGGGTGGCCGCTGCAACTCGCGCTCGAGGCGCTGCAGCACCTGGCGCGCGCGCGCGCCATGCCGGCCAAGGGCATGGGCGCGAGCGAGCTCGTGCGGCGGATGCGGGTCGATGCGCTGCAACTGGTGCCGGTGCTCGAGACCCTGGTGGCGCTCGACTGGATCGCGCCGCTCGCCGAGGAGAGCGACACCGACGACCCGCGCTACGTGCTGCTGGCCGATCCGTCGACCCCGCTCGAACCGCTGCTGCGCGAACTGCTGATGCCGCGCGCCGAGCCGCTCGAAGACCTGTGGCAGAAAGGGCCGCTGCGCTCGCTTCGGCTGGGCGACGTGCTGCTGGTCTAGGGCGGCACTGCGCGTGGAGGGCGCTTTGTCCATAATAGCCAGGGCCTTCCCTTCACTTGCCACCCGAAACTGCCTTGAGCGCTCTTCCCGCCGCCGCCGAATCCGCCGCGCCAGCCAGCGGCACGCCCTGGGTCGTCTGCCTGTGCGCCGAGTGGTGCGGCACCTGCCGCGACTACCGGCCGCTGATGGCGCAGGTGGCGCGCGCGCATCCGCAGTTCCGCTTCGCCTGGGTCGACATCGAGGACCATGCCGAACTGGCCGATGCCTTCGACGTCGAGACCTTCCCCACGCTGCTGATCGCAGGCGCCGACGGCACGCGTTTTCTCGGCCCGCTGCTGCCGCATGCCGAAACGCTGTCGCGCATGCTCGGCGCGCTGCAGGCGCCGCAGCCTTCGAGCCTCGACGTCGACCTGTTGCTGGCGGTGCTCGAGAAGCGGCCGGCCGAGTTCGCGGTCTGAGGCCGAGGTCAGTGCGCCGGTGCGCCGACGAAGTCGTGCAGCGCGAACAGCACCGCGTCGGGCGCCTCGCTCATCAGCGCGTGGCCCGCATGCACGGTCACCACCCTGGCCTGCCGCGCCTTGCCCACCAGTGCCTTGGTGGCACGCGGCGGCGTCATCTGGTCGGCGTCGCCGAGCAGGAACAGCACGGGGCACTGCACCTTCTCGATCGCGGCCTCGCCATTGGCGTAGTCGTTGCAGGCCTTGAAGCCCACATGGAACACGTTCGCGTCGCGGTTGCTCGCGAGCACGCGCCGCATCAGTGCACGCGAGCTGCCATGCAGCCAGGTGCCCGGGCCGAGCGAGGAAGGCGGCGGCGCGAGCAGCGAGTGCGAGAAGGTGTTGACCATCGCGATCGCGCGCTGCGGATCGGTCAGCGAGCCGTCGAGCAGCGCGGGCGACACCACCATGGGGTAGGCGGTGCCCACCAGCGCCAGGTGGGTGACACGCTCGGGCGCGCGTGCGGCGGCTTCGAGCGCGATCAGCGAACCGAAGCTGTGGCCGACCAGCGCGGCCTTGGGCACGCCGGCCGCATCGAGCAGCGCGAGCACGAACTGCGCCGCATCTTCCACGCTCGCGGGCGGCGGCCCTTCGCTCTTGCAGTGGCCCGGCAGGTCGAGCGCGAGCACGTTCCAGCCGTGGTTGGCGAACCAGCGGCTCTGCAGGATCCACACGCTGTGGTCGTTGAGCACGCCGTGGATGAAGGCCACGGTGGGCTTGGCGGCATCGAAGGCCTTGCCGCCGGTGTAGCAGTAGGTGCGATGGCCGTTGACGCTGAAGTCCATGTCAGGCCCCCGCCTTTTCTGCCGCCTTGAGCGCGCGCTTCAGGTCGTCGATCAGGTCGATCGGGTCTTCGAGCCCGATCGACAGCCGGATCGTCCCCTGCGAGATGCCGGCGCCCGCGAGCGCTTCGTCGCTCATGCGGAAGTGGGTGGTGCTCGCGGGATGGATCACCAGGCTGCGGCAGTCGCCCACGTTGGCCAGGTGGCTGAAGAGCTTGAGCGATTCGATGAAGGCCTTGCCTTGTGCGCGCGAACCCCGGATGTCGAAGCTGAACACCGCGCCGGCGCCGCGCGCGCCGTGGCGCAGCAGCTTCTGCGCGAGCGCGTGGCTCGGGTGCGTCTCGATCAGCGGATGGCCCACGCGTGAGACGAAGGGGTGGCTCGCGAGGAACTCGACCACCTTCTGCGTGTTGTCGATGTGGCGCTCCATGCGCAGCGGCAGGGTCTCGATGCCCTGCAGTATCAGCCACGCCGTGTGCGGGCTCATCGAGGCGCCGAAGTCGCGCAGTCCCTCGCGCCGCGCGCGCAGCAGGAAGGCGCCGACAGTGCTTTCCTCGCTGAACACCATGTTGTGGAAGCCGTCGTAGGCCTCGGTCAACTCGGCGAACTTGCCCGAGGCTTCCCAGTCGAAGCTGCCGCCGTCGACCACCACGCCGCCGATCACCGTGCCGTGGCCCGACAGGAACTTGGTGGCCGAGTGGTAGACCAGGTCGGCACCCCAGTCGAAGGGCTTGATCAGGTACGGCGAGGTGAGCGTGGAGTCGACCAGCAGCGGCACGCGGGCGGCATGCGCGATCTCGCTCACCGCGGGAATGTCGAGCACGTCGAGACCCGGGTTGCCCACGGTCTCGCCGAAGAAGAGCTTGGTTTCGGGCCGCACCGCGGCGCGCCAGCCGTCGAAGTCGCCGGGCTTGACGAAGGTGGTCTCGATGCCGAAGCGCCGCATTGTGTAGTGCAGCAGGTTCTGCGACCCGCCGTAGAGCGCGGTGCTTGCGACGATGTGCGAGCCAGCGCCCATCAACGTGGCCACCGAGAGGTGCAGGGCGGCCTGCCCGCTGGCTGTGGCGATCGCCCCGATGCCGCCCTCGAGCGCGGCGACACGCTGCTCGAACACCGCGTTGGTCGGGTTGCTGATGCGCGAGTAGACATGCCCCGCGCGCTCGAGGTTGAAGAGCGCCGCCGCATGGTCGCTCGACTCGAAGACGAAGGAGGTGCTCAGATGGATCGGCACCGCCCGTGCGCCGGTGGCGGGGTCGGGGGCGGCGCCGGCGTGCAGCGCCAGGGTGTCGAAGCCGGGGTCGGAATAGCCGGGCATGGAGGCCTTTCTGGGTTCATTCGCAAGGCCCGCGACGTCTGCAAACATGCGTGCGCGTCATGGGCGTGACGGGGTCGCCGCCGATTGTGGGCTATATTCAAATCGGCACGCCGCCGAGACAGATTTCCGAGAGAGAGGAGCACACGATGAAAGTCAGCGACATCCTTCGCGTCAAGGGCAACACGCTCTTCACCATCACGCCTGACGACCTGCTGGCCGAAGCAGTCAAGACCATGGCGGAAAAGGACATCGGCTCCCTCGTGGTCATGGAACACGGCGACCTGGTCGGCATGCTCACCTTCCGCGAAGTGATCACCGCGATCGTCGCCAACGGCGGCCAGGTCGGCGGCACGCTGGTGCGAAGGGCGATGGACGATGCGCCCGTGACCTGCACGCTCGAGACCGAACTCGACGAGATCCGCCGCATCATGCTCGAGCGCCATGCGCGCTACATGCCCGTGATGGACAAGCGCATGCTGATGGGCGTGATCAGCTTCTACGACGTCGCCAAGGCGGTGGTCGACGCGCAGAACTTCGAGAACAAGATGCTCAAAGCCTACATCCGCGACTGGCCCGAAGAACAGTAGGCCGGCCCGCGGGCCGGCCGGCTGCTCATTCCTTGATGTTGGCCGACTGCACGATCTTCTGGTTGCGCGCGTATTCGGCCTGGACGAACTGGCCGAACTGCTCGGGCGTGCCGCTGCCGGGCAGGGCGCCCTGCTCGGCGAGCACCGCGTTCAGTTCCTGGTTCAGGCGCGCCACCACCGCGGGCGGCGTTTTGGCCGGCGCGAAGATCCCGGTCCAGCTCACCATGTCGTAGCCCTGGAGGCCCGGCATCTCGGCGAAGGTCGGCACGTCGGGCAACGCGGCGAGGCGCTGGCTGCCGGTGATGCCCAGCGCCTGCAGGCGCTTGCCGTTCACATGCGGTATCGCGCTGGTGCTGACGAGCATCGCGAGGTCGACCTGGTTGCCGATCACGTCGGTGGCGATCTGCGCGCCGCCGCGGTAGGGCACATGGGTCACGAAGATGCCGCTCTTCTGCTTGAGAAGTTCCATCGCGAGCTGCAGCACCGTGCCCACGCCCGAGGTGGCGTAGTTGTAGGTGCCCGGCTTCGCCTTGGCGAGCTTCACGAAGTCGGCGTAGCTGCGGGCCTCGAGGCCCGGGCGCGCCACCAGCACCATGGGCGCGGTGTTGAGCATGCCGACCGGCGCCAGGTCCTTGAGCGGATCGAACTTGAATGCCGCGGGATTGACCAGCCGCCCGATCGCGATCGCGCTGTCGGGGCCGACCACGAGCGTGTAGCCGTCGGGTGCCGCATTGACGGCCTTGGCCACGCCGATCGCGCCGCCCGCACCCGCCACGTTCTCGATGACCACCGACTGCTTGAGCCGTTCGGCCAGCCGCGTGGCGACAAGGCGCGCGTTGACGTCCACGCTGCCGCCCGCGGTGAAGGGCACGACCAGCGTGATCGGCCGGGCAGCGGGCCAGGCCGCCTGCGCGAGGGCAGCGGCGGGAAGCACCGAACCCAGTGCGGTGGCGAGAAGAAGGAGGCGGCGGGAGGTGTTCATGGCGTGGCTCGTTGCGGTGGGTCGGAGGGCGGCGTTTCTGCGAGAAGGCGGGCGCGCAGCGCGTCGAAAGCGGCGCTCCACTCGGTGCGCCAGGCGCGGCGCTGGGTGTCGTCGATCCATGCGCCGTCGAGCCCGTTGTGCATGAAGCTGCGCAGGTCGTCCAGGCCGAAGCCGAAGTCGCGCACCATCATGAGCCAGGCCTGTGTGGGCGTGACCTTGTGCAGCGTCGGATCGTCGGTGTTGGGATGGATGCGCAAGCCCAGTCCGGGCATCCGGCGGATCGGATGGTCGAGCGCCCAGCGCGCCGGCGGCAGCGTGCGCAGGTAGTAGGAATTGGTCGGCACCACGGTGAAGAGCACGCCGCGCTCGGCGCACTCCCGCGCGAAATCGGGCTGGTCGACCACCGTGTAGCCATGGTCGATGCGGTCGACCTGCAGCAGGTCGAGCGCGGTGCGCACGTTGGTCCACGGCATGCCGAACTCGCCCGCATGCGCCGTGGTCCTGAGCCCCGCGTGCCGAGCCTCGGCGTAGGCGCGCGCAAACAATTCGGGCGGCCGGTCGACCTCGCGGTAGTCGATGCCGATGCCGACCACTTCGTCGCAGCGGTGGGCCTTGAGCCACTCGACCATCTCGACGGCGGCCTCGGGGCTCGCCTCGCGGTCGATCGCAGCGATGAGACGGCCCGTGATGCCGAACGCCTGCTCGGCGTCGTGGATCGCGCGCACGATCGCACCCTGCGCGTGGGCGTAAGCGATGCCCGATGCGTGCACGGTGCCGGTCGGGTTCCAGGAGAACTCGGCATAGCGCACGTTGTGGGCTGCCGCATCCTCCAGGTACTCGTGCGTGAGCTGGTAGAGATCGCCGGGGCTGCGCACCAGCTGCGCATCGAGCGCGCGCAGCACGCGCAGCACGCCGACGGGCTTTTCGCCGCGTGTGTAGAAGCCTTCGATCTCCTCGTCGGCGAGCGGGGCGCCGGCACGCTGGTTGAGCTGCCTGAAGGTCTGGTGCCGCACGGTGCCGAACAGGTGGCAGTGCAGCTCGACCTTTGGCATCTCGCGCAGCATCGATTCGAGCGTGAGGGGCGGCGCGGCGGGGTCGTTCATGCGGCCAGTCTAGGCAGCGCAGGCCCATAAGCAAAATTTTGAATTTCTATAATTTGATTCATCCAATCGATGGACCAAGGAAAACCCATGGCCGCCTCGCCACTGCGCGCACTCACGCTGCGACAGCTCCAGTTCTTTTCGGTGCTGGTGCAGGAAGGGCATTTCGGCCGCGCGGCGCGCCGGCTCGCCATCACGCAGCCCGCATTGAGCAACGCGATCAAGCAGATGGAGAAGCTGCTCGGCGCCGAACTGCTGACGCGTTCCACGCATCGGCTGGAGCTCACGGCCGTGGGCGCCGAAGTGCTCGCGCGCACCGATTTCCTCGTCAACACGGTCGAGGTCGCATTGCGCGACATCGAAAGCACCGTGCAGCGCGGCCGCGCCTTCGTGCGCGTGGGCGTGATCCCGTCGGCCAGCGCGCGCGTGACGGCCGCGGCCAGCGAGTTTCTCGCGCGCGGCGGCCACGCGCTCGAGATCGCCTGGCGCGATGCGCCCTCGACCACCTTGCTGGCCGAACTGCGCGGCGGCCAGCTCGACATGGCGGTGGCGGCCATCACCGAGCCGCCCGGCGGGCTGGTCTGCGTGGACCTGTTCCGCGATCCGCTGGTGCTGGTGGTGCGCCGCGACCATCCGCTCGCGGCCGCCGCGCGCACGCGCTGGGAGGCGATTGGCGGCGAGCGGCTCGTGATGTTCGAAAGCGGCAGCATGCCGGCGCTCGGCATTCCGGCGCGGGCGCAGTTCGCGCAGGGCGCGGAGCCCTACCGCGTGAGCTATTCCGAAACGCTCTATGCGCTGGTGCGCAGTGGCCATGCGCTGGGCCTGATGCCGCAGCTCTACACCTCGTCGCTGCGCGATCCCGAGCTGGCCGTGGTGCGGCTCACGCAGCCGCGCATCGAACGCCGCGTGGTGCTGGCCTACCTGCCGGGGCCGATGCGCAACGTGGCGGCGCAGGAACTGATCGCCTGGCTGGGCGAGCGGCTGCCCCGTGGCGCCGGCTCGCCGGGTGCGCGCGCGGGCAGCCGGAAACGGCCACTGTAGCGGAACACGTCGCCGAACCAGCGGTGGCGCAGCACCATCTTCATGCCGAACGCCTCGGGGTCCTGCGGATCGGGCCGCTCCTCGACATAGGCAGTGCCCATCAGGAGGCCGAGCGGCAGCGGCAGATGCAGCCCGCCGATGCGCCAGACGTAGCCGCGGTCGCGGAACACCAGCGCGCCGTCCTCGGCGCTCACCGCCAGGCGCATGCCGATGCCGAAGCGCACGTATTCGATCACCTCGCCGTGCCGGCGCCCGAGCGCCATGTGCGAGCGGAAGTGGAAGGGCGCGCGGCCTTCGAAGCCGAAGACGCGGTCCCAGTACAGCAGGGCGCTGTCGGGCCGGCAGCGGTAGTGCACGTCGATCGGCACGTTGGCGCCGGTGTAGGGCACCAGCGCGCCGAACAATCGGCCGAAGGGCATCAGCAGCACGCGCGCCCATGGCGCATGGTGCACTTCGTCCATGGTGCCGCGCACGCACACGTGGTCGGCCGAGAACGGCGCCATCGTGTAGTGCCTGCGGATCACCTCGCCGAGGCGCTCCCACTGCACGCCGAGCGCCTGCTGGAAAACCGGGCGGCGGTCCGTCATGCCGCCGCCGGGCCGCTGCGCGTGGCCGTGACCATGCAGTAGTCGAAGTCGCGCCAGAACACGCCCAGCGCGAGTGCGCAGTAGCTGGCGACGATGTGCTTGCGGCGCCACGGGCCGAGCCGGCCGCGTGCCTTCCAGAGTTCGACCAGCGCGAAGCGCGTGGCGAGCAGCGGAATGTGCAGCGCGCTCGGCGCCACGCGCCAGCGCAGCGAACGCACCTCGATGTCGTGGAAGCCGTGCGTGCGCAGCGCGGCAACGAAATCGTCGCGCACCGCGAGCGTCGGAACGGCCCAGCTGTCGGCCCACAGGCGGTGGAGCCAGCCGGCCACGCGGCCCGGCCGCGGCCGCAGCAGGAAGCCGTCGACCACGGCGAGCCGGGCGCCGGGCTTGAGCAGGCGCGCCGCCTCGCGCACGAAATCCGCCTTGGCGGCTCCGCTGGCGTAGCAGGCGCTTTCCACGGCCCAGGCGCCGTCGGCCTGCGCGCCGGGCAGGCCGGTGCGCGTGTAGTCGGCCTCGAGGTGCGCTACCCGGTCGGCCACCCCGACCGCGGCATCGAGCCGTGCGGCGATGCGGTTCTGCACCGCCACGTTGGTGACCGTGACGGCGCAGAGCGCGGGATGATCGGCGAGGAGCGTGCGCGTGGTGGCGCCGGCGCCGCAGCCCAGGTCGACCACGCAGCGGCGCGGCGCCTGCGCCTCGGCCTCGCCGAGCCCGAGCGCACGGCCGACGACCCGGTTCATTTCCACCAGCATCGCTTCGCGCCGGAACGGGTTCAGGCCGAGCCGCCAGAACCCGAAGTGCATGTTGTAGCTCGGACTCCATGCGCGGTAGTCGTCGGCCACTTCGGTGAAGTAGTCCTGCGTATCGGCCTTTGTGACCGTTGCGGCCCCAGGCGTGGCGGGCAAGTGGAAGTCGGGCTGGAAGATGCTGGGCATCGGGGCTCTCTCTTTCTACAGTCGGCAGTTGCCGTCGGCACAGGTGCCGCCGCGCGTGTGCGGGCGCGTCAGCAGCGCCACGAGCGGGCGCGGGAGGCGATGGCGGTGGCGCGCAAGCGCGGCGTAGGCGCGGTCTGCCAGTCGCGCCACCGGCGGCAGGTCGAGCAGGAAGCCTCCGGCCGGCAGGCCCACGGCCTTGCGGCAGGCGCGGATGGCCGCCACGCCGACATGAAGTCGGCCCTCGGCGTCCACCGCATGAAGCGCCGTCATGAGCGCCTGGCGTGGCGCGGGTCCGCCATGGAAATCTGCGTGCGAGCAATCGACGAGGTGCAGGCGCGCCGCTGCGTCCCGGGATGCCATGGTCTTCATCTCGGCGGCGCAGAGCGGGCAGCTGGCGTCGTAGTAGACGGTCAGCGGGAAGGCGAGGGTGGACGACATATTGTGTTTCCGATATTTCTGTCAAAACAGAAATGAATGGACAAAAAAACACCGCTCAGATCATCGGCAGGCCGGCATGGTTCGGATCGGCGTCGCCGGCATTGCCCTGGCTGGCCGACGCCGGCGGGGCCGCGTCCCCGCGCACGAACTTCTGCACGCTCGCGCCCAGGCTCAGTACCTTGTCGAGCGTGCCGGGCGACAGCCGCAGCATCTCGTCGGCCCAGGTGGCGAGCTTGCTCATCAGGTCGAGGGTCGAGCGGATGCGGTCCTGCGCGTCGGCCGGTTCGTTCTGGAAGTCGGGGCTCGCGACGAGCTCGCGCAGCACGCGGACCGTGGGATCGAACTCGCGCTCCTTGCGCTCGCGCACCACGGTACGGAACAGCTCCCAGACATCGACGCTGGTCTCGAAATAGTCGCGCCGGTCGCCCAGCACATGCGTGACGCGCACGAGGTTCCAGGCCTGCAGTTCCTTCAGGCTGTTGCTCACGTTGGAGCGTGCCACGCCAAGCGTCTCGGAAATTTCCTCGGCGTGTACCGGCTTGCCATAGGCGAATAGCAGGGCGTGGATCTGCGACACCGTGCGGTTGACGCCCCACATCGACCCCATTTCGCCCCAGTGGAGAACGAACTTGCGCTGGATGTCGGTGAGTTGCATGCGTGAAAGTCTAATGTTCTTGAAATTTCTGTCAATACAGAAATCATATTCTGTGGGATGGTGCAGGAGCAAAAATAACTGTATAAACATACAGTTTTCAGCCAAGAGGTCGCCATGCCAGCCGCTCTCATCCCGATCCATGCCATCAAGGGCCGCGGTGCGGCCACGCGCCTGGCGCACCGCTTCTCGCGTGACGAGCGCAACGACTTCGACGACGGCTGGGGCACGCTCGCCGACGAGGCGGCTGAGTCCGACGGCCTGGCGCCGCTCGCGACCGAAGTGCGCCTCGAAGACGTGAAATCGGTGCTCAACCAGAACGAATCGCCCGACATCTCGTTCGACCGCTCGCTCAACCCCTACCGCGGCTGCGAGCACGGCTGCATCTACTGCTTCGCGCGGCCCACGCACAGCTATCTCAACCTGTCGCCGGGGCTCGACTTCGAGACCCGGCTCATTGCCAAGCGCAACATCGTCGAGGTGCTGCGCGGTGAGCTCGGGCGCAAGGGCTACCGGCCCAGCCACATCGCGATCGGCACCGCGACCGACTGCTACCAGCCGATCGAACGCGAGCTGCGGCTCACGCGCGCGGTGCTCGAGCTGCTGCAGGAGACGCGGCACCCGTTCGCGCTGGTCACCAAATCGAGCACGGTGGAGCGCGACCTCGACTTGATCGCGCCGATGGCCGCCCAGCGGCTGGCCGCTGTCTACATCACCGTGACCACGCTCGACGGCGATCTGGCCCGCAAACTCGAGCCGCGCGCCGCCGCGCCGCACCGGCGGCTGCGCACCATCCGCACCTTGGCCGAAGCCGGCGTGCCGGTGGGCGTGAGCGTGGCCCCGCAGATCCCGTTCGTGAACGAGGACATGGAGCAGGTGCTCGAGGCTGCCTGGGAGGCGGGTGCGCGCAGCGCGTTCTACACGGTGATCCGGCTGCCGTGGGAAGTGGCTCCGCTGTTCAAGGAATGGCTCGAACTGCACTACCCGCAGCGCGCGCAGCGCATCATGGCGCGCATCCACGAGATGCGCGGCGGCAAGGACTACGACGCCGACTTCGCCACGCGCATGAAAGGCAGCGGGCTCTGGGCCGACCTGATCCACCAGCGCTTCGAGAAGGCAACGCGCCGCATCGGCTTCAACCGCGAGCGCATCGCCCTCGACCTGGACGCCTTCCGGCCGCCGGGCGCGGCGGGGCAGGGGCTGTTGTTCTAGGGTCAGTCCCCATGGGCTTGCATGGGAGGGGGCCTCCAAATCAAGGTAGATTCGTAAACAAGGGGCGTGGGCCTTCGCGAACCGACCACAGGGAGTAGTTGCGCATGGATGGAATCTGGCTGGTGGTGATGGGTGTTTCCGGCTGCGGCAAATCGACGCTCGGCGAAGCGCTGTCCAGCGCGCTGTCGCTGCCGATGATCGAAGGGGACGACCACCATCCCCCCGAGAACCATGAAAAGATGAGCAAGGGCATTGCGCTGACCGACGCCGACCGGGCCGGCTGGCTCGACGCGCTGGGCCAAGCCCTCGCCGCCGAGCCGCGCGGTGCGGTGCTGGCCAGTTCGGCGCTCAAGCGCGCCTACCGCGACCAATTGCGCGCGGCCGTGCCCGATCTGAAGTTCGTCTTCATGGAGATCGACCGCGCGGAGAGCGAGCGCCGCGTCGCGTCGCGCGCCGGCGCGCACATCTTTCCCGCGAGCCTGGTGGCCAGCCAGTTCGAAACACTCGAATCGCCGGTGGGCGAGGACGGGGTGATCACGGTCGATGCGACCACGCCCGTGGAGGAACTGGTGGCGCAGGTCAGGTGCGCGCTGTCGGCCGAGCGCGGCTGAGACGCACCCGGCCGGTTCAATGCGGCCGGTTCAATGAGGCCGGGTCAACGAGGCCGGGTCGTCAGATCACTTCCGGCCACTGCGTGTGGAAGAACTCGCCCGCGGGCTTGTCCACGCGCTCGTAGGTGTGCGCGCCGAAGAAGTCGCGCTGCGCCTGCAGCAGGTTTGCGCTCAGGCGCTCGGTGCGGTAGCTGTCGTAGTACGCCAGCGAGGCGCTGAACGCCGGCACTGGAATGCCGTGGCTCACCGCGAGCGCCACCACCTCGCGCCAGTTCTGCTGCGTGCGGTTCAGCAGGTCCTTGAAGAACGGATCGAGCATCAGGTTGCCGAGCGCGGGGTCGCCGCGGTAGGCGTCGGTGATGTGGTTCAGGAAGCGCGCGCGGATGATGCAGCCGCCGCGCCAGATCGCGGCGATGCGGCCGAGGTCGAGCTTCCAGTCCTTCTTCTCGCCCATGGTCTTCATGAGGTCGAAGCCCTGCGTGTAGCTGATCACCTTCGAGGCATAGAGCGCATCGTGCACCTTGGCCACCAGCGCCTTCTTGTCGATCGACAGTTCCGCCTTCGGGCCCTGCAGCAGCTTGCTCGCCGCCACACGCGCCTGCTTCTGCGACGAGAGCACGCGCGCCTCGACAGCGGCGTTGATGGTGCTAATGACCACCGCGTTCTCCGCGGCGTTGATGAGCGTCCATTGCCCCGTGCCCTTCTGGCCGGCCTTGTCGAGGATGACGTCGACCACCGGCTGGCCGGTCTCCGGGTCTTTCTGCTCGAGCGCCTTCGCGGTGATCTGGATCAGGTAGCTCTGCAGCTCGCCCTCGTTCCACTCGCTGAAGACGGCGGCCATCTCGTCGGTCGTGAAGCCCGCTGCCTTGAACAGGCTGTAGGCCTCGCAGATCAGCTGCATGTCGCCGTACTCGATGCCGTTGTGCACCATCTTCACGTAGTGGCCCGCGCCGCCCGGGCCGATGTGGATCACGCAGGGCTCGCCGTCCACCTTGGCGGCAATGCTCTCGAAGATCGGCTTCATCACCTCCCACGTAGAGAGCGGGCCGCCCGGCATGATCGATGGACCCTTGCGCGCGCCTTCCTCGCCGCCCGAGACGCCTGCGCCGATGAAGCGCAGGCCCTCGCCGGCGAGCCAGGCGTCGCGGCGCTCGGTGTCGCTGTAGAGGCTGTTGCCGCCGTCGATCACGATGTCGTCCTTGTCGAGCAGCGGGATCAGCTGCTCGATCACCTGGTCGACCGGCGCGCCGGCCTTGACCATGATCTGGACCTTGCGCGGCCGCGCCAGGCTCTGCACGAAGTCCTCGAGCGTCTTCGCTCCCACCAGCTTCTTGCCGGGGTGAGCGGCGACGAAGGCCTCGGTGGTGGCTTCGGTGCGGTTGTAGACGCTGACCTGGAAGCCGCGGCTTTCCACGTTCAGCACCAGGTTCTGGCCCATCACGGCCAGGCCGATCAGTCCGAAATCGCTTTTCTTGTCGTTCATGGCCCTTCTTTCGTGTGCGGTCGATGTGACGGGCATTGTGCCGGGCGTGCCGGCACGCTGCCATGAAGGCCGTCTATACCCGCTTGGCAAGCGCCCGAGGCGTGGGTATGTTGGTGCCATGAACGCAAACAGCCCGCCCGCCGTCCGTACCTGGTCGACCGACGCCGCGCCGCCGTCGCAGCGGCTCGACTACTGGGTCGGCGCGGTCTGCGAGGGTTTCCTCGAGATGGACGTGACCAGTTCGCTCGCGGGCAGCTTCAGCGCCACGCTCGAGTCGGCGCCACTGGGCGCGATCGGCGTGAACCGGGTCCGCGGTTCTGCACAAGACGTGTACCGCACCCGGCGCGCCATCGCCCACAGCCGCAGCAACTACTACTACCTGCTGTGCAAGACCGATTCGCCCTGGGTCGCCGCACAGGACGGCCGCACGGCGCGCCTGCTGCCGGCCGATCTTGTGCTCGTCGACTCGCGCCGGTGCTACGAGTTTCATTTCCTGCAGTGCGCCGACACGCTGTCGCTCGAACTGCCGACGGCGTGGGTCGAGTCATGGCTGCCTCGCGCAAGCGACCATCAGGTGCGGCGCATCGACGGGCAGTCGGGCTGGGGTCGCGTGCTGAGCGGTTTCGTGCAGCAGCTGTCGCCGCAGGCCGTGCTGAGGCCTCCGTTGCCAGCAGCCTTGCTGACCGACCAGCTCGGTGGGCTGCTCGCACTTGCGGCAGGCGCCGACCCGGCTTCGGCAACGTGCGAGGGCGAGCGTGCCGCGCTGCGGCGGCGTGTGCTCGATGCCACGCGCGAGCGCCACGCCGAGCCGGGGCTGACTGCCGCCAAGGTGGCGTGCGGGCTCGGCATTTCGGAGCGCAGCCTCCACCGCTGCCTGGCCGGCGGCGCGACCACCTTCGCCACCGCGCTCGCCAGTTTTCGCATGGAGGTTGCGCGACGCATGCTGTGCGATGCGCGTTTCGACCGGCTCGGCATTGCCGAGATCGGCTTCCGCGTCGGATTCACCGACGCATCGCACTTCGTGCGCCAGTGCCGCCGGCATTTCGGCGCCACACCAGGCGCCTTGCGGCGCCACCGCTGAGACAGAGGCCGCATCCAGCAGGCGCCCGGCAGGCATCGGCCATTCGCCTGTCGGCGAGCGGCCATCCGGGCGGCCGCATGTTGCCTAAAGTCGTCTTCATCACGACCAAGAAGGAGACATGCATATGTCGGACACCTATGTTCTGGTACACGGCGCCTGGCACACCGGCGCCGAAATGGAAGCCGTGGCCGGCAGCCTGCGCGAGGCCGGCCACGGGGTGCATTGCCCCACGCTCGCGGGCAACCGCGCCGACGACGACCGCTCGCGCATCGGCCTCGAGGATGCCATCGAATCGGCTGTCCGCTTCATCGAGGAGAAGGACCTGGGCGATGTCCGTCTTGTGGGCCACAGCTATGGCGGCATGGTGATTTCGGGTGTGGCGGACCGCATCGCGCAGCGACTGAAGCGGCTGGTGTACGTCAACGCCTTCGTGCCGCTCGACGGGGAATCGCTCAACGACATGGTGCCGCCGCACTACATCGCGATGTTCGATGCCATTGCCGGCGCCAACGGCAATGCGGTGACCCTGCCATTCGAGGTCTGGCGCGAAGCCTTCATCAACGATGCCGACCTGCCGCTCGCGCAGGCCAGCTACGAGCGGTTGAACCCGCACCCCTACCGAACCTTCACCGACAAGATCCGGCTTTCCCAACCGCTGGCGGCATTGCCGCTCGGCAAGTCCTACGTCAATTGCCTGCAGGACACGGCCATGCCGCACAGCCTGCCATGGCATCCGCGTCTGTCGGAGCGGCTTGGCTTGTTCAGGCTGGTGGAATGCCCGGGCAGCCACGAGATGTTCTTCTCGAACCCGAAGCGGCTGGCGCAGGCCATCCTGGAGGCGGGGCGCGACTAGCGCTGGCGGCCACTCGCCGCTGCGCCGCTCAGCGGTTGAACAGCGCGTCGTACACGCGGATCGACGCATAGGCATCGTTGGCCGCGTAGCGGATCTGCGCCGGCGAGAGCTGCCGGTTGGCCCAGTTCGAGGTGGTGGCTTTGCGCGACTTGATGAAGCGCTGGTTGAAGACCAGCGCGACGGCGGTCTTCACGCCCACCGACTTGCGGTAGGCGCGGCGGCGGAACTCGTGGTCGATGTCGACCACCGCCTGCGGCTCCACCGCGAGCCGCCGGCGCAGCAGCGAAAGGTCGCTCGACAGGCCGAAGCCGACCTTCTGCAGCGCGGTCGAGGCGACCAGCGCCGCGAGCACGTCGTTGCATTCGGTGCGATGGAGCTGGAACAGCCAGGCGGCCGTGGGCGTGGCGAACTGCACCACGTGCGGACCGCCCGAAACCTCGTTCTTCGCGAAGGTCGGCTTCGACTCGGTGTCGAAGCCGACCACGCGCGCGCCGAGCAACGCCACCGCGGCGCGCTCGGCGTCTTCCCGCGTCGCGACCACCACGATGCGCGGGAGGTCCAGCCCTTCGAAGGGCGCCAGCAGCGC
Organism: Variovorax sp. Soil_C_39; assembly: GCF_057656815.1. Classification (NCBI taxonomy): domain Bacteria; kingdom Pseudomonadati; phylum Pseudomonadota; class Betaproteobacteria; order Burkholderiales; family Comamonadaceae; genus Variovorax; species Variovorax sp. Soil_C_39. Next base: position 528,914 of record NZ_JBDGJQ010000003.1, read on the forward strand.
GATCTGTTCGCGCTCGGGCAGCGGCGGGAGTAGGGCGGGGTCGTGGTTCAACGGGCGGGCGCTTTCTTTTTCCTGGCGGGTGCGGTTTTCTTGGCGGGCTTGGGCGCGTGGCCCGAGCGCAGGGCGGCTTCGTAGGCGCGGCGGCCCCAGACCGCGGCTTCCTCGCGATCTTCGAACAGCTCGGCCGGGGCCTGGCGGTACGACATGGGCATTGCCTTGCCTTGGCGTTCGTAGGTGAAGGGCGGCAGGTCGAGCCGGTCGAAATGCGCAGCGCTTTCGGCGTCGCACTTGAGGTAGAGCGTGTCCTTGAACACCAGCGCGATCATGCGGCCGTCGTGCCAGACGCCATGGCCGCCGAACATGCGGCGCGTCTCGATGCGGCCGATGCGTTCGAAGGTCTCGTGCAGGCTCTCGACGAAGGCGCTCATGAAAGGATGAATGAAGGGATCTCAGCCGTGGCGCTTGGCCGGCCCCGGCGGATGCCAATGGTAGGCGACCCGTTCGCGTCCGCTCGCGGGATGGTGGTCGACCGCGCCGCGCACCAGGCCGTAGCGTTCGTAGAAGCGCTGCGCCGCCGTGTTGCCGACGGCCACATGGAGCTTCCAGCCGAGCGGCATGCGCACACCGGCCTCGTCGAGCAACGCCTGCCCGAGGCCCTGGTTGCGCAGGTGGGGCTCGACGAAGAGCTGCGCCACGTAGCTGCGCCGCCCCAGCAGTACCATGAACGCGAGCACCTGGCCTTCGCGCTCCGCCAGCACCACGTCGGCCGGCGCAATGAACTCGGCCTGCACGCGCCGCAGCCAGTGCGTGATGGGTTCGACGACGCTGGTATTGCGATGCGCCGCGATCCAGGCGCGGCGCCAGATGCCGGCCAGTGCCAGGCTCTCCTCGGCGTTGCCGTCGCGGGAGCGCAGGCGGAAGGCGGGGATCTGCGCGGCCGACATGTCATGCACGCAGCGTCTGTGCGTGGTGCGCGATGTGGTCCGCCATGAAGGTCTGGATGAAGTAGTAGCCGTGGTCGTAGCCCGCATGGCGCCGCAGCGTGAGCGGCTGGCCGGCGGCGAAGCAGGCGGCCTCGAAGGCTTCGGGATGCAGCTGCTCGGCCAGGAATTTGTCGGCCAGGCCCTGGTCGATCAGGATGCCCTGCGGATAGGGCGCGGCGGTCTGCGACTTCATGAGTGCGCTGGCGTCGTACACGAGCCACTGCGCGCGGTCGCCGCCGGGCTCGCCGAGGTAGCCGCCGAAGGCCTTCTCGCCCCAGGGGCACTGCGTGGGCGCGCAGATCGGCGCAAAGGCCGACACCGACAGAAAGCGCCCCGGATGCCGCAGCGCGAGCGTGAGCGCGCCATGACCACCCATCGAATGGCCGAAGATGCCGAGCCGCTCGCCGTCGATGGCGAAGTGTTCCGCCACGAGCGGAAGCAGTTCCTGCATCGTCCAGCTCTCCATGCGCCAGTGGGTGGACCAGGGCGCTTCGGTGGCGTCGAGGTAGAAGCCGGCCCCGATGCCGAAGTCCCAGCTGGCGGTGGCGCCGGGCAGGCTTTCGGCGGCGCTGCCGCGCGGGCTGGTGTCGGGCGCGATCAGCGCGATGCCGAGGCTCGCGGCCATGCGCTGCGCGCCGGCCTTGACCGCAAAGGTCTCCTCGTTGCATGTCAGGCCCGCAAGGTAGAGCATGGCCGGCACGTGCTGCTGCGCGGCCTGCGGCGGAAGGTAGACCGAGAAGCGCATCGGCAGTCCGATCTCGCGCGAGGCATGCTCATAGAAGCCCTGCACGCCGCCAAAGGCATGGTGCTCGGAGAGGGTGGTGAGGGTGTCGGTCATGAAGAAGAAGGAGCGGTCTGCAGAAGGGGCACGAGTTCGCGCACGGCATCGGCAAAGATGCGCGGCACTTCCTGCGGCATGTTGTGGCCCACGCCGGGCACGAGCCGGTGCGAGCGCGGGCCGCTGAAGCAGTGCGCATGGGCCGAGGCCTCGGCGGGCGGGCGCACGCCGTCGTCGGCGCCGTCGAAGGTGATGGCGGGCACGCGGATTACCGGCTGCGCCGCGAGCCGGCGCTCGATGTCGGCGCAGGCCGGGTCGCCCGCGACGAGCCCGAAGCGGTGGCGGTACGAATGGATCACCACCTCGACGAAGTCCGGGTTGTCGAAAGCCGCGGCGCTGCGCTCGAAGGTGGCATCGTCGAATGCCCACGTCGGCGACCAGAGGCGCCAGAGCAGCCGCGCAATCGCGCGCCGGTCCCGGGCGAGCCCGGCGCGGCCGCGCTCGCTGTGGAAGTAGTACTGGTACCAGAGGCTGTGCTCGTTGGCCGGCGTGTCGGGCACCATCGCCTTCGCGATGTTCTGGATGTTGTAGCTGTTGAACGAGACCAGCCCCGCGCAGCGCTCGGGCCAGAGCGCTGCCACCACGCAGGCGGCGCGGCCGCCCCAGTCGTAGCCGGCCAGCACTGCGCGCGGGATGCGAAGCGCGTCGAGCAGCGCGAGCAGGTCGGCGCCGAGCGCGGCCTGTTCGCCCGAGCGCGGCGTGGCGTCGCTCAGGAACCGCGTGGCGCCGTAGCCGCGCAGGTACGGCACGATCACGCGGCAGCCGCTTTCGGCCAGCATCGGTGCCACCTCGGCATACGCATGGATGTCGTACGGGAAGCCGTGCATCAGCACTACCGGCGGGCCGTCGGCCGGGCCGGCCTCGAAGTAGGCGACGTCGAGCACGCCGGCCTGCACGGTGCGCAACGGTTCCATGCGGTCCATGGCTGGCCCCTTCGCGTTCAGTACAGGACGACGCCGCGGATCGATTCGCCGCGCTTCATCAGGTCGAAACCCTTGTTGATATCTTCCAGCGGCATGGTGTGGGTGATCAGGTCGTCGATGTTGATCTTGCCTTCCATGTACCAGTCGACGATCTTCGGCACGTCGGTGCGCCCGCGCGCGCCGCCGAAGGCCGAGCCTTCCCACTTGCGGCCCGTGACGAGCTGGAACGGCCGCGTGCTGATCTCGGCGCCGGCCTCGGCCACGCCGATGATGATGCTGCGGCCCCACCCCTTGTGCGTGCATTCGAGCGCCTGGCGCATCACCTTGGTGTTGCCGATGCATTCGAAGCTGTAGTCGGCGCCGCCGTCGGTCAGCTGCACGATGGTGTCGACGACGTTCTCGCCGGCTGCCTCGAGTTGCTTCGGGTTGATGAAGTGCGTCATGCCGAACTTGCGCGCCATGGCTTCGCGCTCGGGGTTCAGGTCGACGCCGATGATCTTGTCGGCGCCCACCATCTTCGCGCCCTGGATCACGTTCAGGCCGATGCCCCCGAGGCCGAACACCACCACGTTGGCGCCGGCCTCCACCTTGGCCGTGAAGAGCACCGCGCCGATGCCGGTGGTGACGCCGCAGCCGATGTAGCAGACCTTGTCGAAGGGCGCGTCCTCGCGGATCTTGGCAAGCGAGATCTCGGGTGCCACCGTGTAGTTGCTGAAGGTCGAGGTGCCCATGTAGTGGAAGATGGGCTTGCCGTCGAGGCTGAAGCGCGAGGTGGCGTCGGGCATCAGGCCCTTGCCCTGGGTACCGCGGATCGGCTGGCAGAGGTTGGTTTTGCGGCTCAGGCAGAACTTGCACTGGCGGCATTCGGGCGTGTAGAGCGGAATGACGTGGTCGCCCTTCTTGAGCGTGGTCACGCCCGGGCCGACGTCGACCACGATGCCCGCGCCTTCATGGCCGAGGATGGCCGGGAAGATGCCTTCGGGGTCGGCACCCGAGAGCGTGTAGTAGTCGGTGTGGCAGATGCCCGTGGCCTTGATCTCGACCAGCACCTCGCCGAATTTCGGTCCTTCGAGGTCCACGGTTTCGATGGTCAGGGGGGCGGCGGATTTCCAGGCGACGGCGGCTTTGGTTTTCATGGGCGTTGGGGGGCAGGAAGGCAAAGGAAAGAGGATAGCGGGCCTGCGTTCAGGCGGGGCCAGCGGCAAAGATACCCGACATTCCCGTGAAGCCGGGCAGGTGGCGAAAGCGCCAGATCCAGTGGCGCAGCGCCGGGTATTCGTCAAGCGCGATGCCGCCTTCCCCCGCCAGCGCGGCATAAGGAAAGCAGGCCAGGTCCGCGAGCGTGGCGTGTGGGCCGGCCAGCCACGTATCGCCGCCGCTGGCCCGCTCGGCCAGGTGGTCGTCGAGCAGGCGAAAGACCGCATGCGCTCCGCGGCGGCAGGCCGCGATGTCGAGGTGCGTGTAGCCGAAGGCGTCGTGCAGCCGCGCGGCGGACGCGGTGCGCGTGAGCTCATCGGCAATGGCGAACCACATCGCGATCTCGCCGCGCAGCCGCGCATCGTCGGGGTACCAGCGGCCTTCGGCGTCGTAGCGGGTTGCCAGGTAGACGAGGATCGCCTGCGCGTCGCGCAGCACGAAGCCGTCGTCGTCGATGACCGGCAGCTGCCCGAGCGGATTGACGCGCGCCAAAAACGCCGCCGACCGGTGCGCGCGGCCCGGATGGAAATCCACCGGCACGCTGCGCCAGCCGTGGCCGAGCCAGGCGAGCAGCTGCCGCACCTTGAAGCAGTTGCCCGAGAGGGCGTAGTCGTAGAGCGTGATCATGCGGCCGGCCTCACGCCGAAGCGCATGCCGCGCTCGCGCAGCCAGCGGCGGTAGGTGACCGACGAGGTGTCGCCACGCGTCGGCGTTTCGGCGCGCCCCTCGAGCGGCATGCGCTTGAAGGCATGGTTCTCGAGGATCGGCTTGTCCTGGCCGAAGATGGTGTGCTGGAAAGCGATGAGCTCGGCATCGCTCGATGTGTCGTCGAAGCAGGCCAGCAGCGTGTGCGCGATCACATGCTCGTCGTCGATCGGCTGCAGGAAAAGCCCGATGGCGTCGAGCGCGCCGGCCCGGGAACTCGACTTGTAGAGCATGGCCGAGAAGGGCTGCATCACGCGGTACTTGTAGAGCACCTCGCTGCCGCTGCCGTCGTGCGCGGCCGAGGCGCGCGGCTGCCAGAAGCGGCAGTCGGTGGCCCAGATCTCGCCGCTGGCCGCATCGACCTGCACCTGGTACTTCGCCACTTCGGTGTGCGGCACGGCGCCCAGGCAGCCGGCATGCACGAACGGAAAGTGCGCCATGTCGAGGAAGTTCTCGATCACGCGCAGCCCCGAGACCGCCACGCCGATGCCGCCGCAGTCGACCAGGCGGCGCCCGGCTTCGCCGTATTCGGGAAAGTCGAACAGCTCGCGCGCGGGCCGGCCGCTCGGGCAGACCCAGAGATAGCCGTAGCGCGACTGCACCGCGAGCGGTTCTTCGCCGAGGCGGCATTGCACGGTACCGGCTGCGTCGCGCCAGAGCTGCAGGGTTTCGCCGAGCAGGCGCACGGCATGCGGCCGCGCGGCACTGCAGCCGGCCAGCGCCGAGGCGGGGCCGACGGCGAGCCACTCGTCGAGCATGTTGGGATCGTCCGTGATGAAAGGCATGGCGGGTTCAGGCAGTCTGTGCGGGTTGCAAGGCTTCTTCGACGCTGCTGCGCAGGTCGCGCGCGGCGATGTGCAGGTTCTTCATGGCCTCGCTGCCCGGTGCGGCATCGGTCCAGAGGTGAACGAACGCGAGCTGGGCCCGGGCGTCGAGCACCAGCGCGGCGGTGTCGGCGCCTCCGAGCCTGCCCCGCAGGGCGGTGGGCCCTTTGGCGGCGAAGCCGTGCGCCGCCAGCGCGCGGCGCGCCTCAGTGGATGAGGTGCGCAGGCCCAGCGTGCGGCAGAACAACCAGCCGGCGGGCACCGCATCGGCGGGAGGCGCCTCGGCCGGCGCCGCATCCCCAAGGTTCACCCACAGCATGCCCGCGGCTTCGGCCGCGTGGAAGGTCTTGGCGCAGACGCTGGGTGGAACGGCCATCGAAGGATGTGCGGGAATGCGCACGCACTGGCCGCTGCCCGCCGCGTACTGCCAGCCGTGGTAGGCGCAAGCCAGGCGATCTCCGCCCACCACCTGGCCGAGCGTGAAGCGCACGCTGCGGTGCGGGCAGCGGTTCTCCCAGGCTTGCCCGGTGCCGTCGGCGGCGCGCCAGAGCGCGAGCTCCTGGCCGCAGGCGAAGCCCGCCACGATGTTGGCGCCCGGCAGCAGCTCGGCCGAGCGCGCGACGGGATGCCAGGTCGAAGTGTCTTCAGTGCTCGTCATGATGCGCGCCACCATAGCGCAAGTCGCGTCGCGGGCGCCACGCCGATAATGGCGCCGACGCCTGCCACTCCTCCATTCCATCGCCATGAAGAAAATCCTCGTCCTCAACGGCCCCAACCTCAACCTGCTCGGCACCCGCGAGCCCGAGCAATACGGACGCGACACCCTGGCCGACGTCGAGCGCCTGTGCCAGGAGGCCGGCACGAAGCACGGCGTCGAGATCGAGTGCCGCCAGTCCAACCATGAAGGCGTGCTGATCGACTGGGTCCAGGAAGCCGGCCGCGAGGTGGCTGCTGGCCGCCTGCTCGGCGTGGTGATGAACCCGGGTGCCTACACCCACACCTCGATCGCGCTGCACGACGCCATCAAGGGCGCGAGCGTGCCGCTCATCGAACTGCACATCTCGAACGTGCATGCGCGCGAGTCGTTCCGCCACCATTCATACATCTCGCCGGCCGCCAAGGGCATCATCGTGGGGCTGGGCGTGAAGGGCTACGCGCTGGCGATCGCCGCGCTGGCGGGTTAGTCGACCTGCTTCGGCGCCGTGGCCTTCCAGCTGCGGCTGATGTGGCCGTGCACGTCGACGCTCTCGAGGTGCACGTCGAAGCCCCAGAGCCGTGCGACGTGCTTGAGCACTTCGTCTGCGTTGTCGTGCAGCGGCAGGTTGTTGCGCTGCGTGTGCCGCAGCGTGAGCGCGCGGTCGCCGCGCATGTTGACGTTCCAGACCTGGATGTCGGGCTCGCGGCTGCCGATGTCGTACTGGCGTGACAGCGATTCGCGCAGCGCCTGGTAGCCGCTGTCGTCGTGGATGGCCGAGACCTCGAGTTCGGGATCGCTCTGGTGGTCGCGGATCGCGAACAGCCGGAAGTCGCGCATCGTCTTCGGGCTCAGGAACTGGCCGATGAAGCTCTCGTCCTTGAAGTTGCGCATCGCATAGTCGAGCGTCTTGACCCAGTCGGTGCCCGCGAAGTCGGGGAACCAGCGGCGGTCTTCCTCGGTCGGGTTCTCGCAGATGCGCCGCAGCTCGGTGAACATCGAGAAACCGAGCGCGTAGGGGTTGATGCCGCTGTAGGCGCGGTGGCCGACCGGCGGCTGGAAGATCACGCCCGTGTGCGAACTGAGCCATTCCATCATGAAGCCGTCGGCGAGCTGGCCGCGGTCGTACATGGTGTTGAGCAGCGTGTAGTGCCAGAAGGTGGCCCAGCCTTCGTTCATGACCTGGGTCTGGCGCTGCGGGTAGAAGTACTGCGCGATCTTGCGCACGATGCGGACCACCTCGCGCTGCCAGGGCTCGAGCAGTGCGGCATTCTTCTCGATGAAATACAGCAGGTTCTCCTGCGGTTCCGAAGGAAAGCGCCGTGACGAATCGGTTTCGGTCGCCTGCTCGCTCTTGCGCGGCAGCGTGCGCCAGAGGTCGTTGACCTGCTGCTGCATGTGGCGCTCGCGCTCGGCGCGCTGCAGGCCCTCCTGCGCGAGCGAGCGCTTCTGCGGCCGCCGATAGCGGTCGACCCCGTAGTTCATGAGCGCGTGGCACGAGTCGAGCAGTTGCTCGACCGCATCCACGCCGTGGCGCTCTTCGCATTCGGCGATGTAGTGGCGGGCGTAGACGAGGTAGTCGATGATCGACGACGCGTCGGTCCACATGCGGAACAGGTAGTTGCCCTTGAAGAAGCTGTTGTGGCCGTAGGCCGCATGGGCGATCACGAGCGCCTGCATGGCCATGGAGTTTTCCTCCATCAGGTAGGCAATGCAGGGGTCGGAGTTGATGACGATCTCGTAGGCCAGCCCCATGTGGCCGCGGCGGTAGTTCTTTTCGGTGGCGATGAACTGCTTGCCGTACGACCAGTGGCGATAGATCATGGGCATGCCAACGCTCGCGTAGGCGTCCATCATCTGCTCGGCCGTGATCACTTCGAGCTGGTTCGGGTACACGTCGAGCCCGTAGCTCCGTGCGGTCTTGGCGATCTCGGTGTGGTAGGTCTCGATGAGGTCGAAGGTCCAGTCCGACGGGCTTGGCAGGCGTTCGAGCCGCGCCTGCGGCGGGAAGTCGAATGCGGTGGTCATGCGGTGGCTCCCTCCTTCTTGAAGAGGTCTCGGAACACGGGGTAGATGTCCCGCGCCTCCGACACCTTGCGCATCGCGAAGTTGGGCTCGATGCCCTGCAGCTGCGCGTATTCCTGCCACAGGTTCTGCTCGGTCTCGGCGACCTGCACGTAGGCGTAGTAGCGCACCACCGGCAGGATGTTCTCGACCAGCAGCTGGCGGCAGCGCCCGCTGTCCTGATGCCAGTTGTCGCCGTCGCTGGCCTGCGCGCCGTAGATGTTCCACTCGCCGCTCGGGTAGCGCGCCTTGACGATCTCGTCCATCAGCACCAGCGCGCTCGACACGACCGTGCCGCCGGTTTCGGTGGCGTGGAAGAACTCGTCCTCGCTCACTTCCTGCGCCTGCGTGTGGTGGCGCAGGAACACGAGGTCGATGGTCTCGTAGTGGCGCGTGAGGAACATGTAGAGCAGCATGAAGAAGCGCTTGGACATGTCCTTGCGCGCCTCGTCCATCGAGCCAGACACGTCCATGAGGCAGAACATCACGGCCTTGGCGCTCGGCACCGGCGTCTTCACGCGGTTGCGGTAGCGCAGGTCGATCGGATCGATGTAGGGCACGTGCCGCATGTTGCGGCGCAGTTCGGCGATGCGCTCCTCGGTTTCGCGGATCTCGGTCTGGATGAAGGCCTGCGCCGCCTGCGGATGCGCCTGCAGGTGCGCAAGGTGCGCCTCGAGGCGCTTGAGCTCCTTGCGCGGTTCGCCGCCGAGCGCGATGCGGCGGGCCAGCGCGCCGCGCATCGAGCGCACCACATGCAGGTTGTTGGGCGTGCCGTCGTTGGTGAAGCCCGCGCGGTGGCTCTTCCATTCGGGCACGTCGGCGATCTGCGTGCGCACCAGGTGCGGCAGCGCGAGGTCGTCGAAGAAGACGCGCATGAACTCCTCGCGCGTGAGGCGGAACACGAAGTCGTCCTCGCCCTCGCCGCCGTCGCCGGCCTCGCCGCTGCCCGAGCCGCCGCCCGCCTGGCCCTCGGGCCGCGCGATGCGGTCGCCCTTGATGTACTCCTGGTTCCCCGGGTGCACGTACTCGCGGTCGCCGCCGCGCGCATGGCCGAACACCGGTTCGGACACGTCGCGGCGCGGCAGGGTCACGTCCTCGCCCTGTTCCAGTTCGCGGATGTTGCGCCCGGTCACCGCGCGCCGCACGGCCTCCTGGATCTGCCCGCGGTAGCGGCGCAGAAAGCGCTCCCTGTTGCCGATGGATTTGTTCTTGCCCGAGAGCCGGCGGTCGATGATCTGCTGCAGGATGGCCACGATGTCTGTTCCCTCAAGGACGAATCAGGACGCGTTCCTCACGAACTCTTGCGCACCCGCAGGTACCACTCGCAGAGCAGGCGCACCTGCTTGGCCGTGTAGCCCTTCTCGACCATGCGGGTCACGAAGTCCTCGTGCTTCTTCTGTTCTTCGGCACTGCTCTTCGTGTTGAAGCTGATGACCGGCAGCAGCTCTTCGGTGTTGGAGAACATCTTCTTCTCGATGACCGCGCGCAGCTTCTCGTAGCTGGTCCAGGCGGGGTTGCGCCCGGCATTGCCCGCACGTGCGCGCAGCACGAAGTTGACGATCTCGTTGCGGAAATCCTTCGGGTTGCCGATGCCCGCGGGCCGCTCGATCTTCTCGAGTTCGCCGTTGAGCGCGGCGCGGTCGAACACCTCGCCCGTGTCGACGTCGCGGAACTCCTGGTCCTGGATCCAGTAGTCGGCATAGGTGACGTAGCGGTCGAAGATGTTCTGGCCGTACTCGCTGTAGCTCTCGAGGTAGGCCGTCTGGATCTCCTTGCCGATGAATTCGGCATAACGCGGCGCCAGCAACTCCTTGATGTAGCTGATGTACTTCTGCTCGGTCTCGGGCTGGAACTGCTCGCGCTCGATCTGCTGCTCGAGCACGTACATCAGGTGCACCGGGTTGGCCGCGACCTCGGAGCTGTCGAAGTTGAAGACCTTCGAGATGATCTTGAAGGCGAAGCGCGTCGAGACGCCGCTCATGCCTTCGTCGACGCCCGCGTAGTCGCGGTATTCCTGGATCGACTTGGCCTTGGGGTCGGTGTCCTTGAGGTTCTCGCCGTCGTAGACCTGCATCTTGCTGTAGATGCTCGAGTTCTCGGGCTCCTTCAGCCGCGTGAGCACCGAGAACTGCGCCATCATGCGCAAGGTTCCGGGCGCGCAGGGCGCCTGCGAGAGCGAGGAGTTGCGCACCAGCTTCTCGTAGATCTTGATTTCCTCGGAGGCGCGCAGGCAGTAGGGCACCTTGACGATGTAGATCCGGTCGAGGAACGCCTCGTTGTTCTTGTTGTTGCGGAAGGCCTTCCACTCGCTCTCGTTGCTGTGCGCCAGCACGATGCCGTCGAACGGAATGGCGCCGAAACCCTCGGTGCCCTTGAAGTTGCCTTCCTGCGTGGCCGTGAGCAGCGGATGCAGCACCTTGATCGGCGCCTTGAACATCTCAACAAACTCCAGCAGGCCCTGGTTGGCGAGGCACAGGCCGCCCGAGTAGGCGTAGGCGTCCGGGTCGTCCTGCGCATAGGTCTCGAGCTTGCGGATGTCGATCTTGCCGACCAGCGAGGAGATGTCCTGGTTGTTCTCGTCGCCCGGCTCGGTCTTGGCGACGGCGATCTGCCGCAGCACCGACGGGTAGCGCTTGACCACCTTGAACTGGCGGATGTCGCCGCCGTATTCCTCCAGGCGCTTGACGGCCCAGGGCGAGAGGATGCGGTTGAGGTAGCGCCGCGGGATGCCGTATTCCTTTTCGAGGATCTCGCCGTCTTCGACCGCGCTGAAGAGGCCCAGCGGCGTCTCGTTGACCGGCGAACCCTGGATCGCATAGAAGGGCACCTGCTCCATGAGCTGCTTCAGCCGCTCGGCGATCGAGCTCTTGCCGCCGCCGACCGGGCCGAGCAGGTAGAGGATCTGCTTCTTCTCCTCGAGGCCCTGGGCGGCATGCCGGAAGTACGACACCACCTGCTCGATGGCGTCCTCCATGCCGTAGAACTCCCTGAACGCCGGGTAGATCTTGATCACCTTGTTGGCGAAGATCCGCGAGAGCCGCTGGTCGTTGCGCGTGTCGACCAGTTCGGGCTCGCCGATGGCCTTCAGCATGCGCTCCGAGGCCGTGGCATACGCGGTGGGATCGCGTTTGCAGATGTCCAGGTAGTCCTGCAGCGACAGGACTTCCTCGCGGGTGCGCTCGTAGCGGGCGGCAAAGTTGCTGATCACATCCATGGTCACGCCTCCATCAGGTCTGCGGGTATTCGCCCGAAGCCTGCAGCCGCAATGCGTCGCAACTTTTTCAAGGTATGCCCGCCCCAAGGCTGCAAGCCGTGGAAAACTCCCTTAAATCAAAATCTGCACAACCAGCATAAAGCAAAGAGTGCACCCGAAATATTGATTGTTAAATCAGAACCACAGTCGCAAGTAAAGTTCCCAGCACAGGCCCGCACGATTTTTGCAATACGGCTAAATTCCAAGGTTCGGCAATCAGACTCACGCCGTGGCGACAGCCCGTGAAACTACCTATGGCGATCGGTCTCGCCATCCATTGGGTTTCTCCTATTGAGTGGCCTGCAAATGGGTGCATACCCAATAACGCACGGCGTGCTGTTTAGGTTTATTGCTCAATCCAGAAAAATATAAAAGCAAGCGCCACGCCATGCGGTGATGCGCCGGTTGCGCATGTGGACGTGGGAAAGCGCGCCTACGTGCGGTCGGCGTGCTTCAGGGGCGGGGGATGCGCGGCACCGATCAGGGTCGGGCGCGCACCAGGGTCGTGCGAGCGGCAGGGCCGCCGCCGTTTCTTCAGCTGAAGAATTCCTTGGCCTTGTCGAGCCAGCCCTTGTCGGTGGGGCTGTGCTTTTCGCCGCCCTTCTTGAGCGACTCGTCGAGTTCCTTCAGCAGCTTGCGCTGATGCTCGGTGAGCTTGACCGGCGTCTCCACGCGCACGTGGCAGTACAGGTCGCCCGGGTAGCTCGAGCGCACGCCCTTGATGCCCTTGCCGCGCAGGCGGAACTGCTTGCCGCTTTGCGTGCCGTCGGGAATGTCGATGGCCGCGGCACCGCTGAGCGTGGGCACGCTGATCTCACCGCCCAGCGCCGCGGTGGTGATGCTCACGGGCACCACGCAGTGCAGGTCGTCGCCGTCGCGTTCGAACAGTTCGTGCTTCTTGAGACGGACCTCGATGTAGAGATCGCCCGGCGGGCCGCCATTGGTGCCGGGCTCGCCGTTGCCGGTGCTGCGGATGCGCATGCCGTCGTCGATGCCGGCCGGGATCTTGACCTCGAGCGTCTTGTTGTTCTTGATCTTGCCCTGGCCGTGGCAGGTGGTGCAGGGCTCGGGAATGATCTTGCCGCTGCCGTGGCAGGTGGGGCAGGTCTGCTGCACGCTGAAGAAGCCCTGGCGCATCTGCACCGCGCCCGCGCCGTGGCAGGTGGTGCAGGTGATCGGCTTGGTGCCGGGCTTGGCGCCCGAGCCCTTGCAGGTGCCGCAATCGTCCCAGCTGGGGATGCGGATTTGGGCTTCCTTGCCCTCGGCCGCTTCCTCGAGCGTGATCTCCATGGCGTAGCTCAGGTCGCTGCCGCGGAACACCTGGCGCCCGCCGCTCGTGCGGCCGCGGGCCCCGCCGAACACGTCGCCGAAGATGTCGCCGAAGGCCTCGGCAAAGCCGCCGAAGCCGTCGGCGCCCGGGCCGCCGCGCATGTTGGGGTCGACGCCCGCGTGGCCGTACTGGTCGTAGGCCGCGCGCTTCTGGCCGTCGGAGAGCATTTCGTAGGCTTCCTTGACCTCCTTGAACTTGGCCTCGGCGTCCTTGCTGGTGTCGCCATGGTTGCGGTCAGGGTGGTGCTTCATCGCAAGCTTGCGATAAGCCTTCTTGATTTCCTCCTCGCTCGCGTTCTTGGGGACGCCGAGGGTTTCGTAGTAGTCGCGTTTTGTGGCCATGGCTGGTTCGGTCGGGGCGGGCGTGGAGCCGGAACTTGAAGCGAGAAAGGCTGGAGCACCCGCTCAGGTGATCCAGCCTTGTGAGAAGGGCCGAAGCTCAGTCCTTCTTGACTTCCTTGACTTCGGCGTCGACCACGTTGTCATCGGCCGAGCCGCTCGCGGCCTGCGCGCCGTCGGGGGCACCGGTGGCACCGGCAGCGGCCTGGGCGTCGGCGTACATCTTCTCGCCGAGCTTCTGGCTCGCGGTCATGAGCGTGTTGGTCTTTTCCTCGATCGCTGCCTTGTCCTCGCCCTTGAGGGCTTCTTCCAGGTCCTTGATCGCGGCTTCGATCTTTTCCTTCTCGCCGGCGTCGAGGCTCTCGCCATGTTCGCCGAGCGACTTCTTCACGCTGTGCACCATGGCCTCGCCCTGGTTGCGCGCCTGCACGATCTCGAGCTTCTTCTTGTCGTCGGCCGCGTTGAGCTCGGCATCCTTCACCATCTTCTGGATTTCGTCTTCCGAGAGGCCCGAGTTCGCCTTGATGGTGATCTTGTTTTCCTTGCCGGTGCCCTTGTCCTTGGCGCCGACGTGCAGGATGCCGTTGGCGTCGATGTCGAAGCTCACCTCGATCTGCGGGGTGCCGCGCGATGCCGGCGGAATGCCTTCGAGGTTGAACTCGCCGAGCAGCTTGTTGCCCGAAGCGATCTCGCGCTCGCCCTGGAACACCTTGATCGTCACGGCCGGCTGGTTGTCCTCGGCGGTCGAGAAGGTCTGCGCGAACTTCGTCGGGATCGTGGTGTTCTTCGTGATCATCTTGGTCATCACGCCGCCCATGGTCTCGATGCCGAGCGACAGGGGGGTCACGTCGAGCAGCAGCACGTCCTTGCGGTCGCCCGAGAGCACCTGGCCCTGGATGGCGGCGCCGACGGCCACCGCCTCGTCGGGGTTCACGTCCTTGCGCGGCTCCTTGCCGAAGAAGGCCTTCACCTTTTCCTGCACCTTGGGCATGCGGGTCATGCCGCCGACCAGGATCACGTCGTTGATGTCGCTCACGCTGATGCCGGCGTCCTTGATGGCCACGCGGCAGGGCGCGATGGTGCGCTCGATCAGCTCGTCGACCAGGCTCTCGAGCTTGGCGCGGGTGAGCTTGATGTTCAGGTGCTTCGGACCCGAGGCATCGGCCGTGATGTACGGCAGGTTGATGTCGGTCTGCGCGCTGTTCGACAGCTCGATCTTGGCCTTCTCGGCCGCTTCCTTCAGGCGCTGCAGCGCGAGCACGTCCTTGCTCAGGTCGACGCCTTGCTCCTTCTTGAACTCGCCGATGATGTAGTCGATGATGCGCTGGTCGAAATCCTCGCCGCCGAGGAAGGTGTCGCCGTTGGTCGACAGCACTTCGAACTGCTTCTCGCCGTCGACGTCCGCGATCTCGATGATCGACACGTCGAAGGTGCCGCCGCCGAGGTCATAGACGGCGATCTTGCGGTCGCCCTTGTCCTGCTTGTCGAGGCCGAAGGCCAGCGCCGCCGCCGTGGGCTCGTTGATGATGCGCTTGACGTCGAGGCCGGCGATGCGGCCGGCGTCCTTGGTGGCCTGGCGCTGAGCATCGTTGAAGTAGGCCGGCACCGTGATCACGGCTTCGGTCACGGGCTCGCCGAGGTAGTCTTCGGCGGTCTTCTTCATCTTGCGCAGGATGTCGGCGCTGACCTGCTGGGGCGCCATCTTCTTGCCGCGCACCTCCACCCATGCATCGCCGTTGTCGGCCTTCGAGATGGTGTAGGGCATCAGGTCGATGTCCTTCTGGACTTCCTTTTCCTCGAACTTGCGGCCGATCAGGCGCTTGATCGCGTACAGCGTGTTCTTCGGGTTCGTGACCGCCTGGCGCTTGGCCGAGGCGCCGACCAGCACTTCGCCGTCTTCCTGGTAGGCCACGATCGACGGGGTGGTGCGCGCACCTTCCGAGTTCTCGATCACACGCGTGGTGTTGCCTTCCATGATCGACACGCACGAGTTGGTGGTGCCGAGGTCGATGCCGATGATCTTTGCCATGTTCTTACTCCTGAAAGCCTAAAAATATGTTGTTATGAACGTGTGGATAACCCGGTGCGATTCAAGGGGATGAAGCGGGGATTTCCTGTGGGAATCTTGTGGGCCGAGGCGCCGTTTACTTCGGTGCGCTGACCGTGACCAGGGCCGGGCGCAGCACGCGCTCGTTGATGGTGTAGCCCTTCTGGAGCACGGTCACCACGGTGTTCGGTTCCTGGTCGGCAGCAGGCACCACGGAGATGGCCTGGTGCTGGTGCGGATCGAACTTGGCGCCCGGTTCGGGGGCCACTTCGAGCACCTTGTTGCGCTCGAGCGCGCTCTTGAGCTGGCGCAGCGTGGCTTCGGCGCCTTCGCGCATCTGTTCGGGGGTGGCGTCCTTCACGGCCAGGCCGGCTTCGAGGCTGTCGGTCACCGGCAGCAGGCTTTCGGCAAAGGCCTCGACCGCGAACTTGCGGGCCTTGCTGATCTCGTCGTCGGCGCGGCGGCGCGCGTTCTGCACGTCGGCCTGCGCACGCAGGTACTGGTCGGCCAGTTCGGCGTTCTTCGCCTGCAGCGCGGCCAGTTCCGACTGGGCGGCAGCCAAGGCGTTCTGCGCGTCGTTCTCGTTGGCTGCCTGCGCGGCCTCCAGTTCTTCGGGGCTCGGCTCGCCTTGCAGCATTTGGGAATTCTGTTCGGGTTGTTGCGGATCGGACATTTTCAAAGAACCAGCTCGAGGCCGGGAAACAAGCGATAGCCAGCCACTTGGGGCTGGCTTCTGGCATTTCAAGCAAAAAAATGCGGCCCCGGCGGGGCCGCTGCGAGCGCGGTGGTCGCCCCCTTGAGGGGCGAGCAATGGTCAGTGGGCGTCGAGCAGCTCGACGTCGAACTTGAGGGTGGCGTTCGGCGGGATCACGCCGCCTGCGCCGCGCGCGCCATAGCCGAGCGATGCGGGAATGATCAGCGTGCGCTTGCCGCCGATCTTCATGCCGGCGACGCCTTCGTCCCAGCCCTTGATGACCTGGCCGGCGCCCAGCGAGAACGCGAACGGGTCGTTGCGGTCGCGGCTCGAGTCGAACTTGGCGCCCTGCACGCCGTCGTTGTAGAGCCAGCCGGTGTAGTGCACGTGCACGTGCTGGCCGGCCTTGGCTTCGGCGCCGTCGCCCACGGTGGTGTCTTCGTATTGCAGGCCGGAGGGAGTGGTAGGCATGTCGAACGCTCCTTGCGTCAAGTGAGTGGAATGATGGATAAGCAGAGACCGAGGCGGGGAGTTTACCGACGCCTCCGGAGGTCACCGCGCGAGCGCTCAATCCTCCACGTCGGCGGGCGGGGCAGGCGTGTCGGGGGAAGCGGTGGGAGCGGCAGGGGGCGCGGAAGGTGGGGAAGACTCGGGCACAGCGGCCGCCGCCTCCGAAGCCGCCGGCGCCGGTGCAGCCTGCTTCTTGACCTGTCCGAGCTGCCACTTGCCTGCAAAGGCCTGCAGGTCCGACAGCCGCTTGAGCAGGTCCTGCCCGCTCAGCGTAAGGCTGTAGCCGTCGCCGCCATGGCTCACGAGGCCGGCTTCGCGCAGTTCCTTGATGCGGGTGTTGAGCGTGTTCGGCGTGATGCCGCCGACGCTGTCCTGCAGCAGCCGGAAGGTCTGAGCATGGCCGTCGCGCAGCGCCCAGAGCACACGCATTGCATACCGCGCCTCGAGCAGTGCGAGCAGCTGGTTGACGGCTGCGTTTTCCTTGTTACTCATCGTCATCATCTCCTCGGGGCTGGACGGGCCATCGGCCCGCGCGACTATAGCGCAAGGATCACGATGCTACTAGTTTTATAGCTGCGGCTGCATGCTGGACGCGGGTCCAGAGACAAGGCTTCACATATTCGCGAAGTTGGCCATGGCCTCGCCGAGGCGCACCGCGCGCGTCGGTGCCCAGTCGGGGTTGAAGGCCAGCGGCGGCGCGGGAAACAGCATCACGACGGTCGAGCCGAGCAGGAAGCGCCCCATCTCGTCGCCCTTGTGCAGCACGATCTGCTGGTCGGCGTAGTGCCACTCGCGCAGTTCGCCGCCGCGCGGCGGGTTGACCACCCCATGCCACACGGTCGCCATGCTGCCCACGATGGTCGCGCCCACGAGCACCAGCACGAACGGGCCGTGCGCCGACTCGAAGACGCAGACCACGCGCTCGTTGCGGGCGAAGAGGCCCGGCACGCCGCGCGCCGTGACCGGGTTGACCGAGAACAGGTCGCCGGGCACGTGGATCATGCGCAGCAGCCGCCCGTCGCAGGGCATGTGGATGCGGTGGTAGTCGCGCGGGCTCAGGTAGACCGTGGCGAAGCTGCCGTGCGCAAAGCGTGCCGCGAGCGCCGCATCGCCGCCGACCAGGGCGGTCGTGGTGTAGTTGTGGCCCTTGGCCTGGAAGATCTGGTCGCCCTCGATGGCGCCGAACTGACTGATCGCCCCGTCCACCGGGCAGACCAGGTCGGCCTCGGCGAGCGGCCGCACGCCGGGCTTGAGCGCGCGCGTGAAGAACTGGTTGAAGCTCTTGTAGTGGGTGATGTCCGATTCGAGCGCTTCGTCCATGTTCACGCCGTACTTGGCCACGAAGCGCCGGATGATCCAGGTGGTGACGGCGCCGCGCTCCTTGCCCGCGACCCAGCCGGCGAAGTTGGTCAGGGCCTGCTTGGGGAACAGGTATTGCGGAAGGACGGCGGAGCGGTCTGACACGTGTGGGAAGCCTGGAATTCGGATCGGACCGGCATTCTATAAAGCAGGCCGCGGCCCCCGCGTAGGCGCTTCCCCTGCCTCGCGGGCCGCGCCGACGCGATCAGTCCGCCTTGATACCCGCCGCCTTGATCACTTGCGCCCACTTTTCGACCTCGGCCTTCTGGAACGCCGCGATCTTTGCCGTGCTCAGGTCGGCGGGCTGCATGCCGAAGCCCTTGAGCTTGTCCTGCATCTCGGCGGTGGCGAGGATCTTGCGGATCTCTTCGTGCAGCCGGTCGATCACGGGCGCCGGCGTGCCGGCGGGCACGAAGATCGCCTGCCACGACAGCACCTCGAAGTCCTGCAGGCCCGCAATGCCCGATTCGGCCACGGTCGGCACGTCGGGCATCGAGGGCAGCCGCTTGGCCGAACTCACGGCGATGGCGCGCAGCTTGCCGCTCTGGATGTGCGGGCCGGCCACCACGGTGGTGTCGAACATCATGTCGACCTGGCCGCCGATCACGTCCTGGATCGCGGGGCCGCTGCCCTTGTACGGAATGTGCGTGAACTTCACGCCCGACTTGAAGGCCAGCAGTTCCAGCGCGAGGTGCTGCGAGGTGCCCGTGCCGGCCGACGCCGACGACAGGCCGCCTGCCTTGGCCTTGCTGGCTTCGAGCACGTCTTTGAGGGTCTTGTAGGGGCTCGCCTGGTTCACCACCAGCACCACCGGGTTGGTGCCGATCAGCGTGACCGGCGCGAACGATTTCTGCGGGTCGTAGCCGAGCTTGGGATAGAGGCTCACGTTGATCGCATGCGAGCTGATCGTGCCGCCCACCACGGTGAAGCCGTCGGGTGCTGCGCGCGCGCCGATCTCCGAGCCCACGCTGCCGCCGGCACCGCCCTTGTTGTCGATGATCACGTTGGCGCCGAGCGCGGGGCCGAGCTTCTGCGCGATCAGGCGCGCCAGCACGTCGGTCGTGCCGCCCGCGGGAAAGGGCACGAGGTAGGTGATGGCCTTGGCCGTGGGCCAGTTGCCGCTCCCCTGCGCGAAGGCGGGCAATCCCGCGGCGGCGAGCGAAGAGGCGAGGGCGGTGCGGATCAGTGTGCGGCGTTGCATGGCTATCTCCTTTTGGTATGTGATGGGTGGCGGACCGGCGTCACGGCATGTCGACGATTTCGATCCAGTTCGGGTTCTTGCCGACGGCCGTGCGCGCAGGCTGGCCCAGCGCGCCGGTGGCGGGATCGATGGCGTACAGCGCCACCGCGTGCGACTCCTGCCCGGCCACGATCAGCCAGCGCCCGCTCGCATCTATCGCGAAGCTGCGCGGCTGTTTCTCGGTGGCCGTGTGGCCGATCAGCGCGAGCTGCCCCGTGGCAGGGTCGACCCTGAATGCCGCGAGCGTGCTCGAGGTGCGCTCGGAGGCGTAGAGAAAGCGCCCGTCGGGCGTCAGATGCAGGTCGGCCGCCCAGGGCTTGCCCGCGAAACCGGGCGGCAGTGCGCTGGTGCTCTGCTTCGGCGAGAGCGTGCCGCGTGCGGCGTCCCATGCATACATGTGCAGCGCGGCATCGAGCTCGCCCAGCAGGTAGACATGGCGCTGCGGCGTGTCCCACACGAAGTGGCGCGGCCCCGATTTCGCCGGCGCCTGGGTGAGCGGCGGATCGTTCGGCGACAGCAGGCCCCGCTCGGCATCGAAGCGCCAGCTCGAGAGGTTGTCGCCGCCGAGGCTGGTCGCGAGCACGAAGCGGTTGCCGGCATCGGCGTGAATCGCATGCGCGTTCGGCCCGGTCTGTACCAGCTGCTGCACCGCACCCGCTGCGCCGTCCTTGCCGATCGCATTGACCGAGACCTTGCCGCCCTGGTAGGAGGCCGCGAAGAGCCACTTGCCGCTCGCATCGAGGTCGATGTTGGCCATGCTGTCTGCCAGCGGCGCCTCGCCGAGCTTGGCAAGCCTGCCGCTGGCCGCATCGATCGAGAGCGAGACCACGCGAAACGGCTGCGAGCGCAGCGCGGCATGGAGCACGCGCTTGTCGCGGCTCACCGCCATCGGCATCACCATGCCGCCGACGTTGAGCGTCTGCACGGGCTTGAGCAGCCCCTGGCCGCGGTCGAGTTCGAGCACCGAGATCTCCTGGCTGTCGGCGTTCGACACGTAGACCCAGGTGGCCGCGCCCGCATGGCCGGCCGCCAGCGCGAACAGCAGGGTGCCAAGGAGTCTGCTTGTTTTCATGGTGAGGTTCACAGCGTCTCAGGGCATGTACTGGCCGCCGTTCACCTCGATCACCTGCCCGGTCACGTAGCCCGAGAGCTGTTCCGAAGCGAGAAAGAGGAAGGCGCCCACGCATTCGTCGGGCGCACCGATGCGGCCCATCGGGATGCTTGCGCGGAACGACTCGAGCATTGCGGGCGTCGAGAAGCGGTCCTGGAACGGCGTCTGGATCACGCCGGGCGCCACCGCGTTGACGCGGATCCTGTCGCCCACGAGTTCCCTGGCCAGGCCGTGCGTGGCAGTGCTCACGAAGCCTTTGGCGCCCGCATACAGGTAGGCGCCGGGGCCGCCGCCGGTCCGCGCCGCGACCGAGGTCACGTTGATGATGTTGCCGCCGCCATGCGTGCGCATCATCGGCACCACCTCGCGCGAGAACGCGAGCACCGAGCGCGCATTGATGTGCATCACCTCGTCGAACAGCGCATCGTCGAATTCGGCGATCGGCACGCGCTTGACCAGGCTGCCCGCGTTGTTCACCAGCACGTCGATGCGGCCCAGGCGATCCGCCGCCTGCTTCGCGCAGTCGCGAATCGCCGCCGTGTCGCGCACGTCGGCCTGGAGCGCGAACGCCTCGCCGCCGGCCTTCTGGATAGTGTCGACCACCTGGTTCGCGGCATCTGCCGAGCTGTTGTAGTGCACCGCCACGCGCATGCCGCGCGCGGCGAAGGCGATGGCCACTGCGGCACCGATGCCGGTGCTGGCGCCGGTCACGAGGGCGGTCTTGCCTTTGAGGTCTTCCATGGATGTTCCTTTCGAGGTCGGGGGGAGTCAGGTCACCGGGGCGGGGTTGAAGAGGACGAGCGCGTTGTGCAGCTTCCACTGCTCGGCCCAGGTTTTCTTCCTGCCGCTGGCCACATCGAGCATCAGGCGGAACAGCTCCCAGCCCACGTCCTCGATCGAGGCCTCGCCGTCGGCGATGCGCCCGGCGTTCACGTCCATCAGGTCGTGCCAGCGGCGCGCCAGGTCGCTGCGCGTGGCGACCTTGATCACCGGCACCTCGGCCAGGCCATAGGGCGTGCCGCGGCCTGTGGTGAAGACGTGCAGGTTCATGCCTGCCGCGAGCTGCAGCGTGCCGCAGATGAAATCGCTCGCGGGCGTGGCGGCGTAGAGCAGGCCCTTCTGCCGTGCCTTCTCGCCCGGCGGCACCACGCCCGTGATGGCCGCGCTGCCGCTCTTGACGATCGAGCCCATGGCCTTCTCGACGATGTTCGAGAGCCCGCCCTTCTTGTTGCCCGGCGTGGTGTTGGCGCTGCGGTCGACGCGGCCCTTCTGCAGGTAGGCGTCGTACCAGGCCATCTCGCGCACCATGGCCTCGGCCACCTCGGGCGATGCCGCGCGCGCGGTGAGCTGGTCGATGCCGTCGCGCACCTCGGTCACTTCCGAGAACATCACGGTCGCGCCCGCGCGCACCAGCAGGTCGGTGCAGAAGCCCACGGCCGGGTTGGCCGTGACGCCCGAGAACGCGTCGCTGCCGCCGCACTGCACGCCGACGACGAGCTCGCTCGCGGGCACCGTTTCGCGGCGGCGCGCGTCGAGCCGCGCCAGGTGGACCTCGGCCTGCCGCATGACCGAATCGATCATCGACATGAAGCCGACGTGGCCCTCGTCCTGCAGGCACACCACGTCGAGCCCGGCCTCGGCGCCCGCTTCGGCTTCGCCGCGGCGGTCGGCGATCGGGATCGTGCCGGGCGGCAGCAGCCGCTCGGGCTGCAGCTTCTCGCAGCCCAGGCTCACCACCATCACCTCGCCGCCGAAGTTGGGATTCAGGCTGATGTTGCGCAGCGTGCGGATCGGGATGACCGCGTCGGGCGCGTCGATCGCCACGCCGCAGCCGTAGCCGTGCGCGAGCGCCACCACGTCGTCGACGTTCGGGTACTTCGGCAGCAGCTCGGCCTTGATGCGCTGCACCGCGAAGTCGGTCACGCCGGCCACGCATTGCACCGTCTGCGTGATGGCCAGGATGTTGCGCGTGCCGACCGAGCCGTCGGCGTTGCGGTAGCCCTCGAAGGTATGGCCCTCGAGCGGCGGCAGCGCGGGCGCCTGGACGGTGGCGATAGGCAGGCCGTCGAGCTCGGGCGCGGTGGGCATGGTCATCACGCGCTCGTGCACCCAACTGCCGCGCGGCAGCGCCTTCGAGGCATGACCGATCACCACGTTGTAGCGCACGATCGCGTCGCCTTCGGCCAGGTCGACCAGCGCCACCTTGTGGCCCTGCGGCACCTTGTCGACGAGCTTGAGCCCGTCGTCGAAGGCCGTGCCCGCGGGCAGGCCGCCGTCGTTGGCGACGATCGCCACGTTGTCGGCCGGATGAATCTGGATGCGGTGCGGCGCGCGGGGGGGGGGCGCTGGGTCTGTCATGGCAGGGTCTGCGGCAAGGTGATGATCTCGACCCAGTTCGGGTCGCGGCCGACGTCCAGCGTGCTGCAGCGGCGCAGCGCACCGGTGTCGGGGTCGATGGCGTCCACGGCAAGCCGGTGCGACTGCTGGCCCGCGGTGACCACGAAGCGGCCGCCCGGATCGATCGCGAATCCGCGCGGCTGGGTCTCGGTGGGCGTGTGGCCGATGAGGCTCAGTGCGCCGCTGGCCGCATCGACGCGGAACGCCGCGAGCGTGCTCGAGCGCCGCTCGCTGGTGTAGAGAAAGCGTTCGTCGGGGCTCAGGTGCAGGTCGGCCGCCCAGGGCTCGCCGGTGAAGCCCGGCGGCAGGGTGCTGACCGTCTGAACCGCCGTGGGGGTGCCGTTCTCCGCCAAGTGCAGCAGCGTCACCGAGCCGTCGAGTTCGCCCAGCAGCCAAGCGCGGCGGCCCGCGCGGTCGAACACGAAATGCCGCGGCCCCGCGTCGGTGTGCAGCTTCAGCGCGGGCGGATCGGCCGCGGCGAGCCGGCCGGTCGCGGGATCGAAATGCCAGTGCAGCAATTCGCCGCCGCCGAGGCTCGTGGCGTAGACGTGGCGATTGCGCCGGTCGGCCTGGATGCAGTGCGCGTTGGGCCCGGTCTGCACCACTTGCTGCGCGGCCTGCGGTACGCCGTCGCCGCCGATCGGGTTCACGGCCACCAGCGCGCCACCGTAGGAGGCGCTGAACAGCCAGCGCCCCGTGCGGTCGGTGGCGATCGCCGCCATGCTGTGCGGCAGCAGGGCTTCGCCCAGGCGGGTCAGCAGTCCGGTGTTCGCGTCGATGGCCAGGGCCACCGCCGCCAGCGGCGCCGAGCGCCGCGCCACATAGAGAAAGCGCTGGTCGGGGCTGAGGGCCAGCGGCATCAGCATGCCGCCGAGCTCGACGCGCTGCAGCGGCGTCAACACGCCTTCGCGCGTGTCGAGGCCCAGCACATGGATGTCGCCGCTCTCGGCGTGGGAAACATAGACGAGGGTTTGGGTCATGGCGCGGTCCCCGCGGCAATGGGGCCGAAGCCGTAGAGCGCGGCCGGGTTGTCGACCAGGATGCGTTGGCGCGTGGCCGGGTCCTCGGCCCAGGCGAGCAGTAGGTCGAGCATCGTGGCGTCGTCGGGCCGCGGCTCGCGCGCCGGATGCGGCCAGTTGCTGGCCCAGAGGCAGCGCGCCGGATGCCGCCGCACGAGTTCGCGCGCGAGCGCCGCCACGTCGTCGTAGCGCGGCCCGCCGGCCTGCGACGATTCGTAGGGCGCCGACAGCTTGACCCAGCAGCGCCCGGCATCGAGCAGCCGCAGCAGGCTCTGGAAGGCTTCGCTTTGCGGGCCGGGCGGGGGCAGGAACTTGCCGACGTGGTCGATCACCAGCGGCACGGGCAGCGCGAGCAGTTCGGCCTCGTGCTGCGGCAGCTGGTTGCCGTCGAGCTGCAGCTGCACGTGCCAGCCGAGCGGCCGGATCCGCTGCGCCAGCGCGCCGAGGTCAGGCCATTGCAGGAAGCCGCCGGGCAGCATGTGGAAGCGCGCACCGCGCACGCCCGCATCGTGCAGCGCCTGCAGTGCGGCCTCGTCGATGTCGGTGGCCACGGTCGCAACGCCGCGCGCGGCATCGCCGAAGAAGCGCAGCGCTTCGAGCATGCCGCGGTTGTCGTCGCCGTAGCCGTTGGCCTGCACCACGACAACGCGCGACAGCCCCGTGGCACGCTGCATCGCGGCATAGTCCGATGCCGGCGCATGCGGCGGCACGAAGGCCGCGCCGGGCCGCAGGCCGAAGCGCGCCTCGTACACATGCATGTGCGTGTCGCAGGCGCCCGGCGGGGCGATGAGGCGGGGAGAGGACGTCATCGAGAACTGCGGATCCAGGTCAGCGCAGCGCGGCGAGCCGGCGTGCGTGTTCGGGGTTGAGTGCGCCGACCGGCATGTCGCCGCGCAGCAGCGCCGCAAGCTGCGCCACGGTCTCGTTGGCCTGGTGGTCGACGGCGGCGGGCGTGAGGCCGCCCGTGTGCGGCGTGGCGAGCACGCGCGGATGCGCAGCCAGTGCGGGCGAGGGCATTTGGTCGGGTGCGCGTCCCACGTCGAGCGCGCAGCCTGCGAGGCGGCCGCTGTCGAGGGCCCGCAGCAGCGCGCCTTCGTCGACCAGTTCGCCGCGCGCGGCATTGATGAAGAAGGCGCCCGGCTTCATGCGCGCGAAGCGTTCGTCGTTCATGAGATTGGCTGTGGCTGGTGTCGCGGGCACCAGGCAGACCAGGTGATCTGCAAGCGCCAGCACCTCGTCTAGCGTGCGGTGCTCGATGGCCGGCTCGGCCACCGCCGCGAGCGGATCGGCGACCACCACGCGCATGCCCAGCGCCAGGCCCAGCACGGCGAGCCGCTGCCCGATCTGCCCGAAGCCGAGGATGCCGAGCACCGCGCCGCGAAGTTCGCGCCCCATGCGCGGCGCGGGCAGCTGCCCCGCGCGGAAGCCGGCCACGCTCTCGCTGAGATGCCGGCTCAGGTCGAGCATCATGCCCAGCACCCACTCGGCCACCGCGTTGCCGAAGCCCGCGCTTGCGTGCGTGACGAGCACGCCGTTCGCGCTGGCCGCGACGATGTCGATGTTGCGCACGTCGACCGCGCAGCGCATGAAGACGGCCAGCGACGGGCTCTGGACGAACACCGCCGCATCGCCGGGCGTCGCCCGGTCGCTCACGATCACCTGGCAGCCTTGCGCAGCCTGGGCGAGCGCGGGTGCGTCCAGCGGCGCGCCCGTTTCGTTCAGCCGCACCGTGCCGAGTGCCTGCAGCGCTGCGAGCGGCCCGTCGCGGTAGTAGTTGGCGCGCGCGGCCGCCGGGTAGGCGAGGAAGATCGTCGGCGGGGCCATCGGATCGGCAAGGCTCAGAGGCCGAGGGTCCGCGGCAGCCAGAGCGACAGCCACGGCATGAAGGTCACCATCATGAGCACGACCAGAAGCGCCAGGAAGAACGGCGCCATGGCGCGCGTGACCACCCCGATGGGCAGCTTGGCCACCGCGCTTCCGACGAAGAGCACGGTGCCCACCGGCGGCGTGATCAGGCCGAGGCCGAGGTTGATGATCATGATCATGCCGAAGTGCACCGGGTCGACGCCCAGGCTCGTGACCACGGGCAGCAGGATCGGCGTGCAGATCAGGATCAGCGGCGCCATGTCCATCAGCGTTCCGAGCAGCAGCAGCATGACGTTGACCAGCAGCAGGATCACGTACTTGTCGGTCGACACGCTGGTGAAGAAGGTCGTCACCTGGGTCGGGATCTGCATCAACGTCATGATGTAGCCGAAGGCCGCTGCGAAGCCGATCAGGATCATCACGATGGTCACGGTCTTGACAGTGCGGTGGATCAGCTTGGGCAGCTCGTGCCACTTGTAGTCGCGGTAGATGAACATCGTCACGAAGAAGGCCCAGAGCACCGCGATCGAGGCCGACTCGTTGGCGGTGAACACGCCCGACAGGATGCCGCCGAGGATGATGACCATGGTCATCAGGCCCCAGAGCGCATCGACGCAGATGCGCAGCGCCTGGCGCATCGGAATGGCTTCGCCCTTGGGGAAATTGCGCTTGCGCGCCGTGTACAGGCACAGCGCCGCGATCGTCAGGCCCAGCAGCAGCCCAGGCAGCACGCCGGCCATGAAGAGCGCGCCGACCGACACGGTGCCGCCTGCGGCCAGCGAATAGATCACCGCGTTGTGGCTCGGCGGAATCAGCGTGGCCTGGATCGAGCCGCTCACTGTGACGGCGGTGGAGAAGTCGCGTGGGTAGCCCTTCTTCTCCATCTCGGGAATCAGCACCGAGCCGATCGAGGCCGTGTCGGCCACCGAGGAGCCCGAGATCGCGCCGAAGAAGGTCGACGCCAGGATGTTGACCAGCGACAGCCCGCCGCGCATGAAGCCCACGAGCACGCTCGCAAAGGCGACCAGCCGCCGTGCCATGCCGCCCTCGGCCATGATCGCGCCGGCCAACACAAAGAAGGGAATCGCGAGCAGCGAGAACTTGTTGACGCCGGAGGCGATCTGGATCATCACCGCATCGACGGGAAGCTCGATCCAGATGGCGCCCACCAGGGCGGCCATGCCGAGCGCGTAGGCGATCGGTACGCCCACGAGCATCAGGAGAAAGAAACTGCCGAGCAGAACGAGCGCGTCCATCAGCGAACCTCCGTCTCGAAGTTTGCCGCTGCGTCGCCGAAGCTGACGATCGGACGGTGCCACTGCGGGCCGATGAAGATGCGCTCGAGCACGAACAGCAGCGTGATGAAACTGCCGATCGGCAGCGGTGCATAGGTCGCGCCCACGGGCATCCAGGGCAGCGAGTCGAGCGACTGGCCCCAAGTGCCCATCACCAGCTTGGTGCCCCATACCACGACGAACACGCAGACCGCCGCCATGACGAGGTTGGCGATCAGGTCCGCACCCTTCTGCATCGCGTGCGGCAGCCGGTCGGTCAGCATGGCGACCGCAATGTGGGCGCCGGCGCGGTACGACGCCGCCGTGCCCAGGAAGGTGAAGATCACCATCAGCATGATCGCGATCGGCTCCGGCCAGTTCGAGCCGGTGCCGAGCATGTAGCGCGTGAAGACGCCCCACGGCACGATCAGCGACATGACGACGATGGAGGCGCCTGCCCCCCAGATACAGAAACGATAGACGGCGTCGAGCAGACGCGGAATGGTTTGAGCCATGGGTGCAGGTGGGTGTTCGTCGTTCGATGTCGCGGAGGGACGGGCTTACTTGACGGCGTCGATGCGCTTGATCAGGTCGGCGAAGGGCGCGCCGTACTTGGCGCGCACCGGCGCGGTGGCCTCGTAGAACGGCTTGTTGTCGACGTTGATGAACTCGACGCCGCCGGCCTTGAGCTTGGCGGTGTACTCGGCCACGCTCTTGTCCCACAGCGCACGCTGCTCCATCTGCGCCTCGCGCGAGAATTTTTTGACCAGCGCCTGGTCGGCCGGGGTCAGCTTGTCCCAGGTGATCTTGGACATCACGAAGATCTCGGGAATGATCAGGTGGTTGGTCTGGGTGTAGTACTTGGCGCCGGTCGTGTACTGGTTGGTCGTGAAGTAGGTCGGCGGATTGTTCTCGGCGCCGTCGATCACCCCGGTCTGCAATGCGCTGAACACCTCGGTGTGGCCCATCGAGATGCCGTTGCCGCCCATGGCGTTCATGGTGTCCACGAACAGCGGGTTGCCCATCATGCGGATCTTCTGGCCCTTGAGGTCGTCGGGAGTGCGCACCGGCTTCTTGGTGTAGAGGCTGCGCGAGCCGCTGTCCATCCAGCCGAGCGCCACCAGCCTGGCCGGGCTTGCGGTGATGCGCGCGAGAATCTCGGCACCGATCTCGCCGTCGATCACCTTGCGCATGTGCGCTTCGTCGCGGAACACGAACGGCATGTTGAACACGTTCACGTCAGGCACCACCGGGCCGAGCACGCCCAGCGAGATGCGCGCGATCTGGATCGCACCCACTTGCGTTTGCTCGACGACTTCCTTCTCCGAGCCGAGCACGCCGCCCGGGAACATCTGGATCTTGATGCGGCCGTTGGTCGCGGCCTCGAGTTTCTTGCCCATCGATTCGATGGCCACCACATTGGGGTAGCCCGCGGGATGGACGTCGGACGCCTTGAGCGTCATCTTCTGCGCCGCGGCAAGGCTGGGGGCGCCGAGGCAGGCAAGGGCGGTGGCGGCAACGCAGGCGGCCATCAGGGTTCGGCGAAAGGTCATGGAAAGTCTCCTTGGTTGAAAGGGGGCGTCAGCTGGCGAAAGTGCGGCCCGGAAGGCGCGCGGCTGCTGCTTCTTGTCGGTTATTCATTCATTCGAACGGGCCCTGCGCCGTGAAGGCGCCGCCCTGGTAGATCGCATTGGGATCGGTGGGCGCCACCGGCGGCTGCGACTCGACCTTGTCGCGGAACACCTCGGAGCTGTCCTGCGGCACGAAGCCCAGGTGCGCTGCGGCGCTGTTGTCCCACCAGACGTCGCGGTTGGCCGACATGCCGTAGACCACCGTGTGCTTCACATCGGGCGTGAAGAGCGATTTCTCCATCAGCGTGGTCAGGTCGCGGTAGCTGAGCCAGGTGCTCATCATCCGGCGATTGAGCGGCTCTGGGAACGACGAGCCGATGCGGATGCTGACCGTCTCGATGCCCCAGCGGTCGAAGTAGAACTGCGCCACGTCCTCGCCGAACGACTTCGAGAGGCCGTAGTAGCCGTCGGGCCGGCGGGCAGCGTGCGCATCGAGGTGCTCGGTCTGCTTGTAGAAGCCGATCACGTGGTTGGAGCTTGCGAACACCACGCGCTTCACGCCGTGGCGGCGTGCGGCCTCGTAGATGTGGAACACGCCCTTGATGTTGGCTTCGAGGATCTCCTCGAACGGGCGCTCGACCGAAACCCCGCCGAGGTGCACGATCGCATCGCAGCCCTCGACCAGGGCATGCACCGCAGCCTTGTCCGACAGGTCGCAGGGCACGACCTCCTCGTGCGCGCCTTCGGCCGCCGAGAGCGCCGCGATGTCCGACAGGCGCAGGATGTCGGCATAGGGGCGCAGGCGCTCGCGCAGCACCTTGCCGAGGCCGCCGGCTGCGCCGGTCAACAGCAGCCGATGGAGTGAGGGAGGGGAGGCTTGTTCGGATGTCGACATGTCTTGGGAGCGTGGGGACCGCCTCGAACGGCAAGAAGTGTTGAGTTATCTGTTGTCGTACAACTAAGACCGGATTATTATCGTGACCATGGCCCAGACGACTGCGGGTAATCCCTCAAATCGAGAAACGGCGGCGGAAGCCGCTGCGAGCGGGCCCTTCATGGGCCGGCCGAGGCCGCGCGCGCGGGGCCTTGCGCACGGGCTGGTCGAAGATCTGGGCGAGAAGATTCGCAGCCAGCAGTTGCGCCCCGGCGACAAGCTGCCGACCGAGTCGGCCATCATGCAGTCGTTCGGCGTGAGCCGCACCGTGGTGCGCGAGGCGCTCTCGAAGCTGCAGGCCGCGGGCCTGGTCGAAACCCATCACGGCGTCGGCACCTTCGTGCTGCAGCCGCGCGCGGCGGGCATGTTCCGGCTCGATTCCGCCGACATCGCAACCTCGGTCGACGTGCTCGCCGTGCTCGAGCTGCGCATCAGCCTCGAGACCGAGTCTGCAGGCCTGGCGGCCACGCGGCGCACCGAGGAGCATCTGCTTGCGATGCGCCAGGCGCTCGACGATTTCGAGCGCAACGTGTCGGCGGCAGGGGACACGGTGGCGCCCGATTTCCGCTTCCACCTGCAGATCGCGCAGGCCACGGGCAATCCGTACTTCGCGGACATCATGAGCCACCTCGGCACCACGATCATCCCGCGCACGCGCATCACCGCGATCCGCAACTACGACCGGCGCGGCGAATACCTGAGCCGCGTGAACCGCGAACACGAAGAGATCTATGCCGCCATCGCGCGCCGCGATCCCGAGTCGGCGCGCGCTGCGATGCGCATCCACCTGACCAACAGCCGCGAGCGGCTGCGCCTGGCGCAGGAAGCCGCGCAGAAGGCTGCGGGCGAGGCGCCGGCCACGCCGGCCTGAGGAATTCGCGCGAAAGTCTGGACAACCGTTATCTACAGTTGTACGATGACTGACAACATAACCAGCAGGAGACCCTGAATGAGCTTGAAAAGACGTGACCTGATGCTCGGCGCGCTCGGCGGCGGGATGCTCGCGGCCGGCGGCGTGCAAGCGGCCGATGCCTGGCCTTCCAAACCCATCCGCATCGTGGTGCCGTACCCACCGGGCGGCTCCTCCGACATCATTGCGCGCTCCATCAGCCAACCGCTGTCGGAGGCGCTGGGCCAATCGGTGATCGTCGAGAACAAGCCGGGCGCCAACGGCAACCTCGGTGCCGACTACGTTGCCAAGTCGAGGCCCGATGGCTACACGCTGCTGCTGTGCGACGTCGGCGCACTCGCCATCAGCCCCTCGGTCTACACACGGCTTGCCTTCGATCCCTCGAAGGACCTGCGCGGCGTGACGATGCTGGCCTATTCGCCGCACCTGCTCGTGGTGCATCCATCGGTGCAGGCCAACAGCCTCAAGGAACTCGTGGCGCTGTCGAAGAAGTCGGACATCAACTTCGCCGTCACCGCCACCGGCAGCGCACCGCACCTCGCGGGCGTGGCGCTCGAACGTGCAAGCGGCGCGCGCTGGCAGTACGTGCCCTACAAGGGCGGCGTGCAGGCGGTGCAGGACACCGTGGCAGGCCAGACCCAGGTGCTGATGAACGGCATGCTGGCCACGCTGCCGCATGTGCAGAGCGGCAAGCTCAAGGTGCTCGGCGTCTCCAAGTCGACGCGCATGCCGCTGATCGGCGACGTGCCGACCATCGCGGAGCAGGGCCTGCCCGGCTACGAGTCGGGCACCTGGCAAGGCGTGCGCGTGGCCAAGGGCACGCCCGACGCCATCGTGCAGCGCCTCAACACGGCACTGATCACCGTCATCCGCTCGGCCGAGATCCGCTCGCGGCTCGCGGGGCAGGGTGCCGAGGTCGTGACCATGGCGCCGGCCGAGGAAGAGCAGTTCTTCGCCAAGGAACGCGCGCGCTGGGCCAAGGTCGTGGCAGACGCCGGCATCAAGCTGGACTGATCGCTTTTTTCCCTAACTTACACATTGGTGTTTCGATGAACCCGCAAGAACTCAAGACCATCATGGGCTCCGGCCTGCTCTCGTTTCCGTTGACCGACTTCGACAGCAACGGCGACTTCAACAAGAAGGGCTACGAGCAGCGTCTCGAGTGGCTCGCGCCCTACGGCGCCAGCGCGCTGTTCGCGGCCGGCGGCACGGGTGAGTTCTTCTCGCTCACCGGCGACGAGTACCCCGGCATCATCAAGACCGCGGTCGACACCTGCCGCGGGGTGGTGCCGATCATCGCGGGCGCCGGTGGCCCGACGCGCTTCGCGATCCAATGCGCCCAGGCCGCCGAGAAGGCCGGCGCGCACGGCATCCTGCTGCTGCCGCACTACCTGACCGAAGCCGGCCAGGAAGGCCTGGCGGCGCACGTCGAGGCGGTGTGCAAGAGCGTGAAGTTCGGCGTGATCGTCTACAACCGCGCCTCGAGCCGCCTCAAGCCCGACACGTTGGCCGCGCTGGCCGAGCGCAACCCCAACCTCGTGGGCTTCAAGGACGGCGTGGGCGACATCGAGGCCATGGTCGCGATCTTCCAGAAGATGGGCGACCGCTTCGCCTACCTGGGCGGCCTGCCAACGGCCGAGGTCTATGCCGCAGCCTACAAGGCCATGGGCACGCCGGTGTATTCGTCGGCGGTGTTCAACTTCATTCCGAAAACCGCGATGGACTTCTATCACGCGGTCGCCAACGACGACATGGCCACGCAGCACCGCCTGCTGAAGAACTTCTTCATGCCCTACCTCGAGCTGCGCAACCGCGTGCCGGGTTATGCGGTCAGCATCGTCAAGGCCGGTGCCAAGATCGTCGGCCACGACGCGGGCCCGGTGCGCGCGCCGCTCACCGACCTGAAGCCCGACGAGATGGAACAGCTCAAGGCCCTGATCGACGCGCTCGGGCCGCAGTAAGCGCAAGCCTGGTCAACGCGCTGCCCGCAGCGGATAGACGCCACAAGATGAACCACACGCCAGAATCCCCCTCCCGCAGCACCGCGACGGGCACGCCCGTCGTCACCGCCATGCGCGTGGTGCCCGTCGCGGGCCACGACAGCATGCTCATGAACCTGAGTGGCGCCCATGGCCCGTTCTTCACGCGCAACCTGCTGATCCTGACCGACAGCGCGGGCCGCACCGGCGTCGGCGAAGTCCCCGGCGGCGAGAAGATCCGCCAGACGCTCGAGGACGCGCGCGCCCTCGTCGTCGGGCAGCCGATCGGCAACCACAACGCGATGCTCAATGCGATGCGCCGCGAGTTCGCGGCCCGCGACAGCGGCGGGCGCGGCCAGCAGACCTTCGACCTGCGCGTCACGATCCACGCGGTCACGGCCGTCGAGGCGGCGCTGCTCGACCTTCTGGGCCAGCACCTCGAAGTGCCCGTGGCCGCGCTGCTCGGCGAAGGTCAGCAGCGCGATGCGGTGCAGATGCTCGGCTACCTGTTCTACGTGGGCGATCGCAGCAAGACCGACCTGCCGTACGAAGGCGACCCAGGCGCCGACAACGACTGGTTCCGGCTGCGCCACGAAGAGGCGATGACGCCCGAGGCCATCGTTCGGCTGGCCGAGGCCACGCATGCGCGCTACGGCTTCACCGACTTCAAGCTCAAGGGCGGTGTGCTGCGCGGCGAGGAAGAGGTCGAGGCCATCCGCGCGCTGCACGAGCGCTTTCCCGACGCGCGCGTCACGCTCGATCCGAACGGCGGCTGGCTGCTGGCCGACGCGGTGCGCCTGTGCCGCGACCTGCATGGCGTCATGGCGTATGCCGAAGACCCGTGCGGCGCCGAAGGCGTGTTCTCGGGCCGCGAGGTGATGGCCGAGTTCCGGCGCGCCACCGGCCTGCCGACGGCCACCAACATGGTTGCGACCGACTGGCGCGAGATGGTGCACAGCCTGTCGCTGCAGTCGGTGGACATCCCGCTGGCCGACCCGCACTTC
Source organism: Variovorax sp. Soil_C_39 (assembly GCF_057656815.1). NCBI lineage: Bacteria > Pseudomonadati > Pseudomonadota > Betaproteobacteria > Burkholderiales > Comamonadaceae > Variovorax > Variovorax sp. Soil_C_39. Next base: position 561,978 of record NZ_JBDGJQ010000003.1, read on the forward strand.
TGGACGATGCAGGGCTCGGTGCGCGTGGCGCAGCTGTGCCAGGCCTGGGGCCTGACATGGGGCTCGCATTCGAACAACCATTTCGACGTGTCGCTCGCGATGTTCACGCACGTGGCGGCCGCCGCGCCCGGCAAGGTCACGGCCATCGACACGCACTGGATCTGGCAGGACGGCCAGCGCCTCACGCGCGATCCGCTCAAGATCGAGGGCGGCCTGGTCAAGGTGCCGATGCGCGGCGGGCTGGGCATCGAGCTCGACATGGCCGAGGTCGAGAAGGCGCACCAGCTGTACCTGAAGCACGGCCTCGGTGCGCGCAACGACGCACAGGCGATGCAATACCTGATTCCCGGATGGACCTTCGACAACAAGAATCCCTGCATGGTCAGGTGAAGGTTTAGCCTTCCATTTCTGTCTTTTCCCTCGACCAGCAAGGACCCCTCATGCAGAACCACGAAAACCTGATCGGCGGCGAATGGCGCGCCGGCACGAGCTACAGCCCCAACCTCAACCCGAGCAACCTGTCCGACGTGCTGGGGCACTACACGCAGGGCGACGCCACGCACGTCGAGGCGGCCGTGGCCGCCGCCACCGCCGCTTTCCCGGCCTGGGCCACAGGCGGCATCCAGGCGCGCTCCGACGCGCTCGACAAGATCGGCAACGAGATCCTTGCGCGCAAGGAAGAGCTCGGCGAGCTGCTCGCGCGCGAAGAGGGCAAGACGCGCGCCGAAGGCATCGGTGAAGCCGCGCGCGCGGGCTACATCTTCAAGTTCTTTGCCGGCGAGTGCCTGCGCCTCGCGGGCGAGCTCGTGCCCTCGGTGCGCCCGAACATCGGTGTCGAGATCACGCGCGAGCCGGTCGGCGTGGTCGGCCTGATCACGCCTTGGAACTTTCCGATCGCCATTCCGGCCTGGAAGATCGCGCCTGCGCTCGCGTTCGGCAACTGCGTGGTCTTCAAGCCCGCCGACCTCGTGCCGGGCTGCGCCTGGGCGCTGGCCGAGATCATCAGCCGCTCGGGCATTCCCGCGGGCGTGTTCAACCTCGTGATGGGGCGCGGCAGCGTGATCGGCAATGCGCTCGTCGACCACCCGGGCGTGCATGCGATCAGCTTCACCGGCTCGGTCGGCGTGGGCCGCAACATCGCGGTGCAGTGCGCCACCAACGGCAAGAAGGTGCAGCTCGAGATGGGCGGCAAGAACCCGCAGGTGGTGCTCGACGACGCCGACCTCGCGCAGGCCGTCGAGCTCAGCGTGCAGAGCGCCTTCTATTCCACCGGCCAGCGCTGCACCGCGTCGAGCCGACTGATCGTGACCGAAGGCATCTACCCCAAGTTCATCGAGGCGATGAAGGCGCGCATGGCGAAGATCAAGGTCGGCGATGCGCTCGCGCAAGGCACCGACGTCGGTCCGGTGTCGTCGAAGTCGCAGCTCGACCAGGACATGGAATACATCGCCATCGGCAAGGGCGAGGGCGCCACGCTCGCGGCCGGAGGCGAGCTGCTGAAGCTCGAGACCGACGGCTACTACATGTCGCCGGCGCTGTTCAGCGAGTCGGCCGCGGCCATGCGCATCAACAAGGAAGAGATCTTCGGCCCGGTCGCGAGCGTGATCCGCGTGAAGAACTACGACGAGGCGCTGGCCACGGCCAACGACACCGAGTTCGGTCTCTCGGCCGGCATCGCGACCACCTCGCTGAAGTACGCCACGCACTTCAAGCGCCACAGTCAGGCCGGCATGGTGATGGTGAACCTGCCGACCGCGGGCGTGGACTACCACGTGCCGTTCGGCGGCCGCAAGGGCTCGAGCTATGGTCCGCGCGAGCAGGGCCGCTATGCGCAGGAGTTCTTCACCACCGTGAAGACGGCCTACACGCTCGCCTGAGGCTGCCGGCCCGGGCTGCCGCCGGTGCGCCCCATCGCGCGCCGCAGCCCGAGCGCCAGCAGCACGCCGGCCACGCCCGCCACGGCCACGATGGCCGCCGCCGCGGGCCAGCCGCGCGCATCAACCGCGCCGCCGACCACCACCGGGCCGATCATCTGGCCCAGGTTGCTGCCGAGCATCAGCAGGCCCATTGCCATCGGCGCCAGGCGCAGGCTCGGCGCCACCAGCGGCGAGGTGCCGATCAGCGTGGCCGGGAGCAGCCCGCCCGCGCCAGAGAACACCAGGCACAGCGCAAACGCTGGCAGCGCATCGAGCAGCGGCAGGAAGATGCCGATGGCCGCGAGCCCCATCACCGCGCTGGCCGAGGCCGCCAGCAGCCAGCGCGGCGCGCCGCGCTTCAGCAGCATGCCGGCCGCGAGATTGCCTGCCACGTTGGCGCAGCAGGCCACCGCGCTCAGCGCGCCGGCCGCGGCCGTGTCCACGCCCATGCGCTCGATCAGCAGCACCGGCAGGAAGCTGAAGAGCGCGAAGAACTGCAGGCTGTAGACCACGAACGCGGCGGCGATCAATGCCGGCGCACCGGCACGCAGCGTCGCGGCCGCATCGCGGCCCATGCTGCGCCATGACGCCGACGCGCCACCGCTGAGGGCGCCGCGCGGAACGAAGGACAGCACCAACAGCGCGACCACGGCCGCGAGCGCGGCATTGCCGAGCCAGAAGCCGCGCCACCCGTCGAGCAGTGCGCCGCTGAAAAGCGCGAGCGCGATCCCGGCCGGCATGAAGCAGCTCCAGATCGCGAAGGCCAGGTCCTGGCCGCTGGGCGCGACCATGCGCTGCAGCACCGAAGGACCGGCGATGGTGATCAGCACGAAGCCCAGCCCCTCGACCACGCGCCCCGCGAGCAGCACTGCCACGCTGTGCGACAGCGCGCCCGCCGTGCTGCCCGCGGTGATCGCGAGCAGGCCCGCGAGCACCAGGCGCCGGTCGCCGGCGCGCTCGACCCACGCGCCCACCGGCACCGCACCGAGCACGCCCAGCAGCGAGAACATCGCCATGAGCCAGCCGACCATCGTCAGGTCGAGGCCGAAGTCGGTGCGCAACTGCGGCACCGCGATGGCGACCTTGCCGACCTGGAGCGATGCGACCACGCCGGCGGCGACGACCAGCGCGACACCGGGCCAGTGCGTCATCGCGTGCGTGGGGGAGGGTGCGAGCGGGTTGCGCATGCCGCCACTTTGGGCCGAACGGCGCATGAATGAAAGCGAATAATATCGGCCAACTCGATCGACTGGAGAGATCATGCTGGACGCCCTCACATTGAGCCAGATGCAGATGTTCGCGGCGGTGGCCGACACCGGAAGCTTTCGCGCGGGCGCGGCCCGGCTGCACCGTGTGCAGTCGGCCGTGAGTCATGCGATCGCCAGCCTCGAGGCGCAACTGCAGGTGCGGCTGTTCGACCGCTCAGGGCACAAGCCGGTGCTCACGCCCACGGGCACAGCGCTGCTCGGCGACGTGCGGGTGATCCTGTCGAAGGTCGAGGCCTTGCATACGCGGGCGCAGGGCGTCGCGCAAGGCATCGAGCTCGGCCTTTCGCTGGCGGTGGACACGCTGTTTCCGCCAGCGCTCGTGGCGAGCGCCATCCGCGGCATGCATGCGCGCTATCCGGGCATTGCAGTGCGTGTGGCCTACAGCTCGGTGGGCGGCACCATCGATGCGTTGAACACCGGCCGCTGCGATCTCGCGATCGCGGCCTTCGGTCATGCCGACGCGAAGATCGACCGCGAATTCCTGATGCAGCTCCACACCGTCGCCGTGGCTGCGCCTTCGCATGCGCTCGCGGCCCGTGCCGCCGAGCGCGGCGCCGCGGGCCTGGATGCCGCGGCGGCGGAGCATGTGCAGATCGTGGTCGAAGACCCGAGCACGCTGAGCGAGGGCTACGACATCGACGTGCTCTCGCCCGCGACCTGGCGCGTGAGCGACATGAACATCAAGCTCGCGCTGCTGCGCGAGGGCCTGGGCTGGGGAAAGATGCCGTCATGGATGGTGGCCGGCGACCTTGCGGCGGGCACGCTCGTGCAGCTGCCGATGCGCCGCATCGGTCCGGCCGGCAGGGCGCAGCAGCCGTGCTACTTCTGCCACCGCGCCGACAAGCCACTCGGCGCGGGTGCCGCGCTGCTGCGCGCGTGCTTCATGGCGCAGGCGAAGGCAGCGGGGGAGCCCGGCGCCGGCGGCGCATCAGCATCTCGATCAGCTCGAAAAGCGCCTCGCTCAAAAGCGCCAGCGCCGCCGCCGGCAGCGCGCCCGCGACGAGCAACTCGCGGTCGTTGAGCGCCAGGCCGGTGACGATGCGTTCGCCGAATCCGCCCGCGCCGATGAAGGCCGCGATGGTCGCGGTGCCGATCGCGATGGCCGTGGCGGTGCGCACGCCCGCCAGCAGCGTGGGCAGCGCGAGCGGCAACAGCACCAGCCGCAGGTTCTGCCGCGGCGTCATGCCCAAGGCCGTGCCTGCGAGCCGCAGGCCGTCCGGCACTTCGGCCAGCCCGGCCGCGGTGTTGCGCATGATCGGCAGCAGCGAATAGAGCGTGAGCGCAATCAGCGCGGGCAGCGCGCCGATCGCGCCGAGCATCGAGATCAGCACCGCCAGCAGCGCGAGCGAGGGTACGGTCTGCAGCAGGCCCGCCAGGCCGAGCACCAATGCACGCAGTCGCACATGCGCGAACACCGAGATCGCGAGCGGCACGCCGATCAGGATCGCCACGCCCACCGACACCAGCACCAGCAGCAGGTGCTGGCGTGCAAGCGGCCAGAGGTCGGGGCCGAACAGCTTGGCGACGAAGCCGCGCCGCAGTTCCGAGGCCGGCGCCTGGGCGTTCGTGCCCTTCGCGGCCAGGAAGTCGCGCGCAATCGCATCGAAGGGCACGCTTTGCAGCTCGGCGCGTGCGTTCATGGCGATCATCGCGTGTTCGTCGATGCGGCCTTCGAGCGCCTGCAGCGCGGCCCAGGCGCGCGGCAGCCGCGACGGCAGGTCGAGCCGGTAGAGCAGCACCGCGTCGTAGCGCGGGAAGTAGCGCTTGTCGTCCTCGAGCACGCGCAGGCCGAGGTGGTCGATCTTGGCATCGGTGGTGTAGATGTCGATCGCATCGATCTGCTTCGCGGCAATCGCGTCGTAGGCCAGGCCGTGGTCGAGGCCGGTCGGCGTCTGCGTGAAGCCGTAGCGCGCGGCCAGGCCTTTCCATCCGTCGGCGCGGCCGATGAACTCGTTCGACAGGCCGAGCTTGAGCGACGGATGCCGTGCGAGGTCGCTCAGCGTGCGCAGCCCGAGGCGCTCGGCATCGGCGGCGCGCACGGCGAGCGCATAGCCGTCGTTGAAGCCGAGCGGCACGGCCACGCCAAGGCCAAGCGGCGCGAGCGCCGCGTTCATTTCGTCGCGTGTCGCTGCCGGCGCACCCTTGAGGATCTCGAGCGCGATGGTGCCGGTGTATTCGGCATAGACGTCGATCGCGCCCGAACGCAGGGCTTCGTAGACGATGGCCGTGTTGCCCAGGCCCTGGCGCACCACGGGCGGCGACGCCGTGTGCGGCGCGGCCTTCTGCGCGATCAGCTCGGCCAGGATGTACGACTCGGTGAAGCGCTTGGAGCCCACGCGCAGCGACCCGGCGTCTTGCGCGGAAACCGCCAGGAGCGGCCAGATCAGCGTGAACAGAAGGATGGCGCGCAACAGGATGCGGCTTGGGCGTTGCATCGCGGGCAGTGTATCGACAGACCCGCAGGCCCGCCAATCTCCTACACCGCGTGGTGATCCGGCGCCCATGCGCTGCGGCGCGAGGCGAAGCATCATTAACAAATGAAAACTTCATCTGCGGCATCGGCCGAACCTCTACCCGCTGCCGACGTGCACGGCCTGCGCGAACTGCCCGGCGTCCGCGTCGAAGGCTACAGCCTGCAGTTGCGCGACAAGGACGGCTTCGTCGGCGACCAGGCGAGCCAGACGGCCTTCCGCGAACTGCTCGAACGCTGGCGCAAGCGCCGCCGCAAGAACGGCAAGGACCCACTCGGCAAGCTGCACTCGCGCGACATGAGCAAGAAGACGCTCGACCGCGTGCTCCGGGCGAAGAAGGGCTCGGAGGCCGGCGACGTCGTGGAGGGGGTGATCGAGGAGTTCACCGAAGAACTCGCCGAGGTGGTTCAGCGGTTCCTGCGGCAGCCCTCTTGGCAGAAGGTGGAGCGCATCGTCATCGGCGGCGGCTTCCCCGAAAGCGACGTCGGCGAGCGCGCGGTGCTGCAGACCGCAGCCATCCTTGAGGAGATCGGTCTGCACGTGCAGCTCGGCCGGCTGTCGCACAACGTGGACGACGGCGGGTTGATCGGCTGGGTGCACCTCGCGCCGCAGGCCATGCTGCGCCGCTACGACGCCCTGCTCGCGGTCGACATCGGGGGCACCAACGTGCGCTGCGGCATCGTGAAGACACGCTGGCAGAAAGCCCACGACTTCTCGCGCGCGGGCGTGGTGCGGCGCGAAAAATGGCGCCATGCCGACGAGGCCCCGAGCCGCAGCCTCATGGTCGAGCGCATCTCGGACATGCTGATGGACATGGTGCGCTACAGCGAGCGCAACAAGATCCGCCTCGCGCCGTTCGTGGGCATCGGCTGCCCTGGGCTGATCCGTCCCGACGGTTCGATCGCGCGCGGCGCGCAGAACCTGCCGGGCGACTGGGAGAGCCATGCGTTCCACCTGCCGACCGCCGTATGGCGCCGCATGCTCGCGCTGGGGTCGGACCCGATGCTGGTGCTGATGCACAACGACGCGGTGGTGCAGGGCCTGAGCGAGCTGCCTTTCATGCGCGACGTGAAGCACTGGGGTGTGTTGACCATCGGCACGGGCCTCGGCAACGTGAGCTTCACCAACACCGACGCGAAAGGCAGCGGGGTGTCCGTCAAAGCTGGAAAGCCACGGTGAGCAGCAGCCCCTCGGCCACGTCACGCACGAGGCCGGGGCGGCGCGCGCGGTAGGCCTCGCCGGCCGAGGCCGTGGTCTCGATCCATTCGGCGAGCCAGTCGATCTCGCGCGGGCCGTAGAACACCACGGCGGCTTCGTGGTTGAGCAGCAGGCTGCGCAGGTCGAGGTTGATCGAGCCGCAGAGGGCAAGGTCGTCGTCGACCACCACCGCCTTGGCATGAACCATGAACGGCAGCATTCGAAAGCTCGCGCCGGCTCGCGCGAGGTCGCGCATGGCGCGGGCGCGCACGAAGTCGGCGAGGCGATGGTTCGAGCGAGCGGGCATCGCGATGGTCACCTGCACGCCGCGCCGGGCCGCGAGCCGCAGCGCATCGCGCAGGCCGTCGCCGGGCACGAAATAGGGCGTCACGGCAAGCACGCGGTGCTCGGCGCGAAAGCACGCATCGATCAGCAGTGCATGCGCGGTGTCCTCGGTCTGGTCGGGGCCGCTCGGCAGGAACTGGGCCAGCGCGCCGCCCGCGCCTTCTTCGATCTCGTCGGCGGCGATGGCGCGTGCCTTGCGTCCGCGCACCGAGCGCCAGTCGTGGTCGAACTGGCGTGCCGCGGCGGCGGCCACGCTGCCGCGCAGGTCGAACGATAGGTCACGCCAGGCTTCGGGAAACTTGTCGCTGCCCGTGAAGTACTCGCCTGCGAGGTTGCGCCCGCCCGACCAGAGCCAGCCGTCGTCGGCGATGGTGAACTTGCGGTGGTTGCGCAGGTTGCGCGGTCCGAGGCGGCGCAGGCTGAAGAAGGGGCGGAACACCGCGACCTCGCCGCCGGCCTCGCGCAGGACGTCGAAGTGGCGGCGCGGCAGCGTCAGCGCGCCGAAGCCGTCGAGCAGCACGCGCACCCGGATGCCTTCGCGCGCGCGCGCGGCCAGTCGATCGATGACCGCTCGGCCCATCGCGTCGTCGCCGATGAGGAAGGTGCACACGTCGACGCGCTGGCGCGCGCCGTCGATCACCTGCCAGAGCGCCTCGCGCGCGGCCTCGCCGTCGGCATGGAAGCGCACCGCGCAGCGCCCCGGCGGCGCGAGGCCGAAGCTCTCGATGAGGTCGGCGGCCCAATGCCCGCGCGGCGCCGAGCGCGGCGGGCGCGGCGAGCCCGCGGGGCGCAGCTTGCGCTGGCCGAACAGCAGGTACATCGGCAGGATCAGGTAGGGCATGAGCACCAGCCCCATGACCCATGCGATGGCGGTGGTCGGCGCGCGCTGTTCGCGGCGCGCGCGCGTGGTCAGTATGTAGACCAGCAGTGCGACGGTGACCGCGAGGAAGTGCTGTGACGCGGAGGGCAGCCAGTCGAGTGACGGAGTCGGCATGGCGCGATGATGCCCGAGGGCGCGCGCGCCGCGCCGATCAACCTTGCCAGAAAGAGGCCGTCTCGCGCCCCTCGGACACCAGGAACCGCATCATCGGATCGACCACCGCGCGCACCGCGGGCCGCTCGCCGACGCGGCTGCGCCAGGCCAGCAGGCGCGGCGTGTCGCCGGTCATGCGCGCGCCCTTGCGGTCGGCGAAGATGCAGGCCATGTAGAACGCGATGTCGGCGAAAGAGTACGGCCCGGCCAGGTGGTCGCGCCCGGCCAGCAGGGCTTCCATCTCGCCGTAGTAGCGCGCGCAGGCGGCGCAGGCCGCGACCGCCGCCGCGCCCTGCATGTCATGCTGCAGGACGAAAAGCTTGAACACGTTCGGACAGAAGACCTCGTCCGACTTGTGCTCGAGCTGCCGCGCCCGGGCCCGCTCGGCGATGCCGCGGGGCCAAAGGGCGGTGTCGGGATACCGGTCTTCGAGGTACTCGAAGATCTGTGTCGAGTCGAACAGCGCGACCTCGTCGTCGACGAGCACCGGCACCTGCTGCTTGACTGGGTTGACGCGCAGCACCTCGGGATGCTTCGGCTCGTAGGCGTCGTCCTTGGTGAACGGCACCATCACGAGCTCGAAGGGAATGCCTTTTTCGAGCGCGGCGATCTGCACCTTCGCGCCGAACAGGCTGAGGGGGCCGGAGTAGAGGGTGGTTGCCATGCCGCGACTTCAACAGAAATGCGCAGTCAGGTCGAGCCCCAGACCTCTTCGGCGGTCTCGACCACGAGGCGCAGCTTGGCGCGCTGCGCTTCCACGGCGATGTTGTTGCCGTGCACCGTGCTCGAGAAGCCGCATTGCGGCGACAGCGCGAGCTGCTCGAGCGGCGCGTACTTGGCGGCGTCCTCGATGCGGCGCTTGAGCTCGTCCTTGTCCTCCATCTCGCCGAACTTGGTGGTCACGAGGCCCAGCACCACGGTCTTGCCCTTGGGCAGGAAGCGCAGCGGCTTGAAGTCGCCCGAGCGGGCGTCGTCGTATTCCATGAAGTAGGCGTCGAGGTCCATCTCCTTCAGCAGTGCCTCGGCGACCGGCTCGTAGTTGCCGGCGGCCGCGTGCGTGCTCTTGAAGTTGCCGCGGCACAGGTGCATGGCCAGCAGCATGCCCGGCGGCTTCTGCGCCACCACCTTGTTGATGAAGGCGGCATAGCGGTGCGGCAGTTCGTTCGGATCGTCGCCGCGCTTGCGGGCCGCTTCGCGCATGTGCTCGTCGCAGAGGTAGGCCAGGTTGGTGTCGTCCATCTGCACGTAGGTGCAGCCGGCCGCGGCCAGCGAGCGCAGTTCGTCGCCATAGGCCTTCGCCACGTCGTCGTAGAAGGTGGGATCGAGCTCGGGATATGCCTCCTTGCTGATGCCCGCGCGGCCGCCGCGGAAGTGCAGCATGGTCGGCGAAGGGATGGTCACCTTCGGCGTGCGGCCGGCCGACACCTGGCTCTTCAGGTACTGGAAGTCGGCGAGCTGGATGTCCTTGACGTGGCGCACTTTGTCGATCACGCGCATCGCGGGCGGCGCGAGCTCCTCGGTGCCGTCGGGCTTGCGGATCGTCACCGGGATGTCGGTCTTCACGCCGCCGAGCTGGTCGAGGAAGTCGATGTGGAAGTAGGTGCGGCGGAACTCGCCGTCGGTGATGCTCTTGAGGCCGATGTCCTCCTGGAACTTCACGATCTCGGTGATGGCCTTGTCTTCGACCTTGCGCAGTTCCTCGGGCGTGATTTCGCCCTTGGCGTTCTGCTCGCGCGCTTCGAGCAGGTAGCGGGGGCGCAGGAAGCTGCCGACGTGGTCGTAGCGGGCGGGCAGGGTGGCGTGCTGGGACATGGGGTTCTCCGTCGTGGCTGAAAAACGAATCACATCCTATCGCCTGGAGAAATAATTGTTCTGTATACAGTTAGATAGGGAATTACCCTTGAATAGGCGCAAAAGCGCTGGAAATTTCTGCTGTTCTGTATACATTGGGTATCCATGAACACGCCCACCGCTGCCTTCCCCCTGAACGCTTGGTATGCCGCCGCCTACGACGTCGAGGTGCGCCACGCGCTGCTCTCGCGCACGGTCTGCAATGAGAAGATCGTGCTGTTCCGCCGCACCGACGGCCAGGTCGCCGCGCTCGAGGACGCCTGCTGGCACCGGCTGATGCCGCTGTCGATGGGCCGGCTCGAAGGCGACGAACTGGTCTGCGGCTACCACGGCCTGGTCTACAACAGCCAGGGCCGCTGCACCCACATGCCGAGCCAGGAGACCCTGAACCCTTCGGCCTGCGTGCGCAGCTTCCCGGTGGTCGAGAAGCACCGCTTCGTCTGGATCTGGCCCGGCGACCCGGCCAAGGCCGACCCGGCGCTGGTGCCCGACATGCACTGGAACGACGATCCGGCCTGGGCCGGCGACGGCAAGATGATCCGCGTGGCCTGCGACTACCGGCTGGTGGTCGACAACCTCATGGACCTCACGCACGAAACCTTCGTGCACGGCTCCTCGATTGGCAACCGCGAAGTGGCCGAGGCGCCGTTCGTGGCGACGCACGGCGACCGCTCCGCCACGGTCACGCGATGGATGGAAAACATCGAGGCGCCGCCTTTCTGGGGCGGCCAGATCCGCCACGCGCGCGGCTACGCAGGCAAGGTCGACCGCTGGCAGATCATTCGCTTCGAGGCGCCCTGCACGGTCAACATCGACGTCGGCGTGGCCGAGGCCGGTAGCGGTGCGGTGCCGAAGGACGGGCAGCCCGGCGACCGCAGCAAGGGCGTGAACGGCTACGTGCTCAACACCATCACGCCCGAGACCGACAAGACCTGCCTCTACTTCTGGGCCTTCGCGCGCAACTACTGCCTTGGCGAGCAGCGGCTCACGCACGAACTGCGCGAAGGCGTGGCCGGTATCTTCCGCGAGGACGAGATCGTCCTCGAGGCGCAGCAGAAGGCCATCGACGCGCGCCCCGGGCACCAGTTCTACAACCTCAACATCGACGCCGGCTCGATGTGGGCCCGCCGGCTCATCGACCGCATGGTCGAGAGGGAGCGGCCCGCGCGCGCGGCGATCCCGATTCGCCCGGTCGACGAACGGAAGGCGGCATGAAGGTCGCGGCCATCGCGCCGGTCGCCGAACCCGGCGACACCGGCAGCTCGCAGGCGGTGAAGGCGCAGCTGCGGCTGCGCGAGATGATCCTCGCGGGCGAGCTGCCCGGTGGCGCGCGCATCGCCGAGGTGGCGGTCGCCGAGCAGCTCGGCGTGTCGCGCACGCCGGTGCGCAGCGCGCTCATGCGGCTCGAGCAGGAAGGGCTGCTCGAGGCGCTGCCCAACGGCGGCTATGCGGTGCGCACGTTTTCCGAGCGCGACGTGGCCGACGCCATCGAACTGCGTGGCACGCTCGAAGGGCTGGTCGCGCGGCTCGCGGCCGAACGCGGCGCGGCGCCCGTGGTGCTGCGCGAGGCGCAAGCCTGCCTCGACCGCATCGACGAACTGCTGCGCGAGCCGGCGCTCGACGACGCGGCCTTCTCGCGCTACGTGACGCACAACGAGAAATTTCATGCGCTTCTCTGCGAGATGGCCGCGAGCCCGGTGATCGCACAGCAGCTCGACCGCGTGGTCAACCTGCCGTTCGCATCGCCCTCGGGCTTCGTGATCGTGCAGGCCAATTCGCCCGCCGCGCGAGACATGCTCGTGATCGCGCAGGACCAGCACCGGCAGGTGCTCGACGCGATCGAGGCCGGCGAGGGCTCGCGTGCCGAGGCCCTGATGCGCGAGCACAGCCGCATCGCGCGGCGCAACCTGCGCGAGGCGCTGCACGGCACGCATGGCGCGGCGCAGCGCCCGCTGCCGGGCGTGCAGCTGATCCGCCGGCGCGGCTGACCGGCCGTTCCTTCTATTTCTTTCCTGTGGGTGTTCTTTCCCGATGAAAAGCGATCTTCAATGGATGCAGGCGCAGGTGGTGGCGCTGCGCGACATCACGCCGACCGTGCGCGAGTTCGAACTGCGGCCCGAGACCGGCGCGGCCGGCACCTGGGAGCCGGGTGCGCACCTGCAGGTGCAGGTGATGACGGCGCAGGGCCGGCTGCAGACCCGGTCCTATTCGCTCGTGGGAGGGGGTGGGGCCGGCGGCGACAGCTGGCGCATCGCCGTCAAGCGGCTCGACGACGGCCGCGGCGGTTCGCTCGCGATGTGGCGCCTGGCCGTGGGCGACCGGCTGCAGGTGGGCACGCCGCAGAACCACTTTCCGCTCGACACCCGCGCAAGCGGCTACCTGCTCGTGGCGGGCGGCATCGGCATCACGCCGCTGGTGCTGATGGCCGAGCGGCTGGCGGCGCTGGCGCGCAGCGGCGGCGTGCCCTTGACGATGCTCTACGGCGCGCGGCATGCGGGCGAGTTCGCGTACGGCGACCGGCTGCGCGAGGCGCTCGGCGACGCGCTGGTGCTGCACGAAGGCGCTTCGCCGATCGACTTTGCGGGCGCCGTCGCCGCGCTGCCGGCCGGCGGACAGCTCTACACCTGCGGCCCGGTGCCGATGCTCGAAGCCGTGAAGCGCGCCTGGCAGGCGGCGGGCCGCGCCCCGGCCGACCTGCGCTTCGAGACCTTCGGCAGCAGCGGCCGGCTGGCCGCGCAGGCCTTCGAGGTGCGTCTGCCGCGGCACGACCTGGCGATCACCGTGCCGCCCGACCGCACGCTGCTCGAGGCGCTCGAAGCGGCCGGCGTCGAGACGCTCTCGGATTGCAAGCGCGGCGAGTGCGGCCTGTGCGCCATGGACGTGCTGGCGGTCGACGGCGAGATCGACCACCGCGACGTGTTTTTGAGCGAGCACGAGAAGCAGGCCACGACGCGGATCTGCGCCTGCGTCTCGCGGGCGGTCGGCACGGTGACGCTCGACTCGTCGTACCGGCCGGACTGCTGAGCCGGCCGTTGCGCGATGATCGCGCAGCTGGTTTGTTCATCGCGCACAAACCAGCTTGCTGCGCGGGGCCTAGGTAAATGCCTGCCCCGCGTTCTGTTGCAAAGTGCACAAAATAGCGCGATTTCGCCATCTCGTCTCTCGAAGGAAACCCATGCAAAGACGCCACATCCTCCAGACCGCGGCCCTGACGGCGCTCGCCTTTTCCATGTCGCTCGCGAGCGCGCAGGGCAACACCTTCAAGATCGGGCTGATCCTGCCCATGACCGGGCAGCAGGCCTCGACCGGCCGCCAGATCGAGGCGGCGGCGCGGCTCTACATGGCGCAGCATGGCGACACCGTCGCGGGCAAGAAGATCGAGCTCATCGTCAAGGACGACGTGGCCACGCCCGACGTGACCAAGCGCCTGGCTCAGGAACTCATCGTCAACGACAAGGTGAGCGTGATCGCGGGCTTCGGCGTCACGCCGGCCGCGCTCGCGGCCGCGCCGCTCGCCACCCAGTCGAAGACGCCGCAGGTGGTGATGGCCGCCGCCACGTCGAGCATCACCGAAGCGTCGCCGTACGTCGTGCGCACGAGCTTCACGCTGCCGCAGGTGTCGGTCGCGATGGGCGACTGGGCGCCGAAGAACGGCGTGAAGACCGTGGTCACGCTGGTGGCCGACTACGGCCCCGGCAACGACGCCGAGAAATTCTTCACCGAGCGCTTCCAGCTCAACGGCGGCAAGGTGATCGAGAAGCTGCGCGTGCCGCTGCGCAACCCCGACTTCGCGCCGTTCCTGCAGAAGGTGCGCGACGCCAAGCCCGATGCGCTGTTCGTCTTCGTGCCCTCGGGCGCGGGCGCGGCCGTGATGAAGCAGTTCCTCGAGCGCGGCATGGACAAGGCCGGCATCCGCATGATCGCCACCGGCGACGTGACCGACGACGACCAGCTCAACGACATGGGCGACGGCGCGCTCGGCGTGGTCACCTCGCACCACTATTCGGCGGCGCATCCCTCGGCGCTGAACAAGAAGTTCGTCGAGGCCTTCCAGAAGGCGAACCCGAAGATGCGCCCCAACTTCATGGCCGTGGGCGGCTATGACGGCATGCGCGTGATCTACGAGGCGCTCAAGGCCACCAAGGGCCAGGGCGGCGGCGAGGCGCTGCTCGCGGCCATGAAGGGCCAGACCTTCGAAAGCCCGCGCGGGCCGGTGTACATCGATGCGCAGACGCGCGACATCGTGCAGGACGTCTACCTGCGCAAGGTCGAGAAGAAGGACGGGCAGCTCTACAACGTCGAGTTCGACGTGATCAAGGGCGTGAAGGACCCCGGCAAAGCCAAGTAAATACCGGGCGGGCAGCTCGGCTGCCCGCCTCCGGCGACTGCATCCATGCTCACCATTCTTTTCGACGGCATTGCCTACGGCATGCTGCTCTTCGTGCTGGCCGTCGGGCTCGCCGTGACGCTCGGGTTGATGAACTTCATCAACCTCGCGCACGGGGCCTTCGCCATGGCCGGCGGCTATCTCACCGTGTATGCGATGCAGAAGCTCGGCCTGCCGTTCCTGGCCTGCCTGCCGCTGGCGTTCGTCGCGACGGCGCTCATGGGCGCGCTGCTCGAACGCACGCTCTACCGGCCGATGTACGGCAAGCCGCACCTCGACCAGGTGCTGTTCTCGATCGGCCTGGCCTTCATGGCGGTGGCAGGCGTCGACTATTTCGTCGGCTCGTCGCAGCAGAACCTGCAGCTGCCCGAATGGCTGCGCGGGCGCACCGAGATCGGCGACGGTGCGCTGCTGCTCGGCATGGGGCACTACCGCATCTTCATCATCGCGGTGTGCGCGGTGCTCACCGTGGTGCTGCAGCTCATCCTCTCGAAGACCCGCTTCGGCAGCCGGCTGCGCGCGGCGGTCGACGATCCGCGCGTGGCGGCGGGTCTCGGCATCAACGTGAACGTGGTGTTCCTGCTGACCTTCGCGGTCGGCTCGGGGCTCGCGGGGCTCGGCGGCGCGCTCGGCGCCGAGATCCTCGGGCTCGACCCGACCTTTCCGCTCAAGTACATGATCTATTTCCTGATCGTGGTGTCGGTCGGCGGCACCTCGTCGATCACCGGCCCGCTCGCGGCCGCGCTGCTGCTCGGCATCGCCGACGTGGCGGGCAAGTACTTCATTCCGAAGATGGGGGCCTTCACGGTCTACCTGCTGATGATCCTGATCCTGATGTGGCGGCCGCAGGGCCTCTTCACGCGCAAGGGAGGCAATCAATGAGCGTCCCCCCAGTCTTCGCACACTTCGTGTCGCTTCGCCAACCCCCCTGCGGGGGGGCAACACCAGCGGCCCGGCAAAGCCGGTTCCGCGGTGTTCCTCGCACGGTTCGGAGAGTGAAATGAGCGCTCGCCATTCTGTTGCGGATGGCCAGCTGGCCTTGCTGCGCAAGGCGCGCTGGCGCCCGCTGGAGTTCGTGGTCTGGGCCGCGGCGTTCGCGCTGCCGCTGGCCATGCCTTCGCATTCGCTGCTGGTCAACGAGATCGTGATCGTCGCGCTGTTCGCGATGTCGCTCGACCTGATCCTGGGCTACACCGGCATCGTCTCGCTGGGGCATGCGGCGTTCTTCGGCTTCGGCGCCTATGCCGCGGCGCTGTTCGCCAAGCTCGTGATGCCCGACCCGATCGTGGGACTGTTGTTCGCCGTCGTGCTGTCGGCTGCGCTCGGCCTCGCGGCCAGCGTGACGATCCTGCGCGGCAGCGACCTCACGCGGCTGATGGTCACGCTCGGCACGGCGCTGCTGCTGCTCGAACTGGCCAACAAGCTCGACTGGCTGACCGGCGGCGCCGACGGCCTGCAGGGCGTGGTCATGGGGCCGGTGCTGGGCCGCTTCGAATTCGACCTCTATGGCCGCACGGCCGCGTGGTATTCGCTGTCGGTGATGCTGCTGCTGTTCCTCGTGATGCGCAGGCTCGTGCATTCGCCGTTCGGCGCCACGCTGAAGGCGATCCGCGACAACCGGCTGCGCGCCATGGCGATCGGCATTCCGGTGGTGTCGCGGCTCGCTGTGATCTACACCGTGGCCGCGGGCATTGCCGGCGCCGCGGGCGCGCTGCTGGCGCAGACCACCGGCTTCGCCTCGCTCGACGTGCTGGCCTTCGACCGCTCGGCCGACGTGCTGCTGATGCTCGTGATCGGCGGCGTGGGCTGGCTCTACGGCGGCGTGGCGGGCGCGATCGTCTTCAAGCTGCTGCAGACCTGGCTGTCGAACGTCACGCCGCAGTACTGGATGTTCTGGATCGGCCTGATCCTGGTGCTGCTGGTGCTGGTGGGTCGCGACCGGCTGCTGAAGCCTTGGGCCTGGCTCGGTGCCGGCCGGAATAAATCCAAGAAGGAGGGCGCCAAGGCATGACCGACACGGTGCTTTCCACAGAAGGGCTCGTGATGCGCTTCGGCGGCATCACGGCCACCAACAACGTCACCATGGAACTCCGGCGCGGTGCGCGCCATGCGCTCATCGGCCCCAACGGTGCCGGCAAGACCACGCTCATCAACCTGCTGACCGGCGTGCTGGTGCCGACCGAAGGCCGCATCTCGCTGCTCGGCGAGGACATCACTTCGCTCGCGCCGCACAAGCGCGTGGCGCGCGGGCTGGTGCGCACCTTCCAGATCAACCAGCTGTTCGACTCGATGACGCCGCTCGAGACGCTCGCGCTCGTGGTGTCGCAGCACCGGGGCCTGGGCGCGGGCTGGTGGCGTCCGCTGGGCGCCGACAAGGCCGTGACCGCGCGGGCGTCGCAGCTGCTCGAACAGTTCCGCCTGGCCGAGGTGGCCGGACAGCAGGTGAAGCACCTGGCCTATGGCAAGCGCCGGCTGCTCGAGATCGCGATCGCGCTCGCCTGCGAGCCGCGCGTGCTGTTGCTCGACGAGCCGGTGGCGGGCGTGCCCGCGGGCGAGCGCGAGGAACTGCTGCAGACCGTGGCCAACCTGCCCGCCGACGTGTCGGTGCTCCTGATCGAACACGACATGGACCTGGTGTTCAGCTTTGCCGACCGCATGACGGTGCTCGTCAACGGCACGCTGCTGACCGAGGGCGATCCCGAGACCATCGCCAACGACCCGAAGGTGAAGGAGGTCTACCTGGGCCACGGCACGGGCGCGGAGGCTGCGCATGTCTGAGCTGCTGTTGCGCATCGAGAACCTCAGCGCCGGCTACGGCGAGGCCGTGGTGCTGCACGACGTGGCGTTTGCGCTCGGCGAGGGCCAGACGCTGGCGCTGCTGGGCCGCAACGGCACCGGCAAGACCACGCTGATCAACACGCTCGCGGGCGCCACGCGCCAGCACGGCGGCGCGATCATGCTGGGCACGCAGGCGCTGCACAGGCTGGCGCCGCACCAGCGCGCGGCGGCCGGCATCGGCTGGGTGCCGCAGGAGCGCAACATCTTCAAGTCGCTCACCGTGCACGAGAACCTCACGGCGGTGCAGCGAGCCGGCCAATGGACGCCGCAGCGGGTCTACGAGATGTTCCCGCGCCTGGCCGAACGCAAGGGCAATCTCGGCACGCAGCTGTCGGGCGGCGAGCAGCAGATGCTCGCGGTGGCGCGTGCGCTGGTCCTCAACCCGCGGCTGCTGCTGCTCGACGAGCCGCTCGAGGGCCTGGCGCCGATCATCGTCGAGGAGCTGTTGCGCGCCATTCGCCGCATCACGCAGGACGAAGGGCTGGCCGCGATCATCGTCGAGCAGCATCCGCAAGCGATCCTCGCGATTTCCGATCAGGCCGTGGTGCTCGACCACGGCACCATCGTCCACAGCGACAGTGCCGCGGCGCTGCGCGGACAGCCGCAGGTGCTCGAACGACTGCTGGGTGTGGCGCGGTAGCGCCGCGGCGAACAACAGGCAACTCCAAGGAGACAGCAGATGGCGATCCCCCAGACAGTTTTCCGCGGGGGCGCCATGCTGACGGCCCTGGCCCTGCTCGCGGCTTGCGGCACGACCGGCGGCCCGCAGAGCCTCCCGCTCGGCAGCAACCCCGCGGCCGCGTGCACGGCATTGGCGGCGCCGGTCGCCGCCTCGGCCATCGGGTTGCCGAGCGGCGCGGCGCAGATCGACTCTGCGACGCTCGTGCCGGCGGCCCCGCTGGCGGTGGCCGAGCGTGGGCCGACCCCGGCCGCGCGCATCACGCCCGCGACGCCGGCGCATTGCAGGCTGCTCGGACGCATCGCGCCGCTCGACGCGATCGCGCCGCCGATCCTGTTCCAGGTCAACCTGCCGCTCGCATGGAACGGCCGCAGCGTGCAGTACGGTGGCGGCGGTTTCAACGGCACGCTGATCACCGGCCTGGCGCTGGTGCCGGGCGCGCGCTTCGAGCTGCCGTCGCCGCTCGCGCAAGGCTATGTGACCTACGGCACCGACTCGGGCCACCAGAACGTCGCGGGCCAGCCGCCCCAGGCCTTTGCGCTCAATGACGAAGCGCTGGTGAACTTTGCGCATGCCTCGTACAAGAAGGTGCGCGACGTGGCGGTCGCGCTGATGCAGCGCGCCTATGCGCAGGCGCCGCGAAAGCTGTACTTCGTGGGCAGTTCCGAGGGCGGGCGCGAGGCGCTCACGATGGCGCAGCGCTATCCGAACGATTTCGATGGCATCTTCAGCCGCGTGCCGGTGATCAACTGGACCGGTCTGCAGCATGCGGGCACGCGCAACGGCATCGCCACCTTCGGCGAAGGCTGGCTGCGGCCCGCGCAGGTGCAGCGGGTGCACGACGCGGTGCTCGCCGCCTGCGATGCCGCCGATGGGGTGGCGGACCGCATCGTGTCCAACCCCGTGGGCTGCCTGCAGCGCTTCGACCCCGCCGGCCTGCGCTGCGCGGCGGGCACGCGCGGCGACGACTGCCTCAACGATGCGCAGGTGCAAGCGGTGCGAACCTTGCACTCGCCGTGGCGCTCGCCCGTGCCGCTCGCGAATGGCGTGGCCGAGTATCCGGGCTGGGGCATCGGCGGCGAGGCGACGCCCGCGTTCGCGGCCACCGGCGGATGGACCGCGTGGTGGACCGGCACGGCCGCGCCCAGCGTGCCGCCGCAGCCGGCCAACGGCATCGCGTGGTTCTACGGCAGCGGGGCGCTGCAGTATTTCTATGCGCGCAATCCGTCGCTCGACGTGCGCAACTACCGTGCGGAAGACTTCGCGGCCCGCATTGCCGCCGTCTCGCAGCTGATGGATTCGACCAACCCCGATCTCGCGGCCTTCAGCGCACGCGGCGGCAAGCTGCTGATGCTCGAGAACATGGCCGACTACGCGCAGAGCCCGTTCGCCGGCATCCAGTACTACGAATCGGTCGTGGCCCGCATGGGCCGCGGCAACGTGGACCGCTTCATGCGGCTCTACACCGCGCCCGGCGTGGACCACGTGGGCAGCGGTGCGCCGGCCAACGTCGACATGCTCGCCGCGCTCGTCGACTGGGTCGAGCGCGGGCGCGCGCCGGCCGGACTGCAACTCGCCGAGCAGGAGGTGCAGCCGCCGTTCAGGACGGTTCGCGCACGGCCCTTGTGCGAATGGCCGCTGTGGCCGCGCTACACGCGCGGCGATGCGGCGCTGGCGTCGAGCTTCGAGTGCAGCAGGTAGCGCGCGCCGCGTAGCAGCTCAAGCGCCCGCATCGCGCTCTGCCGCGCATTGTTCGAGGTGCGCGACCAGCAATTGCGCCGAGGGCGACAGCGTCGCTTCGTCGCGAAAGCAGATCGCGAAGCGGCGGCTGGCCCAGGCGTCGGCGAGCGGCATCAGGCGCAGGCCGTAGGTGTCGGTGAAAGGCTGCGCCACTTCGGCCGGCACCACGCTGATCGCAAGCCCGGCGCGCACCACGCGCAGCGCGGCATCGAAGTTGGACACGAGCACGCGGTACACCAGCGGCTTGCCGGCCACCGCCGCCTCGCGCGCGAGCATCAGCTGCACCGCGCTGAGCGCGGGCATGCCGACGAACTCGTGGTCGAGCACGTCCTCGAAGCGAAGCGGACCCGGCCGCGCTGCGGGATGCGAAGGGTGTGCGACGATCGCGAGGTGGTCGCTGCGGTAGCTGCGCCACTGCAGGCCTTCGAGGTCGGCCGCGTCCCAGCACAGGCCGATCGAGGCGCTGCCCTCGCGAATGCCGCGCACGATCTCGGGGCTGACGCGCTCTTCCATGTCGACGCGGATGTTCCGGTGCGCGGGGTTCTGCAGGAAGTTCGCCACGTCCTCGGCCAGTGACTCGGCCAGCGCCGAGGCCGACGCGAGGATGCGCACATGGCCGCGCGCGCCGCCCGCATAGGCGGCCATGTCGCGTTCGATGCGGCGGGCGCTGCCGAGCATGGCGCGCGCATGTTCCAACAGCGTCTCGCCGGCCGGCGTGGGCGCCACGCCGCGGCGCTTGCGCACCAGCAGCGGCGTGCCCACCGCGTCTTCGAGCTGCGCCAGGCGCTTGCTGATGGCCGAGCCGACGATGCTGGCCTGCTCGCCGGCGCGCGCGATGCTGCGGGTTTCGCAAACGGCCACGAAGAGCCGCAGGGTGGTGAGGTCGAGGTCTCGCATGATGTTCCTGTTCGGAATCGAACGCCTTCCGAAATGTACCTTCTGGATCAGATTGGCACTTCTAAGATCGGCGCATTCCCTCACGACGGAGACAGACACCTTGATCCACGCCTTCCTGCCGCCGCGCGCGGTCGTCCGCGAAGTGGGCCTGCGCGACGGCCTCCAGAGCATCGCCCGCGTGCTGCCCACCGCCCGCAAGCTCGCATGGATAGACGCGGCGCACGCCGCGGGGCAGCGCGAGATCGAGGTCGGCTCCTTCGTGCCGGCGCACCTGCTTCCGCAGCTCGCCGACACGGCCGAGTTGCTCGCGCATGCGAAGACGCTGCCGGGGCTTTTTGCCTCGGTACTGGTGCCCAATCTGAAGGGCGCGGAGCGGGCGATCGCGGGCGAGGCCGACCTGATGGTCGTGCCGCTTTCGGCCAGCCATGCGCACAGCCTCGCCAACCTGCGCAAGACGCCCGACGAAGTGGTCGCGGAGGTCGGCCGCATTCGCGCCGCACGCGATGCGGCGGGCGCGAAGACGCTGATCGAGGGCGGCGTGGGCACGGCCTTCGGCTGCACGCTGCAGGGCCATGTCGACACCGACGAGGTGCTGCGCCTGATGCAGGCACTGCTCGATGCGGGCGCCGACCGCGTGAGCCTCGCCGACACCGTGGGCTATGCCGATCCTGCGATGGTGCGCAGCCTGTTCGAGCGCGCGCTGCGCATGGCCGGCGACCGGCTCTGGTGCGGCCATTTCCACGACACGCGCGGGCTGGGGCTGGCCAACGTCTATGCCGCACTTGAAGTCGGCATCACGCGCTTCGACGCCTGCCTGGCGGGAATCGGCGGCTGTCCGCATGCACCCGGCGCGAGCGGCAACGTCGACACCGAGGACCTGGTCTTCATGCTCGAGCGCATGGGCGTGGCGACCGGCGTCGACCTGCCGCAGTTGCTCGCACTGCGTGCGCGCGTGGCCGAGTGGTTGGACGGCGAGACCTTGCAGGGCACGCTCTGGCGCGCGGGCTTTCCGAAGACCTTCGCGCCTGCCGAAGGCATTGCGGCATGAGCGCGGAGCAGGCCAAGCCGCTGCCGCTCGCGGGCATCCGCGTGGTCGAGTTCACGCACATGGTCATGGGCCCGACCTGCGGCATGGTGCTGGCCGACCTGGGCGCCGAGGTGATCAAGGTCGAGCCGATCGAAGGCGATCGCACGCGCCACCTTCTGGGAGCGGGCGCGGGCTTCTTCCCGATGTTCAACCGCAACAAGAAGAGCATCGCGCTCGACCTGCGCCATCCGCAGGGGCTCGAGGCGGCGCTGCGCCTGTGCGTCGGTGCCGACGTGGTGGCGCAGAACTTCAGGCCCGGCACCATGGACAAGTACGGCCTCGGCCATGCCGCGCTCGCGAAGCTCAACCCGCGGCTGGTGTATGTCAACCACACGGGCTTCCTGCCCGGGCCGTACGAGCACCGCACCGCGCTCGACGAAGTGGTGCAGATGATGGGCGGGCTCGCCTACATGACCGGGCGGCCCGGCGATCCGCTCCGCGCCGGCACCAGCGTGAACGACATCATGGGCGGCATGTTCGGCGCGATCGGCGCCATGGCCGCGCTGATGCAGCGCGCGCAGACCGGCGAGGGGCAGGAAGTGAACTCCGCGCTGTTCGAGAACAACGTGTTCCTGGTCGGCCAGCACATGCTGCAGTACGCGATCACGGGGCAGCCCGCGGCGCCGATGCCCGAGCGCATCTCGGCCTGGGCGCTGTACGACGTGTTCACCGTGAAGGACGGCGAGCAGATCTTCCTGGCCGCGGTGAGCGACGCGCAATGGGTGGTGTTCTGCGACGCGCTCGGCTTCGACGACCTCCGGAACGACCCGGCGCTGCGCACCAACAACGACCGCGTGCGGCTGCGGCCGACGCTGCTCGCGGAACTACGCAGCCGGCTCGCCGACCGGCCCGCGGCTGAGCTGTCGGCGATCTTCGAGGCGCGCGGCCTGCCGTTCGCGCCGATCACGCGGCCCGAGGACCTCTACGACGATCCGCACCTGAAGGCCACCGGCGGCCTCGCGGACATCCGTCTGCCCGACGGCGAGCGCGCGGGCGAAGTGGCGCAGACCACGCTGTTCCCGATCACGCTGGGCGGCGAGCGGCTCGGCGTGCGACTCGATCCGCCCACGCTCGGCGAGCACACGCGCGAGCTGCTGGCCGAACTCGGCTACGCCGACGCGCAGATCGCGGCGATGCAGGCCGAGCGCGCCGTCGCCTGATTTCTTTCCAGAACCACAAGAGAGACAAACAGACCATGCACACCACTTTCTTTGCAATGCGCCGCCGCGCGGTGTTGGGCCTTGGCGCCTCGGCTGCCGGGCTGGCCGCTTTTCCTTTGCTTCCCGCGCTGGCGCAGGGTTCCGACAAGCCGATCCGCCTGATCCTGCCGATCAGCGCGGGCTCGGGCGTCGACGCCATCGCGCGTGCGGCGTCGGTGGCGCTCGGCAAGGCTTTCGGCCAGCCTGTGGTGATCGAGAACCTGCCGGGTGCGGGTGGCATCACCGGCACCTCGGCCGTGGTCAAGGCCGCGCCCGACGGGCTCACGCTCGGCATGGTGTCGAACAACCACGTCATCAACCCGGCCGTCTACAGGAAGATGCCTTTCGACCCGATCGGCGACGTCACGCCGATCAGCGTGGTGGGCGCGACGCCGCTGGTGCTGGCCGCCAATCCGAAGCTGCCGGCGAAGAACGTGCGCGAACTGGTCGCACTGCTGCGCGCCAAGCCCGATGCCTACAACTACGCATCGTCGGGCAACGGCACGATCATCCACCTGGCCGGCGAGATGTTCCTCGAGGAAGCGGGGGTCAAGGCGCGGCACATTCCCTACAAGGGCACCGGCCCGATGGTCACCGACATGATCGCGGGCCAGGTCGAGATCGGCGTGATCGCGCTGCCCGCGGTGCAGCCGCACCTGAAGAGCGGGGCGCTGCGCGCCATCGGCCTGTGCGGACCTGCCCGGTCGCCGGCCGCGCCCGACCTGCCGACGATCGCGGAGCAGGGGCTGCCCAACTACACCGTCGAGGGCTGGTTCGCCGTGATCGGGCCGCCGAAGATGCAGGCCGCCGACATCCAGCGGGTACACGACGCCGTGGCCGCCGCCTTCGCAAGCGCCGAGGTGCGCGAGGCCATGGACAAGCAGGGCAACATCGTCAAGCCCACCACGCCCGAGCAGGCCGCGGCGTATTTCCGCAGCGAGGCCGCGCGTTATGCAGCGCTGGTGAAGAAGGCGAACGTGGTGGTCGAATAGCGCGGTTCAGTGGGCGCTGGTCAGTTTGAGGCCCAGGATGCCTGCGACGATGAGACCCACGCAGACCAGCCGCGCCGCATTGGCGGGCTCGTGGAACAGCACGATGCCGAGCGCCACGGTGCCAACCGCGCCGATGCCGGTCCACACCGCATAGGCCGTGCCCACGGGCAGCGTGCGCATCGCCCAGCCGAGCAGCACCACGCTGAGCACCATCGAGATGGCAGTGCCGACCGAGGGCCACAGCCGCGTGAAGCCCTCCGTGTACTTGAGACCGATGGCCCAGCCCACTTCGAGCAGACCCGCCACGAACAACACGATCCACGCCATGCGCGCTCCTTGAAAAAAAAGTCGAGCCAGTTCCGTAACAGTCCCAACCCAGTGCACCGGTGGAACCGGCTTTGCCGGGCCACCGGGTGCGCCCCCCAGTGGGGGGAGGCGGCTACACGAAGTGAGCCGCTTCGGGGGGCGTCATGGTTTCACTGCGCGGTACAAGGCGCGCACGAAGTCCGACTGCGTGATCATGCCGGTGAGCCGCTTTTCATGGTCGATGATGGGGATATGGTGGTGCCCGCCCTCGGAGAACAGCGGCACGAGATCGACCACCGGCCGGTCGGCGCTGGCCACGCGCACCTGGCGCGTCATGATCTGGCCCACCACCTCGGGCTTGTTCGAGACCACCGTGCGCGTGGCGCGGATCAGGTCGCGCAGGCGCCCGGCGATGCCTTCGTGGTGATCGAGATCGAGCTGGCGGAAGAAGTCGGCCCGCGTCACGATGCCGACCACGCGGCGCGTGCGGTCGGTCACCGGCAGTGCCTTGATCTGGCGCT
Source organism: Variovorax sp. Soil_C_39 (assembly GCF_057656815.1). Classification (NCBI taxonomy): domain Bacteria; kingdom Pseudomonadati; phylum Pseudomonadota; class Betaproteobacteria; order Burkholderiales; family Comamonadaceae; genus Variovorax; species Variovorax sp. Soil_C_39. The sequence continues at coordinate 586,705 of NZ_JBDGJQ010000003.1, forward strand.
GCTTCATCAGCATCCAGGCTTCTTGCAGCGGCGTGCCGAACTCCACCGAGATCGGGTCGGGCGACATGATGTCCCGGCAGTGCAGCGTGCCGAGCCGGCGCTTGTACGACTCGAGCTCGGTCTGCTGGATCAGCGATTCGAGGTCGTCGCGGCTGATGTCGAGCACCTGGTTGTAGCGCGCCAGCACCGCGTCGATGTCGGCCTGGCTGAAGCGCGCGTCGCCTGCCTCGGCGGAGGGCGGCCGGGCCACATGCGGATAGCGCCGGCCCGTGAGGCTGTTGTAGGCCACGCCCGCGAGCACCAGCAACAGCGAGTTGGCGAATGCCGGAAAGAAGGCGGCCGAGAAATCGGTGGTGTGGGTGAGCACCGCGAGCAGCGCCGCCGCACCACCGGGCGGATGCAGGCTGCGCGTGGCGAACATCAGCCCGATCGCCAGGCCCACGCCGGCGGCTGCGGCCCAGGCGGTGTCGGGTATCCAGCGCACGCAGGCGATGCCCACGAGCGTCGAGAGCGTGTTGCCCATGAGCACCGACCAGGGCTGCGCCAGCGGGCTGGCCGGCACCGCGAACACCAGCACCGCGCTGGCGCCCATGGGCGCGATGAGCCAGATGCTGTGCCCGGTGAACGGCGCCATCCAGCGGCAGATCAGCGCGGTGATCAGCAGGCCCACGCCTGCGCCAATGGCTGCGCGCATGCGCTCGCGTGCATCGACGGCGTTGCGGCCCGGCAGCCAGGCACGCGCATAGGAAACAAGGGTGGAGACTTGCATGGATGCGATGGGCTCAGACCTCCGCGGCCACCATGCGGCCGATCTCGGGCCAGCGCCGGTGCAGCCAGACCCAGGCCACCAGCCCGATGGCGAGCATGAGGATCGAAGTGAGCGCGAGCGCCAGCGTTGAATGCATGACCAGCGGCGCGATCACGCCCGCGACGACGCCGTTCGCGGTGGAGCCGATGACCGCCTGCAGCGACGAGGCCATGCCGCGGCGTTCGGGATGCAGGTCGAGCACCAGCAGCGTGACCACCGGCACCATCAGCGCCCAGCCGAAGGCGAACACGGCGATCGGCCACAGCGCCCAGGCCGCATGCGGCTCGAACAGCGCATTGGCCACCACGTTGACCACGGAAGTCAGCAGCATGATCAGGAAGCCGTCGCGGATCTGCCGCTTGGGCGCGACCTTGCCCGCCATGCGGCCGCTGGCCCAGGCGCCGGCCATGATGCCGCCGATGCTCAGCAGGAAGAACCAGAAGAACTGCGTGGGCGCGAGCGCGAGATGGTCGCCGAGAAAGGCGGGTGCGGCGAGCACGTACAGGAACATGCCGTTGAACGGCACGCCGCTCGCGAAGGCGAGCAGCACGAAGCGCGGATCGGAGCACAGGTCCCGGTAGCCGCGCATCAGGTGCCGCACCTGGAAGGGCTGGCGCTGGCTCTGGTGCAGCGTCTCGGGCAACAGCTTGTAGTTGGCCACGAACAGGATCACGCCCACCGCCACGAGGAACCAGAAGATCGCATGCCAGCCCGCATGCACGAACAGGAAGCCGCCGACGATCGGCGCGATGGCCGGCGCCACGCCGAAGTAGATGGTCACCTGGCTCATCACGCGCTGCGCATCGGCTGGCGGGAACATGTCGCGGATCACCGCGCGCGAGACCACGATGCCGGCGCCGGTCGACAGGCCCTGCAGGCCACGGAACAGCACCAGCTGCGCGATGTTCTGCGACAGCGCGCAGCCCAGCGAGGCGAGCGTGAACACCGCGAGGCCCCACAGCACGACGGGCCGGCGCCCGAAGCTGTCCGAAAGCGCGCCGTGGAACAGGTTCATGAACGCGAAGCCGAACAGGTAGGCCGAGAGCGTCTGCTGCATTTCGGCCGGCGTGGCGCCGATCGATTGCGCAATGCCCGAGAAGGCCGGAATGTAGGTGTCGATCGAAAAGGGGCCCAGCATGCCCAGCACCGCGAGCAGCACGGCCAGCGCCCAGCGCGGGGCTTGCCAGAGTTTGGCTGCGTCTGGATTCATGGCGATTGATCCATTCTTCTTATTTGCGTGGCACAAAAGGGAACGCCCGCCGCCCCCGTGAGGGGGCGCTGCGGGCGCTTGTGGCTTCAGGGAACCCGGATTACAGAGTATCGATGAAGCTGCGGAGTTTGTCCGAACGCGACGGATGCTTGAGCTTGCGCAGCGCCTTGGCCTCGATCTGGCGGATGCGCTCGCGCGTCACGTCGAACTGCTTGCCCACTTCTTCGAGCGTGTGGTCGGTCGACATCTCGATGCCGAACCGCATGCGCAGCACCTTGGCTTCGCGCGGCGTGAGGCTGTCGAGGATGTCCTTGACCACGTCGCGCAGGCCGGCCTGCATCGCCGCCTCGATCGGCGCGGTGTTGCTGCTGTCCTCGATGAAGTCGCCCAGGTGCGAATCGTCGTCGTCGCCGATGGGAGTTTCCATCGAGATCGGCTCCTTCGCGATCTTCATGATCTTGCGGATCTTGTCTTCCGGGATCTCCATCTTCGCGGCCAGGATGCCGGCGTCAGGCTCGAAGCCGAACTCCTGCAGATGCTGGCGCGAGATGCGGTTCATCTTGTTGATCGTCTCGATCATGTGCACCGGGATGCGGATCGTGCGGGCCTGGTCGGCGATCGAGCGCGTGATGGCCTGGCGAATCCACCACGTGGCGTAGGTCGAGAACTTGTAGCCGCGGCGGTATTCGAACTTGTCGACCGCCTTCATCAGGCCGATGTTGCCTTCCTGGATCAGGTCGAGGAACTGCAGGCCGCGGTTGGTGTACTTCTTGGCGATGGAGATCACGAGGCGCAGGTTGGCCTCGATCATTTCCTTCTTGGCGTCGCGCGACGACGCCTCGCCCTCGTTCATGCGCTTGTTGATGTCCTTGAGCTCGGTGAGCGGCACCACCACGCGCGACTGGATGTCGGCGAGCTTCTGCTGGAGTTCCTGGACCGGCGGAATGTTGCGGGCCAGCACGGCGCTCCAGGGCTTGCCCGACGCGGCCTGCTTCTCGACCCACTTCTGGTTCAGCAGGTTCGACGCAATGCGGTTGCCGTTCTTGTCGTAACCCGAGAAGTCGCGGATGAACTCGTCCTGCGGGAAGCCGCACTTGTCCACGATGATGCGGCGCAGCTCGCGCTCCTTCTTGCGCACGTCGTCGACCTGCGTGCGAACCAGGTCGCACAGCTTCTCGATGGTCTTGGCCGTGAAGCGGATCGTCATGAGCTCGTCCGACAGGGCCTGCTGGGCCTTCTGGTAGGCGGGCGTGCCGTAGCCTTCCTTGTCGTAGATCTTGTGGACCTTCTCGAACATCCCGGCAATGCGGTCGAAGCGCTCCAGCGCGTCGCGCTTGAGTTCCTCGAGCTTCTTGGTGAGCGCCTTGGAGCCGCCCTTGCCGTCGTCGTCGTCTTCCTCGTCGAACTCGTCGAAGTCTTCCTCGGCCACGTAGTCGTCGGCTTCGTTGGGGTTCGAGAAGCCGTCGACCACGGTGGAGATGACCACCTTGCCCTCGCGGATGTCGGCGGCCAGGCGCAGGATCTCGGCGATCGTGGCGGGGGAGGCCGAGATGGCTTCCATCATCGCCATCAAGCCGCCTTCGATGCGCTTGGCGATCTCGATTTCGCCTTCGCGCGTGAGCAGTTCGACCGTGCCCATCTCGCGCATGTACATGCGCACCGGGTCGGTCGTGCGGCCAAATTCGCTGTCCACCGTCGAGAGCGCGGCCTCGGCTTCTTCTTCGGCTTCTTCCACCGTGGTGGCGGTCGGCGCGGTGTTGTTCAGCAGCAGGGTCTCGGCGTCGGGCGTCTGCTCGTACACCGCCACGCCCATGTCGTTGAGCATGGTGACCACGACTTCCATGGTCTCGGCGTCGACCAGCTTGTCGGGCAGGTGGTCGGAGATTTCGCCGTGCGTGAGGTAGCCGCGGGTCTTGCCGAGCGTGATCAGGGTCTTGAGGCGCGAGCGGCGCTTGGCCAGGTCTTCCTCGGAGAGCACGGTCTCGTCGAGGCCGAACTCCTTCATCAGCGCGCGTTCCTTCGCCTTGCTGATCTTCATGCGCAGCGGCTTGACCTTTTCCTCGGTCGCCGCCGCCACGGGCTCTTCACCGGTCAGGTCGTCCTCGATGTCCGACAGGTCGATGTCGCTCTCGGCGGCTTCGTTGCCGGCCTTGGGCTTGCGGCCGCGCTTGGCACCGGTGGCGGGCGCGGCGGCGCCGGCGGCCTTGGGCGGGCGGCCGACCTTCTTGGCGGCGGGAGCGGCAGGCGCGGCAACGGCGGCGGCCTTGGCGGCAGCCTTCTTCGGATCGTCGAGGGAGGTCGATTTCGTGGGCACGGTTTTCACTTTCGTAGCGGTTGCCGATCTGGAAGCGGCGGCACCCGACTTAGTTGCCGGCACAACGCCGGCTTTCAACGGTTTTTCTGCAACAGACTTCGGGGCGACGCTTTTGGCGAGTGAAGGAGCAGGCTTCTTTGAACTGGGCATACGACCTCGTTACGGAAAGATGGACCAAGCGAACTCACAGGCGCAACACCGCACGGGCGGCGTCGCCACAAGACACGAAGCCCGCGCACAGGCGCAGGCAGACAATTGGGAAAGAGGAAGAAAAGATTCCTCGTCAGGCAAGATGTCGGGCGAACATTTGGTGTGCAGTCCTTGCGGTTATTGACCCTTTCCGCCGGATTTTTACCGTTGGAGTGCATTGCGCGAGGGGGTCGGCCCGGAGGTGCTGCTGTCGCTCTTGCCTAATTTCGCCAGTTGCGAAGCCGTACATTATAGCCCGCCGCGAGAATTTCAAGCACTTTCTGCGCCGCGCGAGTTCAAGCGCTGGCGCAATTCGAGGCGCCGGGCCTCCAGCGCCTTGTAGCGCTCGAGCGCCTTCGGGTCCGTGCCGACCGCGGCGATGGCCTCGTTCTGCTGGGCCTTGAGGCGGTCATCGAGCATGAAGTCGAGCACGCTGGCGAGCTCTTTGGCGGCGTCGGCGAAATGCTGTTCCTCTTCGCCCTCGGCCACCGGCGCTGCCTCGGCCACGCTCATGAGCCGCTCGGCCAGCGGCTCGAAATCGAGCCCGCGCATGCCCTCGCGCAGCGCCGCCCAGGGCTGGACGCCGTGCTCGTGCAACTGGCTGTCGAGCCAGGTGAAGAGCGCGCCGTGCGGCCCGGGCAGGTCGCACAGCAGGAGGTGCAGTTCGTGCGACAGCGCGTCCCACTGGGTCATGTTCGACAGCAGTAGCCGGGCCGCCACGTCGGGCCGGCTCGGCGGCTTGCCACGGCCGCGCAGCGGCTCGGGCGCCGGCTCGAACTTGCCGCCCCAGCGCTTGCCCTTGGTGAATTTGCGCGATTTGCTATCGTTTTCGTAGCGTGGCGGCGCGTAGTCGGTGGGCGGCGGCATGCCGGGGTCATAGCCGAATTCGTCGCTTGCTGCCTCGCTGCCGTGGTGCGCGGCGGGCGCTGCGGCGGCCTTGCTGCGCGGCCCGGCCGTGGCGGCCCAGAGTTCGGCCAGTCCGGTCGCGTCCAACTGCACCATCGTGGCGATCTCGCTCAGCAGCTGGCGCTTGAGCGCGCCGTCGGGCATGGCGCTCCAGAGCGGCCGCGCATTGCTGCTCATGTGGGCGCGGCCCTCGGCCGTTGCCAGGTCGCAGCCTTCGCGTGCCACCTCGATCATGAAACGCGACAACGGCGTGGCTTCCTGCACGAAGCGCGCGAACGCCTCGGCGCCAAATTCGCGGATAAAGCTGTCGGGGTCGTGCTCGGTGGGCAGAAACAAGAACTTGATGCTGCGCACGTCGGTGGCATAGGGCAGGGCGCCGTCGAGCGCCTTGCGCGCCGCGCGGCGGCCGGCCGCGTCGCCGTCGAAGCTGAACACCACCGATTCGGTGAAGCGGAAGAGCTTCTGCACATGCTCGGCGGTGCAGGCGGTGCCGAGCGTGGCGACCGCGTTCGGAAAGCCGAGCTGGGCCAGGGCAACCACGTCCATGTAGCCCTCGGTCACGAGCGCGTAGCCGCGGTCGCGGAACGCGGCGCGCGCCTCGTACAGGCCGTAGAGCTCGCGGCCCTTGCTGAAGACCGGCGTCTCGGGCGAGTTGAGGTACTTGGGTTTTTCGTCGCCGAGCACCCGCCCGCCGAAGCCGATGCATTCGCCCTTGACGTTGCGGATCGGGAACATCACGCGGTCGCGAAAGCGGTCGTAGCGCTTGGCTTCCTCGGCGCCGTCCTCGGCGTTGGCGATCACGAGGCCGCTTTCGGCGAGCAGCGGATCGTCGTAGTCGGGGAACACGCTCGCCAGCGTGCGCCAGCCGGCGGGCGCATAGCCGATGCCGAACTGCCTGGCGATCTCGCCCGAGACGCCGCGGCCCTTGAGGTATTCGATGGCGCCGGGCGCCTGCCGCAGCGCCTTGCGATAGGCCTCGCCGGCTTTTTCGAGCACGTCGGTCAGCGTGGCCTGCTTCTGCCGCTGGCTTGCGGCGCGCGCGCGCTCGGCGGGCGAGGCGTCGTCCTCGGGCACCTGCAGGCCGTACTGGCCCGCAAGATCGTGCACCGCCTCGACGAAGCCCATGCCCGCATGTTCCATCAGAAAACCGATGGCGTTGCCATGCACCCCGCAGCCGAAGCAGTGATAGAACTGCTTGGTCGGGCTGACCGAGAACGAAGGGGATTTCTCGCCGTGGAACGGGCACAGGCCCATGAAATTGGCGCCCGCCTTCCTGAGCTGCACATAGCGCCCGACGATTTCCACCACGTCGGCACGCGCGATGAGTTCCTGGATGAAAGAAGCGGGGATGGTCATGTAGGCGAAGAGCGGCAAATCATACGCAAGCGGCCGGCGACCTGCGCCGGACGGCATACTTCCCATCGGATTTCCACGGATGACATCGACCAAACCCCTGCACCACGCCGCGCCGCTGCTGCGCCACCCGCTGCGCTTCATCTGGGATGCGCTGAAGGCCTTCCGCGCCAACCAGGGGCTGCTGCTCGCGGGGGCCGTGGCCTACTACGCGCTGCTTTCGATCGTGCCGCTGTCGATCGTCAGCGTGATCGCGATGTCGCACCTGATCGACCAGGGCGAACTGCTGCGCACGATCGGCCGCTACCTCGAGTGGCTGCTGCCGGGCCAGTCGACCGAGATCGTCACGGCGCTGTCGAATTTTCTCGAGCATCGCGACGTGATGGGGCCGGTGCTGCTGGTGACGATGATCTTCTTCAGTTCGCTGGCTTTCAGCGTGCTCGAAAGCGCGATGGCGGTGATCTTCCACCACCGCAAGGCCGACCACCGGCGGCATTTCCTGATCTCGGCGGTCATGCCCTACATCTACATCCTGTGCCTGTGCATCGGGCTGCTGCTCGTGACGGTGGTCTCGGGCGCGTTGCGGCTCGTGGGCCAGGAAAGCGTCGATCTGTTCGGGCGCGAATGGTCGCTCTCAGGGGTGTCGGGCCTGCTGCTCTACCTGGTGGGCCTGGGCGGCGAGATCTTCATGCTGACCTCGCTCTACCTCGTGATGCCGGCCGGCCGCATGTCGCTGCGCCATGCGCTGCTCGGCGGCGTCACGGCCGCGCTGCTCTGGGAAGCCACGCGGCACGTGCTGGTCTGGTACTTTTCGACGCTCTCGCAGGTGAACGTGGTCTACGGCTCGCTCACCACGGCCATCGTGGTGCTGCTGAGCCTGGAGATCGCCGCCACGCTCGTACTGCTGGGCGCCCAAGTGATCGCCCAGTACGAGCGGCTCGAGCGCACCGGGAGCACGGCCGTGCCGCCGCTCACCGGGGAGGAAGCCGGATCGCTCCGTCGAGACGAATCACCTCCCCGTTGAGCATGTCGTTCTCGATGATGTGCTTCGCCAGCCTGGCGTAGTCCTCGGGCGTGCCCAGGCGCGAAGGGAAGGGCACGCTGGCGGCCAGCGCATCCTGCACCTCCTGCGGCATGCCGAACAGCATGGGCGTGCCGAAGATGCCGGGGGCGATCGTCATGTTGCGGATGCCGTTGCGCGCCAGGTCGCGGGCAATCGGCAGCGTCATGCCGACCACGCCGCCCTTCGAGGCGCTGTAGGCGGCCTGGCCGATCTGGCCGTCGTAGGCTGCTACCGAGGCGGTCGAGATCAGCACGCCGCGCTCGCCGGTGGCTTCGGGCTCGTTCCGGCTCATGGCGTCGGCCGCGAGGCGGATCATGTTGAAGCTGCCGATCAGGTTGACGGTGACGGTCTTGCTGAACACGGCCAATGCATGCGCGCCGTTCTTGCCGACCGTTTTCTCGGCCGGCGCAATGCCGGCGCAGTTGACCAGGCCCACGAGCTTGCCGAGCTTCAGCGCCGCGGCCACGGCGGCCTGGCCGTCAGCCTCCTGGCTCACGTCGCACTTGACGAAAGCGCCGCCGATCTCGCGCGCGACGGCCTCGCCCTTTTCCGCCTGCATGTCGGCAATCACCACCTTGCCGCCGTTCGCTGCCAGCATGCGCGCCGTGCCTTCGCCGAGGCCCGAAGCGCCACCGGTCACGATAAAAACCTTGCCGTCGATCTGCATGAAAGTCTCCTGGAATGAGACCGGCATTATCGAAGAGGCGTGGCCGAGCAAAAAAAAGGCCTCATCCGAAGATGAGGCCTGAATTGGATCCGTGAGGACCCAAGGAGACAACTGGTGGTAAGCGTCCGGCAGCTTAGCGCTTGCGCGAAGCGGTGGCGGTCTTGGCAGCGGCGACGGCTTGGGTCGACACGGCGTTGAAGTTGGCTTCGGCGACGTCGCCGGCTTGCTTGACGGCCTTCTGGACCGATTCGAAGGCGTTGTTGGCGGCGGCCACGGCGCTCTTCATCACGGCAACAGCGGTTTCCGAACCGGCCGGGGCGTTCTTCGAGGCGCTGTCGACCAGGCCAACAAAGGCTTGCTGGGTTTCGGCGGCCTTGGCTTCGAAGGCCTTGGAGAATTCGGCGCCGGTACCCTGGGCGATGTCGTAGAGGTGGCGGCTGTAGGCGGCGGTCTTTTCGGCCAGGGGCTGGTACAGGCTGGCTTGCAGCGTCAGCAGTTCCTGTGCGTCCTTGACGTTCAGCGTGGCTTGAGCGGTGGCGGCGGCTTCGGCCAGGGCGGCCTTGGAAGCGGTCACGTTGAGTTCGACGAGCTTCTCGACGCCTTCGAAGGCCTTCGTGGTGAGGCCGAACAGGGTTTCGAGGTTTGCTTTTTGAGCGGCGAGGATCTGGTCAGCGGTCAGGGCCATTTGGAATCTCCGAAAAGGAATGAGATGGTGTCGGTCACGTTGCGCTGCGCCTCGTCGTCTATGTTGCGGTGCAGCATGGCCTCAAGTATAGGCAGCACAGGCTGGCGATCAAGGGGTTTTTGCTGCTTTGCAGCAAATTAGAACGTGCTTTCTAAATCTGGCTTGCGGCCCTCCGAGAGCCTATCGGGTGGTGTCGGGCCGGTCCTGCGCCGCCGCCCGCTGGCACAATGCCGCGCGATGAGCTCCGCCGCCAAACCGACCCCCCACGCCCGCAGCAGCTACCGGGTTTTTCGCAGCATTCCCACGCGCTGGGCCGACAACGACATGTATGGCCATGTCAACAACGTCGTCTACTACAGCTGGTTCGATACCGCGGTGAACGCGCTCCTGATCGAACGCGGCGCCCTCGACATCCACCAGGGCCAGACCGTCGGCTTCGTGGTCGAGACGCAGTGCAACTATTTCGCCCCCATCGCGTTTCCGCAGACGGTGGAGGTGGGCATCCGCGTGGCCCAGGCCGGCCGCTCGAGCGTGCGCTACGAGATCGGGTTGTTCGCCGAAGGAGCCGACACCGCCGCAGCGCAAGGCCACTTCGTGCACGTATATGTCGACCGCGCGACCCAGCGCCCGGTGGCGTTGCCAGACGCGCTGCAGCGCGTGGTCGATTCGCTGAAGGCCTGACGGCCGCGCGCTGCAAAAGCAAAACGGCGCCCTAGAAGGCGCCGTTCTGTTTACAGCTTCGCACGGCCCACAAGGGCCATGGCGCCGCTTACATGGTCTTCTTCATGGCCTTGATGTCGGCCTTGCCCTGCGACTCGTCGGCCTTGGCCTGCTTCACGCATGCATCCTTCGCTTCGCCCTTCTGGTCGTCGCACTTTTCCTTGGCGACCTCGTAGCTGGCCTTGACCTTTTCCTCGGCGACCTTGCGGGCATGGGCATCGCTCGGCTTGTACTGCTGTTCGAGCTCGGCCTTGGCGACGTCTTCCTTGCCCTCGGCTTCCTTCTCGCAGACGTCCTTCGCGTTGTCCTTCATGGCATCGCACTGGGCCTTGGCGGACTTGTGGTCGGCCTCGATCTTCTGCTTGGCGGCCTTGTATTCGTCCTGGGTCATTGCCGAGGCGTGGGTCGCGACGAAGCAGGTGGAGGCGAGTGCCAGCATGAGCAAATGTTTCTTCATTTTTTCCTTTTAGGTTTTTGGAGAGAGGGGGCATGCGGACGGCCCATGCGGGCCGTCATGCGGAAAGCGTCAGTGCTTTCAGTACCAGAGGCTGTCGGCGCTGCGGCCGTCGCGGGATTCCCATTCCTTGACCTGCTTCTCGGCCTCGTCGCGACTGATGCCGTGGCGCTCCTGGATGCGGCCGAGCAGCTGGTCGCGCTTGCCGGCGATGACGTCGAAGTCGTCGTCGGTGAGCTTGCCCCATTGCTCCTTGACCTTGCCCTTGAGCTGCTTCCAGTTGCCTTCGATGGTGTCCTTGTTCATGCGAATCTCCTTGAGGTTGTCCAGCGGCATGGACTGCCGCCGTGCACTCACTGTCGTTCGCGCCATTCACCCCGCTGGTAGGACGCCCTGCGCGAGCGCCGTAGGCACAAGCCGACGGCGCCCGTGATAATCGGACGCACGCCGAAAAAGACCGGGACAACGCGCGCCGAAACATGATCATTCACAGCCTGCTCGACACTGACCTCTACAAGTTCACCATGATGCAGGTCGTGCTGCATCACTTTCCCGGTGCCCGGGTTGAGTACCGGTTCAAGTGCCGCAATCCCGGCGTCGACCTCGCTCAATTCGCGGGGCAGATCCGCGAGGAGGTTCGCAGCCTCTGTTCGCTGCAGTTCCGCGACGCCGAACTCGCCTACCTGCGCTCGATGCGCTTCATCAAGAGCGACTTCGTCGACTTCCTCGGGCTGTTCCGGCTCAACGAGAAGTACATCACCATCACTCCCCAGGCCTCGGGCGAGCTCGAGATCCGCATCAAGGGGCCGTGGCTGCACACGATCCTTTTCGAGATCCCGGTGCTCGCGATCGTGAACGAGGTCTACTTCCGCAACACGCAGAAGAAGCCGGATTTCGTCGAGGGACGCCGGCGGCTCGAGACCAAGATCACGCAGTTGCAGGAGGCGGGGCTGTCCGACCTCAAGATCGCCGACTACGGCACCCGCCGCCGCTTCTCGAAGGACTGGCACGAAGAGGTGCTGCGAACGCTGGTGGCGCGGCTCGGTGCCGTGACCGCCCCGGCGCTGCCGGCACGGCCCGGCGACGGGCTGCCGCAGCTCGCGGGCACCAGCAACGTGCTCTATGCCATGAAGCTCGGCCTGATCCCGCTCGGCACGATGGCGCACGAATACCTGCAGGCCTGCCAGGCGCTCGGCCCGCGGCTGCGCGACAGCCAGATCTTCGGCTTCGAAACCTGGGCGCGCGAATACCGCGGCGACCTCGGCATCGCGCTGTCCGACGTCTACGGCATGAGCGCCTTCCTGCGCGACTTCGACCTGTACTTCTGCAAGCTCTTCGACGGCGCGCGCCACGACAGCGGCGATCCGTTCCAGTGGGGCGAGCGCATGCTCGCGCACTACATCGCCAACCGGGTGGACCCGCTGACCAAGACACTGATCTTCAGCGACGGGCTCACTATGCCGCGCACGATCGAGCTCTACCAGCAGTTCCGCGGCCGCTGCCAGCTGGCGTTCGGCATCGGCACCAACCTCACCAACGACCTCGGCTACGAGCCGCTGCAGATCGTCATCAAGATGATCAACTGCAACGGCCAGCCCGTGGCCAAGCTGTCGGACACGCCGTCCAAGAACATGTGCGAGGACGAGAAATACCTGGCTTATCTGCGCCAGGTGTTCGAGATCGAGCAGCCGCCGGCCTGACCTCGTCTGGTACGGTAACGCCCCATGAAAAAAAGAGTCCGTTTCGCGGCAGCCGCAGTGCTGCCGATGATGTTTCCCGCCCTGGCGATGGCCGCCGATTTCGACGGCAGCAAGCTGTCCGCGCTGTGGAGCGTTCCGTTTGCCGGCATCCTGCTGTCGATCGCGCTGATGCCGCTCGTGGCCCCCGCGTTCTGGCACCACCACTACGGAAAGATCTCGGCCGCCTGGGCGCTGACATTCCTGCTGCCCTTTGCGGCGATCTACGGTGCGCCGCTCGCGGGCACGCAGCTGGTGCATGCGATGGTGGAGGAGTACATCCCCTTCATCATCCTGCTGACCGCGCTGTTCACGGTGGCCGGCGGCATCCACATCCGCGGCAACCTGCACGGTGCGCCGGGCCTCAACACCGCGATCCTCGCGGTCGGCGCGGTGCTCGCGAGCATCATGGGCACCACGGGCGCCTCGATGCTGCTGATCCGTCCGCTGATCCGCGCCAACGACAACCGCCGGAGCAAGGCGCACGTGGTCGTGTTCTTCATTTTCATCGTCTCGAACGTGGGCGGCTCGCTCACGCCACTCGGCGATCCGCCGCTGTTCCTCGGCTTTCTGAAGGGTGTCGACTTCTTCTGGACCGCGAAAAACATCCTGCCGGAGACCCTGTTCCTGGTCGGGGCGCTGCTCGCCCTGTTCTACGTCATCGACCGCTACCAGTACCGCAAGGAAGGCGTGCTGCCGTTCGACCCGACGCCGGACACGCCGCGCATCGCCTTCGACGGCGCTGCCAACTTCTGGTTGCTCGGCGGCATCGTCTTCTTCGTGCTGCTCTCCGGGGTCTGGAAGTCGCCCGTGGGCTTCGACCTGTTCGGAACGCGCGTCGGCCTGCCGGGATTGGTGCGCGACGCGGCGCTGATCGCGATCCTGCTGATCTCGTTTCGGCTCACGCCGGCCAAGGTGCACGCCGACAACCAGTTCGAATGGGGCCCGATGGCCGAGGTGGCGAAGCTGTTCGCGGGCATCTTCCTGACCATCATCCCGGTCATCGCCATGCTCAAGGCCGGCGTGCAGGGGCCGTTCGGCGCGGTGATCGCGGCCGTCACCCGGCCCGACGGCCAGCCGGATCCGGCCATGTACTTCTGGGCCACGGGTGTGCTGAGCTCTTTTCTCGACAATGCGCCGACCTACCTGGTGTTCTTCAACACCGCGGGCGGCGACGCTGCCACGCTGATGACGACCCATGCCGCAACGCTCGCGGCGATCTCTGCGGGCGCGGTGTTCATGGGCGCCAACACCTACATCGGCAATGCGCCCAACCTGATGGTCAAGGCCATCGCCGAGAGCCGCGGCGTGCGCATGCCGAGCTTCTTCGGCTACATGGCGTGGTCGGTAGCCATCCTTATTCCGCTGTTCGTTCTTTCCACCTTCATCTTCTTCCGCTAGGCACAGACATCATGAGCAAGCCCAAGATCCTGGTCGCGCGCGCGATCTTCCCCGAAACCATCGAGCGGCTGTCGCAGCACTTCGAGGTCGAGTCGAACCAGGCCGACGAGAGCTGGAGCAAGGAACAGCTGATTGCCAAACTGCAAGGCAAGCAGGGCGCGTTCACCACCGGCAGCGAGCGCATCGATGCCGCCTTGCTCGACGCCTGCCCCGACCTGAAGATCTGCGCCAACATGGCCGTGGGCTACAACAACTTCGACGTCGACGCGATGGCCGCGCGCGGCGTGCTCGGCACCAACGCGCCCGACGTGCTGACCGAGACCACGGCCGACTTCGGCTTTGCGCTGCTGATGGCCACGGCCCGGCGCATCGCCGAGAGCGAGCATTTTCTGCGCGCGGGCAAGTGGCAGAAGTGGAGCTTCGACATGTTCGCGGGCTCCGACATCCACGGCTCGACGCTCGGCATCATCGGCATGGGCCGCATCGGGCAGGGCATCGCGAAGCGCGGCGCGCACGGCTTCGGCATGAAGGTGGTCTATCACAACCGTTCGCGCCTCGACGCGACGGTCGAGGCCGAATGCAAGGCCAGCTACATTGGCAAGGAAGAGCTTCTCAAGACCGCCGACCACGTGGTGCTGGTGGTGCCGTATTCGCCGGCCTCGCACCACACCATCGGCGCGGCCGAACTCGCGCTGATGAAGCCGACCGCCACGCTGGTGAACATCGCGCGCGGCGGCATCGTCGACGACGCGGCGCTCGCCGCGGCGCTGCGCGAGAAGAAGATCGCAGCCGCGGGCCTCGACGTGTTCGAAGGCGAGCCGAAGGTCCATCCCGACCTGCTGACCGTGCCCAACGTGGTGCTGACGCCGCACATCGCGAGCGCCACGGTGCCCACGCGGCGTGCCATGGCCGACCTTGCGGCCGACAACCTGATCGCATGGTTCGGCGGCAAGGGGCCGCTCACGCCCGTGACTCCCGTGCCGGCGGCAACCAAATAGGCGCACGCCGCAGAAAGAGACATCGGACCCCCTTGGAAACCACCGAACTGATTCTTTTCGCGCTGGGCGCGCTCGCGCTCATCCAGCTGCTGCTCATGGTCTGGCTGCTCGCGCGGCGGCAGCCCGAGCCCGACCACAGCGAAATTCTGGGCGCACTCGCCGCGATGCGCAGCGCGAACGAGCGCACCGAGCGCGAACTGCGCCATGAGATCGCCGAAAGCTCGCGCGGCGCACGGCAGGAAACTGCACAGGCCTTCGCCACCTTCCAGCAGGCGCTGGTGCAGCAGGGCGCAGAGGCCACACGCACGCAGAATGCCCAGCTCGACGCCTTCGCGCTGCAGCTCGCCTCGCTGCAGAAGAACCTCGGCGACACGCTCAACAACCAGCTGCAGGGCCTGAGCGAATCCAATGCCCGGCGGCTCGCCGAAGTGCGCGCCACCATGGAGACGCAGCTCACTCAACTGCAGCAGAACAACGCCGCCAAGCTCGACGAGATGCGAAAGACCGTCGACGAGAAGCTCCAGAGCACGCTCGAGGCGCGGCTCGGCGAGAGTTTCAAGCAGGTCGCCGAGCGGCTCGAGCAGGTGCACAAGGGCCTGGGCGAGATGCAGGCGTTGGCCGTGGGCGTGGGCAGCCTGCAGCGCGTGCTGACCAACGTCAAGACGCGCGGCGTGTTCGGCGAAGTGCAGCTCGAAGCCCTGCTCGAACAGGTGCTCACGCCCGAGCAGTACGCCCGGCAGGTCGAGACCAAGCCGCGCAGCGGCCAGCGCGTCGACTTCGCGATCCGCTTTCCGGGCCGCGGCGACGACGGTGCGCCGGTCTGGCTGCCGATCGACGCCAAGTTTCCGCGCGACGACTACGAGCGCCTCATCGATGCGCATGAGCGCGCCGATGCCGCAGGCGCCGAGCTTGCCGCCAAGGCACTCGAGGCGCGCGTGCGCAGCGAAGCCAAGTCGATCGCGGAGAGCTACCTGGCTGCGCCGCACACCACCGATTTCGCCATCCTGTTCCTGCCGGTCGAAAGCCTCTATGCCGAGGTGCTGCGGCGCCCCGGCCTGATGGATGCGATCCAGCGCCAGCACCGCGTGACGCTGGCCGGCCCGACCACCTTGCTGGCCATGCTCAACAGCCTTCACATGGGCTTTCGCACGCTGGCGCTGGAGCGGCAGGCCTCCGAGGTCTGGAAGGTGCTGGGCGCGGTCAAGACCGAGTTCGAGCGTTATGGCGAATGGGTGTCGCGCATCAAGGAGCAGGTGGCCAAGGCCTCCGACACCATCGACAAGGCCGACACGCGCGCCAAGCAGATGCGACTCGCGCTGCGCAAGGTCGAGGCGCTGCCCGAGGCGCAGTCGCAGGCGCTGCTGCCGCCCACCGCCGACAGCGAGGGCGACGACACCCCGTGAAAGGCTCCGAACTGCTGCGCGTGATCGGCGCCCAGGTCTGCCTGCATGCGACGATGGCCGGCATGCGGCTCGCGACGCCGCTGCTGGCGCTGCAACAGGGCTACAGCGCCGCGGCGGTGGGCTTGCTGATCGCGCTGTTCGCGCTCACGCAGGTGTTCCTTGCGCTGCCGGCCGGGCGCTTCGCCGACCGGTACGGATTCAAGCGGCCGTTGTGGCTGTCGGTCATCGCGGCGTCCACCGGCGCGGGGCTGGTGGTCATCTTCCCGACCTTCCCGGTGATGTGCCTCGCGGCACTGTTGACGGGCGGCGCCACCGGCGCGACCGTGATCGCATTGCAGCGCCACGTCGGCCGCTCGGCCACCAACGCGACGCAACTCAAGCGGGTGTTCAGCTGGCTCGCGATTGCGCCCGCGGCAGCCAATTTCGTCGGACCCTTCGCGGCAGGCCTGCTGATCGACAACGCCGGGCATGCGCCGGCGGACATGCTGGCGTTTCGCGTCTGCTTTGCGGTGATGGCCGTCCTGCCGATCGTCTGCTGGTGGCTCGCGCGCGGCGCGCACGAACCGCCGCTCATCGTGCCGGTGGCCGGCGCCGTGCCCACGCGCGCCTGGGACCTGCTGCGCGAACCGATGTTCCGGCGCCTGCTGTTCGTGAACTGGCTGCAGTCGTCGAGCTGGGACGTGCACGCCTTCGTGCTGCCGGTGCTGGGCCATGACCGCGGCATCAGCGCGTCGGTGATCGGTTCCATCCTCGGTGCCTTCGCCGTTGCGGCGGCCGTCATTCGCGTGGTGCTGCCCCTGATCGCCTCGCGCGCTTCGGAGCGCAGCGTGATCCTGGTCTCCACCATCGTCACCGCGGCGGTGTTCGCGGTGTATCCGCTGCTCGACTCGGCCTGGACCATGGGCCTGTGCTCGGTGATCCTCGGCTTCGCGCTGGGCGCCGTGCAGCCGATGGTGATGAGCATGCTGCACCAGATCACGCCGCACGAGCGGCACGGCGAGGCGCTGGGGCTGCGGCTCATGACGATCAATGCGTCGAGCGTCGCGATGCCGATGCTGTTCGGATCGCTCGGCGCGCTGATCGGCATTGCCGGCGTTTTCTGGGTTGTGGGCGGCGTGCTCGCGCTCGGCGCCCGCGCCACCTGGGGCCTGAAGGTCTAGCAGCGCCGCGGGCCAGCCCCGCGTGCGCCTACAGCTTGTAGAAGCGCTTGATCGCGCTCCAGGCGTCCTCGGGCGTGTCGACGTATTGGAACAAGTCCACGTCGCCTGGCGAGATCACGCCTTCCTCGACCAGGAAATCGAAGTCGATGAGCTTCTTCCAGTAGTCGGTGCCGAACAGCACGATCGGCACCGGCTGGGACTTGCGCGTCTGCACCAGCGTGATGACCTCGAACAGCTCGTCGAGCGTGCCGAAGCCGCCCGGAAACGCCACCAGCGCCTTCGCACGCATCATGAAATGCATCTTGCGGATCGCGAAGTAGTGGAACTTGAAGCTCAGCGCGGGCGTGACGTAGGGGTTCGCCGCTTCTTCCATCGGCAGCGCGATCGCAAGGCCGACCGAGAGGCCGCCGCCTTCGTGCGCACCGCGGTTGGCCGCCTGCATGATGCCGGGGCCACCGCCGGTGCAGATGAAGAGTTTGTCCTCGGGCTCCTTGTCGTTGCTGTACTGCGCGACCAGCTTGCCGAAGGCACGGGCCTTCTCGTAGTAGTGCGAGCTGCGCGCGAGCCGGCGCCAGCGTTCGGCAGCCGTGGCGTCGCCGGCGGCCTCGGCTTGCGCGACGAGCGCTGCGGCTTCTTCGTCGCTGCGGAAGCGGGCGCTGCCGAAGACCACCACCGTGTTCTCGATGCCGTGGGCGCGCTGCTCGACGTCGGGCTTCATGAGCTCGAGCTGCATGCGCACACCGCGGGTCTCGCGGCGCAGCAGGAATTCGGGGTCGGCGAAGGCGATGCGCGAGGGATCGGGGTCGAGCGGCAGGCCCTGTTCGGCGTGCGTCTTGAGCGTGGCCCAGGCGTCGGCCAGGCGCTTGTCGTGAAGGTCGTGCGTGTTGTTCATGGGAATGTGCAGGAAGACTCACTGCATTGTGCAGCGTGGCGGCCGCCGGACGCCGGGCGTGCCAAACGAAAAAGGCCCCTTGCGGAGCCTTTCTGAAAGCGCATGCCGGCAGCTTTGCCGGCAGGAAGCAGGGTCATCAGACGCGCTTGCGGTATTCGCCCGTGCGGGTGTCGATTTCGATCTTGTCGCCTTGCGAGACGAAGAGCGGCACCGGCACTTCGAAGCCGGTCGCGATCTTGGCGGGCTTCAGGACCTTGCCCGAGGTGTCGCCCTTGACGGCCGGCTCGGTCCAGGTGATCTCGCGCTCGACGCTGGTCGGCAGCTCGACCGAGATGGCCTTGCCGTCGTAGAACACCACTTCGACCGGCATGCCGTCTTCGAGGTAGTTGAGGGCGTCGCCCATGTTCTCGGCTTCGACTTCGTACTGGTTGTACTCGGTGTCCATGCAGACGTACATCGGGTCGGCGAAATAGGAGTAGGTGCACTCCTTCTTGTCGAGCACGATCTGGTCGATCTTGTCGTCGGCCTTGAAGACCACTTCGGTGTTGAAGTTGGCGATCAGGCTCTTGAGCTTCATGCGCACGGTGGCGGAGTTGCGGCCGCCGCGGCTGTATTCGGTCTTGAGCACGACCATCGGGTCCTTGCCGTGCATGATGACGTTGCCGGCGCGGATTTCTTGAGCGATTTTCATATCAGGTTCTCTGGATGTTGGCCGCTCGGTGCACGGGGCCCTCGGCGGCTATTGCAGGAAGGTGCAGGTTGGCCGGCGCGGCGAGCCCCGCGGTACAGGTTTCACGGCGGGTTAAAAGCGGGCTTGGCGGAGCATGTCGGGTCTTGCACATCGCGCCCAGACCCGCCCAGAAATCCGCAAAGCCCGCTATTTTAGCTTTTTCCGGCAACCAGGTGCCGCAATTGCGTCGCCAGGTCCTCTTGCGCCCAGAGCTTTTCGCGGCCGGCCCGCACGGTTTCGCGCCACGGGTCGAGGGCGCCCAGCGGGGGCAGGGGCACCTCGCCGAAGCCGTTCCAGGCGTGGTGGAAGCGCCGCATCGCCGGCGGGGCGCCGAGCCAGTCGAGCCAGGCGTCGAGCTTGGCGTGGTGCGCGTCGTCGTCCTGCGGGTAGATCTGCCAGACCAGCGGGGCACCGGCCCAGAGGCCGCGCACGAGCGAATCCTCGCCGCGCACGAAGTTGAGGTCGCAGGCCCACAGAAGATGGTCGAAATCGACCTGCGTCAGGTAGGGCAGGTACGAGATCGAGAGTGCACCGAAGCCCGCGAGCGCCTGGTCGGCCTGGCCGCGGGCCGAGAAAAAGGCCCTGACCGCGTGCGTCGCGCGGCCGGCGGTCACCAGCAGCCGCGTGGGCTCGGACGCGGCCGCGAGCCGATCGAGCAGGTCCGCCAGCGCCGGGGGTTCGTAGCAGAACAGCGACACCAGGCGTTCGCCCTCCTGCCGCGGAACCTCTTGTGCTGCGAGCCACGCATCGCGGTCGAAGCGCGCCCGCCGCTCGGCCAGCCCGGGCTCGCGCAGGAGCCCACCCGTGCCGGGCGTGAAACCTGGGTAGAAGAAGCGCTTCGTGAGCCCGGCGCCCGGTCCCTTGAAGACCGGCGACGGCAGGCGGTGCAGGCGCTCGACATACGGTTCCGCCGACAGGTATTCGAGGTTGATCCAGGCCCGGGCGGGGGTGCCGGCGTCCTGCGCTTCCTCGGCAAAGCGCGCCACGAGTTCGGGCGCCGGATCGCAGCCGAAGGCCTCGACGAGCACATCGGGCGGCGCCGCGGCCGCGGCCTGGCGGACGGCGTCGGGGTCGAGCCAGTCGATCACCTGCACGCCCTCGCATCCCGCCGGCGCCATCCAGTGCAGCGCGGTGGCGTCGTCGATCCAGAGCCGCACGCGCTCGCCGAGCGCCGCCAACTGGCTCGACAGGCGCCAGCAGACGCCGAGGTCGCCGTGGTTGTCGATGACCTTGCAGAAGATGTCCCATTGCATGCATGGGAGTGTGCCCGCCCCGGCGCGCCGGCGCACGCCACAATATCCGCCATGTCAGACGTGCATTCCGAACAATTGCTCAGCGAAGTCGCGGCCCTGCCGCAGCTGCCGGGCGTCTATCGCTATTTCGACGCGGCGGGCGCGGTGCTCTACGTGGGCAAGGCGCGCAACCTCAAGAAGCGGGTCGCCAACTACTTCCAGAAGAGCCACGGCGGCACGCGCATCGGCCACATGATCTCGAAGATCGCGCGCATGGAGACCACGGTGGTGCGCTCCGAGGCCGAGGCGCTTCTGCTCGAGAACAACCTGATCAAGACGCTCAAGCCGCGCTACAACATCCTTTTCAGGGACGACAAGAGCTATCCGTACCTGAAGATCGCCTCGCACCAGTTTCCGCGGCTCGCCTACTACCGCGGGGGCGTCGACAAGAAGCACCGCTACTTCGGGCCCTACCCGAGCGCCTGGGCGGTGAAGGAGTCGATTCAGCTGCTGCAGAAAGTGTTCAAGCTGCGCACCTGCGAGGACACTGTGTATGCCAACCGCACGCGGCCCTGCCTGCTGTACCAGATCAAGCGCTGCTCGGGCCCGTGCGTGGGCTACATCGCGCCCGAGGTCTATGCGCAGGACGTGGCCAGCGCCGAAGCCTTCCTGATGGGCGACACCCAGCTCGTGCTGTCCAAGCTCGAAGCGCGCATGAGCGCCCATTCCGAAAAGCTCGAGTTCGAGCAGGCGGCCGAGCTGCGCAACCAGATGTCGGCGATCTCGCGCGTGCTGCATCAGCAGTCGATCGAGATCGCATCGGACAAGGACGTGGACATCCTCGCGGTGAAGGTGCAGGGCGGCAAGGCCTGCGTCAACCTGGCCATGGTGCGCGGCGGAAGGCACCTGGGCGACCGCCCGTACTTTCCGGTGCATGTGGAGGATGCCTCGCAGATCCACCACGGCGAACTCGATGCGGAAGAGGGCGCGCCCCCGGCGATCGCCGATCCGGTCGAGGTGCAGGTGCTCGAGGCCTTCATCGCGCAGCACTACATCGACGTGCCGGTGCCCGCCACGCTGGTGCTGAGCCATCCGGTGGGCCGTGCGCTGATCGAGGCGATCTCGCAGCAGGCGGGTTCGCGCGTGACGGCGGTATTCCAGCCGCGCGAGCAGCGCCGGCACTGGCTCGAGATGGCCGAAACGAATGCGGGCCTCCAGCTCGCGCGGCTGCTGGCCGAGGAGGGGTCGCAGCAGGCGCGCACGCGCGCGCTGACCGACGCGCTCGAACTCGCGCCCGACGACCTCGACAACTTCCGCGTCGAGTGCTTCGACATCTCGCACACCGCGGGCGAGGCAACGCAGGCGTCGTGCGTGGTGTTCGAGCACCATGCGATGCAGAACCGCGAATACCGGCGCTACAACATCGAGGGCATCACGCCCGGCGACGACTATGCGGCGATGCGCCAGGTGCTGCACCGCCGCTACGGCCGCCTGGCCGAGGCGATGGCGGCCGAGACCGATGCACCGCCCGCAGGCGACGCGGCCGGTGCCGGCAGCGATGCGCCGCCCAAGACGCGGGCCGCGCGCATGCCGGACCTCGTGCTGGTCGACGGCGGCAAGGGCCAGGTGTCGATGGCGCGCGAGGTGTTCAGCGAACTGGGCCTGCCGCTGTCGCTGATCGTCGGCGTCGAGAAGGGCGAAGGCCGCAAGGTCGGCCTCGAGGAACTGGTGTTCGCCGATGGCCGCGAGAAGGTTTACCTCGGCAAGGACTCGGCGGCGCTGATGCTGGTCGCGCAGATCCGCGACGAGGCGCACCGCTTCGCGATCACGGGCATGCGTGCCAAGCGCGCCAAGGTGCGCGTGGGCGGCAGCCAGCTCGAGGACATTTCGGGGATCGGGCCGAAGCGGCGCGCCCGCCTGCTGCAGCGCTTCGGCGGCATCCGCGGCGTGGCGGCGGCGAGCGTCGAGGACATCGCGTCGGTCGAGGGCATCGCCACCGAGCTGGCCGAGGAAATCTATCGGGCCTTGCACTGACGTGCCGCCGTCGCTCACGCTGGCATGACACAATCGCGCGCATATGTTCTGGACACTTCCGACCATCATGACCTGGACGCGCATCGTCGCGATTCCGTTGATCGTCGGCATGTTCTATCTGCCGATGGCCGAGCCGACGCGCAACCTGATCGCCACGGTCATGTTCATCGTGTTTGCCGCTACCGACTGGCTCGACGGTTACCTGGCGCGCAAGCTCAACCAGACCTCGGCCTTCGGCGCCTTCCTCGACCCCGTGGCCGACAAGTTCCTGGTCTGCGCGTCGCTGCTGGTGCTGGTGCATCTGAACCGGGCCGACGTGTTCGTCGCCTTGATCATCATCGGACGGGAGATCGCGATCTCGGCGCTGCGCGAATGGATGGCCCAGATCGGCGCGAGCAAGAGCGTCGCGGTGCACATGATCGGCAAGGTCAAGACCACGGTGCAGATGGTCGCGATCCCGTTCCTGCTCTATGACGGGCAGCTCTTCGGCGTGATCGACACCGGCTGGTGGGGCCAATGGCTGATCTGGATCTCGGCCGTGCTGACGATCTGGTCGATGGTCTATTACCTCCAGAAGGCCATTCCCGAGATCCGGGCACGCGCCAAATGAGCTTTGCCGCGGCCCGCGGCGCGGGCTGGCTGCGCGCGATGCCGGCGGTCTTCGTGCTGATCTGGAGCACGGGCTTCATTGTCGCGCGCTACGGCATGCCCTACGCGCCGCCGCTTAAGTTCCTGGCCGTGCGCTTTGCCCTGTCGCTCGTGTGCTTCGGCATCTGGGTGGCGCTCGCACGCGTTGCCTGGCCGCGCGAGCGCGCACAGTGGGGGCACCTGGCGATCACCGGGGTGCTGATGCAGGCAGGCTATCTGGGCGGCGTCTGGGCCGCGGTGCATGCCGGCATGGGCGCAGGGCTGGTGGCGCTGCTGGTCGGCATCCAGCCGGTGCTGACCGCCATCTGGCTGTCGCTCGGCGGCGGGCGCATTTCGCAGCGCCAATGGGCGGGGCTGACGCTGGGCTTCGCGGGGCTGGTGCTCGTGGTCTCGCGCAAGCTCGGGCAGGGCACCGAGGTGAACGCGCTCACGATGGCGCTCGCGGTCATGGCGCTGGTGTCGATCACCGCGGGCACGCTGTACCAGAAGCGCTTCGTCGCCCCGTGCGACGTGCGCAGTGCCAGCGCCGTGCAGATGGCCGCGGCACTCGTCGTCACCCTGCCTTTTGCGCTGATGGAGCCGCAGTCGATCGAATGGAATGCCTATTCGACCGGCGCCATGGCCTGGTCGGTGCTGGCGTTGTCGCTCGGCGGCAGCTCGCTGCTCTACATGCTGATCCAGCGCGGCACCGCCACGGCAGTGACGAGCCTGCTCTACCTGGTGCCGCCGTGCACCGCGGTCATGGCCTGGCTGCTGTTTGCCGAGCCGATCGGCCTCGTGACCTTGCTGGGCATCGGGCTTACCGCCGCCGGGGTGAGCCTGGTTGTGCGCAGCCAGCGCTGAAGCAGCGCTTTTTCTTCTTCTTTCCTGCCTTCTTTCAGCGCGGCGAACTGGTCTTGCCGGGTTTCCAGGGCTCGCCGCGAAATTGTTCCGCAAGGTGGTCGAGCAGCAGGCGCACGCGCCGCGGTGTCTTCGGGCGCCAGGGGGCAATCCAGTGGATGTCGGCGTCGGGCATTGCGTACTGCGGCAGCACGCGCACCAGCGCGCCCGACGCGAGCTGCGGTGCGATGTCCCACAGGCTGCGCAGCATGATGCCGTGGCCCGCCAGGCACCAATCGCGCACCATCTCGCCCGAGTTGCTGCTGAGCGGTCCCTGTACCCGTACGCGCGCGGTGCTGCCGTCGCGCGCATGGCGCAGCGTCCACAGCGCGAACTGGCGCTGGTTCACCTCGCCGTTCTCGCGCGCGACCAGGCAGTCGTGCGTGGCCAGCGCGTCGACGGTGGCCGGCAGGCCGCGCCGCTCGATGTAGGCGGGCGCGGCGGCCAGCACGCGCTGGTTGCGCGCGATGCGGCGCGTGGCCCAGTCGGCCGCGCGGCGCTGCTGCACGGCCCACAGCCACAGCGCGCCGTCATAGCCCTCGGCACCGAGATCGGGCAGGCGCTCGGTCAGCAGCAGTTCGATCTGCAGGCCGGGATGGCGCGCCTGGAAGCCGGCCAGCGTGGGGCCGACCCAGCGCCGGCCGAAGCCGAAGGTGGCGGCCAGGCGGATGGTGCCGACCAGCGCGTTCTGCCGCTCGCCGAGGTCGCTCTCGAGCGCCGCAAAACCCTCGAGCAGCGTCCTTGCGTGCAGGCAGACCGCCTCGCCCTCGGCCGTCACGCTGAGCCGGCGCGTGGTGCGCTCGAAGAGCCGCTGCCCGAGCCGCGCCTCGAGCGCGCCGAGCCGCTTGGTGACCACCGACGGCACGACGTCGAGCGCGGTGGAGGCGCCCGCGAGGCTTCCCTGGTCGCGGATGGCCAGCACCAATTCGAGATCGCCGCGGTCCAGCGCCAATGGATTCATGCCAAATTGGAAAGTATGAATTGGCTGATTGTTGCTTGATGATCGATGGAGCGCAACGCACAATCGCCGCGTGACTGCTTCCTCCTTCCTCGACTTTCCCACCTTCGACATCGAGCGCAACGGCGTCCGCGTGCACGGCCGGGTCGGTGGCCGCGGCGCACCGCTGCTGCTGCTGCACGGCCATCCGCAGACGCATGCGATCTGGCACCGCGTGGCGCCGGCACTGGCCGAGCGCTTCACCGTGGTGGCGCTGGACCTGCGCGGCTATGGCGACTCGGGCCGGCCGGCGGCCGATGCCGATCACCTGGCGCACAGCAAGCGCGAGATGGCGCTCGACGCACGGGCCGCAATGTCGCACCACGGCTTCGATCGCTTCGGCGTGCTCGCCCACGACCGCGGCGCGCGCGTGGCGCACCGCCTGGCCGCCGACCACCCGGCGGCCGTCCAGCGCATGCTGCTGCTCGACATCGCGCCCACGCTGTCGATGTACGAGAACACCAGCGACGCCTTCGCCCGCGCCTACTGGCACTGGTTCTTCCTGGTCCAGCCGCCGCCGCTGCCCGAGGCGCTGATCGCTTCGGACCCGGTGCGCTACGTGCGCAGCGTGATGGGCGGCAGGCATGCAGGGCTCGCGCCCTTCGCGCCCGAGGTGCTTGCCGAGTACGAGCGCTGCGCGCAGATCCCGGGCACGGCCGAATCGATCTGCGAGGACTATCGCGCCTCCGCCACCATCGATCTCGTCCACGACCGCGCCGACGTCGCCGCCGGCCGGCGGCTCCCGCAGCCGTTGCGCGTGCTCTGGGGCGAGCATGGCGCGGTCGGGCGCTGTTTCGACGTGCTCGCGCTGTGGCGTGAACGCGCCGACGAAGTTTCGGGCCGCGCGCTGCCGTGCGGCCACTATGTTCCCGAGGAAGCGCCGGACGAACTGCTCGCCGAGGCCCTCGCGTTTTTCACACCCCTCCAGCAAGAAGGAACCACACCATGACCACCCACCGCATCGCAGTCATCGCCGGCGACGGCATCGGCAAGGAAACCATGCCCGAAGGCCTGCGCGTGGTCGATGCCGCGGCGCGCAAGTTCGGCATCGACCTGAAGTTCGACCACTTCGACTTCTCGAGCTGGGACTACTGCGAGAAGCACGGCAAGATGATGCCCGACGACTGGAAGGACCAGATCGGCGGGCACGATGCGATCTACTTCGGCGCGGTGGGCTGGCCCGAGAAGATCGCCGACCACGTGTCGCTCTGGGGCTCGCTGCTGTTGTTTCGCCGCGAGTTCGACCAGTACATCAATCTGCGCCCCGCGCGGCTGATGCCCGGCATCACCGCGCCCGTGGTGCGGCGCGACGGCACGCCGCGCCAGCCCGGCGAGATCGACATGTACATCGTGCGCGAGAACACCGAAGGCGAATATTCGAGCATCGGCGGGCGCATGTACGAAGGCACGCCGCGCGAGATCGTGGTGCAGGAGACCGTGATGTCCCGCCACGGCGTCGACCGCGTGCTCAAGTTCGCCTTCGAACTGGCCCAGTCGCGTCCGAAGAAACACCTGACCAGCGCGACCAAGTCGAACGGCATCTCGATCACCATGCCCTACTGGGACGAGCGCGTGGTCGAAATGGCGAAGAATTACCCGGGCGTGACGCTCGACAAGTTCCACATCGACATCCTCACCGCGCACTTCGTGCAGCGGCCCGACTTCTTCGACGTGGTGGTTGCGAGCAACCTGTTCGGCGACATCCTGTCCGACCTGGGCCCGGCATGCACCGGCACCATCGGCATCGCGCCGAGCGCCAACCTCAACCCCGAGCGCACGACGCCGTCGCTGTTCGAGCCGGTGCACGGCTCTGCGCCGGACATCGCGGGCAAGGGCATCGCGAACCCGATCGGCCAGATCTGGTGCGGCGCGATGATGCTCGAATTCCTGGGCCACAAGAACGCGCACGACGCGATCCTCGCGACCATCGAGAAGGTGCTCGCACCCCAAAGTGGCGCACCGCGCACACCCGACATCGGCGGCACGGCGAGCACGTCCGACCTCGGCAAGGCCATCGCCGAAGCGCTTTGATCGCGCTTCGGTCGCTGTAAAAGTGGGCGCGCGAAACGCCCCTAAAATCGCGCGCTCCGCTGTCTTGCATGGCTTCGCGTCGTATTGACACCCTGCAGACCAGTGGTTGTAATCCTTCTGGCAGCGCGCTGCCGAGGCGTCAGTCCTGCCAGGCTTTGCGTGTCGCGTCATTCCGCGACCGACTCGCAGCTGACGAAGCCGACCAACTTAATTTCTTCGACTAGGGGCCCTTGTGAACAAGACCGAACTCATTGAGCACATCGCAAAAAACGCCGACATCTCCAAGGCAGCCGCCACCCGCGCGCTGGAGTCCACCATCGGCGCCATTCGTACCACGCTCAAGAAAGGCGGCTCCGTGTCGCTGGTCGGTTTCGGCACTTTCGCGGTCGGCAAGAGGGCTGCGCGCACCGGCCGCAATCCGCGCACCGGCGACGCGATTAAAATCAAGGCCGCCAAGATTCCGAAGTTCCGTCCGGGCAAGGCGCTGAAAGACGCGCTCAACTAGGACGTACACTCGGAGCGTATTTCCGGTGGGGTGCTTAGCTCAGCTGGTAGAGCGGCGCCCTTACAAGGCGTAGGTCGGGGGTTCGAGCCCCTCAGCACCCACCACCCGATGCAAAGGCGAACACAGGTTCGCCTTTTTTATTGCCGTGCGACATCCGTCGAAGAGAGTGTTCAAGCATGTTTGATTTCTTCCGCAAGTACAACAAGATCGTCATGTTCGTCTTGTTCTTGCTGATCATTCCCTCGTTCGTCTTTCTCGGGGTCGATCAGTACCAGAGCTCGGGCGTCGACGAGAAGGTGGCACGCATTGACGGAAACTCCATCACGCGGCCCGAGTGGGACATGCAGCATCGCAACGAGATCGACCGCATCCGCCAGCAGTCGCCCAACGTGGACCCCGCACTGCTCGAGTCGGATGTGATGCGCTACGCCACACTGGAGCGCATGGTGCGCGACCGCGTGCTGGCCGCCGCGGCTGCCAAGTCGAACGTGAGCATCTCGGAAGAGCGGCTGACGCGGATCTTCGCGCAGGACACGGGCCTTGCGGCATTCCGCACGCCGGATGGCAAGTTCGACCGCGAAACCTTCCAGCGCGTCACCGGCCGCACGCCGGAGCAGTACGAAGCCTCGATGCGCGCGGAACTCGCCACGCAGCAAGTGCTGCTCGGCATCTCGGGAACGGCCTTTGCGCCGCCTGCGTTGACGGCCGCCACGATCGGCGCCTTCTATGACCAGCGCGAGATCCAGGTCGCGCGCTTCGCACCCGACAGCTTCGCGTCGAAGGTGACGGTCAGCGACGCCGACATCGAAACCTACTACAAGGACCACGCGGCCCAGTTCCAGGCGCAGGAGCAGGCCAGCATCGAATACCTGGTGCTCGACATCGAGGCCGCGAAGAAGAACGTGTCGGTCAACGAAGCCGACCTCAAGACCTACTACGAGCAGAACAAGGAACGCTTCGGCACGAAGGAGGAGCGCCGTGCGAGCCACATCCTGATCACCGCACCCGCGAGCGCCTCGTCGGACGAGCGCGCCAAGGCAAAGGCCAAGGCGGAACAATTGCTGGCCGAAGTGAAGAAGGCACCTGCAAGCTTCGCCGACGTGGCGCGCAAGAATTCGCAGGACCCCGGTTCCGCGGAGAAGGGCGGTGACCTCGACTTCGTGACGCGCGGTGCCATGGTCAAGCCGTTCGAAGATGCGATGTTCGCGCTCAACAAGGGCGACATCAGCAACGTGGTCGAGACCGAGTTCGGCTACCACATCATCCGGCTCACCGACATCAAGCCCGGCGTGGTGCAGCCCTTCGAGCAGGTCCGCGCGACCATCGAGAACGAAGTGCGCGCGCAGCAGGCCACGCAGGAATTCGCCAAGGCGGCGGAAACCTTCACCGACACCGTGTACCAGCAACCCGACAGCCTGCAGCCGGCCGCCGAAAAGCTGAAGCTCACGGTCCAGACCGCCAGCAACGTGGCGCGCACGCCCGCACCCGGGGCCACCGGCGTGCTGGCCAACCGCAACTTCCTCAATGCGCTGTTTGCGGCCGATTCGCTGAGCCGCAAGCAGAACACCGAGGCCATCGAAGTCGGCGCGAACCAGCTCGCGTCGGGCCGCATCACCCAGTATTCGCCTGCGCAGCCGATGCCGCTGGCCGAGGTGAAGGACAAGATCCGCGCCCAACTCGTCAACGAGCGTGCCGCCGTCATGGCCAAGGCCGAGGGTGAAGCCAAGCTCGCGGCCTGGACCGCCAAGGCCGACGATGCAAGCTTCGGCAAGCCGGTCACCGTGTCGCGGCGCGATGCGCAGTCGCAGCCCCTCGCGGTGATCGATGCCGCGCTGCGCGCGGACCCGGCCAAGTTGCCCGCGCTCGTGGGCGTGGACCTGGGCACCCAGGGCTACGCCGTGCTGCGCGTCACGAAGGTCGTTCCGCGCACGCCCTCGGCGCCCGAAGAGGCGCAGCAGGAGAACGCGCAGGTCGCGCAGTCGGTGGCTGCGGCGGAAAGCACCGCCTACTACAACATGCTCAAGGATCGCTTCAAGGCCGAGATCCTGGTGCCGAAGCCGGCGGACACTCTGTCGGCGACCGCGCGTTGACCTTCATCGCTTTGCGCGCGGTGTCGCGTGGGCGTCGCTGAGCGCAGGCGCCGTCGCCGGTGGGACAAGCGCGTCCTGCGGTTGTGGCCAGAATTCCGTGCATGGGAACCCTCTACCTCGTGCGCCATGGCCAAGCCAGCTTCGGCGCTGCCGACTACGACAACCTGAGCGAGCTCGGGCACCGGCAGTCGGTGCGCCTCGGTGAATACTGGCGCGAGCGCGGCATGCATTTCGATGCGGTGATCACCGGCACCCTGAAGCGTCATCGCCAGACCTGGGAAGGCATTGCCAAGGGCCTGGGGCTCGAGCGCGACGACGTGCTGCCCTGGCCCGGCCTCAACGAGTACGACAGCGAGGCGGTCATCGCGACCATCCACGAGGGCAAGCTCGAGAAAGCCGACACGCCCGAGATGTACCGGCACCATTTCCGGCTGCTGCGCAACGGTCTCGGCGCCTGGATGCAGGGCCGCACCCAGCCGGTGGGCATGCCGAGCTACATCGATTTCCTCGCGGGCGTGACGACGGCGCTCGATCATGTGCGCGACCGCCACCACGGTGCGCGGGTGCTGGTGGTGTCGAGCGGCGGACCGATCAGCACGGCCGTCGGCCATGTGCTCGGCACTTCACCCGAAGTGACGATCGAACTGAACCTGCGCATCCGCAACACCGCGGTCACGGAGTTCGCCTTCACGCCGAAGCGCCACATGCTCGTCACGTACAACACGCTGCCGCACCTCGATGCGCCCGCCTACGAAGACTGGGTGACCTACGCCTGAGGATGCGCGGGCGCAAGGAAACGCGGGCAGTTCAGGCCTGCCAGACACCGTAGCCGATGCGGCGCAGTGCAATGCCGAGCTCGACCTCCATCGACCGGGCGTCGTCATAGCTCATGGGGTTGTAGCGTTCATACAGGGCGGGCAGCAGCCGCAGCCCGAACGCCTGCACGAAGCTGTTGGACTGGATGCCGGCCTTGTGCTTGTCGAAACGGATGTCGGGGTCCAGGCCGGTCATGCCCACGTAGACGAAGGGCTTGCCGAGCTGGGAGTCGGGGTTGGCCCGCCTGAAGCGACCGTTGTTCCATACGCGGTCGTCGAGCTCGACCACGTAGACGTGATGCCCGGCCCTCGGCTTGCGCGGCATCTGTGGCGGGCGCGGCGCGCGTTCAGCGCTTGCGCTTCACCAGCCCGTAGAGCAGCAGCAGCACGATCGCGCCGACCACCGACGCGATGAAGCCCGCGCCCTCGCCGGCGGTGTACCAGCCCATGGCCTGGCCGACGTAGGTCATGATCAGCGAACCCGCGACCCCGATCAGCGTGGTGACGATGAAGCCAGCGGAATCGTCGCCCGGCTTGACGGCCCGTGCCACGAGACCCACGATGAAGCCGATCAGGATGGTCCAGACGATGCTCATGAAGAAACTCCTTTGGCGGTGGAAGGGGTGCAGAAAGCGGCGTGCACCGCGGTAAATTGCGGGCCGCACTCATGATAGCGGAGCCGTCAAGACGCGCTTGCTGCTGCGTCCTACAGGCCGGGACGGTGCGCGGGGCTATACCGTAGGCATGCTCGAAAAACTTCCCGAAGCCATCGGCCACGCGCTGCACGGCATGCGCGCCGGCCTGGACAAGATCGTCTTCAACTCGCTCGGCATGCGGCAGGGCATGGCGTCGATCGTGCTGGAGAGCGTCGCGTTCGTCGACCATGGTCCGATGGCCCCGCGTTACACCGCAGACGGCGAGGGCCTCTCGCCGCCGTTGCAGTGGACAGGCATTCCCGCTGGCGCGCTGTCGCTCGTTCTCGTGGTCGAAGACGCCGACTCCCCGACGCCCAATCCGCTGGTGCACGCAATCGTCGTGGGCTTGCCGCCCGGCGACGGAAAGCTCGACGAGGCGGCCATTCCGAGCCGCGAGAGCGACGGCGACGAGGGGCTGCATGTCGGGCGCAACTCCGGGCTGCAGGCCGCCTGGATGCCGCCCGATCCGCCCCCCGGCCATGGCGCGCACCGCTACGCGTTCCAGTTGTTCGCGCTCGACAGCACGCCGGAATTTTCAAGCACGCCGGGACGCGATGAGATCTTCGATGCGCTACAGGCGCATGCGCTGGCCAGCGGCCTTCTGATCGGCACCTGCGAGCGGCCGGACGGCATGGCCAAGATCCCGCAGTCCGCTCCGGCGGGGCCGCTTGCAGCGGGTTGAGCAGAATTTCAATCGGCTTCGCGGCACGCGGAGGCGGAAGGCGTGATTTTTCCCGCTATAATTGCGGGCTCTCCGGTGGCTGTAGCTCAGTTGGTAGAGTCCCAGATTGTGATTCTGGTCGTCGTGGGTTCGAGTCCCATCAGCCACCCCAAAACATCGTTCTGACTGCTATTGCGCAATAGCATCCAGGAACCACGACGCCGGGCCCGCCCCGGCGTTGTCATTTGTGGCGCCGTCCTGGCGTCACTGCAGCTTCTGCATTCCTTCGATAAAGCACCAACTCGGTGCATGTGTTTTGTGCGATGCCGCATTTCGCGTGCCGTGGCCGCTTTTTGGCGTCGCCCTGCTTGTGCTAATTGTGAATTGAATTAAAATCCGCTCGTTTCCAATTTTCAGGAGTCCTGAATGGCTTCGACCCTTGCCGATATCAATTCTCAGATCAAGAAGTACGACGAGCAGATTGCGCAATTGCGCAAGCAGGCCGAAGACCTTCGCAACCAAGAACGCTCCGGCGTGATTGAAGACGTACGCAGGAAGGTCGCCGAATATGGTTTGACCGCTGCGGACCTGAAACTCAGCGCGCGCGGCGGTTCGATCAAGCGAAGCGCGGGTGTGCCTGCACCCAAGGCGGCGGCCAAATACCGCGGTCCGACAGGCGAAACCTGGTCGGGAGGCCGTGGCCGCAAGCCGCGCTGGGTGACCGAGGCATTGGCCGCTGGCAAGTCGCTGTCCGAGTTCGAGATCAAGTAAGCGTCTCGGCTGGCCGTCGGCCATTAAAAAAGCCCGCGCATGCGGGCTTTTTTAATGTCGGGTGGCGCCAGCCGTGCGAAGCGCTGCGGCCTCAGTTCACCATCACGAGTTTACCCTTGACGCCACGCGAGCCCATGTGGGCATAGGCGGCTTTCAAATCCGCCATCGGCATGGTGCTGTCGATGACGGGCTTGATCTTGCCCTGGCCGTACCACTGCGCCAATTCGGCCATCATTTGTGCATTGGCCTTGGGCTCGCGCCGCGCGAAATCTCCCCAGAACACGCCGACGATGGACGCACCTTTCAGCAGCGTCAGATTCAATGGCAGCGAAGGAATCGGCCCCGCAGCGAAGCCGACCACCAAATAGCGTCCGCGCCAGCCAATGGAGCGAAATGCGGGCTCGGCGAAATCGCCGCCGACGGGATCGTAGATAACGTCCGGTCCCTTGCCGTCGGTTGCGGCCTTGATCGCGTCGCGAAAGCCGCCCGGCAGCGCGTGCGTGGTGTAGTTGATCGTCGCGTCGGCGCCAATGGAGCGGCAGAGTTCGCATTTCTCGTCGGTCGAAGCGGCGGCGATCACGCGTGCGCCCGCAGCCTTCGCGATCTGTATGGCCGCCGTGCCGACACCACCTGCAGCGCCGAGCACCAGCACGGTTTCACCGGCCTTGAGCTGGGCGCGGTCGATCAGTGCGTGCCACGAGGTTGCGTAGATCATGATGAAAGCCGCCGCATCGACGTGACCGAAGCCTTCGGGCAGCGGCATGCAGAGCGCAGCCGGTGCCAGTGTGTGGGTCGCGAAGCCGCCCGTGCCCGACAGGCAGGCCACGTTCTGCCCGATCTTCAGGTGCGTGACGCCTTCGCCCACGGCCTGGACCACGCCGGCATATTCGGAGCCGGGCACGAAGGGCAGCGGCGGCTTGATCTGGTATTTGTTCTGGACGATCAGCAGATCGGGAAAATTGAGGCTGGCGGCCTTGATCTCGATCAGCACCTGCCCCGGCCCGGGCGTCGGCGTCGGCAGTTCTTTCCAGGTCAGCGCGTCGACGCCGGTGGGGTTTTCGCAAAGCCATGCGTGCATGCTCGGGTCTCCTTCTATGAATCGATCGGTCGTGTGTGGCAAGTGTTGCGCGACGATGATAGGGGGCGCCGCAGGACACCCTTGTCCCTGCTGCGACGCACCCGCCGCCTACAATCCGAACACCGAAAAGCACCATGAAGATACTCATTTCCAACGACGATGGTTTTCAGGCGCCGGGCATCGTCGCATTGCACGACGCGCTCAAGGACATCGCCGATGTCGAGGTGGTCGCGCCCGAACACAACAACAGCGCGAAGTCGAACGCGCTGACGCTCGCTGCGCCGCTCTACGTGCACAAGGCGCACAACGGCTTCCGGTACGTGACCGGCACGCCGGCCGATTGCGTCCACATCGCGCTCAAGGGTCTGCTCGGCTACCGGCCCGACCTCGTGGTCTCGGGCATCAACAATGGCGCCAACATGGGTGACGACACCATCTACTCGGGCACCGTGGGCGCCGCGATGGAAGCCTACCTGTTCGGCATTCCTGCCATCGCCTTCTCGCAAATCGAAAAGGGCTGGGCCCATGTCGATGCGGCCGCGCAGGTGGCGCGCCGCCTGGTGCAGCGGATCGAACACGAACGCATGGTGGAGCAGGGCGCGTTCCTGCTCAACGTGAACGTGCCGAATCGACCGCTGGACGAACTCAGGCCGATCAAGGTCTGCCGCCTTGGCCGGCGCCATGCCGCGGAAAAAGTCATCACGCAGGAAAGCCCGCGCGGCGAAACCATGTACTGGATCGCGGGCGCCGGCGGTGCCAAGGACAGCGGTGAAGGCACCGACTTCCATGCCACGGCAGAGGGCCATGTCGCACTGACGCCGCTGCAGATCGACCTGACCGATCATGCCAACCTGGGGCAGTGGCGCGAGACCGTGGCCCGTCTGGGCCATTGAACATGGCCACGCAACGGCCTGGCTTCCCGGTTCGCCTGACACCCACCGCATCGGCCGCCACACGCGGGCGCATGCCGGCCGTGCCCGCCCAACCTGTGGTGCCGAGCACGCCCTCGATGGCTTCCGACGCGGTGCGTGCGCGCATGGTGCAGAGGCTCGCCGCCCAGGGCGTTGCCGATGTGCGCGTGCTGCGCGCTCTCGGCGCAGTCGAGCGGCATCGTTTCGTCGACAGCGCGCTGATGAACCAGGCCTATGAAGACACGAGCCTGCCGATCGGGCTGGGACAGACGATCTCGAAGCCCAGCGTGGTCGCACGCATGATCGAGCTTCTGCTCGGCGCACCCGCGCTGGCCGGCAAGCCGCAGGACAAGCTCGGCCGCGTGCTCGAGATCGGCACCGGCTGCGGCTACCAGGCCGCCGTGCTGAACCACGTGGCCACCGAGGTGTACAGCATCGAGCGGCTGCGCGGACTGCACGAACGCGCGCGCGCGAACCTGCGGTACTTCCGGCTCGCGACAGTGCATCTGATCCTGGGCGACGGCATGATCGGCTACCCCAAGGGCGCGCCGTACGCCGGCATCATCGCCGCGGCGGGTGGCGAAGCCGTGCCGCAGGCCTGGGTCGACCAGCTGGCGGTCGGCGGCCGCATCGTCGCACCCACGCAGTCGGCGAGCGGCGGACAGGCGCTCGTCGTCATCGACAAAACCGCCCGCGGACTCGAGCGACGCATTCTTGAGGCGGTTCACTTTGTCCCCCTAAAATCGGGCATCGCTTGAAGGAACAACAAATGCAGGGTTTTGGCAATCGGAGTTGGTGCGCTGGTGTCACGTTGGCCGTTGTGCTCGTGATCGCAGGGTGCGCCGCACCGCGCGGACCGGCGCCGGTCGAAGATCGAGGCACCATGTCGCGCGGGCCCGCTGCGGCACCCGGAGGCCCGCTCATCACCACCGATCCCTCGGGCAAGCCGCTGCCGGGCATCGAGAACTATGGCAAGCCGGGCTACTACGCCGTGCGGCCCGGCGACACGATCCGCCGCATCGCGAACGAGACCGGCCACACCTGGCAGAACATCGCGCGCTGGAACAACCTTGACAACCCCGACCTGATCGAAGTCGGCCAGGTGCTGCGCGTGGTTCCCCCGGTGGGACCGTCCACCACCATGGCCGCAGCGCCGGTGGAAGGCGTCGTGACGAAGCCCGTGCTGCCACCGTCGGCCATCGCGCCCACGGCACCTGCGAGCGCGGCGGTCGGCAAGCCGCCGGTGACGGCATCGCCCTCGACGCCGTCGGCCAGTTCCGGCGACGAGGACATCGGCTGGATCTGGCCGGCGCAGGGCACGCTCCTCGCCGGATTCGACGACGCGAAGAACAAGGGCTTCGACATCGGCGGCAAGGCC
This sequence comes from Variovorax sp. Soil_C_39, assembly GCF_057656815.1. Lineage (NCBI taxonomy): Bacteria > Pseudomonadati > Pseudomonadota > Betaproteobacteria > Burkholderiales > Comamonadaceae > Variovorax > Variovorax sp. Soil_C_39. The sequence continues at coordinate 622,119 of NZ_JBDGJQ010000003.1, forward strand.
GGCGATGCGGTGCTCGCGGCGGCCGACGGCCGCGTGGTCTACGCCGGCGCGGGCCTGCGGGGCTACGGCAATCTGATCATCCTCAAGCACAACAACACCTACCTCACGGCGTATGCGCACAACCAGACGCTGCTCGTGAAGGAAGACCAGTCGGTACAAAAGGGCCAGAAGATCGCCGAGATGGGCAACAGCGACGCCGACCGCGTGAAGTTGCACTTCGAGATCCGCCGGCAGGGCAAGCCTGTCGATCCGGCGCGCTACCTGCCGCCGCGGTAACCGCAGACGCGGCCGCGCGCGCTTCTGTGCGCGCTCCGCGGATGGCCGTGCCTGCGGCTGAGACAATCGGGGGATGACGGAATCCACCGAAGAAAAGAAAGTCTCCACGAAACCCCCCGCGACCGCCGCCGGCGAATGGCTCGAGGTCGAATCTCTCGACCTCGATGCACAAGGCGTGGCGCACAACGCAGAAGGCATGGTCGTCTTCATCGAAGGCGCCCTGCCGTTCGAGGAGGTGCAGTTCAACGTGCACCGCCGCAAGAACAACTGGGAGCAGGGCACGGTCACGGCCATCCGGCGCGAGTCGTCGCAGCGAGTGCGTCCCGGCTGCCCGCACTTCGGGCTGCACACCGGTGCATGCGGAGGCTGCAAGATGCAGCATCTGGATGCGGCGGCGCAGGTCGCGGTGAAGCAGCGCGCCCTCGAAGACAACCTGTGGCACCTCGGCAAGGTCCGGCCCGAGAACGTGCTGCGGCCCATGGAAGGCCCTGCATGGCACTACCGCTACCGCGCCCGGCTCTCGGTGCGCCACGTGGTCAAGAAGGGCACGGTGCTCATCGGGTTCCACGAACGCAAGAGCCGCTACCTGGCCGATATGCAGGTGTGCCCGGTGCTGCCGAAGACCGTCAGCGCGATGCTGATGCCGCTGCGCGCACTGATCGCCTCGCTCGATGCGCGTGACACCTGTCCGCAGATCGAGCTCGCCTGCGGCGATGCGCCGGGCACCACCGTGCTCGGCACCATCGCGCTCGTACTTCGCCACCTGGAGCCGCTGTCCGGCGGCGACGTCGACCGGCTGAAGGCCTTTGCCGCCGAGCACGCCGGCATCCAGTGGTGGCTTCAAGCCAAGGGGCCGGACACGGTGAAGCTGCTCGAGGAGAACGCGGGCGAGCTGCTCTCGTACGAGCTGCCGGAGTTCGGCGTCACGATGCCGTTCAAGCCAACCGATTTCACCCAGGTCAATCCACACATCAACCGGGCGCTGGTCGGCAGGGCGCTCAGGCTTCTCGACGTGCGGCCCGACGAGCGCGTGATCGACTGGTTTTGCGGGCTCGGCAACTTCACGCTGCCGCTGGCCAGCCGCGCGCGCGAGGTGCTGGGCATCGAAGGCAGCGACACGCTGGTTGCGCGCGCGGGCGCCAACTTCAGCAGGAACCAGCCTGCCACCGCGGCGAGGCGCGCGCTGTCGCCGACCCGCTTCGTCGCACGCAATCTGTTCGAGATGACGCCGGCGATGCTGGTCGCCGACGGCCCTGCCGACAAGTGGCTGGTCGATCCGCCGCGCGAGGGCGCTTTCGCGCTGGCCAAGGCCATGGCCGACCTGCACCTGCAGCCCGAGCTGCGCACCGACGGCTGGACGCCGCCGAAGCGCATCGTCTACGTGAGCTGCAATCCGTCCACGCTGGCGCGCGACGCCGGGCTGCTCGTGCACCAGGCCGGCTACCGCTGCAGCTTCGCGGGCGTGGTGAACATGTTCCCGCACACGGCGCACGTGGAGTCGATCGCGGTCTTCGACCTGGCATGAAAAAAGGGCCCTCGCGGGCCCTTTTTGTCAGAGGCACGTTCTTTTCTTCAGTCGCGCTCGCCGCCGGCAAGGCCCAGCAGTGCCAGCAGGCTCTGGAACACATTGAACAGGTCGAGGTAGAGCGCGAGCGTGGCGCTGATGTAGTTGGTCTCGCCACCGTCCATGATCCGCTTCAGGTCATAGAGCATGAAGGCCGAGAAGATACCGATCGCGGCCACCGAGATGGCCATCATGCCGGCCGACGAGCCGACGAATACGTTGATGACCGAGCCCACCAGCAGCACCATCGCGCCGACGAAGAGCCACTTGCCCATGCCGGACAGATCGCGCTTGATCACCGTGGCGAGCGAAGCCATCACGAAGAACACGCCGGCCGTGCCGCCGAACGCCGTCATGACGAGGTCGGGGCCGTTCTTGAAGCCCAGCACGATCGCGATCAATCGCGACAGCATCAGGCCCATGAAGAAGGTGAAGGCCAGCAGCACCGGCACGCCGGCCGCGGAGTTCTTGGTCTTCTCGATGGCGAACATGAAACCGAAGGCGCCGCCGAGGAAGACGATCAGGCCGAGCCCGCCCGTCAGGGAGCGGGTGAGGCCCGTGCTCACGCCGATCCAGGCGCCCAGCACCGTGGGCAGCAGGCTCAGTGCGAGCAGCCAGTACGTGTTGCGCAGGACGCGTTGGCGTTCAGCCTGCGGCAGCACCTGGCCGTAGCCGGCGGAATTGTCGAGGGTCGTTACGCGGTCGTTCATGGCCGTAGCTCCTATGGGTTACTGCAAACGCAGTTGGGCTCATTCTAGGGGGCTGCAAGAGGGCCCCCGAAAAGACCGTACGGGCGATGGTCCTAAAGCTGCCGGCGGCGCGGTGCGCATTGGCCGTTATGCTGTGGGGTTTTAAGCTACCCGACCTCATCATGAAGACCAAGTCCTTCCTCGAACTCGCAGACGTCAAGGCCATCGCGGCCGCCGCGGAAGCCGAAGCGCTCAAGAACAACTGGGCCGTGACCATCGCCATTTCGGACGATGCCGGCAACCTGCTCTGGCTGCAGCGCCTCGACGGCGCAGCGGCGCTTTCGTCGCACATCGCGCCGGCCAAGGCCCACACGGCCGCCATGGGGCGCCGCGAAAGCAAGGTCTACGAAGACATCATCAACGGTGGCCGCAGCGCCTTCCTCACCGCACCTGCGGTGCAGGGCCTGCTCGAAGGCGGCGTGCCGATCGTGAAGGACGGGGAAGTGATCGGCGCCGTCGGCGTGAGCGGCGTGAAGTCGAACGAGGACGCGCAGATCGCCAAGGCGGGCATTGCAGCCCTCGGCCTCTGACAACCTGGCGCCTAAAGCAAAACGCCGACCCTTGGGTCGGCGTTTCTGTTTGGACATCAGCGTGAAAAAAAGCATGGCTAGTCGGCGAACCGATGGCTAGCAAAAAACGACCCTTCGGAGATGGAATCTCCTCGAGTCGCCCCACGATGAAACTTGCGCGAGAGGCGGGCTGAACCTGCTTACTTGGTCAGGATCAGCTTGCCGAGTTTGGTGGCCTGGAGCCGATAGAGGGAGCCGTTGTGCATGATGCCGACGGTCTTGCTGCCCTTGAGAAGCTGAGCACTCTCGACCGTGGGCGCGGGACGCGCCGCCTGAATGGACGCATGGCCGCCGCCCGATTGGTCGAGCGACGGGTGGCTCAGGACGGAAAAGGCGTTCGGTTTGGCTTGCATCTGAAATCCCCTTATCGAAGCGATGAGTGAATGATAATGATTCGCATTGATAAGTCAATCGCCGCGATCAATTTTTTTTTCTCATCGCCCGTGAACTAGTTTGCTTCGGGTTCGGTAATGAAGCCGATCTTCCGCACGCCGGCTTCGCGCGCCTGCGACATCGCCTTGGCAACGCGTTCGTAGCGCACTTCCTTGTCGCCGCGGATGTGGAGTTCGGGCTGCGGTTCCTTCACCGCTTCGGCGGCCAGGCGGCCGGCCAGTTCGCTGTCGTCGATCTTCTGCTCGTTCCAGTGGTACGAGCCGTCGGCCGCGATGCTGAACAGGATGTTCTCCGGCTTCTGCTGCTCGGGCTCGCTGCTGGCGCGGGGCAGATCGATGTTGACCGCATGCTTCATCACGGGCACGGTGATGATGAAGATGATCAGGAGCACCAGCATGACGTCGACGAGCGGCGTCATGTTGATCTCGTTCATTACCTCGTCGGGTTCGTCCTGGGTTCCGAAAGCCATGGTGCTCAGCCCTTCTTCAGCGGAAGCACGACGGCGTCGCCGCTGCCGCTCTGCACGCGTGCACCGGTCACGAAGTAGGCGTGCAGGTCGTGGGCAAAGCTGTTGAGCTTGGTCAGCACGAACTTGTTGCCGCGCACCAGCGCGTTGTAGCCCAGCACGGCGGGAATCGCCACCGCGAGGCCGAGCGCCGTCATGATCAGCGCCTCGCCGATCGGGCCTGCCACCTTGTCGATGGTGGCCTGGCCGGCCGAGCCGATGCTCATGAGCGCGTGATAGATGCCCCACACCGTACCGAAGAGGCCGATGAACGGCGCCGTCGAACCGACCGAGGCCAGGATCGCGAGACCGGTCTGCAGGCGCGCCGTGAAGGCATCGATGCCGTTGCGCAGCGAGCGCGTGATCCAGTCGCTCACGTCGAGTGCGTCATGCAGGTGGGCTTTGGTGTTGCGGTGGTGCGCAGCCGCCTCGCGGCCTTCGAGTGCCAGCGCGCGGAACGGGTTGCTGTCGTCGCCGCCGAGCTTGTTGAGCGCGGTCGCGAAATCCTCGCTGTGCCAGAAGTCCTGCGAATGCTTGGCGAGTCGCTTGTATTTGATGACGTCGAGGGCCTTGATGACGATCACGATCCATGACGCGAGCGACATGCCGATCAGCAGCACCGCGACGGCCTTGGTGACGAAATCGCCCTGGTTCCAGACGTTCATCAAGCCGAATTGGGAATCCATACGAAGTTGCTCCAGAGAAAGTTAGTTCAATTTGAATGAGAAGGGCGCCCGCAGCACATAGGTGGTCTGCGCGTTGCCGCCGGTTTGCCGGAAGGGCGTGACCTGCGCGGTGCGGGCTGCAGCGAGCGCCGCCTCGTCGAGCCGCTCAAAGCCGCTCGACTTGAAGAGTTCGACTCGCTTGGCGAGCCCTTCGCTATCGAAGAAGATGGAGACGACGGTGGTGCCCGATTCGCCCAGCCGCCTGCTCATGCTCGGGTAGACCAGCCGGGGCTCTCTCACGTAACGGGTCTGGCCCTGGGTGATCTCGATCGTCTGGGGTGCCGGCGGTGCGGGTGGCGGGGCCGGTGGCGCAGGCGGCGGTGGGGCTTCGACCACCGGCGCGGGCGCCGGCGGCGGCGGCTCGGGCACGCCGACCGGCGCGGCCGGTGCGGGAACCGGCTTGGGTTCGCGAATGGCCACCGGGCGCGGCGGCGGCTTCACGGCCTTGGGCTTGGGTGCGGGAGGTGGCGGAGGCGGGGGCGGCGGCGGTGCCGGCTTGGGCGGCTCGATGAACTGGCTCAGGATTTCGACCGGAACCACCACTTCGGCCGCCTTGCGCAGCAGGCCGCTTTGCAGCGCCCACAGCGCGGCCGCGTGAAACAGGATCACGCCCCCGGCAATGACGGCATTGCGCGAGAGGCCAAGAACGGAAGGAGGGGGGGCAAAGCGGTCAGACACGATCAACCAATTCGAATGCGGGCCCGCCTGACGCAGGCCCCGATTGCAGCAAAACCGCTACGACGACTGTCTACTTACGAAAGATCCACCAGACCGAACCTGCAACGAGAATCAGGCTGCCGCCGAGTGCCGAGAAGAGTTCCATGCCTTGCTTTCCGAGATGGAGGTGGCAAGCTGGATCGCCCTCGAGCCCGGCTCGCGATTCAACGCGGCGACCGGATGGGAGGCGCTGCACTGCGCAACGACGTCGCGCGCACAGCCTTCACATTGACCACACTGGGTGGCGACGCCCAACTCGAATTGGACTTCGTCGAAAGTCATGCCGGCACGCACATGACGTGCGATTTCACGGTCGGAGACTCGGCGGCAGACGCAAACGATCATGGCTGTGAAAGCGGCAGTTGGCTGGCTGATGAGGTGGCCTGATTATAAATAAGAATCCGTCGCATTTGCAATAACTATGGTGTGACTGGGCGTACGAGGGCGCGCAAAGCCCAAAAAGTACGCGTCACACCTCTGACCAGAGTCGCAGCAAGTTGTGATAGTGGCCGGTGAGCGCCACCGTCTCCTCGCATTCCCCGAGTCGGACGCGCAGCTTGCTGATGGTCTGATCGAGTTCGAACAGCATGCTGCGCTGCTGGTCGCTGCGCACCAGGCTCTGCAGCCAGAAAAACGAACAGATGCGTGCGCCGCTTGTCACGGGATGTACGCGGTGCAGGCTGCTCGACGGATAAAGTATCAGGTCGCCCGCGGGCAGCTTCACTTCATGCGAACCATAGGTGTCGAGCACCTCGAGTTCGCCGCCTTCGTATTCCTCGGGTTCGCACAGGAACAGGGTGCATGACAGGTCCGTGCGCAGCTGTTGCGCCCCGTCGGGCATGGCCCGCACCGCGCCGTCGACGTGCAGGCCGTAGTGTTCGCCGCCTTCGTAGCTATTGAACAGCGGCGGTACGAAGCGCAGCGGCAGCGCGGCCGAGAAGAACAGCGCGTTGCGGGCCAAGGCGGCGAGCACCACCTTCCCGAGTTCGCGCCCAACGGGCGACTGGGTCGGCAATTGGCGATTGCGCTTGACCTGCGCGCCCTGGTCGCCGACCGTTTCGCGCCCGTCGGTCCAGTCGGCCGCCGCCAGTGCGGTGCGCATGTCGCGGACCTGGACCGGGCTCAGCACATTGGGAACATGCAGCATCATGTTTCGATAACTCCGCAATGGAAAAGCCCCGGCTGGGGCCAGGGCTTCGGTTTCGCACTGCGCCAGACGCGCAGCACGCCCCAGCGATCAGAAGGCGAAGTTCGCCGTGACCTTGTAGGTGCGCGGTGCGCCCGGGGTGTAGCGGTAGCCGCTCTTGTTGATGGACGCCACGTATTCCTTGTCGAACAGGTTGTACACGTTGAACTGGAGGTCGACGTTCTTGTTGATCCGGTACGAGGCCATCGCGTCGAACACCCAGTACGCGTCGACATAGGCCGGCGTGCCGACGGCGCCATCCTTGCCGCGCAGCAGCTTGCCGTTGTAGCGCGCGCCGCCGCCGACGGTCAGGCCGAACGGGAGCTGGTAGGTCGACCAAAGGGTGAACGCATTCTTCGGGGTGTAGGCAAGGGCGGTGGAGCCGTCTGCCAGCACCGACGGGCCGCTCAGTACCTTGGTGTCCATCGTGGTGAAGCCCGAGGTGACGCCCCAGTTGTCGGTGATGGCGCCCGAGACGCCCAGCTCGATGCCTTGCACGCGCTTCTTGCCAGTCTGGTTGTACTCGCTGGTCACGGTGTCTTGGACCACTTCGTTGCTCACGTCGGTGCGGTACACGGCGGCGGTCAAGGCCAGGCGCTTGTTGAGCACCTCCCATTTGGTGCCAAGTTCGTAGGTCTTGGCCTTCTGCGGCAGGAAGTCGGTGCGCCCTGCGCTGCGACCGGTGCCGCCGGCAGCCAGTTGGAAGTTGGCACCGCCTGGGGGCTGGGCGGCCGTGCCGTAGGCGGCGTAGATGCTGCTGTTGGTGGTCGGCTTGTAGACCAGGCCGAGCTTGCCCGAGACGAGGTTGTCCGAGAGCTTCAGGTTGTTCGGGGTGAGCACGCCGCTCTTGGCATTCAGGGTCGTCGCATCGTAGCGGGTGGAGTAATGGTCATAGCGCAGGCCGCCGGTGAGCATCCACTTCTCGTTGAACTTCACCGTGTCGAAGACATAGGCGCCGATGGTGGTCGTTTCGCCGGAAGCGATGACGCCGTTCCGGATGCGGTTGTAGCCGAACACATGCGGGTTCGGCGCGTACAGGTTGGCGGCCGGCCAGGCGCCGCTGTTGGCGATCCCCGGCACGTTGAACACCGTTGCGTTCTGGCCGTAGTAGCCGTTGGAGTCCTGCTTCTCGCGGATCAGCTCCAGGCCGGCGTTGAGGCTGTGCCCGACGCTGCCGGTGTTGAACTTGGCGCTGACGTTCGTCTGGTTCGTGAAGATCGTGTTTTCCTGGTCCTTGTTGGTCGGGATGCTGCGCGCCAAGGTCCAGCCCATCGGCAGCATCGCATTGGGGGTCACGAGGTTGTCCTTGGTGCTCGTGAACGCATTGAGCATGTAGTCTTGGTGCGTCTTGGCGAAGCGCGTGGTGTTGCGGATCGTGACGTCCGGTGTCAGGTCGTGCTCGACGCGCGCCGTGAACATGTCGGTGCTCACGTTGTCGAAATCCGAGCTGGTGCCGTAGAAGTTGCGCGAATCGACGCGCTGCGCGGTGTTCAGGTAGCCCCGCTTCGGGTCCGGCGACGAGTAGCCGGGCAGGCCGATGGTGGGCACGCCGCCGTCCGGCACGTTGTCTTGCTTGACGTGCAGCAGGTCGAAGTAGAAGCGCGTCGGGCTGTTCAGGCCGAGGGCGAGCGACGGCGCAATGCCCGTGCGCTTGTTCCTTACGTCATCGCGTCCGGGAACGCCAGCGCCTGCCATCACGGCGTTCAGGCGGAATGCCGCGCCAATGCCGTTCTCGCCGCTGAGCGACTTGTTCCAGTCGACGCTGCCGCGCTTGAAGTCGGCGCTGCCGAATGCGACAGAGCCCGTGAAGCTGTTTTCCAGCGTGGGCCTCTTGGTCACGAGATTGATGTAGCCGGTGGGCGACGTGCGGCCGACGTCGGTGCCTGCGGGACCCTTGACCACTTCGAGCTGCTCGATGTTGAAGGTGTCGCGCGACACCGAGCCGAGGTCGCGAATGCCGTCGACGAAGATGGCGCTCGAACTGTCGAAACCACGCATGAAGACGGCGTCACCGGTGGTCGTGTTGCCGTTCTCGCCGAGGAAGAACGTCCCGACGCCGGGGCTGTTACGCAGTGCTTCGGTGAGCGTGGTCGCGCCTTGTTCGCGGATGACCTGTTCCTTGATGACCTGCACGGTCTGGGGGGTGTTCACCAGCGGCGCCGTGAACTTGGTGTTGGCCGAGGCGTCCGTCTTGTAATCGACCACCGACGAGTCTTGCACCCGGATTTCCGGAAGGGTGGACTGCGCGAACGCGCCGGGGGCCGCGATAGCGATCAGGGTTGCGGCGGCAGCGCCTGAAAAATGAGGGACGGCGCGAGCAACGGCGCGCTTGCGGGCTTTGATGTAGGTCATGAAATGTTTCTCCAAAGGTGGCGGCGAGGACTCGACTGGCTGTGTCCTGGCAACGAATTTCTTTGGGAGAAACGGGCAGACTGGCTGTGTGAGCGGTCTATTTCTGTAGACCGATAAGAATGATAGGCATTCGTAGTTGATTGAAGCGGACAGGCATTTGATTGGATGTACAACTTCGTGCAAATTGTCGCCGAAAGACAATAAATGTCGCCGAAACTAGTAAATATCGCGACGGTAGCGACCAGAAGCGGTGAGTTCGTAAACGACTTTGTCGCCGGCAATCTGCCGCAGTGCGGCGTCCACCCCGGCCGACATGCCCTGCAGGCTGCCGCACACGTAGATGGCTGCGCCCGAGTGGAGCCATTGCATGAGGGATTCGGCAGAACGCAGGAGTTGGTGCTGTACGTAGCGGCGCTCTTCATGGTCGCGCGAGAACACCATATCAACGCGCTGCAGCACGCCGCTGGTCTGCCAAGCTTGAATTTCCTCGCGGTAGAAAAAGTCATGCGCCGCCTGGCGCTCGCCGAACACCAGCCAGTGGCCATGGTTGCCCGTTGCCGCGCATGCGCGCAGGTGCGCCCGCAAGCCCGCCAGTCCGGTGCCATTGCCGATGAGAATCAGCGGGCGCATTTCGTTGCCTTCGAGCCGAAACCCGCGGTGCGGTCGAAGCCGAAGCGCCACCGTGTTACCGATGGCGAGGGTGGACGTGAGCAATCCAGAGGCCGCACCGAGCGTGCCGTCGGGATGTGGTGCCTGGCGCACCAGCAACTGCAGCTCGCCATCGTCGGGCAGGGACGCGATCGAATAGTCCCTCGGGCGTAAAGGATCGCCGGCAACGCGGATCTGCGCCAGGTCACCGGACAACCATGTCGGCATCGGGCCCGCCTGCGGCACCAAGCCCAGGTGGAACACGGGTGCGCCGGCGCTGCCGGGGTTGAGCAGCACGCGCGACACGATGCGCCAGGGCGAGAAGGCCTCGTTGGTGCCGTACGCCTGGGCAGGTGCAGCCTTTGCGCCCCAGCGCGCGTGCCATGACGCCAGTGCGTCGGGATCGCTGTTGTCGACTTCAATGCGCTCGAACTCGCGCACGGCACCGGCTGCACTCAGCCATTCGTCGAGCGCGCGGCCGAAACCGCAGAACGCCGCGTACTGCTGGTCGCCCAAGGCCAGCACGGCGTAGCGCAGCCTCGCCAGGATGGGCGGTGATGGCATGACCCTCTCGGCGAACACGCTCGCGCCATCCGGCGCGTCGCCCTCGCCGTAGGTGCTGGCAACGAAGAGCGCGCGTCGCGCACTGGCCAACGTTGCCGCATCGAGCGCATTCAATTCCATGACGCGACTGGGCATTCCCGACGCGCTCAATTGCCGCGCCGTCTGCCACGCGATCGCTTCGGCCTGCCCGGTCTGGCTGGCGAACAGAACGAGCACCGGCGGCGCCGCCGCGTCGTGGGTATCGCCAGGGTTGCCGGCGTGGCCCGAGAGTTCGGCCGCATCCCGCGCGACGGCGATCCGCTGGCGTCGCTCGCGCAGGTAGATCGATGCGCACAGGGCCGTGTAGGCGGCCACGGTGGCCGCAGCACCCAGCGCTCGCCAAACCATCTCGCTCATGCGAGCATGGCTTCGTTGGCTTCGTTGGCGTCGGTTGGGGCTGGCCAGGTGCGCGTGGCGTGCACAACGGGCTCCGCCGCCGCGTCGGCATGCCGCACGAACAGCGCGGCGATGCCGTGCCGTTCCGCAAAAACGAAGCCGTCGTCTGGGCCCAGCACCGCGAGCACGGTGGCCAGCGCATCGGCCTGCATGCATTGCGCGTGCAGCACCGTGACGCTGGCGAGCGCATGCGCCGCCGGCTCGCCGGTGCGCGGGTCGATGGTGTGGGACCAGTGGCGAGCGCCGGCCGTTCGTCTGTGCCAGCGGTCGCCCGAGGTGGCGATCGCCATGTCGGCGAGTGCAATGTTGCGCGCGGCATGCGCCTGCCCGTCATCGACGCGCACGCGCCATGGCTGGCCGCCCGGGCGTCGCCCGACGCAGCGCAATTCGCCGCCAACCTCGAACAGCAGGTCGGCCAGGCCGAGTGCACACAGCGCTTCCACGCCATGGTCCACGGCGAACCCCTTGGCGATGCCCGACAGGTCGAGCTCCGCGCCACCCGGCTGCAGCAGCGCGCCTAGCGCGGGATCGAACGCCAGGCGTTTCCACCCGGTGCGTGCACGGGCTTCGGCCAGCGCTCGAGGATCGGGCACGGCCGCGGTGCTGCAGCCGGCGTGCGCGGCCGGACCGAACCCCCAGCAGGCGACCAGGGGCCCTACGCTCGGATCGAGCGCCCCTTCGCTCGCGTCGGCCCAATGCAACGCGCAGCCCATCACCCGCGCAAACTCGCGCGGCAGCATGTGCGTCGATCCGGCGGGAGCGCGGTTGAACCGGCTGACGTCCGAATCCGGCGTCCAATGGCTCATCTGGGCGACCACTCGGTCCAGCGATGCCTGGACGGCATCGCGAACGTCCCGCAGCGGCAGCATGCGCGGGTTGTCGAAGCGCAGCGACCAAGTGGTCCCCATCGTCTCCCCGGCGAGCTGCTGCAGCGTCGCGGGGTCTGCGGCGCGCGGGGTGGCCGCGTTGGCATAGCCGCCTGCGCGCCAGGTGCTGAACGAAATGCCCAAGGCGGCAGGCCCGGTCAGGGCATCACTTCGAGCGTGGCCGCGTAGCTCAGGCGGCGCTGCTTGGCCTGCGGCACGGTGGCCTTGTCGTCCCTGATGCTGGCATCGAGCCAGTACATGCCGGCGCTCGGCCAGGTGACACTGAATTGGCCCTTGTCGTCCGTCTTGAGCTTGTGCTCTTCGAGCTTGTCGCGGTACTGCGTATTGCCTGCCGTCAGCGTCACCTCGATGTCCTTGGCCGGCTGGCCGTCCAGGTGGAGCGTGAAGGTCGACTTCTCGCCCTTGACGAGGTCCGTGGGGCTGCCCGAGGCGATCAGCTCCAGCCCCTGGCCGGTGAGCTGCAGCGGTGAAGGCTTGCCGACCGTCACGAAGGTTTCGATGCGACCCGACGACTGCGTGATGGCGAGCTCCTGTGCATCTGCCGGAATCGCCTTGCCGATGGTCTCGGCCGTGCCGCGCGCGCGCTTGGGCTGGCCCGTGGCCTTGTCCTTCCAGTTCGCGAACAGGCCTGCATTGACGACGGCGATGCGGTAGGTGCCTGGTGCCGAGAGCGGCACGTCGAACACATTGCGCAGCTTGAGCTTGGCTTCGTTCTCGGCCTTCACCATGCTGCCGTCGGGCGCGGTGATCTGCAGGCCCTCCAGGCGCAGCGGCGCATGGTTCGCCACGAAGAGGTCGTTGGACACCGCGGCATCCACGGTCACGGTGTCGGCCTTGGAAAACACGGTGGAAGAGGGCAGCAGCCAGGCGTTGTGGGCTTGGGACAGCGAGGCCGCAGACAGGGCGATGGCGATAGCGGTGGTGCGCAGCATGAAGCGGGTCATGGAAAATCCTTGAAGGAGCGAGCGATGAATGAACGAGGCCGAGGCCGGGCGGGCTGGGGGATCAGGGCTTGAGCTGCAGCTTGATCTCGCCCAGTTCTTCCTTGCCGCTGCCCGCGGCTTCGGTGGCAGCCGACGGCGGCCATTGGAACGGGAGGCTCACCACCTCGCGCCCGCCCACTTCGCGCGCGGCTTCCACCACGAACTTGTAGGCGCCCGGCGCCAGCTTGGGCATGGCGCCGGAGCCTTCGCTCAAGTTCAGTGCATGTTTTCCCGCGGGCTTGGTGGCGCCCGAGACGCCGTCGACCGGCATCGCGAGTTCGCGGCCGCCGCGGCGCCACCACTGGCGCAGGTCCTTGAGCCATTTGGTGCCCTCGCCTTCGGGGTTGTTGGTCTTGGTCCGAACGTCGTACCAGACCGCCAGCGTGCCGGCCATGGAGCTGTCGGCGCGTTCGATCCACGCGGCCACGTAGGGGCGGTGGTACTCCGAGACGTTCAGTCGCGGAATCTCGATGGTGGCGGAGAGGCCGGCGGCAAGGGCCGGGGCCGCGAACAGCGCCGACGCGGCGATGGGGGCAAGGGAGTGGCGAAGGTGCACGGAAAACCTCTTTCGTGAATCGATGAAGCGCAGACAGGTCAGTGGATGAACAGCAGCGCAAGCAGCACCGGTACGACCAGGCCCATTCCGACCATCGGCCAGGTGAAAGGGCGGTTGCCCGCGTGCATCTTGAGAATGAACAGGCCGGTGATCGAGAAGACCAGCGTCGCGGCCGCGAAGATGTCGATGAACCAGCCCCAGGCGGCGCCGGTGTTGCGACCCTTGTGCAGATCGTTCAGGTAGGAAATCCAGCCGCGGTCGGTGCGCTCGTATTCGATCCCGCCATCCGCCAGGCTCAACCGCAGCCATGCATCGCCGCCGGGGCGGGGGAGCGAGAGGTAGATTTCGTCTTCGGACCATTCGGCGTCGGGGCCGGCGGTGGCAATGCCCCATTGCGCCTTCACCCAGGCCTGCAAAGCCGGCGGAACGGGTGCGCGCCCGTTCCGGGCCTTGGCGTCAGGCAGTTGACGCTCTAGCTGCGTGCGCAGCGCCTCGTCGATGGTGCCGCTCCGGGTGGTGATGGCCGGCTTGGCTTCGATCTGTCCGGCGTGGTTGAGCGTGAAGCCGGTGATGCTGAACAGAATCATGCCGACCAGGCAGATCGCCGAACTCACCCAGTGCCATTCGTGCAAGGTCTTGAGCCAGTAGGCGCGGCGGCGGGTGTCGGGGCGGGCAGCATTCATCGAAGGCGCGGATTGTAGGGCGCAAATGAGAATGACTGTTATTCGCGTTAAAGAAAGCTAGGTAAAGCAACGAAAAACACAACGAAAAACGGGACCGAAGTCCCGTTTTGGATGAAAAGCAATGTGCTTGGTCGATCAGCTGAGCTCGCCCATCTGCGACTGCAGGTAGTTCTGCAGCCCGACCTTGCCGATCAGTTCGATCTGGGTTTCGAGGAAGTCGATGTGTTCCTCGGTGTCGTCGAGGATTTCCTGCAGCAGGTCGCGCGAGACGTAATCGCGCACGCTTTCGCAGTAGGCGATGCCGTCCTTGATGGTGGCCTGTGCGCCGGTTTCGGCGCCGAGGTCGCAGCCCAGGATCTCGGGCACGTCTTCGCCGACGTTCAGCTTGGCGAGGTCCTGCAGGTTCGGCAGGCCGTCGAGCATGAAGATGCGGTCCATCAGCTTGTCGGCGTGCTTCATCTCGCCGATCGACTCTTCGTATTCCTTCTTGGCCAGCTTGTCGAGGCCCCAGTGCTTGAGCATGCGGTAGTGCAGAAAGTACTGGTTGATCGCGGTCAGCTCGTTCTTGAGCTGCGCCTGCAAATGCTCGATGACCTTGGGGTCGCCCTTCATGATTTCTTCCTTGTGTTTATTCTGGAAGCCCCGATTGTCAGAGGGGCGGGTAAGCACTTGCAAGCAATCCCATACGCCACTGGTCTGCATGCGTGTGAGGGTGATACACGTTCGTATTCGATCCTCGGCGCGGCCATCGAGAACATAGCAAGCGCCAATACTTTTAATAGATAGTGACTATTGAAAGATATGGATTGGTAGTTATACTCATGGCTCGCAGTTACTTTTGTCCACCCGCAGCATCCAAGGAATCACCATGTCCCTGATCAACACCCAAGTCCAACCCTTCAAGACCCAGGCCTACCTCAACGGCAAGTTCATCGATGTGTCCGACGAGACGCTCAAGGGCAAGTGGTCCGTGCTGATCTTCATGCCGGCGGCCTTCACCTTCAACTGCCCGACCGAAGTCGAAGACGCGGCCGACAACTACCCTGAGTTCCAGAAGCTGGGCGCCGAGGTCTACATCGTGACCACCGACACGCATTTCTCGCACAAGGTCTGGCATGACACGTCGCCGGCCGTGGGCAAGGCCAAGTTCCCCCTGGTTGGCGACCCGACCCACGCGCTGACCAACGCTTTCGGCGTGCACATCCCCGAAGAAGGCCTGGCACTGCGCGGCACCTTCGTGATCAACCCCGACGGCGTCATCAAGACCGCCGAAGTGCACTCGAACGAAATCGCCCGCGACGTGAAGGAAACGCTGCGCAAGCTGAAGGCAGCCGTCTACACGGCCGCCCACCCGAACGAAGTCTGCCCGGCCAAGTGGAACGAAGGCGACAAGACCATCGCACCGTCGTTCGACCTCGTCGGCAAGATCTAAGGCGTACCGCGCGCAAGCCCGGGCGCTCACGAGGCCCCGGGCTTTCTTGTCCCTTGGTTGATAGTTTCCAGTTATCGAAAGAGAGTCCCTCATGCTCGACACCGCCACCAAGGCCCAATTGAAGAGTTACCTCGAACGCGCCACGCAGCCGATCGAGATCGTCGCCTCGCTCGACGACAGCAAGGCCTCGGGCGAGATGCTGTCGTTGCTGAAGGACGTCGCCGAATCCTCGCCGCTCGTCAAGCTGACCGAAAGCCGCGACGACAGCCACCGCAAGCCCTCGTTCTCGATCAACCGGCCGAGCGAGAACCACGGCCCGCGCTTCGCCGGCCTGCCGATGGGCCACGAATTCACGTCGCTGATCCTTGCCTTGCTGCAGATCGGTGGCTACCCGCCCAAGGTCGAGCAAGCCGTGCTCGACCAGATCAAGGCGCTCGATGGCGACTTCGAGTTCGAGATCTACGTCTCGCTCACCTGCCACAACTGCCCCGACGTGGTCCAGGCGCTGAACCTGATGGCGGTGCAGAACCCGCGCATCCGCACCACGATGATCGAAGGCGGGACCTTCCAGGACGAGGTCAAGGAACGCCAGATCATGGCCGTGCCGACCGTGTTCCTGAACGGCACCGAGTTCGGCCAGGGCCGCATGAGCCTGGAAGAAATCCTCGCCAAGATCGACACCAGCGGCGTCGAGCGCGAAGCCAAGAAGATCGCCGCCAAGGACCCGTTCGACGTACTCATCGTCGGCGGCGGCCCCGCTGGTGCCGCAGCCGCCGTGTACGCGGCGCGCAAGGGCATCCGCACCGGTGTGGCATCGGAGCGCTTCGGCGGCCAGGTGCTCGACACGCTCGGCATCGAGAACTTCATCTCGATCAAGGAAACCGAAGGCCCCAAGTTCGCCCACGCGCTCGAGGAGCATGTGCGCGACTACGACGTCGACATCATGAATCTGCAGCGTGCCAAGGCGCTGGTGCCCGGCAATGACCTGATCGAAGTGCAGCTTGAAAGCGGCGCTTCGCTCAAGAGCAAGTCCATCATCATTTCGACCGGCGCGCGCTGGCGCAACATCAACGTGCCCGGCGAGCACGAGTTCAAGAACAAGGGCGTGGCGTACTGCCCCCACTGCGACGGCCCGCTGTTCAAGGGCAAGCGCGTCGCGGTCATCGGCGGCGGCAATTCCGGCGTCGAAGCGGCGATCGACCTGGCCGGCATCGTGGGCCATGTCACTCTGATCGAGTTCGACACGGCTCTGCGCGCCGACGCGGTGCTGCAACGCAAGCTCCACAGCCTGAAGAACGTCGACGTGTTCACCAATGCGCAGACCACCGAGATCACCGGCGATCAGAAGGTCAACGGCCTGGTCTACAAGGACCGCGCATCGGGCGAACTGAAGAAGGTCGAGCTCGAAGGCGTGTTCATCCAGATCGGCCTCGTGCCCAACACCGATTGGCTCAAGGGCGTGGTCGAGCTCACGAAGCACGGCGAGATCGTCGTGGATGCGCGCGGTCAGACCTCGGTGCCGGGCGTGTTCGCGGCAGGCGACGTGACCACGGTGCCGTTCAAGCAGATCATCATCGCGGCCGGCGACGGCGCGAAGGCGGCGCTGGGGGCCTTCGACCACCTGATCCGCACGTCGGCACCGGCCTGAGCCGGCCGCCTCGGCGGCTCAGTACGTGAGCCGCTCGGGCTTGAGTTCCTGCAGGATGGTGGTGGCGATTTCCTCGATCGACTTGGTCGTGGTCGAGAGCCACCGGATGCCCGCGCGGCGCATCATGGCCTCGGCTTCGCTCACCTCGTGGCGGCAGTTCTCGAGGCTGGCGTAGCGCGAGTCGGGCCGGCGCTCGTTGCGGATCTGGCTCAGCCGCTCGGGCTGGATCGTGAGGCCGAAGATCTTCTTGCGGTGGGGCATCAGCGCGGGCGGCAGCTGGCGGCGCTCGAAGTCCTCGGGGATCAGCGGGTAGTTGGCCGCCTTCAGGCCGTGCTGCATGGCCAGGTAGAGCGAGGTCGGCGTCTTGCCGCTGCGGCTCACGCCGACCAGGATCACGTCGGCGCCTTGGAGGTCGCGGTTGCTCTGGCCGTCGTCGTGGGCCAGGCTGAAATCGATGGCCGCGATGCGGGCGTCGTATTCCTTGCTCTTGCTGACGTCGCTGAAGCGGCCGATGCGGTGGTTCGACTTCATGGCCAGCTCGATCTCGAGCGGGCGCACGAAGGTGCCGAACATGTCGAGCAGCATGCCCTTGCAGCCGGTTTCGATCACCTCCAGCACTTCCATGTTCGCCAGCGTCGTGAAGACGATCGGGCGCACGCCCTCGAGTTCGGCCGTGTGGTTGATCTGCCGCACCGCCTGGTGCGCCTTGTCGACGGTGTCGGTGAAGGGCAGGCGCACATGGCGCGGCTTCATCTCGAACTGCGCCAGCACGGCGTTGCCGAAGGTCTCGGCGGTGATGCCCGTGCCGTCCGAAATGAAGAAAACTGTGCGTGTGGTCATGTCTTGCGGCCTTGTCCTGCGGCGCGGGCCATCCCGCCCCCCCTACAATCCGGCCCATTATCGGGAATCCGCCTGCCCGTTCAGAATTCTTCTTCTCCATGCACGCCGCGACCGCACCCAGAGCAACGAGAACGATCGTGCCGCGCCGCCTGCATGCCGCACCGATTTCAACTTCTGGAGCTTTCCCATGTCTGCACTTTTCGACGCGACCGCCCTGGTCGTACCGTTTGAAAACCTGAGGATGACCGACGTCGAGTCGGTCGGCGGCAAGAACGCCAGCCTCGGCGAGATGATTTCGCAGCTGCCGCAGGGCGTGCGGGTGCCCACGGGCTTTGCGACCACGGCGCATGCCTTCCGCCAGTTCCTGGCACACGACGGGCTGGCCGACAAGATCAGCAAGAAGCTCGCTGCACTCGACACCGAGGACGTCCGCGCGCTGGCCACCGCCGGCGCCGAGATCCGCGCCATGGTCGAAGCGCAACCTTTCCCGGCCGACCTTCAAAAGGCGATCGCCGAGGCCTTTGCGAAGCTCAGCGAAGGCAACCCTTCAGCCTCGTTCGCGGTGCGCTCGTCCGCCACGGCTGAAGACCTGCCCGATGCCTCGTTCGCAGGCCAGCAGGAGACTTTCCTCAACGTGGTCGGCATCGACGATGTGCTGCACAAGATGAAGGAAGTCTTCGCCTCGCTCTACAACGACCGCGCCATCAGCTACCGCGTCCACAAGGGCTTCGCGCACGACGTGGTGGCGCTGTCGGCGGGCGTGCAGCGCATGGTGCGCTCCGACCTCGGCGCGGCCGGTGTGATGTTCACCATCGACACCGAGTCGGGCTTCGAAGACGTGGTGTTCATCACCTCGAGCTACGGCCTCGGCGAAACGGTGGTGCAGGGCGCCGTCAACCCCGACGAGTTCTACGTCCACAAGCCCACGCTGCGCGCGGGCAAGCGCGCGGTGATCCGCCGCAACCTCGGCTCCAAGCTGATCCAGATGGAGTTCGCCACGCCCGAGGAGAAGAAGGCCACCGGCAAGCTCGTGAAGACCACCGACGTCAAGGCCGAGCAGCGCAACCGCTACTCGCTGACCGACGAAGACGTCGAGCAGCTCGCCAGATACGCGCTCGTCATCGAGGAGCACTATGGCCGGCCGATGGACATCGAGTGGGGCAAGGACGGCACCGACGGCCAGCTCTACATCCTGCAGGCGCGTCCCGAGACCGTGAAGAGCCAGCAGCAGGGCAAGGCCGAGCAGCGCTACAAGCTGCTGGGCAAGGGCGCGGTGCTCGCCGAAGGCCGCGCGATCGGCCAGAAGATCGGCACCGGCCCGGTGCGCCTGGTGCACAGCATCAGCGAGATGGACAAGGTGCAGGCCGGCGACGTGCTCGTGACCGACATGACCGATCCCAACTGGGAGCCGGTGATGAAGCGCGCCGCCGCCATCGTGACCAACCGCGGCGGGCGCACCTGCCATGCGGCCATCATCGCGCGCGAGCTCGGCATTCCCGCCGTCGTGGGCTGCGGCGATGCCACCGACCTGCTGAAGGAGGGCACGCTGGTGACGGTGAGCTGCGCCGAGGGCGACACCGGCTTCATCTACGACGGCCTGCTCGAGACCGAGGTTACCGAGGTGCAGCGCGGCGTGATGCCCGAGATCGACATCAAGCTCATGATGAACGTCGGCAATCCGCAGCTCGCGTTCGACTTCGCGCAGCTGCCGAACCACGGCGTCGGCCTCGCGCGACTCGAGTTCATCATCAACAACAACATCGGCGTCCACCCGAAGGCGATCCTCGACTATCCCAACGTCGACAACGACCTGAAGAAGGCCGTCGAGTCGGTGGCCCGGGGCCATGCCTCGCCGCGCGCCTTCTACGTCGACAAGGTGGCCGAGGGCATCGCGACCATCGCGGCCGCGTTCTGGCCCAAGCAGGTGATCGTGCGCCTGTCGGACTTCAAGTCGAACGAATACCGCAAGCTGATCGGCGGCAGCCGCTACGAGCCCGAGGAAGAGAACCCGATGCTCGGCTTCCGCGGTGCCGCGCGCTACCTGAGCAAGGACTTCGGCGAAGCCTTCGCGATGGAGTGCGAGGCGCTCAAGCGCGTGCGCAACGACATGGGGCTGGTCAACGTGCAGATCATGGTGCCGTTCGTGCGCACGCTCGGCCAGGCCGAACGCGTCACCAACCTGCTGGCCGAGCACGGCCTGAAGCGCGGCGAGAACGAGCTCAAGCTGATCATGATGTGCGAGGTGCCGAGCAACGCGGTGCTGCCGGAGGAGTTCCTGAAGTTCTTCGACGGCTTCTCCATCGGCTCGAACGACCTGACCCAGCTCACGCTCGGCCTCGACCGCGACTCGGGTCTCGAGCTGCTGGCGGCCGACTTCGACGAGCGCGACCCGGCCGTCAAGGCGTTGCTGAGCCGCGTCATCAAGGCCTGCCAGGCCGAAGGCAAGTACGTCGGCATCTGCGGCCAGGGCCCCAGCGACCATCCCGACTTCGCGCTCTGGCTGGCGGAGCAGGGCATCCAGTCGATCTCGCTCAATCCCGACAGCGTGATCGACACCTGGCAGCTGCTCGCCAAGCGCTGAGGCTTCGGATGGCGGAAATCCCCATGCGGGGATTCCCGCGGCTGGCGCGTATTTTTGAAACCAAATGCGTATTTGGTGACAAACTTGAAGGAGAACGGGCGTATCCCGGATGGGGAAGACCACATGATTCTTGTCAAGACTCCGGCTGGCCAGCAGGCCTTCAAGGACCGATCGGTGGCGCTGTCGCCGCGCCAGCGCTCGGCCTTCATCCTGTTCGACGGCAAGCGCTCGATCGAGGAGGTGCTGGCCGGCGGCATGGGCATTGCGCGCGAAGACGTCGACCAGATGGTCCTGCTCGGTTTGCTCGAGGCGCCCGGCGGCCATGGCGAAAGCAGCAGTGCGCCGCTGGCCGAGGCGGCGGCATCTGCTGCAGCGGCTGCTGTCCCCGCTCCGGGTCCGGCAGCGCCGGGCCGCAGCAGGCAGCAGCGCTACAAGGACGCCTACCCGATCGCCACCCAGCTCACCGGCAGCCTCGGGCTCAGGGGTTTCCGGCTCAACCTCCAGGTCGAGGGCACCACGAGCTACGAGGACCTGCTCGCGCTGGCGCCCAAGATCCGCGCCGCAGTCGGGCCTGACAAGGCCGCTGCGCTCGACCAGGCCCTCAACGACTGATCCAGCCGCGTCGACTTGCCGTAGTGCTCGCTACAGGGCTATAATCGCCGGCTTTGCCTTGCCACACTGCGCCCGACGCTGCAGGTGGCTTTTTCTCTTCCCCGGAAGAACCCACAAGGAGTGCCATGCGTCACTATGAAATCATTTTGCTGATCCACCCGGATCAGAGCGAACAAGTTCCGGCCATGCTGGAGCGTTACAAGGGCCTGATCACGGCCGGCGGCGGCAAGGTCCACCGCGTTGAAGACTGGGGCCGCCGTCAGCTGGCCTACCAGATCAACAAGCTCAACAAGGCGCACTACCTGTGCGTCAACATCGAAGCTGAACAAACCGTGATGGGCGAGCTCGAGCATGCGTTCAAGTTCAACGACGCCGTGCTGCGCCACCTGACCGTCCAGAAGAAGAAGGCCGACACCGGTCCTTCGTCGATGATGAAGACGGTCGAGCGCGAAGAAGCCCGCAAGGCTCAGCAGGCCGAATACGCCGCCAACAACAACAGCTGATGGCGTGACCGCTGCCGCTGCTGCGGCGACCGGGCTCAACCAGCTGCTGCTGACCGCCTCTGTCGCCGAACTCGGAGCCTTGCGATACACGCCCGCCGGCCTTCCCGCCATCGACCTGAAGCTCGAGCACGAATCGACGCTCCAGGAGGCAGGAAAAGCCAGGCAGGTGAAAACGGCCCTCAAGGCCGTGGCCTTCGGCGCTGTCGCCGAACGGCTCGCAAGTCAGTCGATGGGGAGCCTCTGGCGTTTTCAGGGCTTTCTCGCGACACCGGGCAACGGCAAGTATCCGGTCCTGCACATCCAGGATTTTCAGCAAAATTAATTTTCGAAAAGAGGTCCCGAAATGGCCACGTTCAAGAAATTCAACAAAGACAAGCGCCCGAAGCGCAACACCCAGTCGCTGCTGTTCAAGCGCAAGCGCTTCTGCCGCTTCACGGTCGCTGGCGTCGAAGAGATCGACTACAAGGACATCGACACGCTGCGTGACTTCATCAGCGAAAACGGCAAGATCATTCCCGCCCGCCTGACCGGCACGCGCGCGATCTACCAGCGCCAGCTCAACACCGCGATCAAGCGCGCACGCTTCCTCGCGATGGTGCCGTACAGCGACCAGCACCGCGTCTAAGGAGCCCGCACCATGCAAATCATTCTTCTGGACAAGGTCCTGAACGTCGGCGGTCTCGGCGACATCGTCAAGGTCAAGGACGGCTACGCCCGCAACTTCCTGATCCCGACGGGCCGCGCCCGCCGCGCTACCGCTGCCAACAAGGCCGAATTCGAAGCCAAGCGCGTCGAACTCGAAAAGGCTGCGGCTGCCAAGCTGGCCGAGTCGCAAGCCCAGGGCGAGAAGCTCGGCGGCACGACCGTCAAGCTGACCCAAAAGGCCGGTGTCGACGGCCGCCTGTTCGGCTCGGTCACCAACGGCGACATCGCCGAAGAGCTCGGCAAGCAAGGCTACAAGGTCGCGAAGTCGCAAGTGCGCCTGCCCAACGGCCCGATCAAGACGGTCGGCGACACCACGGTGAGCGTTTCGCTGCACACCGACGTGGTGGTCGACATCAACGTCACGGTCTACGGCGAAACCGCCTGATCGTTTCCGCGGCGCCTGGTGCGCTGCCCGCAAAAGCCGCCCTCGGGCGGCTTTTGTATTTCTGCGCACCGGTTTTCCAGTTCGGTGCACCGAAAGATCACCGTTTATTCACAACCTTGTCCACACACGCGATCGCGTGCGCGGCTTAGCATGCAGGGTTGCAAGGGAAGTCCATGTCCGCCGTTTTCTCCTATGCCGACAATGACCCGTCGGCCGACCGCCAAGTTGCCAAGCTCCGGATTCCGCCTCATTCGATCGAGGCCGAGTCGAGCGTGCTCGGCGGCCTGCTGCTCGACAACGGGGCCTGGGACCGCATGGGCGACCTGCTGGTGGACGGCGATTTCTATCGCCACGAGCACAAGTTGATCTACGCCGCCATCGGCGGCCTGATCAACGCGAGCAAGCCGGCCGACGTCATCACCGTCTACGAGCAGCTGCAGGGCCTCGGCAAGGCCGAGGAGATCGGCGGGCTGGTCTACCTGAACTCGCTCGCGCAGTACGTGCCGAGCGCGAGCAACATCCGCCGCTATGCGGAGATCGTGCGCGAGCGCTCGATCCTGCGCAAGCTGGTGTCGGCGAGCGACGAGATCGCGACCAATGCGTTCAACACGCAGGGCAAGTCGGTCGACAAGATCCTCGACGAGGCCGAGCAGAAGATCTTCAACATCGGCGAAGAAGGCACGCGGATGAAGCAGGGCTTCCAGAGCATGGATGCCCTGGTGGTCGAACTGCTCGACCGCGTGACCGAGATGGCCGAGAACCCGAACGACATCACGGGCGTGCGCACCGGCTTCTACGAGTTCGACAAGATGACCTCGGGCCTGCAGCCGGGCGACATGATCGTGCTGGCCGCACGGCCCTCGATGGGCAAGACCTCGCTGGCCATCAACATTGCAGAGCATGTCGCGCTCAACGAAGGCCTGCCGGTGGCGGTCTTCTCGATGGAAATGGGCGCTTCGCAGCTCGCGGTGCGTATCGTGGGCTCGATCGGGCGCATCGACCAGGGCCACCTGCGCACCGGCAAGCTCAGCGACGAGGAATGGCCGCGCCTGACCGAGGCGATCGAGAAGCTGCGCAACGTGTCGCTGCACATCGACGAGACGCCGGGCCTCACGACCAGTGAGCTGCGCGCCAACGCGCGCCGCCTGGCACGCCAGTACGGGCGGCTCGGCCTGATCGTGGTCGACTACCTCCAGCTCATGAGCGTGTCGAGCAGCATGAGCGACGAGAACCGCGCCACCGCCGTGGGCGAAATCTCGCGCGGCCTCAAGATGCTCGCCAAGGAGCTCAAGTGCCCGGTGATTGCGCTGTCGCAGTTGAGCCGTGGAGTCGAGAGCCGCACCGACAAGCGCCCGATGATGAGCGACCTGCGCGAATCCGGCGCCATCGAGCAGGACGCGGACATCATCATGTTCATCTACCGCGACGACTACTACGACAAGAACAGCAAGGAGCCGGGCGTTGCCGAGGTGATCATCAGCAAGCACCGCAACGGCCCCACCGGCACCGTCAAGCTCGCGTTCCTCAAGCCGCTCACCAAATTCGAGAACCTCGCGAGCTACGGCGGCAGCGACGACTACTGACGATGGGTTGCCGGGCGGGCATCAGGCCTGCAGCGGCGGCCGGTTCTCCTCGGCGTGCCGTGCCTTGAGCTGGCGCAGCATGTCGGCCAGCGTCTTGCCCGGCTCGTCGCGGAAGCGCTCGGGCAGCGCGTCGAGGCCGTCCATGCGGTCGAGGCGGAAAGCGCGGAAGTCGGCACGCAGCTCGCACCAGGTCGAGAGCGTCCAGACCTTCCCCCAATAGAAACAACCGAGCGGGCGCACCGTGCGTTCGCTCGCATCGCCCGACACGTCGCGGTAGCGCAGGTGCAGCTTCTGCCGCGCCGCCACCGCCTCGCGCAGCACCTGCAGCCGGGCGCGCATTGCATCGTCCAGCCCCATCCCGGGCGCGTAGAGCGCGAGTGCTTCTGCGCCGACCCGCGCGGCCGGCGGCAGCACCGAGAGGATCTTGCCGAGCCCGGTTTCGATGTTGCGCGCCAGCGCCGGATCGACCCAGCTCTGCGCGACGCGCGCCGCTGCCACGAGCGCCGAGGCTTCCTCCTGCGTGAACATCAGCGGCGGCAGTTCGAAGCCCGCGCCCAGCCGGTAGCCCACACCCGCTTCGCCCTCGATCGGTACGCCCTGGTGCTGCAGGTCGGCCACGTCGCGGTAGACGGTGCGCTCCGACACCTCGAGGCGTTGGGCCAGGAACGCGGCCGTGGTGAGCCGGCGGCCGCGGATGAGCTGGACGAGCTGGAACAGGCGGTCGGCGCGGCGCATCGATGTCAGTCGGCAAAAGGGCAGGGCAGGGTCATGCAACCCCGATGTGAATGGCCACCGCATCCGGCCCGTCGTAGGCCTCGAAATCACTGCGGTAGCGGCGCACGATCTCCGGGTGCGCCTCGAAATAGTCCCAGACGCGCTGCCACGCATCGATCACCAGCCGCGGCATCTCGCCGCGCGCAGTGAAGACGAGGTAGTCGCCGGCCTCGATGGCCACGCTGCTGCCCACGCCCTCGGCCACCGACACGCCTGCGGTCACGTCGAACGCGCCGTGGGCATCCGATTCGTAGCCCGAGTAGACGCCGAACAGGCGCTTGTCGGCATTGCGGTGCGGTGTCGAGGCATAGATCTCCTGGTCGAAGAACCGAGTCCAGAGCGCCGCGAGGCGGCCGCTCGACGGGTCGCTTTCGTCGCCGTTCGTGGTGCGGACCGTGAGGCCCGCCACATGGAACGCCGCTTGGGGTTGACGGACAGGTTCCATGCTTCAGGCGAGTGCGTGCAGCCCGACCTCGTTGCCTTCGGTGTCGCGCAGGTGGGCGATGAAGCCGAGGCCCTTGGGCAGTTCGGTCTTGGGCACGGTCACTTCGCCGCCCGCCGCTGCGATGCGCCCGAGCACGGTGTCGATGCTCGGGTTGCAGTCGAGATAGATCCGGATGCCGCTGCCCGGTGCGGCGCTGCCGCTGGTGCTGGGTTGCAGGCAACCGCCGGTCGCAGGCTCGTCGTGGGGAAACATGGCCAGCGCCTCGGCACCGAACGTCTCACGGCGCAATGCGCGGCCGAGCACGGTTTCGTAGAAGCGCTGGGCCCGGTCCAGGTCGGCGACCGGGATCTCGAACCAGGTGATGGCGTTTTGCATGAAAGACTCTCTTTCGTTTCTGTGGAAGGGAGCCGATGGTGCGGCGCGGCTCCTGACAGCGTCTTGTCAGGAGCCTGTCTGCGGCCGCCATCTTCCACAAATGAAAAGGCCCGCAATGCGCAGGGCGCATTGCGGGCCGATCGGCTGCCGAAGGCCTGGCGTCGTCAGAGCACCTCGCTCGCGAAGTCGGCCAGCCGGGAGCGTTCGCCGCGCGCCAGCGTGATGTGGCCGCTGTGGGGCCAGCCCTTGAACTTGTCGACCGCGAAGGTCAGTCCGGAGGAGCCCTCGGTCAGGTAGGGCGTGTCGATTTGCGCCAGGTTGCCCATGCAGACGATCTTGGTGCCCGGGCCTGCGCGCGTCACCAGGGTCTTCATCTGCTTGGGCGTGAGGTTCTGCGCCTCGTCGATGATCACGTACTTGTTGAGGAAGGTGCGCCCGCGCATGAAGTTCATGCTCTTGATCTTGATGCGGCTGCGGATCAGCTCGTTGGTGGCGGCGCGGCCCCATTCCCCGGCGTTGCCGCCGTCGCCCTTGGCGAGGAATTCGAGGTTGTCGTCGAGCGCACCCATCCAGGGGCCCATCTTCTCTTCCTCGGTGCCGGGCAGGAAGCCGATGTCCTCGCCCACGCTCACCGTGGCGCGGGTCATGATGATCTCGGTGTAGCGGCGGTCGTCGAGCACCTGCGTGAGGCCCGAGGCCAGCGCCATCAGCGTCTTGCCCGTGCCGGCGGTGCCCGTAAGCGTGACGAAGTCGATCTCGGGGTCCATCAGCAGGTTCATCGCGAAGTTCTGCTCGCGGTTGCGGGTGTTCACGCCCCAGACCGCGTTCTTGCCCGAGCTGTAGTCCTTGAGCGTCTTGAACACCGCCGTCTTGTCGCGGATCTCGGTCACGCGCGCGTACATGCTCGGTTCGCCCGGCGCCTCGAAATACACGAACTGGTTGATGTACAGGTTCGGCACCAGCGGGCCGCTCACGCGGTAGAAGGTGTTGCTGCCGCTCTGCCAGCTCTCGACGGTCTTGCTCTGGCGGGTCCAGAAATCGGGCGGCAGCGCGAGCGAGCCCGAATAGAGAAGGTCGCCGTCTTCGAGCGTCTTGTCGTTCTGGTAGTCGTCGGCGGCCAGGCCCAGCGCGCGCGCCTTGACGCGCATGTTGATGTCCTTCGACACCAGCACCACTTCGCGCTTCGCGCGGCCGGGCTGTTCCTTCGCGTATTCGTCGCGCAGTGCGTGCACCACGCCGAGGATCTGGTTGTCGGCCTTGCCCTGCGGCAGGCTGATCGGCAAAGCGTAGTCGAGCGGGGCGGTCTGGAAGAACAGGCGGCCGCCGGCCTCGCGATGACCGGTGGTGTCGAGCTTCAGGCCCTTGTCGATGTCGGCGTCCTGCGCGGCGGCCAGTGCGTCGAGCGTGCGGCTGGTCTGGCGGCCGTTGCGTGCGACCTCGGTGGTGCCCTTCTTGTGGCCATCGAGTTCCTCCAGCACGATCATCGGCAGGAAGATATCGTGCTCCTCGAAGCGGAACAGGCACATCGGGTCGTGCAGCAGCACGTTGGTGTCGAGCACGAAGAGCTTGGCGGGGCCGGTGGATCTGGCGCGCTTCGGGCGGGCCGGCGCCTGCGGGGCCGGCGCGACAGGGGCGGGGGGCGCTGCCTGGACGCGCGTCTCGACCTGCACAGCGGCGGGCTGCTGGGGCTGCGGCGGTGCGCTCACGTGCGACGGCGCCGCCCGCGACTTGGTGGCCGCACGGCGTGGCGGGCGCGAGTTTGTGCTGTTGCTGTTGCCGCCGCCCGGCGTCTCGCTGGCGGGGCTGTCGAACAACTCGAGGGGCTGGGGCAGGTTCGGTGCCGCGGCCTCGTCATCGCGTTGATCGCCGGCGCGGCGCGAGCCCCTGTGCGTGGAGCGGGCGGGTGCGTCGACCGCATCCGGCGAGAGCAGTGCGGCGCGTTTCGTAGGGGCGGGAGGCAATGGCATGAGTCAGGTCGCTCGCAGGAAAGTGGAAACCGGAAAACGAAAAAGCCGCCTGAGGGCCAGGCGGCTTCGTTCGGAGGATGCGGTCGTGGAGCTCAACGGCATGAGGCCATTATGCACACCGCAGGTGACGCGTTCTGCGCTCTTTGCACAAGCCGTTGGGCATTCCCCACGGCATGATGCAAAAGCGCACAGTCGGCGCAAGCTGTAACTCGGTCGGCTTTTCAGGCGGCTTTCTTCAGCGCCTTGACGGCCTTGAGCACGTCATCGACGTGGCCCGGCACCTTGAGGCCGCGCCATTCGGCCTTGAGAATGCCATCGGCGCCGATCAGGAAGGTGCTGCGCTCGATGCCCTTGACCTTCTTGCCGTACATGATCTTGTTCTTGACCACGCCGAACATGTGGCACATCTTTTCTTCGGTGTCGGCGATGAGCTCGAAGGGGAGCTCGAGCTTGGCCTTGAATTCGTCGTGCGACTTCATGTTGTCGCGCGACACGCCGAACACCGTGGCGCCGGCTTTCTCGAAGTCCTTGAAGCGGTCACGGAACTGCATGGCTTCGGTCGTGCAACCCGGGGTGTTATCTTTCGGGTAAAAATACATGACCAGCACTTGGCCGAGATGCGAGGTATTCGAGACTTTCAAGCCGCCCGTGGCGTTGGCGTCGAATTCAGGAATGGGTTTGTTGACAACGATCGCCATGAAACTTGTTTTCTCCGTTGGTTGCCATGGCTCGGCGCGTAGACGCGCGCCCGGACATGGCGTATTGGTCGTTGCTAACTGAGGGCAGCAGGCCTGTTCGCAACCCGGTATTTTACCTCGAAATGGCCCTCAGCTGCCGGTTGCAGGCTCGACCAGAAGGGCCGCCACCACGTGGCGCCCCTCGCCGGCCAGGATGTTGTAGGTGCGGCAGGCGGCGGGCGTGTCCATGGTTTCCACGCCGGTTCGCCGGGCCATCAGCGGCTGGAGCCAGGCGGGCTGCGGGAAGCGGATGCGGGATCCGCTGCCGAAAATGATCAACTCGGCGCCGAGCGCCGCGAGCTGCGCGAAGTGCTCGGGGCCGATTTCGTCGAAGCGGGTGCAGTTCCACTCGAAACGCTCCCCGTGGGAGCCGACGACGACGCTGCCCTCGACCTTTTCGTTGTTGATCGCGACCCAGCCGGGGCCGTGAGCGGTCAGGGCCTGGGCGTCGGATTTGTCGGGCTGGAGCTTCATCGGTGCACTGGGAACTGTGGTCAAATTATAGGTTTTCCCAGTGACACGGGGCCTCCAAGGGCCTTTTGACATCGAGTAACCCGCGCCCGGGAGGGCCCTTTGAAGCAGTTCAGGAAATCGGCCAAACTGGCCAATGTGCTCTACGACATTCGCGGCCCCATCATGGATGCGGCCAAGCAGATGGAGGAAGAGGGCCAGAAGATCATCAAGCTCAACATCGGCAACCTCGCCGTGTTCGGCTTCGACGCGCCGGAAGAAGTCCAGCAGGACATGATCCGCAACCTTCCGGCATCCGCGGGCTATTCGGACAGCAAGGGCATCTTCGCGGCGCGCAAGGCCGTGATGCACGAGACCCAGAAGCAGGGCATCGCCGGCGTCGCGCTCGACGACATCTACCTGGGCAACGGGGCGAGCGAGCTGATCGCGATGTCCACCAACGCGCTGCTCAACGACGGCGACGAGATGCTGCTGCCCGCGCCCGACTATCCGCTCTGGACCGCCGCCTCGAGCCTGTCGGGCGGCACGCCGGTGCACTATCTCTGCGACGAGGCCAACGGCTGGATGCCCGACCTCGATGACATCCGCGCCAAGATCACGCCCCGCACCAAGGGGATCGTGGTGATCAACCCGAACAACCCGACCGGCGCCCTTTACTCCGACGACCTGCTCAAGCGCATCGTGGCGATCGCGCGCGAACACGACCTCGTGATCTTCGCCGACGAGGTGTACGACAAGGTGCTCTACGACGGCGTGAAGCACACCGCGATCGCGAGCCTGTCGACCGACGTGCTCACGCTCACCTTCAACTCGCTGTCCAAGAGCTATCGCTCCTGCGGCTACCGCGCGGGGTGGCTCGTGGTGTCGGGCGACAAGAAGCGCGCGCGCGACTACATCGAGGGCCTCAACATGCTCTCGAACATGCGGCTGTGCGCCAACGTGCCGGGGCAATGGGCGATCCAGACCGCGCTGGGCGGCTACCAGAGCATCAACGACCTCGTCGGCGAGGGCGGCCGTCTGCGGCGCCAGCGCGACCTGGCCTACGAGCTCATCACCGCGATCCCGGGCGTGAGCTGCGTCAAGCCGAGCGCCGCGCTCTACATGTTTCCGAAGCTCGATCCCGCGGTCTACCCGATCGAGGACGACCGGCAGTTCTTCCTCGAGCTGCTGAAGGAAACCCGGGTGATGCTGGTGCAGGGGACGGGCTTCAACTGGGCGACGCCCGACCATTTCCGTATCGTGTTCCTGCCGCATGAAGACGACCTGCGCGAGGCCATCAACCGCATCGCCATGTTCCTGGAGACCTACCGCCTGCGCAGCAAGAGCGCGTGAGGCCTTCGCCGACCGCTGCTGCTGCGCCGCTGACGAGGCCGCCGCGCGGCGGCGGGCCCTGTTGTCCATTTCTACGAAACCATTGAACCCGAATCTCCCATGAAACCCATCCAGGTAGGCCTGCTCGGCGCAGGAACGGTCGGCAGCGGCACCTTCAAGGTGCTGCTGCGCAACCAGGAAGAAATCAAGCGCCGTGCCGGCAGAGGCATCGAGATCACCATGGTCGCCGACCTCGACCAGGCGCGCGCACGCGAGGTGGCGGGCGCGGGCGTTCAGGTGGTGGCCGACGCGCGCGCCGTCATCGCCAACCCCGACATCGACATCGTGATCGAGCTGATCGGCGGCTACGGCATCGCCAAGCAGCTGGTGCTCGAGGCCATCGCGGCCGGCAAGCACGTGGTCACGGCCAACAAGGCGCTGCTCGCGGTGCACGGCACCGAGATCTTCGCGGCCGCCCATGCCAAGGGCGTGATGGTGGCCTTCGAGGCTGCGGTGGCCGGCGGCATCCCGATCATCAAGGCGCTGCGCGAAGGCCTCACCGCCAACAGCATCCAGTGGATCGCCGGCATCATCAACGGCACCACCAACTTCATCCTCTCCGAGATGCGCGACAAGGGGCTCGACTTCGCGACCGTGCTCAAGGAGGCGCAGCGCCTCGGCTATGCCGAGGCCGACCCCACCTTCGACATCGAGGGCGTCGACGCCGCGCACAAGGCCACCCTCATGAGCGCGATCGCGTTCGGCATCCCGGTGCAGTTCGACAAGGCGCACATCGAGGGCATCACCAAGCTCGCGGCGCAGGACATCAAGTACGCCGAGCAGCTCGGCTACCGCATCAAGCTGCTCGGCATCACCAAGCGCACGGCCCAAGGCGTCGAACTGCGCGTGCATCCGGCGCTCGTGCCGTCGAAGCGGCTGCTCGCCAACGTCGAGGGCGCGATGAACGCGGTGGTGGTGCACGGCGATGCCGTCGGCACCACGCTCTACTACGGCAAGGGCGCAGGCAGCGAGCCGACCGCGAGCGCGGTGATCGCCGACCTGGTCGACATCACCCGGTTGCACACGGCCGACGCGGCCCACCGCGTGCCGCACCTCGCCTTCCATCCCGATGCGATGAGCGACCTGCAGGTGCTGCCGATGGCCGAGGTCGTCACCAGCTACTACCTGCGCCTGCGCGTGGCCGACGAGGCCGGCGTGCTGGCCAAGGTGACGGGCCTGCTCGCCAATGCCGGCATCAGCATCGACGCGGTGCTGCAGCGCGAAGCCGACGAAGTGGGCGGCGAAGGCTCGAACCAGACCGACCTCATCATCCTCACGCACGATGCGCGCGAAGGCACGATGGACGATGCGCTCGCGCATTTGCAGGCGCTGCCCACGGTGCTGCAGCCGATCGTGCGC
This sequence comes from Variovorax sp. Soil_C_39, assembly GCF_057656815.1. Classification (NCBI taxonomy): domain Bacteria; kingdom Pseudomonadati; phylum Pseudomonadota; class Betaproteobacteria; order Burkholderiales; family Comamonadaceae; genus Variovorax; species Variovorax sp. Soil_C_39. The sequence goes on from NZ_JBDGJQ010000003.1 coordinate 653,699, forward strand.
ATCCGCAAGGAAGAGTTGAAGTGAACTACCTGAGCACCCGCGGCCATCCCGACCGCAAGCGCTTCTGCGAGATTTTGCTCGAGGGCCTCGCGCCGGACGGCGGGCTCTACCTGCCCGCGCACTATCCGCAGGTCGACGCGGCCACGCTCGCGAAGTGGCGCAGCCTGCCGTACGCCGAACTCGCCTTCGAGATCCTCTCGCTCTACATCGACGACATTCCGCCGGCGGACCTGAAGGCGCTCTGCGCCAAGACCTACACCGCGGAGGTCTTCGGCTCCGACGAGATCGTGCCGCTGCGCGAGCTCGAAGACGGCGTCTACCTCGAAGCCCTGTCGAACGGCCCCACGCTGGCCTTCAAGGACATGGCGATGCAGCTGCTCGGCAACCTGTTCGAGTACGAACTGGCCCGCCGCGACGCCGAGCTCAACATCCTCGGCGCCACCAGCGGCGACACCGGCAGCGCGGCCGAGTACGCGATGCGCGGAAAGAAGGGCGTGCGCGTCTTCATGACCTCGCCCGACGGTCGCATGAGCCCGTTCCAGCAGGCGCAGATGTTCAGCCTGCAGGACGCGAACATTCACAACATCGCCATCACCGGCGTGTTCGACGACTGCCAGGACATCGTCAAGGCGGTGTCGAGCGACCTGGCCTTCAAGCGCAAGTACCGCATCGGCACGGTCAACTCGATCAACTGGGCGCGGCTGCTCGCACAGGTGGTCTACTATTTCGCGGGCTACTTCCAAGCCACGGCATCGAACGACAAGCTCGTGAGCTTCGCGGTGCCCTCGGGCAACTTCGGCAACGTCTGCGCGGGCCACGTGGCGCGCATGATGGGCCTGCCGATCCACACGCTGGTGGTGGCCACCAACGAGAACGACGTGCTCGACGAGTTCTTCCGCACCGGCGTTTACCGCGTGCGCGCGGGGGTCGACACGCACGAGACCTCCAGCCCGTCGATGGACATCAGCAAGGCCAGCAACTTCGAGCGCTTCGTGTTCGACCTGGTCGGGCGCGATGCCGGCAGGCTGCGCGCGCTGTTCGTCGACCAGCTGGGCCGCGAGGCGAAGTTCGACCTCGGCGCCGATCCGGTCTTCGCGCAGGCCGCCGAGCGCTTCGGCTTCCGCAGCGGCCGCAGCACGCATGCAGACCGGCTCGCGACGATCCGCGACACCGAGAAGCGCTTCGCCACGCTGATCGATCCGCACACCGCCGACGGCCTCAAGACCGCGCGCGAGCACCTCACGCCGGGCGTGCCGATGGTGGTGCTCGAGACCGCGCTGCCGATCAAGTTCGCCGCCACGCTGGTGGAAGCGCTCGGGCAGGAGCCCCCGCGACCGGCCAGGTTCGAGGGCATCGAGTCGCTGCCCAAGCGAGTCGTCAGGCTTGCGGCCGATGCGGAGGCCGTGAAGGCCTACATCGCCGAGAACTGCGATTGAACGGCGCCGGCCAGCACGTCGTGATGGCCGCCTTGCATCAGCATTCGGCTCGCGCTTGACGCGCGGCCTCAGGAACTCGTCATGAAGGTGATCGGTTTTTCCGGGTATTCGGGTTCGGGCAAGACCACGCTCGTCGAGCGCCTGATCCCCGTGCTCAGGCTCCATGGGCAGCGCGTCTCGGTCGTGAAGCATGCGCACCACAAGTTCGACATCGACCACCCCGGCAAGGACACCTACCGCCACCGCGAGGCCGGCGCCTTCGAAGTGGTCGTGGCGTCCGACCGGCGGCTGGCGCTGATCCGCGAATTCGAGCAGCCCGCGCAGCTGTCGGTGCACGAGCTCATCGCCGAGCTCTACGACGGTGTCGACTGGGTGCTGGTCGAGGGCTTCAAGCACAGCGACCTGCTCAAGATCGAGGTCTGGCGCGCGCCCGAGCCGGGCCAGAAGCCGCGGCCCCTGCAGTACATCGATGATCCGTTCGTGACCGCCATTGCCACCAATGCGCCCGAGAGCCTGCCCGAGCCCACCGAGCGGCCGCTGTTCGACCTCGACGACATCGAGGGCATCGCCCAGTGGCTGATCGACAGCGGCGATCGCTTCGACTACAAACCGAGGCACCATGGCTGATTCACCGCCTTCTTCCGTGTCTTCTTCCGCATCGTCGTCGCGCCCGCCGCTGATGGCGCTCGACGAGGCGCTGGCCATCCTGCTCGCCAAGGCCAGGCCGATGCTGCCGGCCGAGAGCGTCGGCACCTTCGATGCCGATGGCCGCGTGCTCGCCCAGGACCTGGTTGCCGCGATCACGGTGCCGCCGCGCGACAACAGTTCGATGGACGGCTACGCGGTGCGCGTGGCCGACTGCGCCGCGCCAGGGGCCATGCTGCAGGTCGCGCAACGCATCCCGGCGGGCAGCGTCGGCACGCCGTTGGCAGCCGGCACCGCGGCGCGCATCTTCACCGGCGCGCAGGTGCCCGAGGGTGCCGATGCCATCGTGATGCAGGAAGACACCGAGCCCTTGCCGCAGGAGGGAGGCCTCGGCGCCGTGCGCATCGCCTCGGTGCCCTCCGCCGGCCAGTGGATCCGCCGTGCCGGTGAGGACGTGGCGGCCGGCCATGTCGTGCTCGGCAAGGGCGAGCGCCTGACGCCCGCAGGGCTCGGCCTTGCGGCCAGCGTCGGGTTCGATCGGCTGCAGGTGGCGCGGCGCCCGCGTGTCGCGCTGCTGTCCACCGGCGACGAGCTGGTGATGCCCGACGAGGTCGCACCCGAGGCCATGAAGCCCGGCGCCATCTACAACTCAAACCGCTTCTTCATGCGCGCCTTGCTGCACAGGCTCGGCTGCGAGGTGAACGATCTCGGCATCGTGCCCGACCGGCGCGACGCCACCATCGAGGCGCTGCGTGGCGCGGCCGAAGGCAACGACCTGATCATCACCACCGGCGGCGTCTCGGTCGGAGAGGAAGACCACATCAAGGCCGCCGTGCAGGCGCTCGGCGAACTGCAGTTGTGGTCGCTCTCGATGAAGCCCGGCAAACCCTTCGCCTACGGATCGATCCAGCGGGCCGGCGGCGAAGCGCAGGGGCGCTGCCACGTCACCGGGTTGCCCGGCAACCCGGTGTCGAGCTTCCTGACCTTCCTGCTGCTCGTGCGCCCGTTTCTGCTGACGCTGCAGGGCGCAAGCCGGGTGGCGCCCGAACCCGTGCCGATGCGCGCCGACTTCGACTGGCCGCGCGCCGACCGGCGCCGCGAGTTCCTGCGCGCGCGCCGCAATGCCGCCGGCGGGCTCGACCTGTTCGCCAACCAGAGTTCGGGCGTGCTGACGTCGATGGTCTGGGGCGATGGCGTCATCGACAACCCGCCCGGCCAGACCATCCGGACCGGCGACACCGTCAACTTCATTTCCCTGGCCTCGCTGCTGGCCTGACCGACGCTGCCCCACATGAAGGTCCACATCCGCTATTTCGCCTCGGTGCGCGAGGCCCTCGCCACAGGCAGCGAAACCGTCGACACCACGGCCGGCACACTGGCCGCGCTGCGCGACGAACTCATCGCACGCGGCGGTGCGCATGCCGCGGCGCTCGCACGCGGCAGGGCGGTGCGCATGGCGCTCGACCAGGTCATGAGTGCCGAATCGGCCGCGCTGCACGAAGGTGCCGAGGTCGCGTTCTTCCCGCCGGTCACCGGCGGCTGAGGGCGGGCTCGAGCGCTGCGAGCCGCTCCCCCAGCGCCGCCGAGGCGCGCGTCATCGGCAAGCGCAGTTCGTCGCGCACCGACCCCTGCTGCGCCAGCAGCGCCTTGAGCGGCCCGGGGTTCGGTTCGGCAAACAGCATCGCGATCAACGGCAGCAGCGGCTGCCATTCGGCGCGCGCCTCCACCAGCCGGTTCTCGGCCAGCAGGCGCAGCACCTGGACGAAGCGCCGCGTCTGCACATGCGCGCTGGCCGCAATGGCGCCTGCGCCGCCTTCGGCCACGGTCGCGAAGATCTGGTGGTCTTCGCCCGCGAGCACCTGGAGCCGGCCGTCGGCGATCAGCGCGCGCGTCTTGGCCATGTCGCCGCCGCAGTCCTTGACGCCGCGGATGCGCGGGTGCTCGGCCAGCGCCAGCAGCTTGTCGCGCGCGAGGGTCGCACCGGTGCGGTAGGGAATGTCGTAGACCAGCAGCGGCACCGTGCTGGCGTCGGCAATGGCGCCGAACCATGCGCGCAGGCCGTCCTGCGACGGCCGGATGTAGTGCGGCGCAGGCACCAGCAGCCCGGCCAGCGGCCGTTCGGCCAGCCGGCGCACCCAGGCTGTGGTCTTGCCCAGGTGGTAGCCCGACAGGCCCATGACGATCGGCAGCCCGCCTGCGGCGGCATGAACGGTGTCGAGCGCGGCGAGCTGCTCGGCCTCGTCGAGTGCGGCAGCCTCGCCGGTCGAGCCGCAGACCACGAAGCCGGCCACGCCATAGGCCGCGAGCCGCTGGGTGAGCGCCGACAGCGCGGCATGGTCCACCGCTCCGTCATGGAACGGCGTAACGAGGGGAATCCAGAGGCCGGAGAAATCGGCAGCGGGATCGATAGGAACGGATGGTTGTTGCGGCACGTGGGCCTCCTTGCGGGATCGACCGATGGACAGGAACCGTCATCGTTCGGTGCGCGCGCAACCCATTCGGGGCCAAGGCCTTGGCAGGTTCCGTCGCTCATCCGACGACGGAACCGCAGCTCCTGGCGCGGTGCCACAATCCCGGCATGAATGGCCCACGCGTTTCGATCCAGACAGCCGATTTCAACCTGGCGGAGGAGGTTGCCGCGTTGCGTGCCGGCGACAAGCGCGTGGGCGCGGTCTGCAGTTTCATCGGCACGGTGCGCGACCGCAACGACGGCAACACGGTGGCCTCGATGGAGCTCGAGCACTACCCCGGCATGACCGAGAAGGCCATCGAGGCCATGATCGACGAGGCGCACCGGCGCTTCGACATCCTCGGCGCGCGCGTGATCCACCGCGTGGGCCTGTTGCAGCCGCTCGACCAGATCATGATGGTCGCGGTGGCCTCGGCGCACCGCGGCCAGAGCTTCGAGGCCTGCGAATTTCTGATGGACTACCTCAAGACCCAGGCACCGTTCTGGAAAAAAGAACAGACGCCCGAAGGCGCCCGCTGGGTCGATGCGCGCGTAGCCGACGATGCGGCGCTCGCGCGCTGGGGTATCACGGCCCCGAACGCCTGACGCGCGTGGTCAGAGGGGCTTGAAGCCGCTGGCCTGGATGATTCGCTCCCAGGTCTGCGTGTAGCTGCGCACGCGGCCCGCGAACTGGCCCTGCGGCTCGTAGCCCACCGTGAGGCCCATGGCCGTGAGCTTCTGCTTCACGTCGGGCATGGCCAGCACTTTCTGCAGTGCCTCGCCGTAGCGGTTGATAACCGGCTGCGGCGTGCCCACGGGCGCGAAGATGCCGTAGTAGGGCAGGTCTTCGAGGTTCGAGAAGCCCAGCTCGGTGAAGGTCGGCACGTTGGGCAGCACGGCCTGGCGCTTGGCGCCGATCGACGCGACGATGCGCACCTTGCCGGCCTTGTGGTTCTCGATGAAGTCGGGCACCGACGCGATGCCGGCGGTGATCTGGTTGCCCAGCATGTCGGCCGTCATCGGCGCGCTGCCGCGGTAGGGCGCGGGCTGCACGTCGATCTTGTACTTCTCCGAGATCATCTTCACCAGGAACTCCGGGATCGAGGCGGGTGCCGGGATGCCGATGGTTTCCTTGCCGCCGCGCTGGGTGCGGACCCATTTCACGTACTCGTCGATGCTCTTGGCCGGCGTGCCGCCCGAGACGGCCAGCACGTTGGCGAAGGTGGCGAAGCCCGCCACCGGCACGAAGTCGGTGGCCGGGTTGAAGCCCGGGTTCTTCACCACCTGCGGAAGGATCGAAATCGAGTGGTCGTGCGAGATGAACAGCGTGTGGCCGTCGGCGGGCGCCGCCTTCAGCGCCTGCGCGGCGATTTGACCGCCCGCGCCGGCGCGGTTCTCGACCACCACCGGCGTGCCCAGCACGTCCTTGAGCTTCTCGGCCAGCGTGCGCGCGATGGCGTCGGTGCCTGCGCCCGCGGGAAAGCCCACCAGCAAGCGCACGGGCGTGCCTTGCGCTTGCGCAAGCCCGGACAGGCCCAGGCCCGCCAGGATGAGGCTCGCGCTGAGCGCCCGTCGGATCGCTTTGGTGCGCTGCATTGAAAAAACCATGTTCGACTCCAATGGAAAGAGGAAAGGGGCACAGTGCAATCGCCGTGCCCGAAAGTGCTGGACACCTTGAATCGTGCCCGAACAGCCCTATTTTGGATGCAGGAATACCACCATGCGACAAGACAAACTCACCACCAAATTTCAGGAAGCGCTCGGCGACGCGCAGTCGCTTGCGCTCGGCAACGACAACGCCTACATCGAACCGGCCCACCTGCTGGCGGCGATGCTGCGCCAGGATGACGGCCCGCGCGCGCTGCTCGAGCGCGCCGGCGTCAACGTGCCCGGCCTTGCCAAGGCGGCCGAGGAGGCCATCAAGCGCCTGCCGCAGGTGCAGGGGCACGATGTCGTGCAGGTCGGTCCCGAGCTCGGAAAGCTGCTGCAGGCCACCGAGAAGGAGGCCATCAAGCGCAACGACCAGTTCATTGCGGGCGAACTGTTCCTGCTGGCCGTGGCCGACAGCAAGTCGGACATCGGCCGCATCGCCAAGGAGAACGGGCTCTCGCGCAAGTCGCTCGAGGCGGCCATCGACGCGGTGCGCGGCGGCCAGGGCGTGAACAGCGCCGATGCCGAAGGCCAGCGCGAGGCGCTGAAGAAATACTGCCTCGACCTCACCGAGCGCGCACGGCTCGGCAAGCTCGACCCGGTCATCGGCCGCGACGAGGAGATCCGCCGCGCCATCCAGGTGCTGCAGCGCCGCACCAAGAACAACCCCGTGCTCATCGGCGAGCCCGGCGTGGGCAAGACCGCGATCGTCGAAGGCCTGGCGCAGCGCATCGTCGCGGGCGAGGTGCCCGAGTCGCTCAAGGGCAAGCGCGTGCTGTCGCTCGACATGGCCGCGCTGCTCGCGGGCGCCAAGTTCCGCGGCGAGTTCGAGGAGCGCCTGAAGACCGTGCTCAACGAGCTGGCCAAGGACGAGGGCCAGACCATCGTCTTCATCGACGAGCTGCACACCATGGTGGGCGCCGGCAAGGCCGAAGGCGCCATGGATGCGGGCAACATGCTCAAGCCCGCGCTCGCGCGCGGCGAGCTGCACTGCGTGGGCGCCACCACGCTCGACGAATACCGCAAGTACATCGAGAAGGACGCCGCGCTCGAGCGCCGCTTCCAGAAGATCATCGTGGGCGAGCCCAGCGTCGAGGCCACCATCGCCATCCTGCGCGGCCTGCAGGAAAAATACGAGGTGCACCACGGCGTGCAGATCACCGACCCGGCCATCGTGGCCGCGGCCGAGTTGTCCGACCGCTACATCACCGACCGCTTCCTGCCCGACAAGGCCATCGACCTGATCGACGAGGCCGCGGCCAAGATCAAGATCGAGATGGACTCCAAGCCCGAGGTGATGGACCGCCTCGACCGCCGCCTGATCCAGCTGCAGATCGAGCGCGAAGCCGTGCGCCGCGAGAAGGACGAGGCCTCGCAGAAGCGCTTCGGCCTGATCGAGGACGAGATCGCCAAGCTGCAGAAGGAGATCGCCGACTACGACGAGATCTGGCAGGCCGAGAAGGCGCAGGCTCAGGGGAGCGCGCACATCCGCGAGGAGATCGAGAAGCTCAAGATCGAAATCAAGGAATGGGAGCGCAAAGGCGATTTCAACAAGCTCGCCGAGCTGCAATATGGCCAGTTGCCGGCGCTCGAGAAGCGCCTGCGCGAGGCCGAGGAAAGCGAGGCGAGCAAGGGCAAGTCGAGTGCGCCGACGCTGCTGCGCACGCAGGTCGGCGCCGAGGAGATCGCCGAGGTGGTGGCGCGCGCCACCGGCATTCCGGTCGCCAAGCTGATGCAGGGCGAACGCGACAAGCTGCTCGTGATGGAAGCCAAGCTGCACGAGCGCGTGGTCGGCCAGGACGAGGCCATCGGTGCGGTCGCGAACGCGATCCGCCGCTCGCGCTCGGGCCTGTCGGACCCGAACCGTCCCACCGGCTCGTTCCTGTTCCTCGGCCCCACGGGCGTGGGCAAGACCGAACTCTGCAAGGCGCTCGCGGGCTTCCTGTTCGACAGCGAAGACCACCTGATCCGCATCGACATGAGCGAGTTCATGGAGAAGCATTCGGTGGCCCGCCTGATCGGCGCGCCGCCGGGCTACGTGGGCTACGAGGAGGGCGGCTACCTCACCGAGGCCGTGCGCCGCAAGCCCTACAGCGTGGTGCTGCTCGACGAGGTCGAGAAGGCGCATCCGGACGTCTTCAACGTGCTGCTGCAGGTGCTCGACGACGGCCGCCTGACCGATGGACAGGGCCGCACCGTCGACTTCAAGAACACGGTGATCGTGATGACCAGCAACATCGGCTCGCCGATCATCCAGTCGATGGTGGGCCAGCCTGCCGAGGAGATCAAGGAAGCGGTCTGGGACGAGCTGAAGAACTACTTCCGCCCCGAGTTCCTGAACCGCATCGACGAGACGGTGGTGTTCCACGCGCTCGACGCGAAGAACATCGAGTCGATCGCCGCGATCCAGCTCAAGGTGCTGCAGGCGCGGCTTGCCAAGATGGACCTGGGCCTGGAGGTGTCGCCCGCCGCGCTGGCCGAGATCGCGAAGGTCGGCTTCGATCCGGTGTTCGGTGCGCGCCCGCTCAAGCGTGCCATCCAGCAGCGCATCGAGAACCCGCTCTCGAGGCTGCTGCTCGACGGCAGCTTCGGGCCCAAGGACACGATCGAGGTCACGACCGATCCGATCCGCTCGCCGGGGCAGTTCGGCTTTGCAAAAGCAGGAAATTCCGGCAAAAACGGGGAACCTGCGGCCGAAGCCTCGGCCTAAGATCGGATGATGAACTTTATTCTTCGCGTGATCCTGCTGATGCTGGGCCTGGTCTTTGCGGCCAGCCTGGCGGTGGCCGTGATGCTGTTGGCCGCCGTGTGGGGCGTTCGCTACGCCTGGGCCCGGCTCACGGGCAAGCCCGTGTCGCCCTGGGTGATGCGCTTCAATCCGCGTTCGGGATTCGAACGTTTTCGCACGGCTGCGCAGCCGGCCGAGCCTTCGGCCGCCGACGTGGCCGGCGCGCGGGCGCGGGGCGAATCGGTGCGCAGCCCGCTGCTGCGCAACCGCGGCGCCGGCGACGACGTGACCGACGTGCGCGCACGCCCGGCCACGCGCGGCGAGTAGTCTCCCCGCCCACCTGGGGCGCTCAGCGGTACAGCGCCTCGATCTCCTCCGCATACGCCTTGTAGATGCTCGAGCGCCGCACCTTCATGGTCGCGGTGACCTCGCCATCGTCATGGTCGAGTTCCTTGGTCAGCAGATGGAAGCGGCGCACCTGGGACACCTGCGCGAGGCGTGCATTGCCGCGCTGGATTTCGGCATCGATGAGTTCGCGCACGCGCGGCAGTTCGACCAGCGAACGGAAGTGCGTGAAGGCCAGGCGTTCGGCCTCGGCCCATTTTCCGACCGTCTCGTAGTCGATCTGCACCAGCGCCGAGACGAACTTGCGCCCCTCCGCCACCACGATGCATTCCTTCAGGTAGGGGCTCGCCTTCATGGTGTTCTCGATCTCCGAGGGCGTGAGGTTCTTGCCGCCCGCTGTGATCATGATGTCCTTGAGCCGGTCGACGATGCGCAGGTGGCCGCCGGCTTCCTCGGCCACCACGTCGCCGGTGTGCAGCCAGCCCGCTTGCACCGACGCCGTCGTGGCTTCGGGGTTCTTGTAGTAGCCGCAGAACACCATCTCGCCACGGATCTGCAGCTCGCCCTGCGCACCCACGCGGTATTCGACGCCCTCGGTCACCGGCCCGACGGTGCCCACCTTCACCTGGTCGATGCGGTGGCCGCAGACCATGCCGGTGGATTCGGTGAGGCCATACACCTCGACCAGCGGCACGCCGAGCGTGCGGAAGAAGCGAACCACGTCGGGCGGGATCGGCGCCGCGCCGGTCAGCGCCACGCGCGCATTGCGCAGGCCGATGAAGTTCTGCAGCGCGCGCAGCACCGTCCAGTAAGCCAGAAAGAAGCGCAGCCGTTCGCCGGCGTTCCATTGCGCGCGCGGTTTCTCGGCCAGTGGCGCACAGCCGGCCAGCGCGCGGCGGTAGAGCGCGCGCCGCAGCCGGCCGGTCTCCTGCATCTTGATGCTGATCGCGGCATGCAGCTTTTCCCAGATGCGCGGCACGCCGAGGAACATGCTCGGCGCCACCTCGCGCAGGTCTTCCTGCACGGTGCGGATCGACTCGCCGAAGTTCACCTGCGAGCCCAGGTAGAGCGGCACGAACGTGGTGAGCATCTGCTCGGCCACGTGGCACAGCGGCAGGTAAGACAGGTGCGTGGTGCCGGCATCGAGCTGCAGCCGCTCCACGATACCGGGCACGACGCCGCGGATGTTGCGCCAGGAGATCATCGCGCCCTTGGGCGCGCCGGTGGAGCCCGAGGTGTAGATCATGAGCCCGATGTGGTCGAGCGACTGCGCCGCCAGCGCGGTGTCGATGCGCGCATCGCCCTCCTGTGCCTGCAGTGCGGCGCCGGCCGCTTCTAGCTCGGCGAAGCTCATCATCCGGTCGCGCTCCGCGGGAGCGTAGCTCGCGAGGCCCTTGGTCTCGATCACGATGATGCGGCGCAGCTTCGGCAGCGCATCGATCGCCTCGAGCACCTTGTCGGCCTGCTCCTGGTCTTCGCAGACCACGACCTCGACGTCGGCATGGCCGACCACGTAGGCCACCTCGTTCGTCGGGCTCGTGGGGTACACGCCCACCGTCACCGCACCGATCAGGCCCGCGCCCATCTGCGCCAGCACCCATTCGACCCGGTTCTCGGAAATGACGCCCAGGTGGCCGCCGGCCTGCATGCCCAGCGCCGCGAGGCCCAGGCCCACGTGCGCCGCGCGCCGGTGGTAGTCGGCCCAACTCAGCGGATGCCAGATGCCGAAGTCCTTCTGGCGGATCGCGATGCGCGCGCCCTGTGTGCGCGCCTGTTCGCGCAGCATCTGCGGCAGTGTGCGTTCGGGCAGGTTCATGACAGCCAGCGCTTGCGACGCTTGTAGTGCTTGAGCCCGCGGAAGCTCCTGGATTCGCCCGCGCCACCCACGCCGAGATAGAACTCGCGCACGTCGGGGTCGGCCGCGAGCCGCTCGGCGCTGCCGTCGATCACGATCTTGCCGTTCTCCATGATGTAACCGCTGTCGGCCACCGCGAGCGCCAGGCTGGCGTTCTGCTCCACCAGCAGCATCGACACGCCGCGCTCGGCGTTGATGCGCGCGATGATGCCGAAGATCTCTTCCATCAGCTTGGGCGAGAGGCCCAGCGAAGGCTCGTCGAGCAGGATCAGCTTGGGCTCGGCCACCAGCGCGCGGCCGATGGCCAGCATCTGCTGTTCGCCGCCTGAGAGATAGCCTGCGAGGCCTTTGCGCCGCTCGTGCAGCCGCGGGAAATACGCGTACACCGCATCGAAGTCGCGCGCCTGCGCGCCGCGGCCGACGCGTGCATAGGTGGCGGCCACCAGGTTCTCCTCGACGGTCAGGTCCTCGAACACGCGGCGGCCCTCCATCACATGCGCGAGCCCTCGCCGCACCAGCTGCTGCGGCGCGAGCCGGTCGGTGGGCTGGCCGTCGAAGGCGATGCGGCCGGCCTCGAGCGCGCCGTCTTCCAGTGGCAGCAGGCCAGAGATCGCCTTCAGCGTGGTCGACTTGCCCGCGCCGTTGCTGCCCAAGAGCGCCACGATCTGCCCGCGCGGCACGGCCAGCGACAGGCCGCGCAGCACCTGCACGACCTTGTTGTAGACCACCTCGACGTTGTTGACCTCGAGAATGGGTTCTCCGCCCGTTGCGCCCATGGCCGCGCCTTCGTTCACTTGTCGAGCGAAATCCAGTCCGACGCAGGCACCATCTTCTGCGCCTTCATGTCGGCGCGGTAGACGCGGCCCACCGGGATCGAGTTGCCCTTGATGGTGATCGGCACGCCGATCAGGCCGCCGGTGTCGAAGTCCTTGATGCTGTTGAGTGCCGCCTTCAGGTTCTTGCCGTCGAGTGGCTTGCCGGCGTCGAGCGTTCGCTTGGCAGCCTCGGTGAACAGCATCGCGGTGAGGAAGCCCTGCGTGTAGGCGGTGCTCTGGTACTCGGGGCGCATCGCGCGGATCTTCTCGAGCATTGGCGCCTTGGCCGAGGTGTCGTAGTAGTAGCGGTAGGGCATAACGCCCATGAAGCCGTCGCCGGCTTCGCCCATCTTCATGACGGTGGAGCTGTCCATGGTCCAGAAGGTGCCCATCCACTTGCTGGTCATGCCCATCTGCTTGCCCTGCTGCACGAACTCGGGAATCGGCGCGAGGATGTAGCCGTGGAAGATCGTGTAGTCGGGCGCGGCGCGGCGCAGCTTGATGACCTCGGTCGACACGTCGACGCTGCCGGCCGGCGTCATGATCTTGACCGGCACCGTGAGGCCCAGCTTCTTGGCGGCCGCCTCGCTGGCCTCGATCGGGTCGCGGCCGAACTCGGAGTCGGAGTAGACGAACGCGACCTTGGCACCGGGCTTCTCCTTGGCGATGTGGCGCAGCAGGATGCCGATCATTTCGGTGTAGTCGGGGCCGACCAGGAACTGATGCGGGTACTTGGCGGGGTCGTTGAGCTCGGAGGCGAACGAGGCGCCGGCCATCAGGATCTGGCCGCTACGGTCGAGCTCGGGGTTGATGGTCTTCGAGAAGCCCGTCGAGTCGCCGTAGTAGAGGTTGACCTTGTTCTGGCTCGTGATCTTCTTGAAGGCGGCCACCGAGACATCGACCTTGTAGCCCGTGTCCTCGGGCACGTAGCGCAGCTTGCGGCCCTTGATGCCGCCCGCCTCGTTGACGATCTTCACGTAGTCGGCAATGCCGGCGTTGATGCCGATGCCCGCGAAGGCGAACACGCCGGTCATCGGGATCGAGCCGCCGATGACGATGTCCTCGGCGCTGCCTTGCGCGTGCACGGCGAGCGGGGCGGCGAGTGCGGCCGCAGCGGCCAGCACGAGTGCGCGGCGGCGCAGGGCGGGAGTCTTCTTGAAGTCGGATGCCATGTTCGTCTCCTTGTCAGTTCTTGAAAGGCCACAGATGAAAGAAACGGCGGATGCGCCGCCACACTTCGGCGAGCCCGTGTGGCTCGAAGACCAGGAAGCCGACGATCAGCAGGCCGAAGACGACCGTGCGCACCGGCGAGAGGAAGACCGTCATCTCGTGCCCGCCCGGCAGCAGGTCGAACACCAACTTGAGCAGCTCGGGCACCATGGTCATGAAGACGGCACCGAGGATGCCGCCCAGGATGGAACCCATGCCGCCGACGATGATCGCGGCCAGGAAGAAGATCGACATCAGGAGCGGAAAGCTCTCGGGCGTGACCACGCGGAAGAAGTAGGCCCACATGCCGCCGGCCACGCCGGCATAGAACGACGACAGGCCGAACGAGAGCAGCTTGTAGCGCAACAGCGGAATGCCGAGCACCTCGGCCGAGATGTCGCGGTCGCGAATGGCGATGAAGGCGCGGCCCACGCGCGTGCGAAAGAGGTTGGCCGCGCCCAGCAGCATGAGCAGGGTGATCGGCACGATGAGCCAGTAGAGGCGGAACGAGGTGTCGAGTGCGAAGCCGAAGATCTGCGCCGGCGGCAGCGAGAGGCCCGAGGTGCCGCCGGTGAGCGTGAGGTTGGCAAAGAGAAAGTGCGCGATGAACGAGGCCGCGATGGTGGCGATGGCCAGGTACAGGCCCTTCACCCGCAGCGACGGAATGCCGACGATCAACCCGCCGACCATGGCGACCACGCCGCCTGCGAAAATGTTGAGCAGGAACGGCGTGCCGAAGCGGATCTGCAGGATGGCGACGGTGTAGGCGCCCAGCCCCATGAAGGCGGCCTGGCCCATGCTGACCAGGCCGGTGTAGCCGGTCAGGATGTTGAGGCCGGTGGCGCTCGCGACGTTGATGGCGACGAGGCAGGCGAGGTACAGCCAGTAGGCGTCGGCCATGAACGGAAACAGCACGAGCAGCGCGGCGCCGACCGCGAGCCAGGTCTTCTGGGTGCGCGAGTCGAACAGCGCGGCGTCGGCGGTGTAGCTTTGCTTGAGGGTGCCTATGCGCATCTCAAAGCCTCTCGATCTCATGCGTGCCGAACAGACCGTACGGACGGATCATCAGCACGACCACGAGCACGACGAAGGTCGCCAGCAGCTTGTATTCGCCGCCGAGGTACGTGCCCGCGAGCGCTTCGACGAGGCCGATGAAGAGGCCGCCCACCAGCGCGCCGAGCACGCTGTCGAGGCCGCCGACGATCACCACCACCAGCACCGACAGCCCGAACACGCCCATCGACGACGAGATGCCGCCGATCGCGCCGACCACGATGCCCGCGACCGCGGCGATCATCGCCGAGGCCACCCAGGCGAGCGAGAACACGCGCGGCACGTTGATGCCCATCATGTAGGCCGCGCCCTGGTCGGAGGCCGTGGCCCGCAGCGCCACGCCACCGCGCCAGAAGCGAAACAGCAGCAGCACCAGCGCGATCAGCACCAGCGCAGCGAGCGCGCCATAAGCCACCTTGGGCGCCAGGAAAGCATCGCCCACCATCATCGGCGCATTCGGCATGAACTCGGGCAGGCGGCGCTGGTCGGCGGTCCAGACGATCTCGACCACGCCGACCAGCACCGAGGCCAGCCCCACCGTGACCATGAAGGCGGAGATCGGCGGTTGGCCGAGCAGCGGCCGGATCATCGTGCGCTCGACCACCGCGCCCAGCAGTCCGGTGCCCAGCACCGAGCCGAGCACCGCGAGCCAGATCGGCAGCGAGAAGCTCGCGGCGAACGCGAAGAAAAGGTAAGCGCCGATCATCAGCATCTCGCCGATCGCGATGTTGACCACGCGCGTGGCCTTGTAGACCAGCACGAAGGCCAGCGCCGCGAGCGCATAGAGCCCGCCGCCGGCCACACCCGTGAGCGCGATCTCGAACAGGTAGGCCCAGTCCATCAGCCGGCCTCCGCTGTGGCTGCGGCTTGCGCACTGCCGCGCAGCCTGCGCCGCAGCTCGCCCACGTCGCCGGCGCCCAGGTAGGCGCGCACCACCTCGGGGTCGGCCTGCACCTCGGCCGGCGTGCCCTGCGCGATCACCTGGCCGAAGTTGAGCACCACCACGTGGTCCGACAGGTCCATCACCATGCCCATGTCGTGCTCCACCATCAGCACCGTGATGCCCCATTCGCGCCGCACGTCGAGGATGAAGCGCGCCATGTCCTCGGTCTCTTCCCGGTTCATGCCGGCCACCGGTTCGTCGAGCATCAGCACCTTGGGCTGCATGGCCAACGCGCGCGCCATTTCCACGCGCTTCTGCAGGCCGTAGGGCAGGGCGGCCACGCTGGCATGGCGGATGTGGTCGATCTCGAGGAAATCGATGATGCGTTCCTCCACGTCGCGGCGCAGCTCGGCCTCTTCGCGGCGTGCGCGGCCCAGGTAGAAGAGCGCATCGAACACGTTCGATTTCAGGTGCACGTGGCGCCCGAGCTTGATGTTGTCGAGCACCGTCATGCCGCGGAACAGCGCGATGTTCTGGAAGCTGCGCGCCAGGCCGAGCGCGGCGCGCTTCGGCGCCGGCAGGCGCGTGATGTCCTGGCCCTCGAAGACCACGCGGCCCGCGGTGGGCCGGTAGAAGCCCGAGACCGTGTTGAACAGCGAGGTCTTGCCCGCGCCGTTGGGGCCGATCACCGCGGTGATCGAGCCGGGCTGCACGTCGAAGCCCACGCCGCTGAGTGCCTTCACGCCGCCGAAGGCCAGCGTGAGCGCTTCCACGCGCAGCACGGGCGCGGCGGTGCCCGGGTCGGCGGGCGAGCGGGCGCGCAGGGGCTCGGTGTCGGCGTGCATGGCGTCGAGTGGGTTCCTGGTCTCAGGGTTGTTCCGGCATCGGCATTCCGGGATACTTGGCCGTAGAATTTCTACTCCCCGGTAACATCGCGATCTTCCAGACGCGACCGCGCCGTGGCATCAGGACTTACCCCTGCGCGCAAACCCGGATCGCACCATGACCCTCACCAAGCGCCGTGCCCCCGCCGCCGCCAAGGCCCCGCCGTCCTCCGCGGACGACTCGCCCTGGGTGCCGTCGGCCAAGCGCGCCATGCAGCGCGAGCTCAAGCGCCAGGCGGTGCTGCAGACTGCGGCGCAGCTGTTCAACGAGCGCGGCTTCCATGCCACCTCGCTCGACGACATTGCCGAGCGGCTGCACGTGACCAAGCCGACGCTCTACTACTACGTGAAGAGCAAGGACGACATCCTGCTCGAGTGCGTGCGTGCCGCGCTGGGCATGATGCAGGAGGGCATCGACACGGTTCGCCGCAACGGCGGCCGCGCGCTCGACCAGCTCATGGCCTGCATGCGCAGCTACGCGGGCATCGTCTGCGAGGATTTCGGCATGTGCGTGATCCGCATCGGCGAAGACCCGCTGCCCGCGCCGCTGCGAAAGGAACTGCGCCGCCTCAAGGCCGGCATCGACCACGAGTTCCGGCGGCTCATCGCCGAAGGCATCGAAGAGGGCTCGATCGCGCCTTGCGATCCGAAGATGGCCGCCTTCATGCTTGCCGGCGGGCTCAGCTGGATCGGCCGCTGGTACCGCCGCGACGGCGACTTCACGCCCGAGCAGATCGCCGACCAGGGCATCGCGCTGCTGCTGAACGGCGTGCTGCAGAAGGCGCCCGTGCCCGCCGCGGCCGGCAGCGGCGCGCGCCGCAAGCCCCGCGCAGCGGCCGCGCCCAAATTGGCTGCATGAACAAGGAGCACCCACGATGACCGACACCACTACCACCCCGGTCGCAGCGCCGCTCGAAGTCGGCCGCCAGGGGGCGATCGCCACCCTGCGCTTCAACCGCCCCGCCGCGCTGAACGCGATCGACGTGCCGATGGCCGAGGCCTTTCTGGCGGCGGTGCGTGGCATTGCCGCCGACCGCTCCGTGCGCGCGGTGCTGCTGAGCGGGGCCGGCAAGGGTTTCATGGCCGGCGGCGACCTCGCGCTGCTGCAGGCTGACCCGGCAGGCGGCGCGGCCGCGCTGATCGGTCCGCTGCACGAGGCGCTGGCCGTGCTGGCCACCATCGATGCGCCCGTGGTGGCGCAGGTGCACGGCGTTGCGGCCGGTGCCGGCCTGAGCCTGATGCTGCAGGCCGACTTCGTGCTCGCGGCCGAGGGCACGCGCTTCAACCTGGCCTACGTCAACATCGGCACGAGCTGCGACGTGGGCGCCTCGTGGGCGCTGCCGCGCTGGGTGGGGCTGCGCCGTGCGCTCGAGATCGCGCTGCTCGGCGACATGCTCGACGCCGCCGCGGCCGAGCGCATCGGGCTCGTCAACCGCGTGGTGCCGGCAGAGGCGCTGGCGTCCGAAGCGATGGCGCTCGCCGAGCGGCTCGCAAAGGGGCCGACGGTGGCGCTCGGCCAGCTGCGGCGTCTGATGCGTGCCAGTTTCGATCGCGAGCTGCCGGCGCAGCTCGCGGCCGAATCGGCGGCCTTCCAGGTCTGCGCTGCCACGGCCGATTTCCGCACCGGCGTCGATGCCTTCTTCGCGCGCAAGCCGGCGCATTTCGAAGGCCGCTGAAGAATCCTTTCCCTACTTTCTTGATCCAGGAGCATCCCATGACCTCACGCGAGATCTTCGTCGTCGGCACCGCCCGCACGGCCATCGGCACTTTCGGCGGTTCGCTGAAGGACGTGCCCAACACCCAGCTCGCCACCACCGCGGTGAAGGCCGCCATCGAGCGCAGCGGCCTCGCGCCGTCGGCCATCGGCCATGTGGTGATGGGCAACGTGATTCCCACCGACACCAAGGACGCCTACCTGAGCCGCGTGGCGGCCATCGATGCCGGCTGCCCGATCGAGACGCCGGCCTTCAACGTCAACCGGCTCTGCGGCTCGGGCCTGCAGGCGATCGTGTCGGCGGCGCAGGCCATTGCGCTCGGCGACTGCGACATCGCGATCGGCGGCGGCTCCGAGTCGATGAGCCGCGGCCCGTACTTCGATACCGCCGCGCGCTACGGCGCGCGCATGGGCGACGCGGTGCTGGTCGACTACATGCTCGGCATCCTGCACGACCCGTGGGAGAAGATCCACATGGGCATCACCGCCGAGAACGTGGCCGCGCGCTACGGCATCACGCGCGAGCAGATGGACGAACTGGCCGCCAGCAGCCAGCAGCGCGCGGCGGCCGCCATTGCCGCAGGCCGCTTCAAGGAGCAGATCGTTCCGGTCGAGGTGAAGACGCGCAAGGGCGTGGTGCTGTTCGACACCGACGAGCATGTGCGCGCCGACACCACCGCCGACGCGCTGTCGAAGATGAAGCCCGCGTTCAAGAAGGACGGCCTCGTCACCGCCGGCAATGCTTCGGGCATCAACGACGGCGCTGCGGCCGTGGTGCTGGCCGAAGGCGCGCGCGTCAAGTCCGACGGGCTCAAGCCGCTGGCCCGCCTGGTGGGCTATGCGCACGCGGGCGTCGAGCCGGCCTACATGGGCATCGGCCCGGTGCCGGCCACGCGCAAGGTGCTGGAGCGCACCGGCCTGAAGGTGGCCGACTTCGACGTGATCGAATCGAACGAGGCGTTCGCAGCGCAGGCCTGCGCGGTCATCAAGGAGCTGGGCTTCGATCCGGCCAAGGTGAACCCCAACGGCTCGGGCATTTCGCTCGGCCATCCGGTGGGCGCGACCGGCGCGATCATCACGACCAAGGCCATTGCCGAACTGCACCGCGTCGGCGGCCGCTACGCGCTGGTGACCATGTGCATCGGCGGCGGCCAGGGCATCGCCGCGGTGTTTGAACGCGTTTGAAGGCACACTGGCGGGCATGCCTCGCCCACCGCTCCTGATCGACCCTGCCGAGGTCGAGTTCAGCGCCATCCGCGCCCAGGGCGCGGGCGGCCAGAACGTCAACAAGGTGTCGAGCGCGGTCCACCTGCGCTACGACATCCCTGCCAGCTCGCTGCCCGCCGACGTGAAGGAGCGGCTGCTCGCGCTGCGCGACAGCCGCATCACGCAGGAGGGCGTGTTCGTGCTCAAGGCGCAGACGCACCGCACGCAGGAGATGAACCGCGCCGATGCGCTCGCGCGGCTGCAGGCGGTGGTCGACAGCGTGGCGACGCCGCCGCGCGTGCGCCGCGCCACCAAGCCCACCTACGGTTCGAAGCAGCGCCGCCTCGAAGGCAAGAGCCAGCGCGCGCAGGTCAAGAGCCTGCGCGGGCCGGTGCGGGACTAGGGCCTGTTAACACTACGCAAGGGGCCGTCTGCGGCGTTGCCCGCGCTTGCAAGGCGCCAGCCTTGCTGCGCGCGGGCGCCTTGCAGCCAGCCCCTTGGCGAAGCAACGCGATCCCCTTGCGTAGTGTTAACAGGCCCTAGACACCGCGTTGTTGCGCTCGCGAAGCACCGCGTCGAAGCGCTCGATCCGCGCCAGCGCGAAGGCCGGGCGCTGCTGCACGCGCTGCCACCAATCCGCCAGGCGCGGGCTGCGCTCGCTCGACAGCGCCTGCGGCGCGAGTTCGGCGATGCGCGCCACGAAGGGCACGGCCGCGATGTCGGCCAGCGAATAGCGCCCGCCGACCAGCCATTCGGCATCGGGCTGCAGCATCGCCTCCATCTTGTCGACCAGCGCCAGCAGCTTCTCGAGCGCGGCGGCTTTCTCTTCGTCGGTATAGGGCTGGCGGGCGATGCGCAGCCAGGCCTCGCGCCGCTCGGGCGTGGGCACGCGGTCCAGGCGTTCCTGCAGCTGGGCGTCGCTCCACTGGCTCGCGCCGGGCTGCAGCGCGATGCTCCAGTTGAGGATCAGCAGGTTGGGCAGCGATTTCTCGTCGGTCCAGCGGACGAAATTACGCATCACCGCACGCTGGTACGGGTCGGCGGGGCGCAGCGGCGGGGCGGGGTGCAGGTCGTCCAGGTACTCGCAGATCGTCGAGCTTTCGTAGAGCGATTCGCCGTTGTCGAGCTGCAGCGCGGGCACCACGCCGTTCGGATTCATCGCCAGGTAGGCCGGCGAATGGTGTTCCTGCCGCCCCATGTCGATCGGGACGCTCTCGTAGGCCAGCCCTTTCTCGGCCAGGCAGAGGCGCACGCGGCGCGAGGCGCTGGAGAGCCAGCCGTGGTAGAGCTTCATGGAATGAGCACCGCGGCGCCGGTGGTGGCGCGGCTTTCGAGTTCCTCGTGCGCGCGCCGCACGTCGGCGAGCGCATAGCGATGGCCGACCGCCAGCTTCACCTGGCCGCCCAGCACCACGTCGAACAGCGCCGCAGCGCCGCGCCGCAGGTCGGCGGCCGTGGAGATGAAGGTGCGCAGCGTCGGGCGCGACACGCTGAGCGACTTCGCATGCAGCCGCTGCAGGTCGAAGGCCTCCACGTCGCCCGATGCGGTGCCGTAGTTGATGGCCATGCCGAGCGGGCGCAGGCAGTCGAGCGACGGCAGGAACACGTCCTTGCCGACCGCGTCGTAGACCACGGCCACGCCCTGGCCGTCGGTGGCCGCCAGCGTGCGCGCGACGAAGTCCTCGCTGCGGTAGTCGATCACGTGGTGGCAGCCGTGCGCCAGCGCCACCGCCTTCTTCGCCTCGGAGCCGACGGTGCCGATCACGATGGCGCCGAGCGCGCGCGCCCACTGCGACAGGATCACGCCCATGCCGCCCGCCGCCGCATGCACCAGCACCGCCTCGCCGGGCTGCACCACGTGGAGCCGGCGCAGCAGGTACTCGGCCGTGAGGCCGCGCAGCAGCGTGGCGCCCGCCACTTCCTCCGACACGCCCGCCGGCAGCGGCACCACGCGGTGCGCCGGCACGTTGCGCACCGCCTGGTAGGCGCCGGGATGGAAATACGCCACCGACTGCCCCACCCGCAGGCCCGCAGTCTCGGTGCCGGGCCCGAGGGCGTCGACCGTGCCCGCGCCCTGCGCGCCGAGCACGACCGGAAACGCGGTCACCGCATGCGGCCCGTGCGAACCGCGGCGCTGGTAGATGTCGGCGAAGTTGAGGCCGATCGCCGACTGCCGGATGCGGACTTCGCCCGGGCCGGGCTCGCCGACGTCGACCTCGACCGTTTCGAGCACGTCGGGGCCGCCGTGGCGCTGGATTCGAATGGCTTGGGTGCGCATGGTGTCAGGCCTTGCTTGTCGACTTGCGCCGGCCGGTGGCGGCGCGCTGCGTCACCGCCAGTGCATCGGCCGCGACCTCGGGCGTGGCGATCGGCGCCGCCACCGGCACGCCGTGCGGCATGCTGGCGATGGCGTCGGCATACACGTTGCCGCCGCTCGAGATGTGCCCCGTCATGCCGCGGTCGGCGGCGTCCTCGTCGCCATTGAGGATCGCCTCGAGCACCACGCGGTGCTCGGCCAGCGAGTTGCGGATGCGGCCGGGCCGGTCGAACAGCGTGCGCTGCGGATGGCGCATGCGCAGCCGCATCGCACGCAGCTGGCGCGCCAGCACTTCATTGAGGCTGCCGTCGTAGATGATTTCGTGGAAGCTGCGGTTGGCCGCGCCGTAGAGCTCGGCATCGTTCCTGGAGGCGGCATCGCGGCAGGCCTTGTCGGCCTCTTCGAGCAGCTTGCGCTGCACCGCCGGCATGCGGCGCGCCGCGAGCCGCGCTGCCAGGCCTTCGAGCTCCATCAGGATCTCGAGCATTGCGACGTATTCGGGCACCGACAGGCTCGCCACCACCGCGCCCTGGCGCGGCACCGTGGTGACCAGGCCCGCCGACATCAGCTGCAGCAGCGCTTCGCGTGCGGGGGTGCGCGACACCTCGAAGCGCTCCATGAGCTCCTGTTCGTCGATGCGGGAGCCGGCCGTCAGGTGGCCGGAAGTGATTTCCGCCTCGAGGGCGGCGCGGATCTTGTCGCTGAGGTTGATGCGTGTCGATGGGGGCATGGGCGTCTCCGATGGGTTGGATTCTATCTAGCACCGTGCACGGAAGATCGATTTAAGAATACGTATAAACCCGTTATGTATTTTTATAAGGTTCATACGTACACTGAAAAAGAGCCGGCGCATTTCGCCAACGACCCCGGC
Source organism: Variovorax sp. Soil_C_39 (assembly GCF_057656815.1). Classification (NCBI taxonomy): domain Bacteria; kingdom Pseudomonadati; phylum Pseudomonadota; class Betaproteobacteria; order Burkholderiales; family Comamonadaceae; genus Variovorax; species Variovorax sp. Soil_C_39. The sequence continues at coordinate 675,758 of NZ_JBDGJQ010000003.1, forward strand.
CACGGAGACCCCCATGCCACTGAACAGACGCCATTTCCACGCCCTGGCCGGCGCGGCCGCATCGGCAGCCGCGCTCTCGCCGTGGCTTGCCGCGCACGCCCAGGCCTCTTCTTCCTCGTCGCTCGACGCGCTGCACGAAGCCGCGAAGAAGGAGGGCGAACTCACCTGGTACATCGTCTACCTGCCCTCGGAGGATGCCGAGCTCATGTCGCGCACCTTCACCGCGCGCTATCCGGGCGTGAAGGTCAACGTGGTGCGCACCACCGCGCAGGTCGCGTTCCAGCGGCTCAACCAGGACCTGAAGGCGAAGACGGCCAACTGCGACGTCTTCTCCTCGACCGACGTCGCGCACTACCTCGACCTCAAGAAGCGCAAGCTCCTCGCCAGGTACGTGCCCGCGGCCTCTGCGTCGATGGACAAGCGGCTGCAGAACCTCGACCCCGACGGCTACTTCCACGTGGCGAGCGTCGCGATGGTCGGCCTGGTCTACAACACGCAGAAGGTCAAGCCCGAGGACGCGCCCAAGAGCTGGAACGACCTGATCGACCCGAAGTGGCGCGGCCTGGTGTCGGTGGGGCATCCGGGCTTCAGCGGCTTCGTGGGCGTCTGGGCGATCGAGATGCGCAAGCTCTATGGCGACGGCTGGTTCAAGAAGCTCGCAGCCAACAAGCCGCAGGTGGGCCGCTCGATCATCGACACGGTCACCACCGTGACCTCGGGCGAACGGTCGATCGGGGCCGGTCCAATCAACCTCGCGGCCATGATGGCCAACAAGGGCAATCCGCTCGCCATCGTCGCACCGAAGGAGGGGCCGGTGCTCATGCTCTCGCCCTCGGCGATCATGGCCAACGCGCCGCATCCGAATGCGTCGAAGCTGTTCATGGAGTGGCTGCTCGGCAGCGAAGACGTCGACAAGCTCTCGATCGAGCGCTTCGGCGTGCCCAAGCGTGCAGGCGCCAAGCCGCGCCCGGGCGTGCTGGGCCTCGACGACAGCAAGGCCGCGCTGCGTCCCGATCCGCAGGAATCGGTGGACGGCGTGCCCGAAGTCATCGACCTGTGGCGCGATGCCTTCGGTGTCTGAGGCGGTGGTGCCGTCCTCCGCGCAGGTGCTGCGCGCACCGGTGCCGTCGCGGTTCGCCGATCCGTCGCTGTGGCTGTTCGGCATCCTCGTCGTGCTGCTGGTGCTGCTGGTCGCCAACCCGATCCTGCGGCTGGTGTGGGACAGCTTCAGCGCCACCGACGGCGGCGCCACGCTGCGCAACTACACGAGCGCTCTCGGCCGCAGCCGGAACCTGCAGGCGCTGCTGAATTCGCTGTACCTCGGCGGCGCGGTCACCGTGCTGGCGCTCGCGCTCGGCGTGCCGCTCGCGCTGGCGGTCTCGCGCACCAACATGCCGTTTCGCAACCTCACGCACATGGGCGTGCTCGCGGCCTTCGTCATGCCGAACTTCCTCGGCGCCATCGCGTGGATCCTGCTGGGCGGGCCGAACGCGGGCTGGCTCAACCGGCTCTGGCTCGGGGTGTTCGGCGGCGACGCGGGGCCCTTCAACATCTACAGCTTCTGGGGCCTGGCGTTCGTCATCGCGCTCTACACCTTTCCGCTGATCTACGTCTTCACCAAGTCGGCGCTCGACCTGATCTCGACCGAGCTCGAAGACGCCGCATCGATCCACGGCGCGGGCAAGTTCCGCACGCTCACGCGCGTCACGCTGCCGCTCGTCTTGCCGTCGATCGTGGGCGCGGCGATCCTGATCTTCCTGGAGTCGGTGGCGCTCTACGGCACGCCCGCGCTGATCGCGATTCCCGCGGGCATCAACCTCGCGACCACGCAGATCGTGTCCTTCTTCGAGTACCCGATGCGCGTGGAGCAGGCGGCGGCGTTCTCGATGCCGATCCTGGTGCTCACGGTGGTGATGCTCTGGGTGCAGCGCCGGCTGCTCTCGCGCAAGGGCTTCGTCTCGGTGTCGGGCAAGGGCGGCGAGCGTCGGCCGTTCGACATCGGCTGGTGGAAGTGGCCGCTGCTGGGCTATGCCGCCTTCGTGTCGCTGCTCACGGTGGTGATGCCGCTCGCCATCCTGGTGACCGCATCGCTGTCGAAGGCCTGGGGTCGCGGGCTCGCCAGCGGCAACCTCACGCTGGCCAACTACCGCGCCATCTTCTTCGAGCAGCTGACGGTGCGCGAAGCCATCGTGAACACCGTGCTGTATTCGGGCGCGACCGCGCTGGTCTGCGTGCTGATGGGCCTGTGCGTGGCCTATGCGGTGCAGCGGCGCATCACGCCGTGGCCGAACGTGGTGCAGTTTCTGGCGCTGGCGCCGATCGCGGTGCCGGGCCTGATCCTGGCGATCGGGCTCTACGCCGCCTACGCCGGGCCGCCGTTCTCGCTCTATGGCACCGGCACGCTGATCGTGGTGGCCTTCACCACGCGCTTCCTGCCGATCGCGGTGACCGCCTGCGCCGCCGCGGTGCGCTCGCTCAACCCCGAGCTCGAGGAAGCGGTGCGCGTGCTCGGCGGCGGGCGCATCACGGTGCTGTCGCGCGTGGTGTTCCCGCTGCTCAAGACCACGCTCGTGGGCGTGTTCATCCTGGTGTTCGTGATCTGCACCAAGGAGCTCTCGACCGCGGTGTTCCTCACGGGCCCGGCCTCGCGCGTGGTGTCGGTGCTGACGCTCGACCTCAGCGAGCAGGGCAACTACGAGGTGCTGGCCGCAATGGGCGTGGTGCTGGTGGTGATCACCACGCTGGTGGTGGCCGCCGGGATGCGCATCGCGGGGCGCGACTTCATGCTGCGCCGCGGCTGAACGAAACGAAGAACGAAACGAAGAACGAAACGAAGAACCCACCCATGTCCAAGCTTCGACTGCAGAACATCCACAAGCGCTACGGCGCCACCGCGGTGGTCAACGACCTGAGCCTCGAACTGCGCCAGGGCGAGCTCGTCACGCTGCTCGGCCCCTCGGGCTGCGGCAAGACGACCACGCTGCGCATGATCGCGGGCTTCATCGAACTATCGGAAGGCGCCATCGAGATGGACGGCCGCGAGATCTCGGGTGCCGGGCGCACCGTGCCGCCCGAGCACCGCGGCATGTCGATGATCTTCCAGAGCTATGCGATCTGGCCGAACATGACGGTCGCCGAGAACGTGAGCTTCGGCCTCGACGTGCGGCGCACGCCGGCCGAGGAGTCGAAGCGCCGCGTGGGCGAGATGCTCGAGGTGGTGCACCTGTCGCACCTGGCCGAGCGCTATCCGGCCGAGCTCTCGGGCGGCCAGCAGCAGCGCGTGGCGCTGGCGCGCGCAATGGTGGTGCGGCCCGAGGTGCTGCTGCTCGATGAGCCGCTGTCGAACCTCGACGCCAACCTGCGCGAAGAAATGGCCGGCGAAATCCGGCGGCTGCACGACGAGTTCCGCTTCACCACGGTCTACGTCACGCACGACCAGTCGGAGGCGATGACCATCTCCGACCGCATTGCGGTGCTCAACCTCGGCCGGCTCGAACAGGTCGACACGCCGTGGAACCTCTACAACCGGCCGCACACGCCGTTCGTGGCGGGCTTCATCGGCCGCACCAACCTCGTCAACGCGACGCTGAGCGCGGGCTGCATCCGGCTCGACGGCCTGCACGGCGAAGTGCCGGTCGACGGCGAGGCCGCCCGCGACCGCGCCGACGCGCGCGTGTCGATCCGTCCGCAGTCGCTCTATCTCGGCACACCCGTGAGCGGCTCGCTGCCGATGGGGCAGGTGTCGGTGGTGGCGCGCACCTACCTCGGCGAATACTGGGACTACGTGGTGCAGCCGGTGGGCGGCGGCGGCACGCTCAAGGTGCATGCGCCGCCGTCGAGCGTGCTCGAGATCGGGCACGAGTCGGCGCTGTCGCTCGACCCGCGCGGCGTCGCCGTGGTGAGCTGAGCATGCAGCTGCCACATCAAAGAAAGCACATGATGTCCGATACAGCCACTCCGTCCCCGCTGCCGCTCTCGCGCTACAAGGTGCTGGACCTCACGATTGCCCGCGCCGGTCCCGTGGCCGTGCGGCTGCTGGCCGACTGGGGCGCCGACGTGACGCGCGTCGACCCGCCGCCCGCACAGGACCGCGGTTCCGTCACCGGCCGCCGGCGCGGGTCCGACGAGCAGAACCTGCATCGCAACAAGCGCAGCCTCTGTCTCGACCTGAAATCGCCGCGCGGCGCGGAGGTGCTGCGGCGGCTCATCGCGCGCAGCGACGTGGTGGTCGAGAACTTCCGCGCCGACGTGAAGGAGCGGCTCGGCCTGGGCTACGAGCAGCTCCGTCGCATCAACCCGCGCATCATCCTCGCGAGCATCTCGGGCTTCGGTCAGGACGGGCCCTACAGCGACCGGCCCGGTGTCGACCAGATCGTGCAGGGCATGTGCGGGCTGAGCTCGGTCACCGGCGAGCCGGGCCGTGGGCCGGTGCGCGTGGGCATCGCCATCTCCGACACCACGGCGGGCATGTTCCTCGGCCAGGGCATCCTGCTCGCGCTGCTGCACCGCGAGCACACGGGCGAGGGCCAGTGGGTGCATACCTCGCTGATCGAGAGCATGCTCAACAAGCTCGACTTCCAGGCCGCGCGCTATACCGTCGACGGCGAGGTGGCGCAGCAGCAGGGCAATTCGCATCCCACGCTCGCACCCATGGGCACCTACCGCGCGCGCGACGGCATGGTCAACATCGCGGCCACAACGGCCCGAATGTGGGCGGGCTTCTGCGAGGCGCTCGATGCCCAGGCGCTGCTCGCGCACCCCGACTACCAGGAGGCCGCCTCGCGGCTCGCGCACCGCGCACAGCTCGATGCCGACATCGACGGCATCACCTCGCGCTTCGACACCGCCGAATTGGTGGCGCGGCTCAACCCCGCGGGCGTGCCGTGCGGCCCGATCTACGACATCGGCCAGGCCTTCGAGGACGCGCAGGTCAGGCACCTCGGCATGACGCGGCCCGCACGGCATCCGGTGCTCGGCGACATCGCGCTGCTGCGCTCGCCGATCAACCTTTCGGCTTGCCCGCATCCGGCGCAGTTCCACCTGGCGGGGCCCGACCCCGGCGCGCAAAGCGACGCGCTGCTCGAAGAGCTGGGCTACGACACGGGCGCCATCGAGGCGCTGCGCGCCGAAGGGGCAGTGGCATGAACCGCCTTCAATTGGCCACGCCGAAGATCATCGCCGAGATCGAGGACGGCGTGGGCTGGCTCACCTTCAACAACCCTGAGCGCCGCAACGCGGTGTCGCTCGAGATGTGGCAGGGGCTCGGCGATGCGGCCGAGGCCTTCGAGGCCGACCCGCAGGTGCGCGTGGTGGTGATGCGCGGTGCCGGCGGCCGGTCGTTCGCGGCCGGGGCCGACATTTCGGAGTTCGAGCAGTTCCGCGCCAATGCCGAGCAGAAGGCCGCCTACGGCAAGGTCGCCGCGCGCGGGCAGGGCGGGCTGGCACGGCTCAGCAAGCCGCTGGTCGCGATGATCGACGGCTTCTGCATCGGCGGCGGGCTCGCGCTGGCGCTGACCGCCGACGTCCGGATCGCCACCGCGGGCTCGCGCTTCGGCATTCCCGCGGCCAAGCTGGGGCTGGGCTACGAATACGCGGGCATTGCGGCGCTCGCGCGGCTGGTGGGGCCCTCGGCCGCGAAGGACATCCTGTTCAGCGCGCGTTTTCTCGAGGCTGACGAGGCGCAGCGCATCGGCCTGGTGAACATGATCGCGGCCGACGGGCCGCAGCTCCTCGAACAGGTGCGCGCCTATGCCGCCGGCATTGCCGGCAACGCGCCGCTCACGGTCCATGCGGCCAAGGCGGCGGTGCGTGCCTTCGAAGGCTACTCGGCCACGCCCGAGGCCGAGGCGATCGAGGCATTGGTCGACCGCTGCTTCGACAGCGAGGACTACCGCGAAGGCCGCCGCGCCTTCATGGAAAAGCGCACCCCGGTTTTCAAAGGACGATGACAAAGATGGGCATTCCCGAACTGACGATCGACGGCGCCGTGGCGCGCATCACGCTTCGGCGCCCCGCGCAGGCCAACCGGCTCGAACCCGATGACCTCGCGGCCATCGCCGCGCACATCGCGGCGGTGAACGCGAAGCCCGAGGTGCTGGTGCTCGCGCTGCAGGCCGAAGGAAAGTACTTCTGCAGCGGCTACGACATCGGGCGCATCGGTGCCTCGCGCGACGTGGCCTTCGACGCGGTGGTGAACGCGCTCGAGGAGGCCCGGCCCGTGACGCTGGCGCTGCTGCAGGGCAGCGTCTACGGCGGCGCCACCGACTTCTCGCTGGCCTGCGACTTCCGGCTCGGCGTGGTGGGCATGGACATGTTCATGCCGGCCGCGCGGCTCGGGCTGCACTTCTATGGCCGCGGCCTGGAACGCTACGTGACGCGGCTCGGCCTGGACAACGCCAAGCGGCTGTTCCTCACGGCCGAGCGCATCGGCGCCGAGGAGATGAAGGCGATCGGCTTCCTGACGCACCTGGTGCCCGCGGCCGAACTCGCGGCGGTGGGACAGCGCCTGATCGACACGCTCTCGGCGATGGCGCCGATCCCGCTCGTCGGCATGAAGAAGCACCTGAACCGCATCGCATGCGGCAGGCTCGACGCGGCCGAGCTCCAGCACGACATGGCGCAGGCCGCCCAGTCGGAAGACCTGCAGGAAGGCCAGCGCGCCTGGGCCGAGAAGCGGGCGCCGCGCTTCATCAGACGGTAGGGCACGCGCACGCGACCGGTCAGGCCATGCGCTCCGACAGGAAGTCGAGAAACGATGTGATCCGCGCCGACAGCTGCGTGTTGCGGTAGTACACCGCGTTGACCGGCTGGCGCACGTCGACCGTGTCCCTGGGCAGCAACTGCACCAGGTCACCGCGCGCGCGGTCGGCCGCGGTCATGAAGTCGGACAGGCACACGATGCCCACGCCGGCAAGCGCGAGCTGGCGCAGCGTCTCGCCGCTCGATGCTGAGAGCGACGGCGTGATCGTCCATTCGTCGCCATGCAGGCCGCGCAGCGGCCAGCGGTTGAGCGACTCGGGCTGCGTGAAGCCGAGCAGCGCATGCCCGGCCAGCTCGGCCACCTTGCGCGGCTTGCCGTGCGCCGCGAGGTAGGCCGGGCTCGCGAGCACGCGCAGGCGGTGGGTGCCGAGCGGACGGGCATGCAGCGTGGAGTCGCGCAGCGGCCCGATGCGGATCGCGATGTCGGTGCGGCGCTCGAGCAGGTCGATCGGCAGATCGTCGGTGTCGAGCTCGAGCGCGATCTGCGGAAAGCGCCGGCGGAATTCCGGCACCAGCGGCACGATCGCATGCAGCATGAAAGGCGACGCTGCGTTCACGCGCAGCCGCCCGGCCGGCTGCTCGCGCCGCGCAGCGAGCAGCTCTTCGGCCTCGTCGATCGCATCGAGGATGGCCCGGGTGCGCTGCAGGAAGGCGGCGCCTTCCTCGGTCAGTTCGAGCCGGCGCGTGGTCCGCCGCAGCAGCGTGGTCTGGAGCTTCTGTTCGAGCCGGCTCAGCGCGCGGCTGACGCCCGAGACCGTTTGCGAAAGCTGCTCGGCCGCGGCCGTGATCGAGCCGGTGTCGACCACCGCGCGGAACGCGGCCAGTTCATCGAGCGTGGTCTTCATGCGGCGCTTCGCCGGTGTTGCGGCTCGTGAGTGCCGCGAGCGCCTCGCTGTCGGTGCGGTAGCTGAAGAGCATCGGCCCCGGCGCGAGCAGGCCGGCGCGCTCGAGCACCTGCAGCGCCGGCAGCTTCAGGCCGCTCAGGTGCAGGCGCACGCCCTTGGCTTCGAGCATGCGGCGGATCGAGCCGAACACTTCGGCGCCCGTGATGTCGATGCGGTTGATCGGCTGGGCGAACAGGCAAACGTCGGTCAGCTCGGGCCGCTCGGCCAGCGCGACGGTCAGGGTGCGCTCGAGCGTGGAGGCAGTCGCGAAGTCGAGCTCGGCGTCCATGCGCAGCGCATAGAGCTGCGGCGCCAGCGGCGGCAGCTTCCAGAGCTGGCGGTCGCGCAGGCTGCCGTCCGGATGCAGCCCCACCTCGATGATGCGCGGATGCAGGTGGCGGTACATGTAGTGCGCCAGGCTCGCGAGCAGCCCGCCCAGCACGCCCCAGTAGATGCTCGGCGCCGTGGCGATGGTGAGCACGAAGGTGCCGAACGAGATGCCGGCCTCGATGCGCGACACGCGCCACAGCGCCACGAAGCTCGCCGGCCTGACCAGCCCGAGGATGGCCGTGACCACCACCGCCGCCAGCACCGCCTGCGGCACGTGGTAGAGCAGCGGCATCAACCAGAGCAATGCGCCGGCCACCACCACCACGCTGAACAGCGTGGCCCAGCCGGTCTGCGCGCCGGCATAGAGCGTGATGGCCGAACGCGAGAACGACGAGCTGGTCGGGAACGCGCCCGAGAAGCCCGAGGCCAGCTTGGCCAGCCCCTGGCCGATCAGGTCCTGGTTCTCGTTCCACAGCGTGCCCGCGCGCGCGTTGTCGACCTTGGCGCTCGAGGCGGTCTCGAGAAAGCTAACGAGCGTGATCATCAGCGCCGGCAGCACCAGCGCGCTGAAGGTGTCCAGGGGCAGCAGGCTCGGCCAGTAGAAATCGGGCAGGCCCGAGGGCAGGCTGCCGACCACGGCACCGCCGCGCAATGCATAGTCGATGGTCCAGCTGATGGCCGCCGCACCCGCGACCAGCGCCATCGTGGTCGGAAAGCGCGGCACCAGCCGCTTGCCGAGCCACAGCACCGCGATACCGCCGAGCCCGAAGGCGATGGCCACGAAGTCGGGCGGTGGTCCGCCCTGCAGCACCTGCGGCAGGGCGCGCCCCGTGTAGCCGAGCAGCGCCGGCAGTTGCGAGATGGCGATCAGCACCGACGCGCCCTGCGTGAAGCCAATGAGCACCGGCGAGTTGACCAGCCGCAGCAGCCAGCCGAAGCGCCCGACGCCCAGCACGATCTGGATCACACCCGACATCAGCGTGAGCCACACCGCCATCGCCACCCATTCGGGGCTGCCGGGCACCGCGAGCGGCGCCAGCGAAGCGCCGACCAGCAGGCTAGTGAGTGCCGTGGGCCCGACCGACAGCCGCTGCGACGAGCTGAAGATCACTGCGATGAGCGCCGGGAACAGCGCGGCATACACGCCCGTGACCAGCGGCATTCCCGCGAGCGCCGCATAGGCCACGCCTTGCGGCAGCACCATCAGCGCCACCGTGATGCCGGCGATGGCCTCGTTGCGCAGCAGCGCGGCGGAAGGGCGGGGCCATGCAAGGCAGGGAACCCAGCGCGACAGGCGCTGGCGCAGGGAGGGCGAAGAGGAGGAGGCTGCGGAATTCATGAAGGGGAGATGGCGACCGCGTAGCACCCGCCTGTTGTGTTCCTAGGGCCTGCGGAACAGCAGCACGGAATTGGTTCCGCCGAAGGCAAAGGAGTTGCTGATGGCGGCTTCGATGCCGGGTGCGGCCGCATCGCCGGGCCTGACCAGGTCGAGGCTGCAGGCGGGATCGGGCGCGTCGCAATGCGCGTTGGGAGGCAGCTCGCGCCGGTGCAGCGCGAGGATGGTGATCACCGCTTCGATCGCACCCGCCGCGCCGAGCATGTGGCCGTGCAGTGCCTTGGTCGAGCTCACGCGCAGTCGGTCGAGGTCGGGGCCCCAGACTTCCGCGAGTGCGTTGCGTTCGACCACGTCGCCGATGCGGGTGGCCGTGCCATGTGCGTTGCAATAGCCCACGTCGCGCGGCTGCAGCCCGGCTTGGCGCAGCGCGGCTCGCAATGCGCGGGCCTGGCCCGGCGCGTCGGGCTTGGTGAGGTGGGTGGCATCGCTGCTGAGGCCCCAGCCGGCCAGCGTGGCATGGCTGCGGGCACCGCGGCGGCGTGCGCGTTCGGCGGATTCGAGCACCAGGAAGGCTGCGCCTTCGCCCAGTGCGAATCCGCTGCGGTCGCTCGCAAAGGGCCGCACCGAACTGGCCGCTTCGCCCGGCGCGAAGGTGGCCAGGGTCTGCATCGCTTGCCAGGCCAGCACCACGCCGGGCACGATCAGCGCCTCGCTGCCGCCCGCGATCGCGAGGTCGACCTCGCCGCGCTGCACCGCCTTGGCAGCTTCCGCGATGGCGACCGACGACGAAGCGCAGGCGACCGAGTAGGTCAGCACCGGGCCCTGCACCCCGTTGCGCATAGCGACGTGCGCCGCGGGCGCGTTGGGCATGAAGGCCGGAATGGTGAGCGGCGGTACGCGCATGCCGCCGCGGTAGGCGGCCTCGAGCGCCGCTGCACCGCCCATGCCGCAGCCGGCATAGACGCCGATGCGCTCGGGATCGGTGTCGGCGCGGTCGAGGAAGCCTGCGTCGTGCAGGGCAAGGTCGGCGGCGGCCACTGCGAGCTGGCTCACGCGGTCGACGCCCGCGAGCTGCAGCTTGGTGAACCAGCGGGTTTCGTCGAAAGCCACGGTGGCCGCGGCCGCGGGCTTTGGCAGGTCGGGAAAGATGGGCTGGATGGCCGAGCGGCCGTCGAGCAGCGCCTGGAACAGTGCGTCGGGCGCGCTGCCGTGCGGCGCCATGACGCCGAGCCCGGTGACGCTGACCTCGTGGTTCACGCGACCTTGGCGGCCCTGACCTTGTCGACCAGCAGCGCGAGCTCGCCCAGCGTGTCGATGTTCGCGTCGTCGTCGGGCATGGTGATGCCGAAATGGTCTTCGATGGCGAAAAGGAACTCGGCGAGGGCCAGCGAGTCGAGCCCGCCCGTTTCGCGCATCGATGCGTCGGGGTCGAGTTTCGACGGTTCGATACCGTACTTCTCGTGGATCAGGTCCTGCAATTCCTTCAGCGAACTCATCGTGCGATGCCTGTTGTCATTTGCCGTCGCTGATCGATCGGGCCGCCGCAAGGTGCGCCATGGGATCGACCCCTTCCTCGCTCGGCATGTGGTCAGTGATTGCCAATGATATCCGCTCCGACCGGCACAGTGCTCCGCTCGGCGCGCCCCGGCCGCCAGCGCAGCGACGGGTAGGCGAAGGCGATGCCGAGCAGCGCGCCGGCCAGCGCATCGAGCACCACGTGCTGTTTGACCGCCAGGGTCGAATACGCAATGGCCGCGAACCAGACCCAGTTGGCCACGCGAAAGGCTACCGGCGTGCGGGTCTCGCGCAGCACATGGTCGAGGCGGATGGCCGTGAAGATGGCCACCGCCACGTGCATCGAGGGGCAGGCATTGCCCGCGGCGTCCACGCCCTGCAGCATCGCGAAACCCGGGTAGCCCGACACGTCGATCGTGAGCGGCGGGATCTGCGTCGGCCACAGGTAGAACAGCCCCAGGCCCGTGAGGCACAGCGCGCCGATCCAGAGCCCGTACACCAGCAATTCGCGGAAGTTCGGCAAGAGCCCGGGCGCGAACCCGACGTAGAACCAGAGCGACAGGTACGCGCCGAGCGCGTAGGGCTGGAACGGGATCAGGTGGTCGAGCGCGGTGAGCGGCATCACCGTGACGGGGTACGCCGGGTTGCGCAGCAGGTGGAAGTAGCCGATGAAGAACAGCCAGGTGAAGGCCGTGGTGCCGATCGCCTTGAGCCAGAAGAGGCGGCGCATGCGCGCGCCGATGTCGGCGGTCCAGGTGGAGGGGCGATGCGGTCGGGAAGGGGGCGCCATGGGGCTGGTTTGTGGTCCGTGGTTTCGTCTTGAAACCCGCCGATCTTGCCAGAGCGCCATGACGGCGCCGCCTGCGCCCTCAGGCGAGCGCCGCGGAACGCTTCTTGTGCTGGAACGAGGTGGGCGAGCGCCCCGTGGCGGCCTTAAACATCGCGCAGAACGCGCTGTCGGTGGCATAGCCGCTGGCCGCCGCCACCTGGCTCACGGCCATGCCGCGCGCCAGCAGCGGGAGCGCGTGCGCCATCACGGCCTGCTGCCGCCACTGCTGCCAGCTCATGCCGAGCTGGTCGCGGAACAGCCGCGCCACGGTGCGCTCGCTGGCGCCGATGGCGGCGGCGCGTTCGGCCAGCGTCGCGCGGTCGGCGGGGTTGCGCAGCAGCACTTCGCACAGCTGGCGCAGCCGCTTGTCGGCGGGCAGCGGCACGTCGATGCGGATCTGCGGGGCGCGCTCGAGCTCGTCGATCAGGAGCGGCGCGATCATGCGTTCGCGCTGCGGCGCATGCGCATCGGCCAGCGGCAGGCCGTCGGGCGTGGTGTCGAGCGCGAGCATCAGCGCACGCAGCAGCGGGCTGATGTCGAGCACTTCGCATTTTTCCCACGGGGGGCCGAGCCAGGCATGCAGGTACACGGTGCGCAGCTCGGCGTCTTCGATCAGCATGATGCTGTGCGGCATGTCGGCCGGCACCCAGACCGCCCGCGACGGCGGCACGATGTAGCTGCCGTCCTGCGTGTTGAGGCGGATCACGCCGCGCGTCGAGAAGGTGAGCTGCGGCCACGGGTGCTGGTGCAGTTCGACGAAGGTGTCGGCGCTCAGGAAGTGTTCCTTGGCGCGAAGCGGCCGCACCGCGTCGGGCGCATAGAGGTGCGGCGTGAGCGACGCCACGCTGGTGACGGGTGACGGAGACGAAGGCGGTGAAGAAAGTGCGCGTGGCATGGTTTCGACAAATGTTGTCGCTGTATCGCCATTCTGCCGCGGCGCGCCCGCATAGCATCGGTGCCTGCCCTGGTTTTTTGTAAGCAATCCATGTCCTCCCCGACTTCTACGAACGCCGCGCCCGCAACCAACCTGCGCGGCGATGCCCAACTGATCGGCCTCGTCGGCCTGGCCCATGCGATCAGCCATTTCAGCCAACTCATCCTCGCGCCGCTGTTCCCCTGGCTGAAGGACGCGTTCGACGTGAGCTACACCGAACTCGGTGCGGTGCTGACGGTGTTCTTCGTCGTCTCGTGCGTGGTTCAGGCGGCCTCGGGCTTCGTGGTCGACAAGCTCGGGCCGCGGCCGGTGCTGTTCGTGGGGCTCGGTGCGCTGGCGCTGGCGGCCTTCGGCTATGCGCTCGCGCAAAGCTACTGGATGCTGCTGCTGGCCGCGGTCGTCGGCGGCATCGGCAACGGGGTGTTCCACCCGGTCGACTACACCCTGTTCAACCGCAAGGTGGCGCCGACCCGGCTCGGCCACGCCTACAGCGTGCATGGCATTACCGGCAGTCTGGGCTGGGCGCTGGCGCCGGCTTTCGTGGTGCCGATCGCGATCGCCTTCTCGTGGCGCGTGGCGCTGGCGTCGGCGGGCGTGCTGGCGGTGGTGGTGCTGCTCGTGCTCTGGTTCTACCGCAGCGTGCTCGCGGTCGACGTGGCGGCGGTGCACAAGGCCACGGGGCAGGACGGGCCGGCGCCGATCGGCGGTGCGTTCGACTTCCTGCGCATTCCGGCCGTGTGGATGTGCTTCGGTTTCTTCTTCTTCTATGCCGTGGTGATCAGCGTGGTGCAGACCTTCGCGCCGGTGGCGGCCGGCCACCTGCATGCGGTGCCGGTGGCGCTGGTGGCGGTCTGCCTAACGGTGTACATGGTGGCGAGTGCGGCCGGCATGGTGGTGGGCGGCTTCCTGGCGTCCGATCCGAGCCGCTGTGAGCGCATCGTGGGCACCGGCTTCGGCGTGGCCGCCGCGCTGGCGCTGGTGCTGGCCTTCGCGGAGTTTCCGCCGGTGCTGGTGCCGGTGCTGTTCGGCGCGATGGGCCTGGTCACGGGCGTGGCGGGGCCTTCCCGCGACCTGCTGGTCAAGCGCTCGACGCCGCCCAATGCCACCGGGCGCGTCTACGGCGTGGTGTATGCGGGGCTCGACATCGGCCAGGCGCTGGCGCCGCTGGTGTTCGGCCGGCTCATGGACCACGGCCAGTACACGAGCGTGATCGTGGGCCTCGCGCTGGTGCAGGGCATGCTGATCGCGAGCGCGTTCAACGTGACGCGCGCGCGCCGCACCACGCTCGTGGCCGCCTGAAAGAGACGCCCTTCAGCCCGCGCCGCGCTCCCAGCCCGGCACGAACGGAAAGCGCGCGGCCCAGAACGCGGCCAGGCGCGGATCGGCATCGACGCGCTTCACGGGATCGGCCATGCGCGGCGCCTCGCGGTAGAAGCGCTCGCGGTGCGGTGTCCAGCGCGACACCACGGCCACGTACAGGTCGAGCATGCTCAGGCGCTCGCCGAGCAGGTAGGGCGCGGGCGTGCCGATCTGCGCGTCCATCAGGCGCCAGCATTCGGCCACGCGCTCGGCGGTGCGCTCGAGCAGCGCGGGCTGCGCCGCCGGATCGGGCGCGAGCCGCGAAGGCGCGTCGCGCACCCAGAACATCGAATAGATCGCGGCCGGCACATAGACCATCCAGCGCAGGTAGCGCGCACGCAGCGGGTCGCCGGGCGCGGGGCAGAGGCCCGCCTCGGGATGGCGGTCGCCGAGCCAGAGCAGGATCGCCGCGCTCTCCGTCATGAGCTCGCCCGAGGGCAGCACCAGCGCCGGCACCTGCCGCATCGGATTGACCGGCGCGATGCGCTCGCGCTCGGCGTCGCCCTCCCAGGGCGCGACGTCGACGACGTCGACCTGCGCGCCGATCAGCGTGAGTGCGGCATGCACCGGCGTGGCGCCCGAGCCGGGCGCGCCGTAGAGGGTGTAGCGGTCGTTCGAAGGCGTGGAGGCGGAGGTCATCCGCGCAGATTACGCCAGCCGGTGACCGGTTGTCACGCGGCCAGCAGCGCGTCGACCTTCTTCAGGCCCTCGAGCGTCTTCACGCAGGCCTCGGCCACCTCGGTGCCCTTGACCGCGAAGTGGCGGTGGAAATATTTGCGGTGTTCCACATGTTCGTGGAAGTGGTGCGGCGTGAGCACGGCCGAGAAGATCGGCACGTCGGTCTCGAGCTGCAGCGACATCAATGTGCTGACGACGGTGCTCGCGACGAACTCGTGGCGGTAGATGCCGCCGTCGACCACCAGCGCGCAGGCGACGATGCCGGCGTACTTGCCGGAGCGCGCGAGCCGTCGCGCGTGCAGCGGGATCTCGAACGCGCCGGGCACGTCGAACACGTCGATCGTGTCGGGGGCCACGCCGAGCCGCTCCATTTCTTCGAGGAAGGCGTCGCGCGCCTGGTGGACGATGTCGGCATGCCACTGCGCCTGCACGAAGGCGATGCGCTGGCCGCGCGGTTGGCCCGACGCGTCGATGGCCGAAAGGGGAAGGTCGTTGATCTGACTCATGGTGTGCCTCTTGAAAGCAGGTTTCCTGAATCAGGGCGCACGAAACCGCAGGGCAGCCGAACGCGCTTTTCGCCATGGCGAAGCACGCGGGGCCGGCCCGCATTTCGCGCTCTCTTTCATCCGGACTGTGACCGTCGGCTTCGGAATCGCACCGAAATCTGCTGACCCCGCAGCCCTTGTCGGACTGCGGGCGCTCGCGGGCTCGTGCGGTCCTTCTTGCGAAGAGAACCGCCATGACCGCCGGTGGGGAATTTCGCCCCGCCCTGAGAACGCTGCCCCGGCTTGCACCGGAGCGGGGCCATTCTAGGCAGGACAGCGGCGGCATGCTGTCACCCACGAGCCAAAGCCCCTCGCCGGCCGAGGCGAGCGGATACGGCGCTCAGCGCCGAACTAGAAACTGCGCCATGCGTTCGAGCTCTTCCTCGAGCCCGCGGCGGAATGCCGCATCGCGTGGCGCCTTGCCGGCATAGCCCAAAGCGGGCTGCAGCCCGCCGGCGCCGGCCGCGACATTGGCCCAGCCGATCACGCGGTCGCCCCACAGCATCGGCAGCGCGTAATAGCCGAACTGCCGCTTCGGCGCGGGCATGTAGGCCTCGAACTTGTACGACCAACCCCAAAGCTGCTCGAAGCGGCGGCGGTCCCACACCACCGGGTCGAACGGGGCGAGCAGGCGCACCACGTCGTCGGGCGCGTGCCGCCGCGAGGCCGGGTTCTCGTCGGCGGGCCAGTACCAGGTGGTGCCGTCGATGCGGCAGCTGGCGAGCATATCCTCGCGTGCGATGCGCAGCGCGGCCTGGGTCTGCGCCGAAAGGTGCGGCGCGCCGTAGCCGAGCAGCCGCACGAGATACGTCAAGCTCGCCGCGGGCAGCGGTGCGTATTTGCGCACCACCAGTTCGATCAGTGCGGCGGCGCGCAGGGCGCGGCCCGCGGGGCTTTCGTCGGCGGGTGGATGGGCCACGGCCTCGTACACGCGCGTGCCGCTGTCGCGCCGCACCACACGCAACTGGCCGCGGTAGTGCAGGCCGTCGAGCAGCCGCGTCGTCGCATTGCTCGAGCCGCCCCAGTAGTTCTTCACGCTGCCGTGCGCAAAGTGCTGTTCGACTTCGCGCGGATGCACGGCCCCGCGCTCGCGCACGAAGGCGAGCACGTCGGCAGCCTTGCGGCGGGTGTCTTCGTCCCATGGCGTTCGGGCTTCGCGCGGATGCATCAGCGCCAGGTGCTCGCGCGGCAGAAAGCCGTAGTTGACGAGGCAGTCTTCCTCGACTGCCAGGCGGGTGTAGCGGCTTTCGAGGTCGCCCGCGCGGTAGTCCTTCACGCGGTGGCGCAGCGTGAGATCTTGTGCGCGCGCGGGTGCGCGGATCGGATCGGCCTGCACGAAGCCGAGCTGGCGGATCGCGGCCGGCAGCGTGGTCGGCCGGAAGAGGGTGCGCGCCACCGCGTAGCGGCGCAGGTCGTCGAGGGTCGGGTCAGCCATGCGCCGAATTGCAGCACAGGCGGCGCCGCGTTGCTTCGGCTGCCCGATCCTTGGGTCTACACCGCCGAACGGTGCCGCTCGATGCAGGTGTCGAGCGTCTCGGCGCCTGGGCGCTGCCACCAATCGAGGTTGGAGAAGATCTCGACTTCGCTGAAGCCCGCGAAGCCTGCGGCCTCGACCCAGCCGCGGATCTTCTTGAGCTCGACCACGCCGTCGCCCATCATGCCGCGGTCGGACAGCAGGTCGCGCGTCGGCGTGCGCCAGTCGCACACGTGGTAGGCCAGCAGGCGCTCGCGGCCGGCGCGGGCGATCTGCTGCTCGAGCTTCGGGTCCCACCACACGTGGTAGATGTCGAGCGCCACGCCGAGCATGCCGCTCTTGTCCGCGTCGAGTTCGTCGCAGATGTCGAGCGCATGTTCGAGCGTGTTGATGCAGGCGCGGTCGGCGGCCTGCATCGGGTGCAGGGGCTCAATCGCCAGCGGCATGCCGACCTCGCGCGCGTAGTCGAGCGACGCGGCAATGCCGTCGCGCACCTCGCTGCGGGCGCGCGCGATATCGGTGTAGGCCGCCTTGCCTTCGAGCGCGCCGGGCAGGGCGCCCACCACCAGCACGACGCAAGGGGCGTCGAGCGTCTTGGCTTCGTCGATGGCACGGCGGTTGTCGTCGAGCGCGGCCTTCAGGCCGGCCGCATCGGGTGCCGGGAAGAAGCCGCCGCGGCAGTAGCCCGACAGGCCGATGCCGTGCGCCTTCAGCTGCCTGGCCACCTTGTCGAGCCCGACCGCCGCCACCTGGTCGCGCCAGGGGCTGATCGCGCGGATGCCGCGCTCGGCGCACTGGTCGATGATGCGGTCCAGCGGCACCTCGGCGCCCGACTGCTTGCGCACCGTGGCGGTGTTGATCGACAGCCAGTCGTGGTTTTGCGAGAAATCGCGCATCGGCCGCTCAACTTTCCACGCCGTGCAGCGCCAGCAGCGTTTGCATGCGCTTCACCGCGAGTTCCGGCTGTTCGAGCAGGTTGGCCGCGTCCGCAAGACGGAACAGCTCGGCAAAGTGTTGCAGCGAGCGCGTGCTCTGCTGGCCGCCCACCATCGTGAAGTGCTTCTGGTGGCCGTTGAGCCAGGCCATGAACACCACGCCGGTCTTGTAGAAGCGCGTGGGCGCCGCGAAGATGTGGCGCGACAGCGGCACCGTGGGCCCGAGGATCGCGTGGAACTTCTCGGTGTTGCCTTGCGCGAGCGCACCGAGCGCGGCACTGGCCGCCGGCGCGATGGCGTCGAAGATGCCGAGCAGCGCGTCGCTCTGGCCATGCATGGGTTCGCTGCCGAAGCCGTCGCCGGCAATCAGCTCGGCGTAGTTGAAGTCGTCGCCGGTGTACATGCGCACGCCGGACGGCAGGCGCCGGCGCATCGCGATTTCCTTGTCCTTGTCGAGCAGCGAGATCTTGATGCCGTCGACCTTGTGCGGATGCGCCGCGATCACGGCGAGCGCCGTATCCATGGCCGCATCGACGTCGCTGCTGCCCCAGTAGCCTGCGAGCGCCGGATCGAACATGTCGCCGAGCCAGTGCAGCACCACGGGCTGCTTCGCCTGGCTGAGGATGCGGTCGTACACGCGTTCGTAGTCGGCCGGGCTCTTGGCAACGCGGGCGAGCGCGCGGCTCGCCATGACGATCAGCTTGCCGCCCAGCGCCTCGATCGCGGCCATCTGCTCCTCGTAGCCACGGATCACGTCGTCGACGCTCTTCACGTCGTCGATGTTCAGGTGGTCGGTGCCGCAGCCCGAGGCCACCAGCGCGCCCGGCACGTCCCTGGCCGCGTCGAGCGAGCGGCGGATCAGCTCGAGCGAGGTCGGCCAGTCGAGGCCCATGCCGCGCTGCGCCGTGTCCATGGCCTCGGCCACGCCCAGGCCGAGCGAGAACAGGTGGCGGCGGTAGGCGATCGTGGTGTCCCAGTCGACCGCGGACTGCAGCCACGGATCGATGGCCGCGAGCGGGTCGGCCACGACGTGGGCGGCCGAGTAGGCGATGCGGTTGAACTTGACGCCCGCGTCGGGCTTGACCGGTGCGGTGCCGCGCAGGGCGTAGGGCGCGAGCGCGCCGCTCGCGGTGGGAAGGGTCAGCGACAGTGCCATGGCGACGGGCCTCAGACCTTCAGCGCCGGCACGTCGACCCAGCGGCGGTCCTGCCACGATTCGAGCGCGGCCTCGACCAGCTGCACGCCCTTGGCGCCTTCGGGCAGCGTCCACTTGTAGGGCTCGTTCTCGACCACGTGGCGAATGAAGTGCTCCCACTGGATCTTGAAGCCGTTGTCGTAGGCCTGCGAATCGGGGATCTCCTGCCACTGGTCGAAGAAGTTCATCGTCTGCTTCTCGTCGGGGTTCCACACCGGGCGCGGCGTGGCCACGCGCGACTGGGCGCGGCAGCTCGACAGGCCCGCGACGGCCGAGCCGTCGGTGCCGTCGACGTGGAAGGTGACAAGGTCGTCGCGCCGCACGCGCGTGGCCCAGCTCATGTTGAGCTGCGCGATCACCGGCTCGCCGTTGTGGCCGGTGAGTTCGCAGGTGGCGTAGGCCGCGTCGTCGGCGGTGGCCTCGTAGGGCTTGCCGGCTTCGTCCCAGCGCGTCGGGATGTGGGTGGCACCGATGCACGAGACCGACTTCACTTCGCCGAACAGGTTGTCGAGCACATAGCGCCAGTGGCACATCATGTCGAGGATCATGCCGCCGCCGTCTTCCTTGCGGTAGTTCCAGCTCGGGCGCTGGATCGGCTGCAGGTCGCCCTCGAACACCCAGTAGCCGAACTCCAGGCGCACGCTGAGCATGCGGCCGAAGAAGCCCGCGCGGCGCAGCATGTCGAGCTTGCGCAGGCCGGGCAGGAAGAGCTTGTCCTGCACCGCGCCGTGCTTGAGGCCCGATTCCTGCGCGAGGCGCGCGACCTCGACGGCTTCGTTGAGGTTGGTGGCGATCGGCTTCTCGCAGTACACGTGCTTGCCGGCGCGGATCGCCTTGGCGAGCAGCGTCGGGCGCATCTGCGTGGTGCCGGCGTCGAAGAAGACGGTGTCTTCCTTGTTCTCGAGGGCCTTGTCCAGGTCGGTACCCCAGCGCGCGATACCGTGGGTCTTGGCGAGCGCTTCCATCTTCTCGGCGTTGCGGCCGATGAGGATCGGGTCGGGCATGACCTTGTCGCCATTGGAAAGCGTCACGCCGCCCTGGGCGCGGATTGCGCAGATGGAGCGGATCAAATGCTGGTTCATGCCCATGCGTCCGGTGACGCCGTGCATGATCAGTCCGAGTCGTTGTGTAGCCATGTCTTCAGCCGAAAAGGAGTTGGAGAGAGAAGAAAGAAGAAGGGAGACGGGCCGATGCGGCTCACTGCGGCGACAGGCCGGCGGCCTTGACGAGCGTCGCGTTGCTCTTGATCTCGTCCTTGATGTAGGCGTCGAACTGCTCGGGCTTGAGCGTCCAGGCGTCGGCGCCGAGCTTCAGGAAGCGTTCCTTGACCTCGGGCGAGGCGAGTGCCTTGGCCACCTCGTCGTGCAGGCGGTTGACGATGTCGCGCGGCGTCTTGGCGGGCGCCATCATGCCGATCCAGAAGTTGAATTCCGAGCCGGGCACGCCCGCTTCGGTGGTGGTCGGCACGTCGGGCAGGGCGGCGGAGCGCTTGGGCGAGCCCACGGCCAGCGCGAGCAACTGACCGTCCTTGATCTGGCCGATCACCGGCGCGATCGGCGAGAAGTAGTAGTCGACCCGGCCCGAGAGCACTTCGGTCACGGCCTCGGCCGAACCCTTGAACGGGATGTTGGTCGCGTCGATCTTCGCGGCCATCTTGAACTTCTCGGCATTCAGGTGGGTGGCGCTGCCCTGGCCTGCCGATGCGAAGTTGATGGTGCCGGGCTTGGCCTTGGCGGCCGCCACCAGCTCCTGCAGCGTCTTGATGCCCTTGGAAGGCGCGATGACCAGTGCGTTCGACAGCGACGAGATGGGCGACACCCCGGCGAAGTCGGCCACCGTGTCGAACGGCAGCTTTGCAAAGGTCGAGGGGCTGACCGTGTGCGACGACGAGTGGATCATGACCGTGTAGCCGTCGGGCGCGGCCGTGGCCACGGCCTGCTGGCCGATGGTGCCGCTGGCGCCGCCGCGGTTGTCCACCACCAGCGTCTGGCCCATGCTCTGGCCCATCTTGTCGGCGATGGCGCGCGCAATGATGTCGGTGGTGCTGCCGGCCGCGAACGGCACGATCACGCGGATCGGTTTGGTGGGATAGCCGTTTTGCGCCGACGCGAGGCCCGGCATCAGGGCGGCCATGCAGGTGAGCGTGGCCAGTGCGGTGGTGCGTGCGAGTTGCTTCATGGTTGTCTCCGTGCGGGCGAGCCGCTTGTCGTCGAAATCGATTAATTCACCAATGGGTGAATTGTGGATTCTAGAAAGCCCGCCGCACCAGCACAACCGCTGCGAATCCGTGAATACCCTTAAAGGCCCGCGAACGGGCGTGCGCCGCTCAGTGCAGCACGTACCCGAGCACCAGGTCGGTCATGTGCGAGAGGCGCTGCGCCATCGCCTTGGGCGCGCGCAGGTCGCGCCCGAACACCGCCGACAGCGTGTTGTTGTTCGATAGGTAGAAGTAGCAGAGCGAGGCGATCGAGATGTAGAGCTGCACCGGGTCGACGCCGGCGCGGAACAGGTTGTCGCGCTTGCCGCGCTCGAGCACCGTGTCGAGCAGTTGCACCAGCGGCGAGTTCATCTCCTGGATGCGTTCGGAGCGCTTCAGATGCGCAGCGCCATGCAGGTTCTCGCTGTTGAGCAGCGTGATGAACTCGGGATGCTCGAGGTAGTAATGCCAGGTGAACGAGACCAGCTGCCGGATGGCCTCGACGGGATCGATCTCGTCGAGATGCAGCTTCTGCTCGGCTTCGCGGATGTCGGCGTAGGTGCGCTCGAGCACCGCGAGGAACAGGTCGTCCTTGCTGCCGAAGTAGTAGTAGATGAGGCGCTTGTTGAGCCCCGCGCGCGCGGCGATGCTGTCCATGCGCGCGCCGGCCAGCCCGCGCTGGGCGAACTCGTCGCGTGCCGACGCAAGGATGGCGAGCTGCGACCGATCGGCGTCGCGCGAGCGCGGCTCGAGCGCTTCGGGCGGGGAATCCTTGGGGGCCTTCATGGCGCGAATTTAACCATTTGGTGAATTAACGCAAGGCAGCGAGAGAGGATGCACATAATTGCCGAGACATTGACTGCAACGAGGTTCGACTTCTCATGAGTACATCACAACCCGCGGGCCACCTGATCGTCGAGTGCCTGATCGCACAGGGCATGGAGATCGCATTCGGCGTGCCGGGCGAAAGCTTCCTCGCGGTGCTCGACGGCTTCCATGCCTTCGGCGACCGCGCCCGCTTCATCGTCAACCGCCAGGAGGGCGGTGCGGCCTTCATGGCCGAGGCGCACGGCAAGCTCACCGGACGGCCGGGCGTGTGCTTCGTCACGCGCGGCCCGGGTGCCACCAACGCCTCGATCGGCGTGCACAACGCGTTCCAGGATTCGACGCCGATGGTGCTGTTCGTCGGCGACGTGGGCAGCGACTTCCGCGACCGCGAGGCCTTCCAGGAGGTGGACTACGCGAGCTTCTTCGGCCCGAGCACCAAGGGCTTCGCCAAGCGCGTCGAGCGCATCGACGACGCCGACCGCATTCCCGAGTACGTGTCGCGTGCCTTCGCGACCGCGATGAACGGCCGCCCCGGCCCCGTGGTGCTGGTGCTGCCCGAGGACATGCTGCGCACGCACACCGCGGCACGGCCGCTGCCGCGCGTCGAGGCCGTGCAGCCGTGGAGCGACCCCGGCGCGCTGCGCAGCCTGCGCGAGCTGCTGCTGAAGTCCGAACGCCCGCTGGTGATCGCGGGCGGCGGCGGCTGGACGCCGCAGGCCGCGCAGGCGCTGCAGCGCTTTGCCGAGAACTGGCGCCTGCCCGTGGCCAACGCCTTCCGCTTTCAGGACACCTTCGACAACCACCATCCGCTCTATGCGGGCGACGTGGGCATCGCGATCAACCCCAAGCTGGCGCAGCGCGTGAAGGACAGCGACCTCGTCATTGCGATCGGTCCGCGCCTGGGCGAGATGACGACTGGCGGCTACACGCTGCTCGAAGCGCCCAAGGCGCGCCAGAAGCTGGTGCACATCCATGCCAGCGCCGAGGAGCTCAACCGCGTCTACCAGGCCGACCTGGCGATCAACGCCGGCATGAGCGCCGCCGCGCGCAGCCTCGAGGTGCTGAGCGCGCCACCGACGCTGCCCTGGGAAGCCTGGACCGCGCAGGCGCATGCCGACTACGAAGCCAACCTCGTGCCGCAGGCGCTCGCGGGCATGCCCGCCGATGCGCCGCGCGGGCCCGTCGACATGGCAGAGGTCGTGGCGCTGCTGCAGAAGCACCTGCCGGCCGATGCCGCCATCACCAACGGGGCAGGCAACTTCGCGAGCTGGGTGCACCGCTACTTCCGCTACCACGGCCTGGCCAAGGGCGCGAAGACGCAGCTGGCACCCACCAGCGGCGCGATGGGCTACGGCGTGCCGGCTGCCATCGCGGCCAACCTCGCGACCGGCCGCGTGGGCTTCACGATCGCGGGCGACGGCGATTTCCTCATGAACGGGCAGGAGCTCGCGACGGCGGCGCAGCACGGCGGCAAGACGATCATCGTGCTGCTCAACAACGGCATGTTCGGCACCATCCGCATGCACCAGGAGCGCGAGTACCCCGAGCGCACGAGCGGCACCGCGCTGCGCAATCCCGACTTCTGCGGCCTCGCGCGCGCTTACGGCTACGCGGCCGAGCGCGTGACCGAGACCGCGCAGTTCGAAGCCGCGCTGCTGCGTGCGCTGGCCGCCGACACCGGCACGCTGATCGAGATTCCGCTCGACCCCGAGGTGATCAGCACGCGAGGCACGCTGGGCACGATCACGCGCGCGGCAAGGCAGCAGCAACAGGCGCAGGGCTGAAGGCGGCGAGATGCTGCGCGACCTCTGCGCGCAGGATGGGCGAGCGCAGCTCGAACACCTCGAACAGGCCCAGTGCCTCGAGCGCGGGGATCAGCGCGACGAGGTCCTCGCGTGCGGTCTGGCGCTCCGCAACGGATGCGCCGGCGTCCTCCAGCACGCGCACGTTGGCGAGGAAGGCGCCGACCGAGCCCTTGCGCACGGTCCGGCCGCCGAGCAGGGCGAAATCGTGATCGTCGGGCAAGACATCCTGGGCTTTCATGGCAATTCCTTCGGGAAGACGGGGATAGGTGGATCGATGAGGATTCCGATGCTAGGCAGAACCCCTTCGGCGGGCTTGCGGCGCTGGGCCGATCGACATCGCGATCGGGCCATGCATCGATCCGCGCAGGGACGCGATGGCTGCTGATCCTTCCCCACCGCACCTGCACCTCTCGGTCGATGCCCATGACGCCGCGCGCGTGACCCACGCGCATGCGCATGCGCAGGGACAACTGTTCGCCTTGCGCGCCGGCCTGCTGCTGATCGAGACGCCGGCCGGCCGGTGGGTTCTGCCGCCCGGTTGGATCGGCTGGATCGCGCCGCGCTGCACGCATGCGGCGCACAGCCGTGGCGCGACGGCCGGCTGGAGCCTCTACCTCGATCCGGCACTGACCGGCGCGCTGCCGGCGCAGCCGCATGTGTTCGCATCGACGCCGCTGGTCCGCGAACTCGTGGCGCGGCTGCTTTCGCTGCCGCAGGAGCCCGACGCCGATCAGGCGCAGCGCCGGTTGCGGCTGGTGGCGGTGCTGCTCGATGAACTGGCCGCGAATGCGGGGGCTTCGCTGCACCTCCCGATGCCGCGCGACGCGCGCCTGCTCGCGATGGCCGCCGCCCTGGCCGAAGACCCGTCGCCGGACGACACGATCGCGCAATGGGCCGGGCACATCGGCATGGCGGCACGCACGCTCACGCGGCGCTTCGCGGCCGAGACCGGCTTGAGTTTCGCGCAGTGGCGCCAGCAGGCGCGGCTCTTCAAGGCGGTGCAGTTGCTGGGCGCTGGAGCGCCGGTGACCGCGGTGGCGCTCACAGTGGGCTACAGCTCGGTGAGCGCTTTCATCGAGACCTTCCGGCGGCATTTCGGCTGCACGCCTTCGCGCTTCCTTGCGCCGGCGGTGGACGCGATGCGCTGAGGCTTCGAGGAAGAAAAGCACGGACGAAAAAAAGCCGGCTTTCGCCGGCTTTCCTGATCGACCCGGGTGCCTGCGGCACGGAGGTCTTTCGGGGTGGTGCGCTTACTTGACGTGCTTGCCGATCAGCGCGGCCAGTTCGAACATCGACACTTGCGGCTTGCCGAAGATTTCCTTCAGCTTGGCGTCGGCGTTGATGTTGCGCTTGTTGGCCTTGTCCTGCAGGTTGTTCTTCTTGATGTAGTCCCACAGCTTGCTCACGACGGCGGTGCGCGGCAGCGGCGTGGAGCCGACCACGGCGGCGAGTGCCGGGCTGGGGGTCAGCGCCTTCATGAAGGCGGCATTGGGCGTGCGCTTCTTGGCGGGAGCGGCCTTCTTGGCAGGGGCCTTCTTCGCGGGAGCAGCAGCCTTCTTGGCAGGAGCAGCAGCCTTCTTCGCCGGTGCAGCAGCCTTCTTCGCAGGAGCAGCAGCCTTCTTGGCCGGAGCCGCCTTCTTTGCAGGTGCAGCCTTTTTAGCCGGAGCTTTCTTGGCCGGAGCCTTTTTTGCAGTTGCCATGGTTGATTTCCTTTTTTGGTTGAACGTTCACCAATGAAAGACTGGCGTCTCCAGTGGCACTGCGGATGCTAAAGGAGAAAAAACGCGTTTCCAAGGGAAAAAACGCTTTTTTCATTGGGAGTTGTTGTTTTTTCAGAGGGGCGTATGCGTCTCTTCAGCTCCGGCGTGCGGGCCACGTGGCGAGCACCACGCCGACGAGTGCAAGCGCGAACGCAACCAGCTGTGCCGCAGAGAGGTTCTCCCCGAGCGCCAGCACGCCCACGAATGCCGCACTCACGGGCAGCATCACGGTGAAGACGCCGGCCTGCGCAGCGGGCACGTTGCGCAGGCCCGTCATCCAGAGCCACACCGTCCAGATGCTCGCGGCGAGCGCATAGAGCACGAGCAGCGCCCACATCTCGATGCGCACGGCCGAGAAGTCGAAGTGCCATGCGAGCCACACGCCGAACGGCATCGACAACACGAAGCCCCAGAGGTTGATCAGCGACGAGATCCGCTTCGGGCCGAGCCGGCCCGTAAGCGACTTGCCGATCACCGCGTACGCGGCCTCGCAGAGCACCGCGCAGAAGACCAGCAGGTTGCCGAGCCAAGGCATCGCGGACGGCGCCGCGCCCCCAGGCGTTGCCGCGGGCGCATGCGCCGGCGTCAGCGCCAGCAGGCCGATGCCGAGCGCGGCGCAGCCGATGGCGAGTGCGATGCGCACCGTGATGCGCTCGCGCAAGAAGAGCCAGCTCGCCACCGCGACCGCAGCGGGGATCGACGCCATGATCACGCCGGCCGACACCGCGCTCGTCATGCTCACGCCGAACAGCATGCAGATCGAGAACAGGAAGTTGCCGAGGAACGACTCGAGGAACACGAGCCAGCGCGTGCGCCCGCTCATGGGAGGTTCGCCGGGCGCACGGCGCAGCCAGTGCGGCATCGCGAGCGCCGCGATGCCGAAGCGCAGCCACGCGAGCAGCAGCACCGGGAACGCGACGGTCAGGGGCTTGGAAAGTGCCACGTAGGCGCCGACGAGCGACATGCTCAGGGCCAGGCAGCCATAGGCCGCGAGGCGGCTCGAGGTGGGGGCGGTAGCGGTCAATGGGGGCTTGCTGAACAAGGAGCCGCCGATGATGCCCCAGCCGCTCGACACCCAGGGCCGCACGGCGCGTGTTCGAGGCCGCGCCATTTTTCACACTGAAAGATTGACTCCACAATGCGGAATGGGCACCTGCTGCGCTGCAATATTTTTTCTCAATATGAGAAAGACTATTTCATATAGAGGGATACGCGTCTAAGTTATTGATTTTGTTGATGCAAAAATATGTCTTCTATAAGACATAAGAGTGGTGCACAGGTTTAAAGTGGATGCCAAGGCCCCAGCGGCCGATGCCTTCAACAACCTCACGGAGTGACCATGCCCCAGACCCTTACCGAACAACTGAGCCGCGAACAGCAGATTGCCGCCCTCGAGAAAGACTGGGCCACCAACCCGCGCTGGAAGGGCATCAAGCGCAACTACAGCGCCGCCGACGTGGTCCGCCTGCGCGGCTCGCTGCCGATCGAGAACACGCTCGCGCGCCGCGGCGCCGAAAAGCTGTGGGACCTGATCAACGGCGGCGCCAAGAAGGGCTACGTCAACTCCTTCGGCGCCATCTCCGGTGGCCAGGCGCTGCAGCAGGCCAAGGCCGGCCTCGAAGCCGTCTACCTGTCGGGCTGGCAGGTGGCTGCCGACGGCAACACCTCGGAGACGATGTACCCCGACCAGTCGCTCTACGCTTACGACTCGGTGCCGGCCATGGTCCGCCGCATCAACAACACCTTCAAGCGCGCCGACGAAATCCAGTGGGGCCGTGGCCTGAATCCCGGCGACAAGGAGTTCATCGACTTCTTCCTGCCGATCGTGGCCGATGCGGAAGCCGGCTTCGGCGGCGTGCTCAACGCCTTCGAGCTGATGAAGAACATGATCGCCGCGGGCGCCGCCGGCGTGCACTTCGAAGACCAGTTGGCTGCGGTGAAGAAGTGCGGCCACATGGGCGGCAAGGTCCTGGTGCCGACGCATGAAGCCGTCGAGAAGCTGCAGGCCGCGCGTTTTGCCGCCGACGTGATGGGCGTGCCGACCATCGTGCTGGCCCGCACCGACGCCGAGGCCGCCAACCTGATCACCTCAGACCACGATGCCAACGACAAGCCTTTCCTCACCGGCGAGCGCACGCAAGAGGGCTTCTTCCGCGTCAGGAACGGGTCGGAGCAAGCCATCAGCCGCGGCCTGGCCTATGCCGAAGTGGCCGACCTCGTGTGGTGCGAAACCGGCACGCCGGACCTGGGCTTCGCGCGCGAGTTCGCCGATGCCATGCACGCCAAGTTCCCGGGCAAGCTGCTGAGCTACAACTGCTCGCCGTCGTTCAACTGGAAGAAGCACCTCGACGACAAGACCATCGCTTCGTTCCAGGACGAGCTTTCGGCGATGGGCTACAAGTACCAGTTCATCACGCTGGCCGGCATCCACAGCAACTGGTACAACACCTTCAAGTTCTCGCACGCCTATGCGCGCGGCGAAGGCATGAAGCACTACGTCGAAATGGTGCAGGAGCCGGAATTCGCGGCGCGCGAACTGGGCTACACCTTCGTGTCGCACCAGCAGGAAGTCGGCGCCGGCTACTTCGACGACGTCACCACGGTGGTGCAGGGCGGCGCGTCCAGCGTCAAGGCGCTGACCGGTTCGACCGAGGAAGAACAGTTCCACTGATCGGGCAGCTCTGTCCGCTCGAATGAAGCCCGGCCCGCGTGCCGGGCTTTTTTGCGTCTCTGCGGCTAGAATCTGCGCTTTCCTCCGTCACCAACAAGGGCGAGAAAGGCAATCTGGTTATGACACCGCGAACTACGGACACCGCACTGGTTGTCCGTCTCGAAGAAGGAAGCTTCGTCGAGACGGCCCGTTAGGCCGCGTGCGCTGGTTCTTCCAGCCAACCAGACCCCAGCAAAGCGCGGCCAACCCCCGCGCTTTTTGCTTTTTCTCAGCAGGTTTTTCACATGATCCAGATCACGCTTCCCGACAACTCGCGCCGCGAGTTTCCCGGCCCGGTTTCGGTGGCCGAAGTCGCCCAGTCCATCGGCCCGGGCCTTGCCAAGATGACGGTGGCCGGCAAGGTCGACGGCCGCCTCGTCGATGCCAGCGACGTCATCGACCACGACGCCAAGCTGCAGATCATCACGCCCAAGGACGACGAGGGCCTGGAGATCATCCGCCACTCGACGGCTCACCTGGTCGGCCATGCCGTGAAGCAGCTCTATCCGACGGCCAAGATGGTGATCGGCCCGGTGATCGAGGAAGGCTTCTACTACGACATCTCGTACGAGCGCCCCTTCACGCCCGAGGACATGGCGGCCATCGAGGCGCGCATGCGCGAGCTGATCGCGCAGGACTACGACGTCGTCAAGAAGATGACGCCGCGCGCCGAGGTGATCGAGGTCTTCAAGTCGCGCGGCGAAGACTACAAGCTGCGCCTCGTCGAAGACATGCCCGACGAGCAGGCCATGGGCCTGTACTACCACCAGGAATACGTCGACATGTGCCGCGGCCCTCACGTGCCGAACACGCGTTTCCTGAAGGTCTTCAAGCTCACGAAGCTGGCCGGCGCCTACTGGCGCGGCGACGCCAAGAACGAGCAGCTGCAGCGCATCTACGGCACGGCATGGGCCGACAAGAAGCAGCTCGACCAGTACATCCAGCGCATCGAGGAAGCCGAGAAGCGCGACCACCGCAAGCTCGGCAAGGAACTCGACCTGTTCCACATCGACGAAGTGGCGCCGGGCGTGGTGTTCTGGCACCCCAAGGGCTGGGCGATCTGGCAGCAGGTCGAGCAGTACATGCGCGCGATCTACCGCGACACGGGCTACTGGGAAGTGAAGGGCCCGCAGATCCTCGACAAGAGCCTGTGGGAGAAGACGGGCCACTGGCAGAACTACCGCGACAACATGTTCACGACGGAGTCGGAAAAGCGCGAATACGCGCTCAAGCCGATGAACTGCCCCGGCCATGTGCTGATCTTCAAGAGCGACCTGCGCAGCTACCGCGACCTGCCGCTGCGCTACGGCGAGTTCGGCCAGTGCCACCGCAACGAACCGAGCGGCGCGCTGCACGGCATCATGCGCGTGCGCGGCTTCACGCAGGACGACGGACACATCTTCTGCACGGAAGACCAGATCCTCGAAGAGTGCGTGGCCTACACGGCGCAGCTGCAGAAGGTGTACGCCGACTTCGGCTTCACGGACATTCTCTACAAAGTGGCGACGCGGCCCGACAACCGCGTCGGCTCGGACGAACTCTGGGACAAGGCCGAGCATGCCGTTATGGAGGCGCTGCGCCGCTCGGGCGTCGACTTCATCATCTCGCCCGGCGATGGCGCCTTCTATGGCCCCAAGATCGAGTACACGCTGAAGGACGCACTGGGCCGCCAATGGCAGTGCGGCACGATGCAGGTCGACTTCAACACGGCCGAGCGGCTGGGCGGCGAATACGTCACGGAATCGAGTGGCCGCGCCAACCCCGTTATGCTGCACCGCGCCATCGTCGGCAGCCTCGAACGCTTCATCGGCATGCTCATCGAGCATCACGCCGGCGCGCTGCCCGCATGGCTCGCGCCGGTGCAGGTGGCGGTGCTCAATATCAGCGAAGGGCAGGCCGATTACGCCAGCTCAGTGGCGAAAACGCTGCAGAATCAAGGGCTTAGGGTTCAGCTGGATCTGCACAACGAGAAGATTACGTATAAAATACGCAAGCATTCGTTGCAAAAGCTTCCCTATATCCTCGTCGTCGGCGACAAAGAGAAGGAAGCTGGTGCCGTCGCAGTGCGCGCCCGGGGCAATCAAGACCTCGGTGCAATGTCCCTCGAATCGTTCATGCAACGGCTCGTCCAGGATGTTGCTGACAAGCGTTGATTTGTCCGCGAGGCACCCCAAAGTGTGCTTTTCGAACCATTTTGCCGCTTGTCCGCGAGGGCTGACCCGGCGTCCGCTACAGATTTTGTAGCAATTTTTGAAGGATTCTGACCATCGCTACTGCATTTCGCGACCGCCGCCACCGCGAGGAACGCCAACACCGCCTGAACCGGGAAATCATGGCCCCGGAAGTCCGCCTTGTCGGCCCGGAAAACGAGCCAATGGGTGTCATGAGTCTCTCCGAGGCCTTGCGCCTTGCCGGTGAGGCCGATGTGGATCTGGTTGAGGTCGTCGCGGCGGCCAATCCGCCGGTCTGCCGCCTGATCGAGTACGGCAAGTTCAAGTACCACGAGCAGAAGAAGGCGGCCGAGGCGAAGTCGAAGCAGAAGGTCATCGAGGTCAAGGAAATCAAGTTCCGGCCCGGCACCGACGACGGCGACTACAACATCAAGATGCGCAACATCCGGCGCTTTCTTGAAGAGGGTGACAAGTGCAAGATCACGCTCCGCTTCCGCGGCCGCGAAATCACGCACCAGGAACTCGGTCTGGCCCTGCTGCAGCGCATTCGCGAAGAGCTGGGCGACACGATCGTCGTCGAGCAGTTTCCGAAGCTCGAGGGCCGGCAGATGATCATGATGATCGCACCGGGCCGCAAGAAGCCGGGCGCCAGCCCCAAGCCGGCTTCGTCGGAAACGCCGGCGCCCGCGTCGGCCTGAGCGAAACGCCCGCAAGGGCGTGACAGGGAAGGTTATCGAAGGGATTTCGCTGTTGCCGGCACTTCGCAAGAAGCGCAGGCAGCAGCGGGATGAAGAAGTGTCTCGGGGCCAACAAGTCCGTGGAGTATCCGCGGCGCCTCACGAGCACAAACTAAAGGAGCATTCACATGCCCAAAATGAAGACCAAGAGCAGCGCGAAAAAACGTTTCCGCGTTCGTCCCGGTGGCACCGTCAAGCGCGGTCAAGCCTTCAAGCGTCACATCCTGACCAAGAAGACCACCAAGAACAAGCGTCACCTGCGTGGTGCAACCGCAGTCCACGAGACCAACATGGTTTCGATGGCCGCGATGTTGCCCGGCATGGGCATTTGATCAACTGACGAACAAGGAGTAATCACATGCCTCGCGTCAAACGTGGTGTAACGGCTCGCGCCCGCCACAAAAAAGTTCTCGCACTCGCCAAGGGTTTCCGCGGTCGCCGCGGCAATGTCTTCCGCATCGCCAAACAGGCGGTAATGAAGGCAGGGCAATATGCCTACCGTGACCGCCGCACCAAGAAGCGCGTGTTCCGTCAACTGTGGATCGCGCGTATCAACGCCGCCTCGCGTGAACTGGGCCTGACCTACAGCCAGTTCGCCAACGGCATCCGCAAGGCCGGGATCGAGATCGACCGCAAGATGCTTGCGGACATCGCCGTGCACGACAAGGCCGCTTTTGCCGGCATCGTGGAGCAGGTCAAGGCCAAGCTGGCTGCTTGATTCTGCACAGCAGGGCGCTGCCTTCGGGCGGCTCCTGCGCCCACGGCTCAAGGGCTGGCGCTTGAAAAAGCTCCAGCTCTTTTTTATTTCCCCTCGAAATTTGTTGTTGATGCTATGAACGAGTTGGACTCCCTGGTCGCCACCGCAGGCGCCGCCTTTGCCCAGGCCAAGACGCCCGCCGAGCTCGAGAACGCCAAGGCGCAGTTCCTCGGCAAGTCGGGCCGCATCACCGAGCTGATGAAGGGCATGGCCGCGCTGAGCGTCGACGAGAAGAAGTCGCGCGGTGCCGCGATCAACGTGGCCAAGCAGGCCATCGAGTCCGCGCTGACCGAGCGCCGCCAGCAGCTGGCCGACGAAGAGCTTTCGCTGCAGCTGCGCGCCGAGGCGCTCGACGTGAGCCTGCCGGGGCGCCGCCGCACCGCCGGTGGCCTGCACCCGGTGAGCCGCACGCTCGAGCGCATCGAGGAGATCTTCTCGAGCATGGGCTTCGACGTGGCCGACGGCCCCGAAGTCGAGAGCGACTGGCACAGCTTCACCTCGCTCAACAACCCGCCGAACCATCCTGCGCGTTCGATGCAGGACACCTTCTATGTCGACCTGAACGGCGAAGACGGCATTCCGTACAACCTGCGTCCGCACACCAGCCCGATGCAGGTTCGCTATGCGCACCAGCACATCAAGAAGTACGCGGCCGAGTTCGAAGCCGCCGCGGCCGACAGCACCGGCACCGCCAAGGCGCCCGAGATCCGCGTCATCGCGCCGGGCCGCACCTACCGCGTCGACAGCGACGCCACGCACTCGCCCATGTTCCACCAGTGCGAAGGCCTCTGGCTCGGCGAGAACGTGAGCTTCAAGGACCTGAAGGTCGTCTTCACCGACTTCTGCCGTACCTTCTTCGAGCGCGACGACCTGGTGCTGCGCTTTCGCCCGAGCTTCTTCCCGTTCACCGAGCCCAGCGCCGAGATCGACATCCAGTTTGCGAGCGGCCCGCTGGCCGGGCGCTGGCTCGAGGTGGCGGGTTCGGGTCAGGTGCATCCGAACGTGGTGCGCAACATGGGGCTCGACCCCGAGCGCTACATCGGCTTTGCGTTCGGCATGGGGCCCGACCGGCTCACCATGCTGCGCTACGGCGTGAACGACCTGCGGCTCTTCTTCGACGGCGACTTGCGCTTCCTCTCGCAGTTCCAGTAAGCAAGCACCACGCTCCAGACACACACCTACCGAATACGAGATCGAAGAGATGCAATTCCCGGAATCCTGGCTGCGCGAGTTCTGCAATCCCCCGCTCGACAGCGCCGCACTGGCCGAAACGCTCACCATGGGCGGCCTCGAGGTCGAGGAGCGCCGCCCCGTGGCGCCGCCCTTCAGCCGCATCGTCGTCGGCGAGATCAAGGAAGCGGTGCAGCACCCCAACGCCGACCGGCTGCGAGTCTGCCAGGTCGACGCGGGGCAGGGCGCCTTGCTCAACATCGTCTGCGGCGCGCCCAATGCGCGCGTCGGCATCAAGGTGCCTTGCGCGCTCGTCGGCGCCGAGCTGCCGCCCGGTGAAGACGGCAAGCCCTTTCTCATCAAGCTCGGCAAGCTGCGCGGCGTCGAAAGCCAGGGCATGCTGTGCTCGGCGCGCGAGCTGCACCTGAGCGAAGACCACGGCGGCCTGCTCGAACTGGCCGCCGACGCGCCCGTGGGTGCCGACGTGCGCGAGGTGCTCAAGCTCGACGACGCGCTGCTCACGCTGAAGCTCACGCCCAACCTCGCGCACGGCCTCAGCGTGTATGGCGTGGCGCGTGAACTCGCGGCGCTCACCGGGGCACCACTCAAGACACCGGCCATCGCACCCGTGGCAACGTCGTTCGCCGACGTGCTGCCCGTGAAGGTCGAGGCGCCCGAACTCTGCGGCCGCTTCTCGGGCCGCATCGTGCGCGGCGTGAACACCCAGGTGGCCACGCCGGCGTGGATGGTCGAGCGGCTCGCGCGCTGCGGCCAGCGCAGCGTCACGCCGCTGGTCGACATCTCGAACTACGTCATGTTCGAGTACGGCCAGCCCAGCCACATCTTCGACCTCGACAAGATCCACGGCGGGCTCACCGTGCGCTGGGGCAAGGCGGGCGAGCAGCTCAAGCTGCTCAATGGCAACACCATCGGCGTCGACGACAAGGTCGGCGTGATTGCCGACGACCAGGCCGTCGAATCGCTCGCCGGCATCATGGGCGGCGATGCCACCGCCGTGTCCGACGACACGCGCAACATCTACATCGAGGCAGCCTTCTGGTGGCCCGAGGCGGTGCAGGGCCGTTCGCGCCGCTTCAATTTCTCGACCGATGCCGGCCACCGCTATGAACGCGGCGTCGATCCGAGCCGCACGGTGGAGATCATCGAGCGCATCACCCAGCTCGTCATCGAGATCTGCGGCGGCCAGGCCGGCGCCATGGACGACAAGATTTTGCGCGTGCCCGAAGCCATGCCCGTCACGCTGCGCGTGGCGCGTGCCGCGCGCGTCATCGGCATGCCGCTCACGCAGGCGCAATGCGCCGATGCGCTGCGCCGCCTCGGCTTTGCGCTGAGCGAAGGCGAGGGCACCCTGACCGTCACGCCGCCGCCGCACCGCTTCGACCTGCTGATCGAGGAAGACCTCATCGAAGAAGTGGCGCGCCTGATCGGCTTCAACAACCTGCCGACCACCGCGCCGCTCGCGCCCATCACCGCACGCGTGCGGCCCGAGGCGCAGCGCAGCCGCTTCGCGGTACGCCGCAGCTTGGCGGCGCTCGGCTACCAGGAAACCATCAACTTCAGCTTCGTCGAGGCGCACTGGGAGCAAGACCTTGCGGGCAATGCCAATCCCGTGAAGCTGCTCAACCCCATCGCCAGCCAGATGAGCGTCATGCGCTCGTCGCTCGTCGGCTCGCTGCTGCAAGTGCTCAAGTTCAACCTCGACCGCAAGGCGCCGCGCGTGCGCGTGTTCGAAGTCGGCCGCGTCTTTCTGCGCGACGACAGCGTGCTCACCACCGACGCCACCGTGCGCGGCATTCACCAGCCCATGCGCGTGGCGGGCCTTGCCTGGGGCGACGCCGAGGCATCGCGCTGGGACGGCAAGCCGCAGCGCGTCGACTTCTACGACGCGAAGGGCGACGTCGAAGCGCTGCTCGCACCGCGGGTGCCGAGCTTCGAGCCGGCCGAGCATCCTGCGCTGCACCCGGGGCGCTCCGCACGCGTGCTGCTCGACGGCAAGGCCATCGGCGTTGTCGGCGAGCTGCATCCGCGCTGGCGCCAGAAGTGTGATCTCGCTTCGGCCCCGATCGTGTTCGAGCTCGAGCTCGATGCCGTCACCGCGCGTCCTGTGCCGGTGGCGCGGCCGGTGCCCAGGAACCAGGCGGTCGAGCGCGACATTGCCGTGGTCGTGGCCGAGGCTGTCACGCACAATGCGCTGATGCAGGCCATCCAATCGGCGGCCGCCGCGCAGGGATTGCTGCGCGACGCCACGCTGTTCGACATCTATCGCCCACAGCCGGCGCGCGATGGCGCCGCGGGCGGCCTCGCGCAGGGAGAGAAGAGCATGGCGGTGCGCCTGAGCTTTCAGGACGACAGCGCCACGCTCACGGACGAGCAGGTCGAACCGGCCGTGCGCGCCATCGTCGAACAACTGGGCGCCCAGCTCGGCGCACGCCTCAGGGGGTGATGAAAAAAATGAACGCTGCGGAATTCACGCTCGAGGCCCTCGAGACGCCCGCGCTCACCAAGGCGCACCTGGCCGACCTGCTGTTCGAGCAGATCGGCCTCAACAAGCGCGAGTCGAAGGACATGGTCGAGGCCTTCTTCGACCTCATCGCCAACAGCCTCATCGAAGGTTCCGACGTCAAGATCTCGGGCTTCGGCAACTTCCAGATCCGCGTGAAGGCGCCGCGCCCGGGCCGCAATCCGCGCACCGGCGAAGCCATCCCGATCGGCGAGCGCCGCGTCGCGACCTTTCATGCGAGCGCCAAGCTCAAAGAGCAGATCCAGGGCAGCGCCGAGCAGCCGAGCGGCACCGCCGAGGTCGAGTGGAGCCTGGGCGCCGAATAGTGCTTGTTGCGGCGCGCGTGCGTAGAGTAATCTCTAAGGTTTGCTGCGCACGGTCTTGATTTCAATGGAGAAAACACTCCCGCCCATTCCCGTCAAACGCTACTTCACCATCGGTGAGGTCGGCGAGCTCTGCGGCGTCAAGCCGCACGTGCTTCGCTATTGGGAGCAAGAGTTCACGCAGCTGCGCCCCATGAAGCGGCGCGGCAACCGGCGCTACTACCAGCACCACGAGGTGCTCATGATCCGCCGCATCCGCGACCTGCTCTACGACCAGGGCTTCACGATCAGCGGCGCGCGCAACAAGCTGCAAGAACTCGTGCAGGGCGAGCGCGACCGCCGCAAGGCCGGCGTGGTGCCGCTCGAGGGCATGGAAGCTGTCGAGATCGATCACGAAGCCTTCGAAGCGGCCATCCACCAGGACGAAGAAGCCGAGGCCAGCGCAGTTGCTGCACCGCGTGCCGTGAACACTATCGATCCCACGCAGCTGATGCACCTGCGGCGCGAGCTTTTCGAAATTCGTGAACTGCTGTCCGTCGGACGCTGATTTCTGCCGGCTATAATCGCTGGCTTCGGTGTGTGGCGCAGCCTGGTAGCGCACTTGCATGGGGTGCAAGGGGTCGAAGGTTCGAATCCTTTCACACCGACCAACAAAACGTCCAAGGGCGTCCGGTTTCATCGACCGGACGCCCTTTTTCAATGGGGCTGTCGGCCCTTGGCTCAGGCGCGAACCAGATGCGCATCCAGCAGCCCCTCGAGCCAGCCCGTGAACGCCTTCACGCGCCGCGTCAGTTGGTGCCGGCTCGGATAGACCAGATGCACGGGCAGCGGCGACGGCCGCAACTGCGGCAAGAACTCGATCAGTTCGCCACGGTCGAGATGGTCTTGAACGTCGAACCGAGGGATCTGGATCATGCCGAGTCCCGCCAGCGCACAGGCGATGTAGATTTCGGCATTGTTTGCGCTGGCCGTGCTGGGCAATGATCGCGACATCGGCTTTCCATCTTCCAGCCATTCCCACGGCGCAGCGCGTCCGGACGACTGCGAGATGTAGTTGACGCAGGTGTGGCGCTCGAGATCGTGCGGGGAAAGCGGCAGCCCGCAGCGCGCGGCATACGCCGGGCTTGCACAGTTGATCAACTCGAAGGCGCCCAGCGGCGAAGCGACCAGGTTGGCGCTGTTGAGCGGTCCGACACGCAGTGCGCAATCCACCCCCGCCAACGCAAGATCGATCGCGCGATCCGTGGCCCCGAGCTCCACTTCGATGCCGGGAAACTCGGCGAACAGATGCGGGAGGGCCGGTGCCACGAAGCGCCTTGCGATCCGTGTAGGCATGTCGACGCGGATGCGACCCGTGATGCCTTGCAACCCGGGGCGAAACTGCTGTTGCAAGTCTTCCATGTCGGTGATCAGCGAGATCGCACGCTCCAGGAGCGCCTCGCCATCCTGCGTCAATGTGACGCGACGTGTCGTTCGATGCATGAGCCTCGTTCCGAGCCAGGCTTCGAGCTGCTGCACCGCCGTGGAGACGCCGCCGCGCGACATCCCGAGCTGGTCGGCCGCCTGGGAAAAGCTGCCTGAAGCAGCCACCCTCACGAAGATGCGCAGGTGGTGGACGCGGTCCATTGGTTGATTGATCTGTTTTCTTGAACGGTCATGATTCTAGAAGCCGCTTTATCCCGTATCGCTAGACAAATAGACTGTCCATTCGTTTGTTCAACCAAGGAGTTCTCCATGGCCAAAGACCTCAGCGGAAAAGTCGCAGTGATCGCCGGCGGCGGCAAGAACCTCGGCGCACTCATCGCACATGAATTCCAGCGTGTCGGAGCGAAGGGTTTCGTGAGCTGGCCCCTTGAATGACAGGACACGGTCTATCGCTTATCTTTAAAGATAGGAGTAGGACTGTGAGTACGACTA